>NZ_BAAJNO010000009.1:0-363405 GCF_054558415.1 Pseudomonas sp. No.21
TCTTTGGTTTCTTTCTTGTGGTTCGGCATCCCGACGACTGAAGAAAGAGACTCGCCCGGGGGCGAAACCAGAAACATCATCAGAGCTCGGCAATCAGCTGGACTCAAATCCTCTAGCAACACTTAACGCAGACATAGCCAATTCATTCGCCAACCAGGCCGTAGGAATGCCCCAACCCGGAGCCACATGAAGCACCGTCATGGTGGAGGTAAAAAGCGACCTCCACCCTACCCCGCGGATGGATCAGGAGCCCCCAGAGCCGGAGCTCTGGATTACAAACCGCGCCGCCTCAAGGTATCCGACGGCAACTCGCCGAACTGCGCTTTGTAGTTCTCGGCAAAGCGCCCGAGGTGCAGGAAACCGTAATCCAGGGCCAGCTCGGTGACATTGCGCACGCAGCAGTCCGGATCGCTGAGGCAGGCGTGGATGCGCTCGAGCTTCTTCTGGCGGATGTAGTGCCTGGGCGTGGTGCCGGCGTGGCGCTCGAACAGGGCGTAGAGCGAGCGCAGGCTCATCTGCGCCTGGGCGGCCAGCTCCTCGCTGGTGATGTCCTGCCTGAGGTTGCGCTCGATGTGATCGGCGATGCGCTCGAAGGACGCCGCCTGGGAACCGAGCTGCTCGCGGCTGACGTTGGTGCGCATCAGCGTGAGCATCTTGCTGGCGACGATCTGGGTGTAGTGGTCCTGGACACGCAGCAAGGGGTCGCGGCTTTCCGCCTCCTGGCAGACCATGGCCAGCAGGTTGATGAAGCCGTCCAGTTCCAGCAGGCGATAGCGGTTCTGCAGGAAGCGCACGCCGTCGCCCGGGCGCAGCCAGCGCTGCTCGTCGCAGACGGCCTCCATGAGCGCCACCGGCATCTTGAGGATGAACTTCTCGCAATCGTCGGAATAGGTCAGGTCGACCGGATCGTCCGGGTTGATCAGCAGCAGCTCGCCCGGCGCCAGGTAGTGCTCCTGGCGGTGCCCGCGCCACAGGCAGTTGCCGCGCAGCAGCACCTGCAGGTGGTAGATGGTCTCCAGGGCCGGAGAGGTGACCCGCACGCTGCCGCCATAGCTGATACGGCACAGGTCCAGGCTGGCGAACTTGCGGTGATTGAGGCTGGCCTCGGGCCGCCCCACGGTGGGCAGGCGGATATCGTGGGAGCCGACATGCTGGTTGACGTAACCCGACACCGCATAAGGGTCGGCACGCTCAAACACCATGCTGCGCTCGCTCAGCAGGCAATTTTCCATGTCCAACGCACTCTTGTTGTTATTTTACGGAGCCACAGTGACCGGCAAGGTATCCCCGGGCTCGCGAACCAAGCAATTCGTCGGCGGAATATCTGTTCGATTATCGGACACAGCAGTAGTTTAATGAGCCAGGCCAAAGGCTGGCGGGGCCAGCACTAGCCGCTACCATTCGCCCCTACCGGCAAACTCATAGCTGACGAGCGCTCATCCCATCAAGGAGGCACAATACAGGCAAAAGCGCTTGCAGATTCCTAAATCAGAGCCATTGACACCCTCGATGCCATAAACCCAAAAAGGAAACAAGAATGGACCCGAAAAGCTAGAAATTTTAATGAATAATTTTATCAACGAATCAGACACAAGCATCAGTGCTTCCAACAACCTTGAATCGCTATTGGACGACCATTTTCCAGACGATGAATTCGTGCAACAGACCGTTGAAATGCTGTCTTGCTATCGACCCGAAGGAGGAGACTTTCTCTTTAACAAGCAGCAAATACAAAAACGCCTCATCGAGACAAGAACCCATTTAGAGCAAACCCAGAGCACGCATAATTAGATTTAAATAAATCTCATAAAGATACATCCCAGCAATTCAAATTACTCAACCCCTTAGAAATCGACGAAAAACATCCAATGAAGAGAATAGTATTTGATGGCAGCGCAGCCCAAGTGAAATTAGTATTTGATGAATATGGAAGTGGAAATCTATCCGTGGTCTGCCCAAAATGTTTAGAAGAAGCAATAGTCATTACAACCAACGAGGATATAATAAAGCACCAAAGAGCCCCCGGAGTATACTGCCCTCACGATCATTTCATATTGGTCATGAACAGATCTTCACGCTTTCCAAAACCTAGCCAGTAAGCAATTACTAAGAGATTTTTCTCAACGCCCCTACGCACCGAATAGACTAGATGAGCCACCACTACAAGCAGTTCCAATCCCTGACAGAACGCCCCTTATATACACCCCATCATTCAAAGTACGGATAACATGTAGTTGGCCAACATTATTTCTCTCACGACTAATCGCATAGAGGCCGACCAGCTTTTTATCGATAAACTCTGAGGCGATCTCGGGGGAGGCAAGCCTTACATCACTTGCCCCTCAAGTTCCCCTACTTGCTGTCTAGGATCACGACTCCAAGCCAGAATCAAATCTCGCCGGTGCGTACTCACGTCGCATCCGCATGGCTCACCAGCCCCTTGATCACCACCGCCGCCGTGGCGATGGCAGCGGGGACCACCAGCGCGGTCAGCACCTGTTCGAAGTTCCAGCCCAGGCCCAGCAGCGTGGCGCCGATCCAGGCGCCGAGGATGGCGCCGAAGCGGCCGATGCCGAGCATCCAGGACACGCCCGTGGCGCGGCCCTGGGTGGGGTAGAAACGTGCGGCGAGGGACGGCATGGCCGATTGCGCGCCGTTGATGCACATGCCGGCGAGCAGCACCAGGGTCGCCAGCAGGGTGACCTGGCCCAGGCTCTGGCCGACGAAGTAGGCGAAGACGCCCGCCAGCAGGTAGAAGATGCCGATGACCTTGTGCGGGTTGAATCTGTCCATCGCCCAGCCTACGCCGACGGCGCTGAGCACACCGCCGAACTGGAACAGCGCCCCGATGAAGGCGGCCTGCTCCATGCTCGCACCGCTGTCGCGCATCAGGGTCGGCAGCCAGCTGGTGAGCAGGTAGACGATCACCAGGCCCATGAAATAGGTCAGCCACAGCAGCAGGGTGCCGGCGCTGTAGGTGCCGGCGAAGACCACCTTGAGCACGTTGCGGCTCTGCACCGTCTTCTGCTCCGGCACGCTGAAGTCCGTGGCCACGGCCACCTCCGCCGGGGCGATGGGGGCCAGCACCTGGCGCACCCTGTCGGCCCCCCGGTTGCGCACCACCAGGTAGCGGGCGGACTCCGGCAGCCAGAGCAGCAACACCACCGCCAGCAGCAGCGGCAGCACGCCGCCGAGCAGCAGCAGGCTGTGCCAGCCGAAGGCCGGGATCATCTTCGCGGAGACGAAGCCGCCGGACGCCATGCCCAGGTTGAAGCCGCAGAACATGCTGGTCACCAGCAGCGACTTGAGCCGCTCCGGCGTGTACTCGGAAAGCAGCGTGGTGGCGTTGGGCATCGCCGCGCCCAGGCCCAGGCCGGTGAGCAGGCGCAGCACCAGCAACTGGTCGATGTCGCTGCTGAAGGCCGACAGCAGGCTGAACAGGCCGAAGAGGAACACCGCCACCACCAGCACGATCTTGCGGCCGAAGCGGTCGGCCAGCGGGCCGGAACCGAGGGCGCCGAAGACCATGCCGATCAGCGCGGCGCTCATCACCGGGCCGAGGCTGGCGCGGTCGATGCCCCAGTCCTGGGTCAGGGCCGGGGCGATGAAGCCCATGGCGGCGGTGTCGAGGCCGTCGAGGAAGACGATGAGGAAGCACAGCAGCACGATCCGCCATTGGTAGCGGGAAAGCGGCTGGGCGTTGATGAAGGATTGGACGTCGAGGGTACCGGCGGCCGGTAGCGATGCAGGGCGGGTCATGTAGGAAGTTCCTGTGAAGGCGTCTTCGCGCGGCACGGGCCGATGATCTCGGCCTCCGTGGGGTAACGCACGAATGAGACAGGAATGAGCGTGCCCGGCAGGCGAACCCCTGCGGCGTGCGACGACGGAGCGCTTGCGCGCTGCGGATGGCTGCTGGCCATGGCTGACTCTCATTGTTTTTATGGGACCGCAGCGTCTCGTGCGGCCCGGCAAACACTACGGAGAGGCCTGGGGCAGTTCAATTCGATAATCGACTATGCGTGCGCTTATCGAACGCTTTGCAAGAGGTCGGCGGATGCCGGCCCCAAGGGGGAACGGCGCCTATTGGAACAGCCGTGCGCTGAGTTCCTTGCTCGCCTCCAGCAGCACCGGCAGGAAGCGCGTCTCCAGCTCCTGGCGGGTGACGCGACCGGCGTGGGTGCCGACGTTGAGGGCGGCGAGCACCTGGCCGGCGGAGTCCTTCAGCGGCACCGCCACCGAGCGCAGGCCGACTTCCAGCTCCTGGTCGATGATCACCCAGCCCTGGGTGCGGATCTGCGCGATGCTCGCGCGCAGCCCTTGCGCCGTATGCACGGTGCGGCTGGTCTTGATCTGCAGGTCGGCGTGCTCGATGTACTCCTCCAGCGCCGCGTCATCCAGCGCGGCGAGGAGAATGCGGCCCATGGAGGTGCAGTAGGCCGGCAGCCGGCTGCCGACGCTGAGGTCCACCGAGATCAGCCGCTGCGGCGTGGCCGAGCGGGCGATGTAGAGGATCTCGTCGCCCTCCAGGGTGGCCATGGAGCAGGCCTCGTGCAACTGCTCGCTGAGACGGTCGAGGATCGGTTGCGCGGTGACCGCGAGCGGCGTCGAGGACAGGTAGGCGTGGCCGAGGGTGAGCACCTTGGGCAGCAGCGAGTAGGTGCGGCCGTCGGTGGTCACGTAGCCGAGGCTCATCAGCGTGTGCAGGCAGCGGCGCACGGCGGCGCGGGGAATCTCGGTGCGGTGGCTGATCTGGGCGATGGTCAGGTGGCGCTTGCGCTCCTGGAAGGCGTGGATCACTGCCAGGCCACGGGCCAGGGAGGTCATGAAATTGGGGTCGCCGGTGAAGGCTTCGATGCGCTTGGCTGGCGAGGCGATGATGGGCGGCGCCAGGGGCGGCAGGGGGACTCGTTGTTCGTCGCTCATTGTTGTTGTCCTTGGCTATCGCACCGGGCTGATGGGCGATTATCGAAGCGGTGGGCGGTTATCGCAATTGGCGGCTGTTCAGTGGGTGCCCGCGCTCGCGGGGATGACGGTGCTCCCGGCAGATTCTCTAGGGGGCGGTATCCAGCTTCACGCTGCGCAGCTGCTTCATCCGGCTCAGGGTGCGGGCGAAATCCACGGCATTGCCGCCCTCGGCCAGTTGCTCCAGCGCCACGGCGGAGAACAGCCGCAGGTGCAGCCCCCGGTCGTAGGCGATGTCGATGAAATTCAGGAAGCGCTGGCTGACGTCCTGGGGGTGGTCGCCGAGGCGGTCCAGGCCGCTCACCGCCATGTGCGGGAAGTGCTCGATCAGCCACAGGTAGTCACTGGCCGAGCGCGGCGTGGCGAACAGCTCGTGGAAGTCCAGCCAGGCCCGGTCGCCTTCCAGTGCATGCACCCGCAGCGGGTGGTGGTTGACCTCCAGCACCTGGTCCAGCAAGGCGCCCTCCCCCAATCCCAGGGAACGGCGGATCGACGCGCCGCCATCCTCCGGCTCGGGCCAGCAGTAATCGCCCCAGGCTTCCAGCTCGGTGCTGTGCTGGCGGTAGTCCTGGCCGGCGTCGAGGGAGAACACGTCGAAGCGCTTCTCGATCAGCTGGATGGCCGGGCGGAAGCGCTCGCGGTACAGCGGGTTCGGGCACAGCCTGTCGGGGCTGTAGTTGGAGGTGCAGACCAGGCCCACGCCCTCCTCCACCAGCACCTTGAGCAGGCGCCCGAGCAGCATGGCGTCGCCGATGTCGTGCACGTGGAACTCGTCGAAGCACAGCAGCCGCGTCTGCTGGGCGATCTCCCGGGCGACACGGGCCAAGGGATCGGGCTGGCCGCTGAAGGCGAGCATGCGCACCTGCAACTCCTGCAGGAAGGCGTGGAAGTGCACGCGGCGCTTGGCCTGCACCGGCGCGGCGGCGAAGAAGGCGTCCATCACGAAGCTCTTGCCCCGGCCGACGCCGCCCCACAGGTAGACACCCGCCACCGGCCGGCGGAACCAGCCCCGACGCGCGTTCAGGTGTTTGTCCAGCCAGCTGCCGAGGTGCTCGACGGCCGCCTGCTGTGCGCTGTCGGCGCGGTAGCCCCGCGCCTCCAGCACCGCGTTGAAGTGCCGCCGGATGCGCTCGAGGACCGTTTCGGCGGGCTGATCGGACTGCAGCGTTCTAGAAGTCAAAGAAGACCGTTTCCCCTTCCCCCTGGATGCGGATATCAAAGCGGTAGGCGAGCTTGCCGTCCACCTCGCAGCGCTGGGCGACCAGGGTTTCCCGGCGCTGCGGCTGCTCGATCAGGGTGAGCACCGGGCAGCGGGCGTTGGCCTCGGCCTCGTCGTCGAAGTACAGGCGCGTCTGCAGGTGGATGTTGATGCCCCGGGCGAACAGCGAGACGTTGATGTGCGGCGCCATGGGCACCCCGGCGGCGTTGTGCACCACGCCGGGCTTGATGGTCTTCAGCGTCCATTCGCCGGCATCGAAGGTGGTGGCGGTGCGGCCGAAGCCGTTGAAGGGCTTCTCCGGGTCGAAGGCGCTGTCGTAGCGGCCTTCATGGTCGGCCTGCCAGAACTCCAGGAAGGAATCGCACACCAGGTGGCCGTTGCCGTCGTAGACGTGGCCGATGAGCAGGATGTGCTCGCCCGGCGCACCGGGCTTGGCCATCTCGCTCCAGATCTCCTGGTCGCGGACCGGGTTGCCGGCGGCGGCGAGCGCCAGGCCGATGTGCACGTAGGGGCCGGCGGTTTGCGACGGGGTTTCCGGCAGCAATTGGATGGGCATGCGCGCAGCTCCTCAGCGGTTTTCGAAGTGGGTGCGGCGCTGGCCGCGCAGGACGATGTCGAAGCGGTAGGCCAGGCAATCCATGGGGTTGGCCGCGCTCATGTCGAGCCTGGCGATCAGGCTCTGCACCGCCTCGGGGTTGGCGATGGACTTGACGATGGGGCACATGGGGATCAGCGGGTCACCCTCGAAGTACAGCTGGGTGATCAGCCGGGTGGCGATCGACGGGCCGCTGATGGAGAAGTGGATATGCGCCGGGCGCCAGTCGTTGGGGCCGTTGCGCCACGGATAGGGGCCGGGCTTGATGGTGCGGAAGCTGTAGTAGCCCTCGCTGTCGGTCAGCGCGCGGCCGACGCCGCCGAAGTTCGGGTCCAGCGGCGCCAGGTAGCGGTCGTTCTTGTGGCGGTAGCGGCCGCCGGCGTTGGCCTGCCACATCTCCACCAGGGTGTGGGGGATCGGCTTGCCGTATTGGTCGCAGACGCGCCCGGCGACGATGATGCGCTCGCCGATGGGCAGGCCGCCGTGGTCGAAGTTGAGCAGGAGGTCGTTGTCGAAGCGCCCCAGCTTCAGGTGCGAGAAATCCGGACCGCTGGTCTCGGAGACCGATTGCGGGATGCTCACCAGCGCCTGGCGCGGGGAACGGGGAATGGAGGTCTTGTAGTCGGGCGTCAGGGCCTTGGGGTGCCAGTTGCGATCACGAATGACGAAGCGGCTCTGTTGCGCATCGGGCATGTCGATCTCCTCGTTATTGGATTTGTGGAGGCTGCGGGGCAGCAGGCTGTGGCGAAGTGTCACGCCTCGCCGGAGCCCGGAAAACTGAAATAACGCGCCCCATCCATAACCATTTGATTAAGGATACTGCCCCTCCCGATAGGCCTGGCCCAGCTCGCGCAATACCTCGACGCACCAGTGCGCCGCCAGGGGCAGCGGCAGCGCGGCGTTGCTGCAGATGCCCACCGAGCCCCCGGGCTCCCGGATGCCCAGTTGCAGCTCCACCAGCTCGCCCCGGCGCAGGTCCAGCCGCACCGCGTCGGTGGGGGCGATCCAGATCGCCTCGCTGGTCTGCACGTAGCGACGGCTCAGGGCCACGGAGAGGGTCTCCAGGCGCTGGCGCGGCTGGCTGATGCCGCATTGCACGAAGAAGGCGTCGGCGTACTTGCGGATGGTGGTGCCGGCCAGCGGCAGCACCAGGGGGTGGTCCTGCAAGCGCTCGCGCTGCAGTGGCCCCTCCAGCAGCGGGTGGCCGGGACGTACCACCAGGGTCATCGATTCGCTGTACAGGTGTTCGAACAGCAGGCCCTGGATCTGCGGGCTGTCGGTCATGCGCCCCACCACCAGGTCCAGTTCGCCCAGGTGCAGTTGCGACAGCAGGAAGGCGCTGGGGCCGGTCACCACGCTGGCCACCAGGGTCGGGTGGCGCGCGTGCAGGCGGCGCACCACCTCGGGCACCAGCAGGCTCTCCACCGTGGAGAGCACGCCCAGGCGCAGGCTGGCGGATTCGTGCTCGCCACTGCGCAGGCTGTCCACGCCATCGCGCAGCGCCTGCACGCAGGGGCCCGCGTAGCGCATGAAGGCCACGCCCGCCTCGGTGAGGGTCACGCCGCTCTTGCTGCGCGCGAAGAGGCTGGCGCCGAGCAGCTCCTCCAGCTCCTTGAGGGTCTTGGAAATGGCCGGCTGGCTCACCGCCAGCTTGTCCGCCGCCCGCGCCAGGGTGCCCTGGCGCGCCACTTCGAGGAAGCACACCAGGTGGCGGAATTTGATGCGGGTATCGATATTCACGGCAGCTGCCCGATGAGGGAAATGGCCGAAGCCTAGCCTCGAATGCCGATCAGGCCAACAGGTTTGGTTATGACCCGGCGATGGGAGGCCAGGTGCATGGCCCTCGAGTGGATCCCCGCATTCGCGAGGATGACGGTGCGGCACGCACCATCCCCACACACCGTCACCCCCGCGCACGCCGGGGCCCACTGAACAGCCTTCCGCCCGTGGGAGCGAATTCATTCGCGATGCGGAGCCCCAGGCAACGCCGTGCCCGCAGGCTTGAGTGGATCCCCGCATTCGCGAGGATGACGAGGTGGCACATACCATCCCCATACACCGTCACCCCCGCGCACGCGGGGGCCCACTGAACAGACTCCCGCCCCACCCCGTGGGAGCGAATTCATTCGCGATGCGAAGCCCCAGGCAACGCCGTGCCCGCCGGCTTGAGTGGATCCCCGCATTCGCGAGGATGACGAGGTGGCACAAACCATCCCCATACACCGTCACCCCCGCGCACGCGGGGGCCCACTGAACAGCCTCCCGCCCGTGGGAGCGAATTCATTCGCGATGCGGCGCCCCAGGCAACGCCCTGCTCGCCGGCTTGAGTGGATCCCCGCGTTCGCGAGGATGACGAGGTGGCACAAACCATCCCCATACACCGTCACCCCCGCGCACGCGGGGGCCCACTGAACAGCCTCCCGCCCCGTGGGAGCGATTTCATTCGCGATGCGAAGCCCCAGGCAACGCCGTGCCCGCCGGCTTGAGTGGATCCCCGCGTTCGCGAGGATGACGGTGCGGCACGCACCATCCCCACACACCGTCACCCCCGCGTACGCGGGGGCCCACTGAACAGCCTCCCGCCCGTGGGAGCGATTTCATTCGCGATGCGAAGCCCCAGGCAACGCCGTGCCCGCCGGCTTGAGTGGATCCCCGCATTCGCGAGGATGACGAGGTGGCACACACCACCCCACACACCGTCACCCCCGCGCACGCGGGGGCCCACTGAACAGCCTCCCGCCCCGTGGGAGCGATTTCATTCGCGATGCGGCGCAACAGGCAACGCCGTGCCCGCCGGCTTGAGTGGATCCCCGCATTCGCGAGGATGACGAGGTGGCACAAACCATCCCCATACGCCGTCACCCCCGCGTACGCGGGGGCCCACTGAACAGCCTCCCGCCCGTGGGAGCGATTTCATTCGCGATGCGAAGCCCCAGGCAACGCCGTGCCCGCCGGCTTGAGGTGGATCCCCGCGTTCGCGAGGATGACGGTGCGGCACGCACCATCCCCACACACCGTCACCCCCGCGCACGCGGGGGCCCACTGAAAGACACCCATAAAAAAACAGGCCCGAAGGCCTGTGAATTAGGAGGGTGTCGCACTTGCTCAGTGGGCGATGCACACCGATTTCAGCTCGGTGTAGGCCTCGATGACGGTGCGGCCGAACTCGCGGCCCATGCCCGATTGCTTGACGCCGCCGAACGGCATGTTGGGGTCCAGCAGCACGTGGGCGTTGACCCACACGGTGCCGGCCTCGATGCGCGGGACCAGGTTCATCGCCTTGGTCAGGTCGTTGGTCCAGAGGCTGGCGGCCAGGCCGTATTCGCTGTCGTTGGCCATGGCGATGGCGCTCTCCTCGTCGTCGAAGGGGATCACCGACAGCACCGGGCCGAACACTTCCTCGCGGGCGACCGTCATGGAGTGATCGACATCGGCCAGCACCGTGGGGCGCACGTAGAAGCCTTCGCTGTCCACCGGCGTGCCTCCGGTGACGACGCGGGCGCCCTCGCGGCGGGCCAGTTCGATGTGGCGCAGCACGCCCTGCTGCTGCTTGCGCGAGACCAGCGGGTTGATCGCCGCATCGCAGTCCATGCCCGCACCGATGGACAGGCCGGAAACGGCGCCGGCCAGCTTCTCGACGAACTCGTCGTAGCGCGAGCGCTGCACATAGAAGCGCGACGCCGCGGCGCAGACCTGACCCTGGTTGAGCAGGCCGCCGAGCAGCGCCCCACCGATGGCTTTGTCGATGTCCGCGTCGGCGAGGATGATCATCGGGTTCTTGCCGCCCAGCTCCAGGGCGAAGCGGGTCATGTTGCGCACCGCCACCGCGCCGACGCTCTTGCCCACGGCGGTGGAGCCGGTGAAGGACACCTTGTTGATCAGCGGGTGCGAGGCCAGGGCGTTGCCCACGGTGGCACCACCGCCGGTGACCAGGTTGAACACGCCCGGCGGGATGCCCGCCTCCAGCGCCAGCTCGGCCAGGCGCAGCGCGGTCAGCGGCGTCTCGGTGGCCGGCTTGATCACCACCGTGCAGCCACAGGCCAGCGCCGGCATCAGCTTCCAGGTGGTGATCATCAGCGGGAAGTTCCAGGGCACGATGCCGGCCACCACGCCCACCGGCTCGCGGCGGGCGAAGGCGGTGAAGCGCGCGCCTTCGGGCAGCGGGATGGAGACGTCCAGGGTCTGGCCCTCGATCTTGGTCGCCCAGCCGGCCATGTAGCGCATGAACTCCACCGTGGCGCCGACGTCGAGCATCCGCGCCATGTTGATGGACTTGCCCTGGCTCAGGGTTTCCAGTTGCGCCAGCTCCTCGCCGTGCTCCTCCACCAGCGCGGTGAAGCGCAGCAGGATGCGTTCGCGATCGGCCGGACGCAGGCCCGACCAGACGCCGGCCTTGAAGGCGCGGTGGGCCGATTGCACGGCGCGGTCCAGCAGCGCGTCATCGGCTTCCGCCACATCGGCGATCACCTCGCCGGTGGCCGGATTCAGCACCGGGGTGGAAGCGCCTTCGGGCACCACCCACTGGCCGTCGATGAAGCAGCCGTGGCGGCGTTGCAGGAAGGCCGCGACCTGCGGCAGTACGTCAACCTTGCTCATGTTCTTTCCTCGTTCATGGGAGTTCCGGAGCGCCTCAGTGCGGCTGGGCGAGGAAGCAGGCGATGGCCTGGCGATCCGTCGCGTCGGCCAGGCCGGCATAGGGCATGTAGGTGCCGGGCACCTCGGCCTGGGGCTGGGCGATGAAGGCCTGCAGGCCGTCCTGTTCCCAGGCCCGGGCGCGGGCCTTCATCGCTTGCGAGTAGGCGAAGCCAGGCTGGCTGCCGGCGTTGCGGCCGATCACCCCGCCCAGGTTCGGGCCCATGCCCGGGGCCGCGTCCTTGCTCGTGGCATGGCACACCGAGCACTCGGCGGCGAAGGCGCTGGCGCCCCGCCCAACCACGGCCTGGCTGCAATCGGCGAGCGCGGGCAGGACCGGAAGCAGGAACAGCAGCGCGAAGACGGCGAGGAACGAAGGTGTCTTGTTGTTGGGCGGCATGCAGCGGACCTTGATGGGCGAATGTCACCCTGGGGCTCGCCCGTGTAGAGCGCAGCCAGTTGGGCGACGGTCAGCCGATTCTTACCGCTTGGAGCCAGGCAGGTTTTTCCCTGCATGCCAGATGTGTTGGCGACTCTGCCAGGGCCACGCCCCGAAGAAGCGCGGCACCGTGGTGGGGAGGAACGCGCCCCGGAATGGCTCCGGGGCGGCGGGGTCAGGGCTTGGCGTCGACGACGCCGGTGGTGTTGCCCAGCAGGCTCTTGGTGGCCACCTGGATGAACGCTTCGAGGCGACGGCTCATGGCCTGCACCGCTTGCGGGTCCTCGACGCGGGTCGCGCCCTGCTCGCTGTTGAGGCGGTAGTCGTAGAGCAGCGGATCGGCGCCGCGCGGCTGCACCAGGATGCGCCCGTCGGCCACCATGGCCACGGTCTGGTCGCTGCCCGAGGGCTTGATCACGCCGAAGCCCTTGTCTTCCGGCGCCAGGCTCAGCAGGTCGCGGCCCCAGCACTGGTGGCGGGTCTCGCCGCCGAGGCGGCCCATGATGGTGGGCACCACATCGACCTGCGTGCCGACGACGTCGGTGCGCGCGCCGAACTTCTCCTGGATGCCGGGGGCGATCAGCAGCAACGGCACGTTGAAGCGGTACAGGTCGATATCGGTGAGCTGCTCGGGCGTGCCGAAGCCATGGTCGCCGACGATCACGAACAGCGTGTCCTTGTAGTACGGCGACTGCTTGGCCTTCTCGAAGAACTGCCCCAGGGCCCAGTCGGAATAGCGCATGGCGGTGAGGTGCTGGTCCAGCGAGCCGAAGCCCGTGACCGGCTCCACCGGCAGCTGCGCCGGCAGGGCGTAGGGCGTGTGGTTGGAGAGGGTCTGCAGCAGCGCATAGAAGGGCTTGCTGCCGTAGTTGTCCCTAAGCTCCTGGGCGGCGCGGTCGAACATGTCCTGGTCGGAGACGCCCCAGGTCGGGTCGGAGACCACCGGGTTGACGAAGTCATTGCGCCCCACGAAGTTGCGCATGCCCTGGTTGCCGAAGAAGCCCAGCTGGTTGTCCCAGCCGAAATCGCCGTTGTAGACGTACAGGTCGTCGTACTGGCGGGCGCTGAGCAGTTGCGGCAGGCCGGAGAACTTGTGGGTGCCCTCCTGCTGCTCCATCAGGTACTCGAAGCCCGGCAGGTTGGGGAAGCACGCCATGGTGGCGAACATGCCCTGGTGGGTGTGGGTGCCATTGGAGAAGAAGCGGGTGAACAGCAGCCCCTCCTTGCTCAGGCGATCGAAGTTGGGGGTGATGTCGCCCTTGCCGCCGAGCGCGCCGACGTAGTGCCCGGCCAGGCTCTCCATGAGGATCACCACCACGTTGCGCACCGGCAGGCTGCCATTGGCATCGGGCGTGAGCAGGCGGCGCACGGCGGCGCTGCCCTCGTCCACCAGCTGGTCGTGCGGGGTCAGCAGCATCTCGCGGACCACGTCCTGGGCCTCGCCTTCGGGCAGGCTGGCCTTCCACTGGTTGTCACGGGTCTCGGAGAAGCGCGCCTGGGCGGCGTTCATCAGCATCAGCGTGCCGTTGAGGCCGAGCTGGTTGGCGAAGGCGGAGTCGGTGGTATTGGCATCCCCCCAGCGCAGCGGCGGGCCCTGGCGCAGGGTGCCCCGGGCGGCGACCACGGCGAGTACAAGGACCAGGGCGAAGACCCCGGCGCGCAGGTACCAGGGTGCGAGGGCGGCGCGGCGGCTTCCGCCCGCAACGGGCTCGCTGCGTGGGCGGCTGCGGCGATCGATCCACTGGAACAGCTTGAACAGCAGCCAGGTGGCGACGGCCCAGGCCAGCAGGTAGCGCACCACCGGGAAGCCGTACCAGAGCATGCTCAGCACGGTCTTCGGGTCCTGGCTCATGTACTGGAACACCAGGCTGTTCAGGCGTTGGTGGAATTCGCGGTAGAAGTCCAGCTCCAGCAGGCCGAAGAACAGGGTGATGCTGGCGAAACCGGTGAGCCACACGCGGTGCAGGCGGCGCGCGGCCATGGCGCCGGCGAAGGGGATGGACAACAGCAGCGGCGCCAGGGCGTAGATGGTCAGGCGCAGGTCGAAACGCAGGCCGTTGAAGAAGGCCTCGACGAAGGTGGCGGCCGGCGTGGCGCCGATCAGCTCACGGTTGTAGACCAGCAATGCGCCGCGCAACAGGGTGTACATCGCCAGGAAAACCAGGCCGCAGGACAGGGTGAAGGCCAGGTGGCTGCCCAGGGTCGGGCGGTAGGCACCTGAAGGGCTGCGGGTTCTGCTCATGTCTCGGAGTCCATCCAGTGGGAAGAGGAAATGCGAACGGCCGGGCGTCCGAAGCGGGATGCCGGAGAGGCGCGATGATAGTGCTTAGGTAAGCCAAATGGGAAAGGTTCAGCGGTAACAGTTTTTTCCATCAGCCGTCCTTGCGCAGGACGTAGGTGCGGACCATCGCCCAGCCGGGCAGGAAGTCCTGATGCGAGAGCACCTGCAGGCCGAGCTGGCGGAATTCGTCCTCCAGCACGTCGCGGCGCAGGGGCGGCACGGTGTCGCCCTCCTCGCCCCTATGCCGCCGCCAGTGCCAGGCCTCCAGGTTGCCGTCCACCGGCAGCGAGAGGATCAGCGTGTCGCGGGTCACCCGGCGCAGCTCGCGCAGGGCCAGCAGCCGCTGCTCGGGGCTCAGGCGGCTCAGCGACTGCAGGCAGAGGATGCTGTCCACCGCGTTTTCCGGCAGCTGGATGGCCAGCACCGAAGCCTGGAAGCCACGCACCCTCTCCACCAGCGGACCGCTGCGGGTGGCGAGCGCGCGATCGAGCACTTCCCGCGAGGGGTCGGCCGCGAGGATGAAGCGGTTCGGGTGCTCGGCCAGCAGCGCCCAGGAACGCCCCAGGCCGCACGGCAGGTCGAGCACCAGGTTGGGCTCGCCGGCGGCCTTGAGGGCGCGTCGGGCGATCTGCCGCTGGCGCCAGCGCCCGAACCAGGGGGAGAGAGGCATCAGGACGCCGACCTCCGGCAGGGGGCGAAGAGGTCGAGGCCGCGCTGGTATTCGCCGGTCTCGATCTGCAGCAGGCCGAGCATGGAGTGGAACAGGTTGTCCTGGCTCACCGGCTCGTCGCGGCGGGTCGCCAGGCAGGCGTTGTCCAGGCCGAAGTCCTTCTGGTAGCCCTCGGAGAACCAAGTCAGCAGGCCGACGTGCTTCTGCTCGTCCGGCGCCATCGCATAGGGCGTGCCGTGCAGATAGAGGTTGTATTCGCCAAGGGATTCGCCGTGGTCGGAGAGGTAGATCATCGCCGTGTCGACGCGGTCCTGATTCTTGCGCAGCAGGTCGATCAGGCTGGACAGCACGTAGTCGGTGTAGACCAGGGTGTTGTCGTAGGCGTTGACGATGCTCTCCCGCGAGCAATCGCTCAGGGTGGCGCTGCGGCACACCGGGGTGAAGCGTTCGAAGGCCGCGGGGTAGCGCTTGTAGTAGGCCGGGCCATGGCTGCCCATCTGGTGCAGCACCAGCACGCTGTCGTCCTTGAGGGTGTCGATGTAGCCCTGCAGGCCCTGCAGGAGGATGGCGTCCTGGCATTCGCCGTCGGCGCAGAGGACCGGGTCCCTGGCGTTGCTCAGATCTTCGAAGGCCACGCGGTCACAGGTGCCCTTGCAGCCGGACTGGTTGTCGCGCCAGCGCACGGCGAGGCCGGCGTGCTTGAGCACATCCAGCAGGCCTTCCTGGGATGCGGCGCGGTCATGGCTGTAACCGCTACGAGTGAGGTTGGAGAACATGCAGGGCACCGACACGGCGGTCTCGGTGCCGCAGGAGCGCATCTGGGTGAAGGCGGTCAGGCCCGCCTGGCGGGCCAGCAGCGGGGTGGTGTCGCGGCCGTAGCCGAGTAGGCCGAGGTTGGCGGCACGGGCGCTCTCCCCCAGCACCAGCACCGTCAGCGATTTGCGTGCGTGACCCTGCCAGGCCGCGGCGCGATGGGCATCGGTGCCGATGGCGCGCATCGGCTCGGCCGGCCGGGCGAACTGGCCACGCAGGTAGCTGAACGAGGCGCCCAGGTAGTTGCTCGGCACCACCATCAGGCGCAGCTCGTGGTGGTTGCGGAACAGGGAGGCCAGCGCCTGGTAGTTGCTCAGGGCGATCGCGCCAAGGGCCACCAGGCACGCCGCCATTACCAGCAGCTTGCTCAGCAGCTCGCGCAGCAGCGGCCGGTGGCCGATCTGCAGGCGCCACAGCAGCCAGGCGGGCAGCACGCCGAATGCCAGCAGGAAGCCGGCGAACCTCAGGGTCAGCAGGTCGCCCACTTCGCTGACGTTGGTCTCGGCGACGTTGCGCAGCATCTCGACGTCCACCACCACGCCGTACTGGGTCATGAAGTAGAGCACCCCGGCACTGCCCAGCAGCACGAGCGTCAGCAAGGGTTTGAACACCCAGCGGAAGGAGAACAGCGTCAACACCAGGTTGAAGATCAGCACCACCAGCAGGCCGAAGACCACGCGCAGCCAGGGGTCGGGAACGATCTGAGTGACGTGCCGCCACAGCGGCAGGTTGTAGAACAGCAGCAGCGCGACGCTGACCAGCAGGGTCAGGGCTTCGGGACGCAACCGGAGGTTTTTCAGCATGGACGACGCTCGACGGCCCTGCAGGAGTTGCAGGAGACGGCTCGCAGCCTAGGTAGCGGTCGGTCAAGAATTCGTGAAAAAAACCTCGTGGAAACGTCGACGGCAAACGCATCGGTCCTCCGGGGGCGACCGCCGGCCCGCCACGGCGATTGCCAGCTTTCCGGGCGCGAATATAGAATGAGATCAATTCTTATCTACATCCAGGCGCGGGCCGCCCGGACGGACGCAGTAGCCCATGCCGGCAGCCGAACAGACCCTCCACCGTCAGATCCACACTCTCTATAGCGACCATCACGGCTGGCTCCACGCCTGGCTCAGCCGGCGTCTGGGCAACGCCTGGGATGCCGCCGACCTGGCCCATGACACCTTCCTGCGCCTGCTCGGCCGCCAGGCGGGCCGGGACTTCGGCAGCGAACCGCGCGCCCTGCTCACCCACATCGCCAAGGGCCTGGTGATCGACCGCTGGCGGCGGCAGGACATCGAGCAGGCCTACCTGGAAAGCATCGCCCACCTGCCCGAGCCCGAGGTGCCCTCCCCGGAGACCCGGTTGCTGATCCTGGAAAGCCTGTGCCGCATCGAGGCGCTGCTGGCCGGTATGCCCGGGAAGACCCGCCAGGCCTTCCTCCTGTCCCAGCTCGAAGGCCTGGGCTATGCCGAGATCGCCACGCGCCTGGGCGTGTCGCTGGCCAGCGTCAAGCGCTACATGCGCGATGCCTTCCTCGCCTGCCTGAGCGTGGCCTGATGAACCGCATCGACCCGCAGATCCTCGGCGAGGCCGCCGACTGGCTGGTGCAGCTGCATTCCGGCAGCGCCACCGAGGACGACCACCGCGCCATCCAGCAATGGCGCAACCGCAGCCCGCAACATGCCCAGGCCTGGACCCGCGCCGAAAGCATCCTCGGCGACTTCCGCAACCTGCCCGGCAACCTGGCGCTGCAGACCCTGGACCGCGCCGCGCGCAAAGGGCTCGGTCGCCGCCAGGCCATCGCCCGCCTGGGCATGCTGCTGCTCGCCGCGCCGGTCGCCTGGACGGCCTGGCGCCAGCTGCCCTGGCAGGACTGGAGCGCCGACCTGCGCACCGCCACCGGCGAACAGAAAGACCTGCACCTGCCCGATGGCAGCCGCCTGCTGCTCAACACCGCCAGCGCCCTGGACGTGGCCTTCACCGCGACGAGCCGGCGCCTGCGCCTGTTCAGCGGCGAAGTGCTGATCACCACCGCCAGGGACCCGTCCCCCACGCCACGGCCGTTCCTGGTGGAAACGCCCCAGGGCGTCGCCCAGGCGCTGGGCACCCGCTTCGCCCTGCGCCTCGATGGCGCGCGCTGCCGCGTGGCGGTGATGGAAGGCGCGGTACGGATCAGCAACGCCGGGCGTGGCGACTCGCAGGTGATCGAGGCCGGCCGGCAGTCCGCCTTCGAGCGCGACCTCCTGCTGCCCAGCGCGCCCCTCGACCCGGCGGCCAGCGCCTGGGAAACCGGCATGCTGCTGGCCCAGGACATGCGCCTGGCCGAGCTGGTGGGCGAACTGGGGCGCTACCGCCCCGGCGTGCTGCGCTGCCACCCGGGTATCGCCGACCTGCGTGTCTCCGGCGCCTTCCCGCTGCGCGACACCGATGCCAGCCTGCGCCTGCTGCAGGACACCCTGCCCGTCACCCTCACCCGCCTGACCCGCTACTGGGTGACCCTGGAGCCGACGACACCCGCCTGACCGCGCGTCCAGTCAGGCGCCAACCCCCACGGACGCAACGCCCTGCAGGAGGACCGCAGGCCGCTTCACCTCACGGATCGAACCCCCAGGTAGCCGGGGCCCCACGGCCTCTCGGAATTATTTTCAGGCTCCCCTGACACCTTTTTCGATCTCGTCCGGTGTGTTGGATGAACCCCTTTCATCCAAGCGTCGACAGGAAAGCAGCATGACTTCGTGGTCGCCCCAGCAGCGTCGCTCCGCCACCCCACCGGCTCCGCCCCGTCTTCCGTTGCACGCGCTGAGCCTGGCCATCGGCCTCGCTCTTTGCGCGGCACCGTTCGCCCAGCCGGCCCAGGCCGAGGCACTCGCGCAGCAGACCGCCACGCACCAGTACGCCATCGGCCCCGGGCCGCTGGGCCATGTGCTCGCCCAGTTCGCCGCCCAGGCCGGCGTGCCGCTGTCGTTCCAGCAGGGC
Organism: Pseudomonas sp. No.21; assembly: GCF_054558415.1. Classification (NCBI taxonomy): domain Bacteria; kingdom Pseudomonadati; phylum Pseudomonadota; class Gammaproteobacteria; order Pseudomonadales; family Pseudomonadaceae; genus Pseudomonas; species Pseudomonas sp. No.21. Next base: position 18,576 of record NZ_BAAJNO010000009.1, read on the forward strand.
CTGCTCGATGGCCAGCGAAGCCCCGGCCTGCAAGGCAGCTACGGCGTACAGGACGGCTTCGCGGCGCTGCTCGCCGGCAGCGGCTACCAGCTCGCCAGCAGCGGCAGCGGCTACACCCTGGTGCCGGTGACCAATGACGGAGGCCTGGAGCTGGGCGCGACCACCATCAGCGACAGCGCGCTGCGCGGCGACGGCCTGCCGGAAAGCTACGCCGGCGGCCAGGTGGCACGGGGCGCGCGCATCGGCATGCTGGGCAACCAGGACATGCAGGACGTGCCCTTCAGCTTTTCCAGCTACACCCGCGAGCTGATCGAGAACCGCCAGGCGCAGAACATCGGCGACGTGCTGCGCAGCGACCCGACGGTGCGCCAGTCCTACGGCTTCGGCAACTTCTCCCAGGTGTTCGTGATCCGCGGCTTCGCCCTGTTCAGCGACGACATCTCCTTCAACGGCCTGTACGGCGTGCTGCCCCGGCAGATCATCGCCACCGAGTCGGTGGAGCGCGTCGAGGTGTTCAAAGGCCCCAGCGCCTTCCTCAACGGCGTGTCCCCGGGTGGCAGCGGCATCGGCGGCAATATCAACGTGGTGCCCAAGCGCGCCGAGGACGCGCCCACCCGCAGCCTGACCCTGGATTACGCCAGTGACGACCGCGTCGGCGGCCACGTCGACTTCGGCCAGCGCTTCGGCGAGGACAACCGCTTCGGCGTGCGGGTCAACATGGCCAAGCGTGATGGCGAGACCGCGGTGGACGACGAGCACCAGCACTTCAGCCTGTTCAGCGTCGGCCTCGACTACCGGGGCGACCGCCTGCGCCTGTCCGGCGACTTCGGCTACCAGAAGCAGCGCATCAACGACGGCCGCTCGGTGGTCTACCTGGTCCCCGGCGCCAGCCTGTACAAGACCCCCAAGGTGCCAGATGCCAACCACAGCTACTCCCAGCCCTGGGCCTGGTCGCAGCTGGAAGACACCTACGGCATGCTCAACGCCGAGTACGACCTCAACGACAGCTGGAGCAGCTACCTGACGGTCGGCAGCAAGTACACCCGCGAGAACGGCGTCTACTCCTCCCTCTATGTCAGCGACCCGAGCGGCACCGCCCGTGTCGGCCGCCTATACGCTCCGCGTGATGAGGAAAGCAACAGCGTCAGCAGCGGGCTGCGCGGGCACTTCTATACCGGCGCGGTGAGCCACCAGGTGAACCTCGGGCTGTCCGGCAACTGGCGGGAATACCGCAGCGCCAACCAGTCCACCAGCCTCACCAATCGCCTGCCGGGCAACCTCTACGACCCCTTCCCCAGCCCCGAACCGACGGCAACGCCCAACGGCGACCTGCACCACCCGCGCAAGACGGGTTCCAGCAAAGCGCGCAGCGTGGCGGTCTCCGACACCCTGGGCTTCTTCGATGATCGTGCCCTGCTGACCCTGGGCATTCGTCGCCAGTCCATCGCCACCGATGGCTGGTCCACCGCAGGCGTCCGCACGTCCAACTACGACGACTCGATCACCACCCCCGTCTACGGCCTGGTGGTCAAGGCCACCGACTCGATCTCTCTCTACGCCAACCGTATCGAGGGCCTGGCCCCGGGTCCGATTGCGCCGGCGGCGTCCCTGAATCCCGCCGGCCAGATGTTCGCGCCCTACCGCACCAAGCAGATCGAAGCCGGCATCAAGCTCGACCAGGGCTCCTTCGGCGCACAGTTCAGCATCTATCGAATCGAACAGCCCCAGGGGCTCATCGGCGGCGACGGTTACTACCGGGTGGACGCCCAGCAACGTAACCGGGGCATCGAGTTCAGCGTCTTCGGCGAGCCGCTCACGGGCCTGCGCCTGCTGGCTGGCGGCACGCTGATGGACACCGAACTATCGGGAACCACCAACGGCGCCAACGACGGCAACCGCGCCGTGGGCGTGCCGGAGTTCCAGTACAACCTCAGCGCCGATTGGGATGTGCCCGGTGTGAATGGGCTGGCAGTCAACGCCCTGCTGCAACGCACCGGCGGCCAGTACTACGACACGGGCAATGCCCTGAGCATCCCCGCCTGGACCCGTGTCGACCTGGGCGCGCGCTACACCTTCAGGCTGGACGAGCACGACATCACCCTGCGCGCCGGGCTGGAGAACCTGGCCAACGAGGACTACTGGGAATCCGCCTACGGCGGCTACCTGACCCAGGGCGCGCCGCGCACCCTCAAGGTCTCGGCCACCCTCGACTTCTAGGTGGATGCGACAGGCTGCTGAACCGGGCCACCCACACCTTGTCAGTAGGTCTGCACGATCACTGACAAGGCGTTCCCGACGTGGCCCTCATCGACTGCCCCGAATGCAAACACTCCATCTCCGACCAGGCCCCGAGCTGCCCGCAATGCGGCTACCCGATCAAGGGTGGTGCCAATCCGCGCCTGCTCTCGGAGAGGAGCATCGGCCAGGTGGCCGGCGTGGCGGGCGTCTGGCTCGCCGCGCCCTGGGTGGCCCGTACCCTGGTCGCCGTGGTGCTCATCATCGCCGGCACCCTCGCCTACATCTATCGCTGAACGCCCGATGCCCACCGTAAACGCGACTTTATTGGCGGTGTGTTGCTAGAGGACTTGAGCCCAGCTGATTGCCGAGCTTTGCTGGCGCTTCTGGTTTCGCCCCCCCCCCCCCCGGGCGAGTCCCTTTTCCAATCGTTGAAAAGGAACCAAAAAACTTGCCCCTCCATACGGGTCTGGCTTCGCCAGACTCCCCTCGCTCCATCATCGTTCCAGGGGCACGCCGCGAAGGGCCGTCCCTGGCCCATCGCGGCTCTCGCGACATCCATGTCGCTCACCCCCCTACACGACGATTCACTCGGCCTCCTGGGAAGGGGCGTTTGGCGGCTGCTCCAACGTTCTTCGCTCGACTCCTCACATTGATGTGCGCACCAACTCGCGCGCACGTAGCAGCGGCTCTCGTAGGATGGCGTAGAGCGAAGCGAAACCCATGCGGTGGGTGCACAAGGACGTCCATCAATGTCATTCGCCCACTCTCCCCCGGCTGAAGCCCGGGCTACAGGTCGGTATCGATTCCAGCGGCATCCAGCATCCGCCGGTAGTACCCGGCAAGCTGCCTGCTGGCATCCCAGGCATCGGCGCGGCATTCCTCCAGGGCGATGTGGCTGCCAGCGCGGCAGCGGGTGCCCAGGCCGCACTCGCGATAGAAGGTGTTGACCACCTCCACCATGGCTTCGCGCTGGTTGCCCATGAGGATGGCGCCGTGGGCCAGCACCACGTGGCGACCATCGCTTTGCCGCCGACGCCAGCGCTGGGCGGTGCCCACCAGCTTGCGGCCCTGCAGGTTGACGTTGAAGCGGCCATCGCAGAAGGCGCCCTCCACCTCGCCCAGCCCCGGCTCCAGGCCCAGTTCGGCCAGCCAGTCGCACAGGGGCTGGCACAACCGCAGGTAGGCGGTCTCGATGCGCGTCAGCTCGTTCTCCTCGCGCGGCACCGCATAGGCGAGGGCGACGTTGAGCACCGCCGATGATTGCGGCACCGGCTCGCCCCCGGTGTCGCGCAGGGCGATGGGCCAGCCCTGCTCGAGGCAGGCATGCTGCGCCGTATCGAAAGCCGGCAGGCGGCTCATGCGCCGGGGCATGACCAGCGCCGCGTGCAGCGGTCGCCACAGCAGCAGGCCGCTGTCGTGCTGCCCGTCGTGGATCTTGTCCAGCAGCAGCCGCTCCGCGTCCAACCCTGCGCCCACCGTATGTCGCTGCATAGTCGCCATCGCCTCGAATGCCTGGAGGGAGCCGATGCTACGCCGGCCCCGGGCCCTTGCCCAGGCGAAAGCAGGCGCCTTTGATGCAAATAAATTGCATCGAACGAGCAATATTATTCATTGGCGGCATGCTTGGTGCCGCCCGTAGCATGCGCACCATCTCGCCGCCCGGCTCCGCCCCGTGCGGCAACGATCGCACCACCCTGCTCCTGTTCCATGCCCAGGGATGGCGACCTTCCCGCGCACGCAGTGGGACTCCTCCAGGGCCCCCAAGGGCCCTTTTTTATCGCTCCGAACGGCTCAGGCAACGAAGAGATCACCATGCACGACACCCCGGATGCCCTCTGGCAGCGCTGGCGCAAACGCCTGGCCCCCGCACCGCGCACCGCACAACCCGGTGAGTGGCTGCGCGCGGCGCTGGGCGCCTGCATGGGCCTGGCCCTGTGCTGCATGGCCTGTGGCCATGTCTTCGGCAGCGAGGTCGCACTGCGCCTCGCCGGCCCGCTCGGTGCCAGCTCGCTGCTGGTGTTCGCCGTCGCCTCCAGCCCCCTGGCACAACCCTGGTCGGTGGTGATGGGCAATCTGGTGGCGGCCCTGGTGGGCACGGCCGCCGGACTGTGGATCGACCACTCCGTGCTGGCCGCGACCCTGGGCCTGGCGCTTACCGTATTGACCATGTACGCCCTGCGTTGCCTGCACCCACCGGGCACCGCACTGGCCGTTGCGGTGGCCCTGGGCGGCCCGGCGTTCGAAGCCCAGGGTTTCGCCGTGGTCTGGCCGGTGCTGCTGGGGTCGTGCCTGCTGGTGGCCATGGCCCTGGCGTACAACCGCCTGACCCGCAGTGCCCTGAGCACCGCGACGAGCCAGGCCCGTGTCGGCCAGCACCTGACCGCCGACCCATTGCCCAGCGAGCGCGGCGTGTTTTCCGATGAAGACCTGGACCAGGCGCTGGAGGAGTTCGGCGAGTTCGTCGACATCACCCGCGACGACCTGGAGCGCCTGCTACGCCAGACCGAACGCAACGCATTGCGACGCAGCGTGGGCCAGGTGACGGCCGAGCAGATCATGTCCCGCGACCTGCTCACCGCGACCCCGCAAACCACCCGCGAACAGGCCTGGAAGCTGTTCGAGAAGCACCACATCAAGGCCCTGCCGGTGCTCGACGAGCAGAACCAACTGGTGGGCATCGTCACCCCCGGCGACCTGTTCCGCCACGCCCAGGACGAAACGCCCGGCTCGCTGTTCGGCCGCCTGCGCCACCGGCCCGCCCCGCGCCTGGGCGAGCTCATGACCCGCTCGGTGCGCTGCGTGAGGCGCGGGACCGATATCGGCGTGCTGGTGTCGTTGCTCTCCGACCAGGGCCTGCACTGCCTGCCGGTGCTGGGTGATGACGAGAAGCTGGTGGGCCTGGTGAGCCAGAGCGACCTGATCGGCGGGCTCTACCGCTACTGGCTCAAGGACCTCACTGCCCAGGCTCCGGCCCCCACGCTGAAGGTGGCGAGCTGAGGCTCACGCGGCGCAATCCATGGGATGGGCTTAAGCCCACCGTCCCGTCTGCTCTCGCCGCTTCAGCTTCCTTCGCCCGGTTCTGAGTCGATGTGCGCGGGGTGTGCCTGATGCACGGGGTTCGCTTCGCTCCAACCATCTACGAATTGAAGGTCACCAGCTGACGCCACGTAGCTCGGGCTTCAGCCCGGGAAGGTCCATGCCGGCCTCAGAGCGTGGCTTCCCAGCGCTGCGACCAGTCGATGTCCTCGCTCACCACCTCGCGCAGCACGGCGATGGCCTGCTGCAGCAGCGGCGTGTCCTTGTCGCGTGAATAGACCAGATAGGTCGGGTAGGTGAATTCCGGGGCGCGCTCCACGCGTTCCAGCTGGCCGCCGTCCAGATAGCTCTGCACCACGCGGGTACGGAAATACCCCGAACCGCCGTGGTGGAGGATGAACTGCAGTGCCAGCGGGCCCAGGTTCACCGTCACTGCGGCGCGGGCCTTGTCCGGCAGCGCGGCGTCGTGCTGCTGGCGGAAGGTCGGGCCCCAGTCCACCTGCACGTAGGGCTCGGGGTTGCTGGTGGAGCGGATCAGGATCAACTTCTCCTCCAGCAATTGCTCCACCTGCATGCCCGGCCAGTACTCGGGCTGGTAGACCAGCGCGGCATCCAGCAGGCCCAGCTCCAGCTGCTTCTGCAATTGCTGTCCGGGCGCGACCTCGACGCGTACCGCGTGGGAGGGAATACGTTCGCGCAGGCGGCTCATCCAGCCCAGCAGCAAGGGGTTGCTCAGGCTCTGTTCACCGCCGATGGCGAGCAGGTCGCGGTAGCCCTTGGGCAGCGGCAGGTCGCGCCGTGCGGCCTCCCAGGTCTGCACCAGTTGCGTGGCATGACCGACGAACACCTCGCCTTCGGCCGTCAGCCGCGCTCCGGCACGGTTGCGCACGAAGAGCTTGCAGCCCAGCTGGTTCTCCAGGTTCTGCACCCGCGCGGTGATCGCCGTCTGGGTCACGTGCAGGCGTTCGGCGGCGGCGACGAAGCTGCCGCTGCGGACGATTTCGAGGAAGGTGCGCGCCAGGTCGATGTCCAAGGTACTGACTCGTTGAGAAAGTTTGAGATTTTAGCAAGGGCCAGCCAACGATTCTCAGGTCGGAACCTGCTGAATAGCCACGAAGGCAAACTCCTCGGAACAAGCTTGCTGACGGGGCGACTATTCCTACAACCCACATGGATTGCGGACTCCATTCGACCTGGAAAGCCCTCGTTATCATTGCGCTCGCTCTGCTGAATGCGATCCAGCTCTCATTATCGAGACTGCAGCGCGATTCGGTTCTGGTTCCGACTCTCGAGGTCAACCTTTAATCCGGCGCGTGGAGCCAGGCGCCATCAAGGAGAGATAAATGAAGAAGTTCCTCACCACCAGCGCGGCCCTGGTCGGTTTTGGCCTGAGCAATCTGGCGCTCGCATTCGACGGCACCATCACCATCAAGGGCGAGGTTTCCAGCAGGACCTGTGATATCTCCACCCCTTCCCTCAACCAGACCGTGCAACTGCCGATCGTCTCCCAGAGCTCCCTCTTGGCAGGCCAGAATGCCGGCCTCACCCCGTTCGTGATCGCACTCTCCAACTGCACCCAGGGTTCCAAGGTGAAGGCGCACTTCGAGATAGGCCCGAACGTCGACCCCGCCACCGGTACCCTGAAGAACGAGCTCAGCGGCGCTGACGCCTCCAACGTCGCGGTGCAGCTGTTCAACAAGGAACAGGAGCCCATCAACCTCGCCACCGGCCAGAACAACCTCGAAGAGCTCAGCGGCGCAGGCGGCAACGCCTTCATTGGCCTTTTCGCGGCATACCACGCGCCGCGCGGCGCAGATGCCCTGCCTGGCCAGGTCAGCACCAGCATCACCTACACCATGAGCTACGAGTAAGCCCCTCGGCTCGCCCGGGACTCCCGGGCGAGTCACTCAGGCGACACCCCGCCACGACCTTTCACGCCACTCCACCTTCCCCACACCTTGCGACCGAGCTCTTACGCTCCTTCCTGCGCTTCGAAGCGCACCGCCTTGGCGCCATAGCGCCAGATCGCCTCGCCCAGCAGACGTGCGCTGCAGGAGTCACCCTCCAATGCGGCCTGCGCCGCATCGGCTGAGACCCACCGGCTGCGCTGGATCAACCAGCGGCCATCGGCGCTGGTTTCCAGGCTGGTGGAAAGCAGCCCCACCTGGGACTTGAGACAGGCCGCCAGGCGCACGCCCAGGTTCTCCACCAGAGCTGGCAGGCAGGCCGGGTCGGCCGAGAAATGAATGGATGAAACGACGCCCTGCAATTGCTCGTTGGTCATGCCGAGACTCCTTCTACCGTTGTGCAATGCTGGCGGCGAGGGTAAAACCTCAACTTAACTTGAGGTCAATAGCGGAGGACGAGCATGCCAAAGGTGACGGCGAGCAACATCGGCAAGGCGCTGACAGTGGGCCAAGTGGCCGAGCGCAGCGGCGTGGCGGTGTCCACCCTGCACTTCTACGAAACCAAGGGGCTGATCACCAGCACCCGCAACGCCGGCAACCAGCGCCGCTACCCGCGCGAGGTGCTGCGCCGGGTGGCGGTGATCAAGGTAGCCCAGCGCCTGGGTATCCCGCTGGCCTCCATCCACGCCGCACTGATGACGCTGCCGGAAGGCCGCACGCCCACTGCCGCCGACTGGCATGCGCTGTCGGCGCGCTGGCAGGCCGAGCTGGACGAACGCATTCGCCGCCTCACCCAGTTGCGCGACCAGCTCGACGGCTGCATCGGTTGCGGCTGCCTGACCATGGAGGTCTGCCCCCTGCGCAACCCGGGTGACGAGCTCTCGGATCTCGGCAGCGGCCCGTTGCTGCTGGAGACCGATGACGCATCCGAGTGACCGATTATCGAACGGAATAACCGTTACCCGATTGCCCGCCCGATAGCCTCCGATTGATTAAAGTAACCAGTTAGTACATTTTTCCATTCCAGCCCCGCCCGCGTTCCCGGCTGGGCTCATGACAATGGAGAAATGCCCCTGATGTCCCCCACCCTGCTGGTCCTCAACGGCCCCAACCTGAACCTGCTCGGCACCCGCGAGCCCGCGACCTACGGTCACGAAACCCTCGCCGACATCGATCGGCTATGCCGCGAGACCGGTGCCGCGCTGGGCCTGGAAATCGAGTGCCGCCAGACCAACCACGAAGGCCAGCTGATCGACTGGATCCACCAGGCACGTGGCCGTTGCGCCGGTATCCTGATCAACCCCGGCGCCTGGACCCACACCTCCGTGGCCATCCGCGACGCCCTGGTCGCCAGCGAGCTGCCGGTGATCGAAGTGCACCTCTCCAACGTCCACAAGCGCGAAGCATTCCGCCAGCACTCTTTCGTCTCCGCCATCGCCGTCGGGGTGATCTGCGGCCTGGGCAGCGACGGCTACCGGGCCGGCGTGCAGCATTTCGGCAAGCTGTTGAAGGGTTGACGCCATGACCGCACACGCAAGCGTACTCGCCGGCCTGATCGGCTCCGGCATCCAGGCCTCGCGCACCCCCGCCCTGCACGAGCATGAAGGCGACGCCCAGGGCCTGCGCTACCTCTATCGGCTGATCGACCTCGACCCGCTCCGGCTCGACGTCAGCGCCCTGCCCCAGTTGCTGGAGGCCGCCGAGCGCACCGGCTTCACTGGGCTCAACATCACCTTTCCCTGCAAGCAGGCGGTCATCCCGCTGCTCGACGAGCTTTCCCCCGAGGCCGAGGGCATCGGGGCGGTGAACACCGTGGTGCTGCGCGACGGCCGTCGTGTCGGCCACAACACCGACTGCCTGGGTTTTGCCGAAGGCTTCCGCCGTGGGCTGGGCGATGTCGAACGCCGCCAGGTGGTGCAGATGGGGGCCGGGGGGGCCGGCGCTGCAGTGGCCCATGCCCTGCTCGCCGAGGGCGTCGGCCAGTTGCAGGTATTCGACGTCGACGCCGAGCGCGCCCAGGCCCTGGCGAGCAGCCTGGAGCGACGCTTCGGCGCCGGCCGCGCCCGCGCCGGTGACGACCTGCCCGGCGCGCTCGCGGATGCGGACGGCCTGGTCAACACCACGCCCATGGGCATGGCCAAGCTGCCGGGCACGCCGGTGCCCGCCGCACTGCTGCGCCCTGCGCTGTGGGTCGCCGAAATCGTCTACTTCCCGCTGGAGACCCAGCTGCTCAGGGACGCCCGGGCCCTCGGCTGTCGCACATTGGATGGCGGCACCATGGCGGTGTTCCAGGCTGTCAAGGCCTTCGAACTGTTCAGTGGCGCCAAGGCCGATGCCCAGCGCATGCTCGACCACTTCCGCAGCCTGGGTGCCTGATCAGGGTTCCAGGTCGAACAGCGCCTGGCCGCTTTCCATGTCGAAGGGCGCGGAAAAGTGGTCATGGACGATGCGCCACTGCCCGCCGATGCGCTGGTAGCCGCAGGTGACGCGCATCCAGCTGCGCTGTTCGACCCCGTCGGCGTTGGTGCCGCCACACAGGCAGAGGAAATGGGCGAAGCCGACATCACCGCCGGCGCGTATCGTCACGTGCTGCGGATCGAAGATCGAAGCGCCCTGGCACATCTCCATGCAATAGGCCCAATGCGCGCCATAGGCCTCACGGCCGACGAACTGCAGCCGCAGGATGGCGTCATAGGCCACCACCTCCTGGGCGTAGAAGCCGAGAATGCGCGCGACGTCCTTGCTGCGTACCGCCTCGGCCCAGTCGCCCAGCAGGGCATGCAGTTGCTCGACGGCCTGTTCGTTGCTGCTCATGGTGCTTCTCCTGTGCTCGTAGCCCGGGCCTCAGCCCCGGTTCCCGTGCCTGCCACGGGTGATTCCCGTCACGGCGCCAACTCCGCCAGGCGCCGTTCGATGAAGCGCCGCTCGGTGTCCTGGCGGGTCAGTCCCAGCGCCACCTGGTAGGCGGCCCGTGCCTCGGCGCGGCGCCCCAGGCGACGGTAGAGATCGGCGCGGGCCGAGTGCGCCAGCTGGTAATCACGCAGCTCCCCGCGTTCGAGAATGGCCTCGATCAGCGCCAGCCCGGCTTCCGGCCCCTGGTGCATGGCCACCGCCACCGCGCGGTTGAGTTCGATCACCGGTGAGCCGATGCCGCGCTGCAGCACGCCGTAGAGCGCGACGATCTGCGCCCAGTCGGTGGCCTCGGGCGTGGCGGCGCTGGCGTGCACGGCGGAAATGGCCGCCTGCAAGGTGTACATGCCGATACGCCGCGAGGCCAGGGCGCGCTCCACCAGGGCGCAACCCTCGTCGATCTGCTGGCGGTTCCACAGCGCACGGTCCTGGTCCTCCAGCAACACCAGCTCGCCATCGGCGCCGGTGCGGGCCTGGCGCCGCGAATCGTGCAGCAGCATCAGCGCCAGCAGCCCCATGACCTCCGAATCCGGCAGCAGCTCCAGCAGCAGGCGCCCCAGGCGGATGGCCTCGGCCGACAGGTCGGCGCGGGTCAGCGAATCCCCGGAGGTGGCCGAGTAACCCTCGTTGAACACCAGGTAGATGACTCGCAGCACGTTATCCAGCCGCTCCGGCAGCTCGGCCATGGCCGGCACCTGGTAGGGAATCCGCGCGTCGCGGATCTTCGCCTTGGCGCGGACGATGCGCTGGGCGATGGTCGAGGGCGTGGCGAGAAAGGCCCGGGCGATCTCCTCGGTCTTCAGGTCGCAGACCTCGCGCAGGGTCAGCGGCACCTGGGCGTCCGCCGGCAGCGCCGGGTGGCAGCAGGTGAAGATCAGGCGCAGGCGGTCGTCTTCCACGTCCTCGATCTCCCCGGGCTCGTCGCGCTCCAGCTCGATGATCAACTGCGCCTGGCGTGCATCGAAACGGGCACGCCGACGCAGCGCGTCGATGGCCTTGAAACGCCCGGCAGACACCAGCCAGGCGCGCGGGTTGGCCGGCACGCCGTCGACCGGCCACTGCTCCACGGCGGCGATGAAGGCGTCGTGCAACGCCTCCTCGGCCAGCTCGAAATCACCCAGCAGGCGGATCAACGTCGCCAGCACCCGGCGTGACTCCTCGCGGTAGACCGCCTCCACCCGCTGGCGGGCCTGCAACGCCGCCATCAGTCGCCCCCGGCCTTGGCTGAGCAGCAGTCATGCCGTGGCCCGGCGCCTTCATAGCGGTCATGGTGGCGCACCCAGTCCATGATCTCGTCCTCGTCACGGCCCTTAGGCAGCAAGTCGAGCACGTTGTAGGTGCCCACCAGCATGTCCAGCCCGCGCGCATAGGTGGAATAGGTGTGGAACACCTCCCCCGACGGCAGGCGGAAGAACACGCTGAGGCCGGGCATTTCCTCCCCGGGGTCGCGGCTGGTGTCGTAGTTGTAGCGCGCGGTGCCGGCGGCGATCGCCTCGGGCGTGGCGGCGACGCCGAAGTCGGCGTTGAAATCACAGCCGTGGGAAGACACCCACTTGAACTGCCAGCCCATGCGCCGCTTGAAGCCCTGGAACTCCTGCCAGGGCGCGCGGGAAACGGCCACCAGGCTGACGTCGTGATGGGCCAGGTGCAGGTTGGCGCCGTCGAAATGATCGGCGAGGAAGGAACAGCCATCGCACCCCTCCTTCCACCCCGGGCCGAACATGAAGTGGTAGACCACCAGGGTGCTGCGGCCGGCGAACAGTTGATCGAGCGTCTCCTGTCCCGTGGGGCCTTCGAAGCGGTAGGCGTCGCTCACCCGCTCCCAGGGCAGCTCGCGGCGCGCGGCGCTGAGCTCGTCACGCAGGCGGGTGAAGGCCTTCTCCTTGCGCAGCAGTTCCTTGCGGGCCACCAGCCACTGCTCGTGGTCGACGACGGGATGCGATTCGATCTTCATCGGGGGTTCCTCCTGGTTCAGAGCCTGGGCAGTTCCTTGATCGGGCGGATCTCGATGCAGCCCAGGCGGGCCGGCGGGATCTTCGCGGCGATCTGGATGGCCTCGTTGAGGTCCTTGGCATCGATCAGGTAGAAGCCGCCCAGTTGCTCGCGGGTCTCGGCGAAGGGGCCGTCGGTGATCGACAGCTTGTCGCCCTGCAGGCGCAACGTGGTGGCGGTCTGAGTGGACTGCAGCGCCTCGGCGGCGATGTACTGGCCGCTGCGTTGCAGGCGCTGCTCGTAGTCCATGCAGTGGCCGACGATGGATTCGAACTGCTCGGCGGGCATGGAATCGAGCACGGCCTCGTCGAAATAGATCAGGCACAGGTACTTCATCGTTCGCTCCTTGTTGATGGGCTTGCATCCCTAGTCGAACGGGGGACGACCGGATCGACAGGCCGGAAGAAAAAAGTCGTCCAAGCATAGACAGGGATGATCCACCCACCCTCGCCCGCGCCTTCGAACGATTGGTGCTAAGCCGCACACGCCCTATAACGCCCCGCCTGCGCGGGCCGGCCGGGCAGGCTATGCGAAGGGTTCGCGACGACGCGACTCGGCCCGCTGCAGCGTGGCGCTCGGCGTCTCGCCGAACAGCTTGCGGTACTCCACCGAGAACCGCCCGAGGTGGCCGAAGCCCCACCCCATGGCGATCACCGAGATGTTGCGGGCGGAGCGGTCTTCCAGGATCTCCTGGCGCACCGCGCCGAGGCGGTGCTTCTTCAGGTAGGCCATGGGCGATGCGCCGTAGTACTTGCGAAAGGCTTCGAACAGCTTGAAACGCGACACACCGGCGGCGCTTTCCACATCCTCCAGGCGCAACGCCTCGCGGGCGTGGCTGTGGATGTAATCGCGTGCTCGCACCAGGTAGTGCGGGACCTTGAGCCCCAGCACCTGGCGCAGCTCCTCGGAGTAGTTGCTCGGCTGGGCCAGGATCAGCCCCTTGAGCAACGCGCTCTCCAGGTCACGGCTGAACAGCGGCTGGCCGTAGAGCCCGCCATGCTCCATCTCGTCGAGGATATGCCGGGCCATGCGCCACCAGGAGGCGGCGGCACCCTCCACCGCATCCATCAGCGGCTCGAAACGCAACGGCTCCTCCACCGGCCGTTGCAGCATGCCCTCCAGCACTTCGCGCATCGCGGCACGGGTGATCACCACCTGCAGCTTGCGGCAGTCGCCGGTGATGCTCAGCTCCTGGCTGCGATTGGGCGCGACGATCACCGCCTGGTCGCGGTCCGAGCGCAGCAGCGCCCCGTCGCAGCGCAACTCCTGCTCACCGCACAGGGGCAGGCTCAGGCTGTAGCTGTTGAAGCCCTCGACATCGGCCACGGCCACCGTCACGTCGGTGCCGTATTCGATGATGCCGAGGGTGGTGGACATCGACCGCAGCACGTTGCCGCTGTGGTGGAAGCGGATCCGGTTGGGGCGGCTGGCATCGAGCTGGTGCGGCCCGCAGATGCCCGCCATCCAGGAGCGGGCACCAGCCAGGTCGAAACGATCGGCACGGAGATCACGGAAATGCGATTCGGGCGGGTTCATCACGGGCACTCTCAAGGCTGTTGTTCCGCGCGCTCTGCCGGCGCGTCGTCGTCCGGGGACGCAAGCACCATGCCACGCATGCCCGGCAAAGCCCACCCGCTCGCTATCCGGACAGCATTCGCCAACTTTGCGGACAGCCACCGGCACGCGCAGCTGCCCGCCACGCCCCGCGCGATCCGGAGGCCGCCCCACGCTGGGTAGCGACTACCCAACGGGTGTTACGCCACCCGGAATAAACGGATCGCCTTCCTCGACAAAGCGGATAGACCGGCCGGCGCGGCGCTCCGTTAAATGAGCCGACCGATTCGCCCGATGTGACAGGTACAGGTGCATGAACAACGACAAGAGCGTCACGCAGTGGAAAGACTTCATCAGCGGCTGCCTGGACTTCCGTCCGGCCGAGGGCGTGTTCCGCATCGCCCGGGAGATGTTCACCGAGCCGCAGCTCTTCGACCTGGAGATGGAACTGATCTTCGAGAAGAACTGGATCTACGCCTGCCACGAGAGCGAGATCGCCAACCCCAACGACTTCATCACCCTGCGCGCCGGCCGCCAGCCGATGATCGTCACCCGTGACGCCAGCGGCCAGTTGCATGCGCTGATCAACGCCTGCCAGCACCGGGGCGCCACCCTCACCCGCGTCGGCCGGGGCAACCAGTCCACCTTCACCTGCCCCTTCCATGCCTGGTGCTACAAGAACGACGGCCGCCTTGTGAAGGTGAAGGCGCCGGGCGAATACCCCGAGGATTTCGACAAGGCCACGCGCGGCCTGAAGAAGGCGCGCATCGCCAGCTACAAGGGTTTCGTCTTCATCAGCCTGGATGTCGGGGCCAGCGATTCCCTGGAGGACTTCCTCGGCGACGCCCGGGTGTTCCTCGACATGATGGTCGCGCAGTCCCCCACCGGGGAGCTGGAGGTGCTGCCGGGCCGTTCCACCTACAGCTACGACGGCAACTGGAAGCTGCAGAACGAGAACGGCCTGGACGGCTATCACGTCAGCACCGTGCACTACAACTACGTGGCCACGGTGCAGCACCGCCAGCAGGTCAACGCCGACCGCGGTGATACCGGCGGCACCCTCGACTACAGCAAGCTGGGCGCTGGCGACGCCGCCACCGACGATGGCTGGTTCTCCTTCGAGAACGGCCACAGCGTGCTGTTCAGCGACATGCCCAACCCGACGGTGCGCCCCGGCTACGCCACGGTGATGCCGCGCCTGGTGGCGGAGTACGGCCAGGCCCGCGCGGAGTGGATGATGCACCGCCTGCGCAACCTGAACCTCTACCCCAGCCTGTTCTTCATGGACCAGATCAGCTCGCAGCTGCGCATCGTGCGCCCGGTAGCCTGGAACCGCACCGAGGTCATCAGCCAGTGCATCGGCGTGAAGGGCGAGTCCGACGCCGACCGCGAAAGCCGCATCCGCCAGTTCGAGGACTTCTTCAACGTCTCGGGCATGGGCACGCCGGACGACCTGGTGGAATTCCGCGAGGCCCAGCGCGGCTTCGAGGCCCGCCTGGAGCGCTGGAGCGACATCTCCCGGGGCCATGATCGCTGGGTCCGCGGCGCCACACCGCACAGCGAGACCCTCGGCATCGCCCCGGTGCTCACCGGCACCGAATTCACCCATGAAGGCCTCTACGTCAACCAGCACGGCAACTGGCAGCGCTTCCTGCTCCAGGGGCTGGAGCGCAAGGCCCTGGCACTCAAGGAGGTGCAGGCATGAGCCCGCAGCTGCAGTACCGCATCGAGCAGTTCCTCTATCGCAAGTGCGAGCTGTGCGACGCCCAGGACTGGGACGCCTACCTCGACCTGTTCAGCGAGGACAGCGAATTCCACCTGCCGCAATGGGACAGCGAGCACAGCTACACCACCGATCCCCGCCGGGGCATGTCGCTGATCTACTACGCCAGCCGCGCGGGGCTGGAAGACCGGGTGTTCCGCATCCGCACCGGCAAGGCGGCCTCCACCATCCCCATGCCGCGCACCCTGCACGGCATCGGCAACCTGCGCATCGCCGAACGCGAGGACGGGCAGCTGGAAGTCAGGGCCAACTGGCACACGCTGTTCCACCGCCTGGGCCGGAGCGAGCAGTTCTTCGGCCACGCCACCTACCACCTGCGGGCCGAGGGCGACAGCTGGAAGATCACCCGCAAGCACGTGGTGCTGCTCAACGACACCATCAATTCGGTGCTGGATTTCTATCACCTCTGAGCCAACGGAAGCCGCAGCATGAACCACAAGGTCGCCATCAGCTTCGCCGACGGCAAAACCCATTTCTTCCCCATCAAGGGCGGCGAACTGCTCCTCGACGCCGCCCTGCGCAACGGCATCAACATCCCGCTGGACTGCCGCGAAGGCGTCTGCGGCACCTGCATGGGCCGCTGCGAATCCGGCCAATACAGCCTCGACTACGTCGACGAGGAAGCGCTCTCGCCCAGCGACCTGCAACAGCGCAAGGTGCTCGCCTGCCAGACCCGCGTGCGCTCCGACGCCGCCTTCTACTTCGATTTCGACTCCACGCTGTGCAGCGCCAGCGGCACCCGCGCGGTGCAGGCCTGGGTCAGCGAGGTGGAGTTGCTTTCCGCCAGCACCGCCCTGCTCCACCTGGAGGCTGGCGGCGACAGCCCGCTGGATTTCCTTCCCGGCCAGTACGCCCGGCTGCAGGTACCGGGCACCGAGGCGCATCGCGCCTATTCGTTCGCCAACCGGCCGAATGCGCAGAACCGCCTGCTGTTCCTCATCCGCCTGCTGCCCGGCGGTGTGATGAGCGACTACCTGAGGGAGCGCTGCCAGGCCGGGGATGAAATCCGCCTCGAGGCGCCGCTGGGCGCCTTCTACCTGCGCCAGGTCGAACGGCCCCTGGTGCTGGTGGCCGGCGGCACCGGGCTCTCCGCCTTCCTCGGCATGCTCGACGAGCTCGCCGAACGCGGCTGCGACCAGCCGGTGCGGCTCTATCACGGTGTGCGCCAGCCGGCCGACCTCTGCGAGCTGGCACGCATCAGGGGCTACGCCGAACGCATCCCGGGCTTCACCTTCATCCCGGTGGTCAGCGACGCCGCGCCGGGCTGGGACGGCAAGCGCGGCTACGTGAGCGAGCACCTGGACCCTGAACACCTGCGCGCGGCCCCGTTCGACATGTACCTGTGCGGCCCGCCGCCCATGATCGAGTCGATGAAGGCCTGGCTCCAGGAAAACGCCCTCGATGGCAACCCGCTGTACCTGGAGAAATTCACCGAAAGCGGCACCTGATTGATCCCGCCATCGGCGGCAGAGCCATCGAGTGGCCCCTCCTTCGCTGGGGGTGACGGTGCAAACGCGAACCTCCACCCCACCCCGTCATCCCCGCACGCGCGCGGGCCCACTAAAAATGAAGCCCCGCATCAGCGGGGCTTCCTTGCTCTACCAGCGGCGCGGGCCACCCCCGTGCCAGTGGCGCGGCGGGCCGTAATAGGGGCCGGGACCGTAGTAGACGGGCTGGGCGACCACCGGCGGGTAGTACACGGGCTGCGCCGGGTAGTAGTACACCGGCGGCGGAGGGGGCGGCGGTGCGTAGACCACCGGGGGTGGCGCCACGTACACGGGCGCGGGTTGTACATACACCGGGGCCGGGCGGGACGCGACGATGGCACCGCCGACGACGGCCCCGACCACCGCCCCGATCACTGCGGGGCCGGCATCATGCCCGTGGGCCGAAGCCTGGCCGGCCAGGGCGGCGGCTCCCAGCAGCAGGGCAACCTGGGGCAAACGACGAAACATGACTCCTCCTGCGCCCGGCTAGGGAATGGACCGGGACGCAAGATCAGACAACGGCGCGAAATCACGGATCACCGCCGCTGGGTAAAGGTTGTGTAAGGACGACGAATGGCAGGCTCAGGGCCCGCCGCAAGCGCCTGCGCCCACGCCATGTCGCCCGTGGCCGAGCCCTCGCGCAGCGACCCGAGCGCCTGCTCCAGGTGCGCCCCCCGGATCGCCCCGGCGGAGGCGACGAAGGCCAGGGCGTCCTCGCGGGCACGCCCCAGCTGCAACTGCTTCTCGTCGCTGCTGAGGTCGGTGGAGGCGATGACGCTGATCATCGGCGAGACCATCGTCATGGAGAACGCGGCCTCGAAGGCATTGGGCGGCTCCTTGCCGGTGGACGGCGGCTCGGCCGCGCAGACGGTCGAGACCAGCAACGCCGGCAGCAGGGTCCTGGGCGACATGGGCTTCCCTCCTCGGCCCCTCTGGCGGGGCGATGGCCGAGCCTGCACCGGCGGCCGCTGTCGCGTAAAGAGCCCGCGCGCCGCTCAGGCCGAGCGCCAGGCACGGGTCAGCGCGCCGTCGCGTCCGGTCAGCGGATCGGCCACCGGCGTCGGCACCTGGGCGATGCGCCGTACCGATGCCAGGTAGCGATCGGTGCCCGCTCGCTGGATGTCATAGGCCTCCTGCCCACGCGGATAGGCCCCCACCACCAGGAAGTCCTCGCTGGCCTCCAGGCAGCAGTGCCCGGTGCCTGCCGGCAACACCAGCACGTCACCGGCGCGCACCCTGACCTCCCGGCCGTTTTCGCCACCGAGCATCAGCCGCGCGCTGCCGGCGGCGACACCCAAGGCTTCATGGGCACTGGCGTGGTAGTGGTGGTAGTCGAACACCCCGTCGCGCCACAGAGGTGCCCAGCGATGGGCGGCGAAGCGCTTCTCGAAGGCTTCGGCACGGTCCACTTGCCCCGGCAGGGCGGCACGATAGAGCAGGACGGGGAAGCGGCTGTTGGGCGTGCGTCCATCGCCCTCGAAGAACAGCAGCTCGGGCTCGGCGTGTCCCACCCGGGCGGCGACGTAGGCGCGCCGTGCAGGCTCGGTGGCGAAGCGGGTCAGGCTGGCTGGCATCTCTCGGTCCTCCGACTCGGTGTATCTGAGCGTTGGAAAAACCGTCGGCGCCGGTGGTTCCCTCGAACCGACCGGGCGGTCACGCCCGAGGGGGGCGTCACGGCACGCGCGCGAGGGTGGCCCGCACCGGTGAGCCGTCCGCAATCGTGGGCTGCAGCACGCTTCATCCATCTTCTTGTCGCACCAAATGGCGCCGCTGCGTTCCTATTGCCGGAGCGGGTTTCCGCTGGCCGCGACGGATGCCCGAAACGCCAGTAGACTCCGCCGCTTCGTGCTCCGTTTACCCGTGCGCCTTGCTAGTGTTGGGCACTTTTTCGTGGTCGAAAACCGAACCGCTCGTCAACGAGCCATCCGACAGGGAGATACCAATGTCCACCGCCGTTCTAGCCGATCTGCTCAAGCAAAACGAAAAGACCATCCTCGACGACTGGATGGCTGCCCAACGCGCCGCCGGTATCCGCAGCGACCTGATCGACGACCGCACCGTGCAGGAGAACTCCCGTGAGCTGCTCCGCGCCCTGCTAGCGGGCATCACCGAAGGCGGCGAGGACTTCACGGCGCCGGCCTGGAAGAACGCCCGCACCCTGCTCGAGCGCCTGTCCGTGGCGCAGAGCCGCCAGGGCTTCACCCCGATCGAGACGGCCACCTTCGTGCTGTCCCTCAAGGAGCCGCTGTTCCAGCTGATCCAGCGTGGCAACGACAACGCCATCGAGCTGGTCTGGTCGGCCAGCCGCCTGATCGACAAACTCGGCCTCTACAGCATGCAGGCCTACGTGGCCGGCCGCGAGACGGTGATCCGCGAGCAGCAGGAAAGCATGCTGGAGCTGTCCACCCCGGTGGTGCAGCTGTGGAAGGGCGTGCTGGCCATCCCGCTGATCGGCTCGCTGGACAGCAACCGCACCCAGATCGTGATGGAGGCGCTGCTGCAGAAGATCGTCGAGACCGAGTCCGACATCGCCATCATCGACATCACCGGCGTCCCCACCGTGGACACCATGGTCGCCCAGCACCTGCTCAAGACCATCACCGCCGCCAAGCTGATGGGCGCCAAGTGCATCATCAGCGGCATCCGCCCGCAGATCGCCGCCACCATCGTGCACCTGGGCGTGGAGCTGGGCGACGTGCTGACCAAGGCATCCCTGGCCGACGCCTTCCAGCTCGCGCTCAAGGAGCTGAACGTCCGCCTGGTCAGCGGCGCACGCTGAGGAGATCGCACAGATGGTGGACAGAATCCCGATCCTGAAGATGGGCAAGTACCTGCTGCTGACCATCCAGGTGGACATGCACGACCAGCTCGCCCTGGACCTCCAGGAAGACCTCACCGAGCAGATCGTGCGGCACAAGGCCAAGGGCGTGCTGATCGACATCTCCTCCCTGGAGATCGTCGACTCCTTCATCGGCCGCATGCTTTCCCACATCGCCAACGTCTCCCGCATCCTCGACGCCAAGGTCATAGTCGTCGGCATGCAGCCTGCCGTGGCCATTACCCTGGTGGAACTGGGGCTCTCGCTGGAGGGCATCGCGACCGCCCTCAACGTCGAGAAAGGCATGCGCTGGCTGGAAAGCACAGTCGCCGACGATGACCTGACCCTGGAGCACGAGCGTGACGAAGACAGAGACGCTTCCGCTGAAGCAGGAGACTGACATCGTCGTCATTCGCCAGCGCGTGCGCAAAGCGGCCGAGGAAGCCAGGCTCGGCCTGGTCTCGCAGACCAAGGTGGTGACGGCGGCCAGCGAGATCGCCCGTAACGCCCTGATCTACGGCGGCGGCGGTGAATGCGTGATCGAGAGCTGCCTGCGCGATGGCCGCGCGGCGGTGCGCCTGTGCATCAGCGACCAGGGGCCCGGCATCGCCGACCTGGAACGCGCCATGGTGGACGGCTACACCTCGGGCGGCGGTCTCGGTCTGGGCCTCAGCGGCGCACGCCGCCTGGTCGACCAGTTCGCGATCGACAGCCAGCCAGGCCAGGGCACCCGGGTGGAGCTGTGGAAATGGAAGTGAACGTCGAACACTGCCACCTGGTGCTGCCCGTCACCGACCTGGCCCATGTGGACGCGGCCAGGCGCAGCATCATCCGCCATGCCAGCCAGCGCAGCGCGGACGAGAACCTGCTCGGCCGCCTCACGGTGGTGGTGCAGGAGATGGGCCGCAACCTGGTGATCCATGGCGGAGGCGGCGAGCTGCTGCTCAGTTGCGACGACCAGCGCCTGGACGTCATCGCGGTGGACCGTGGGCCGGGCATGGGCAACGTCGCCCAGTGCCTGAGCGACCACTACTCCACCACCGGCACCATGGGCGCCGGGCTCGGCGCCATCCAGCGCATGTCCGACGGCTTCGACCTGTTCTCCCAGCCCGGGCAGGGCAGCGTGGTACAGGCGCGCTTCCACCTCGCCCCGCCCCCGCCCGGCAACGGTATGGTGGCGGGCGCCGTGTGCACGCCCTACCCCGGCGAGCAGATCGGCGGGGACGCCTGGGCGATCCGCGGCAACCGCGTGCTGGTCTGCGACGGCCTCGGCCATGGCCACGCCGCCAACGTGGCCAGCCAGAAGGCCCGCCAGGTCTTCCTCGAACACAACCTGCAACTGCCCCTGCAGACGCTGATGGAGCAGCTGCACCGCGCCCTGATGTCGACGCGCGGCGGCGCGGCGGCCATCGCCGAAGTACAGCCGGAACAGCGCCAGGTGCAGTTCTGCGGCATCGGCAACGTCGCCGGCACCCTGCTGACCGACAAGGGCCGCAGCATGGTGTCGAGCAATGGAACGGTCGGATACCGCATCGGTCGTATCCATACATTCAGTTATCCCTGGGACGACAGTTCAATCATGATCCTGGCCTCGGACGGCATCAGCACGAAGATCGACTACAACGCCTATCCAGGACTGCGCGCACGCCACCCTGGCGTGATCGCCGCGCTCATCCACCGTGACCACCGGCGGCTCAACGACGATGCAACCGTGGTGGTGGTCAAGCGTGAGCACTAAGCGCCGCATCACCAGCATCAGCATCCTCGAGGAAGTCGACGTGGTCAGCTGCCGCCAGGGCGCCAAGCAGATCGCCGCCTGGCTCGGCCTCTCGGCCCTGGAGCAGATCCGCCTGGCCACCTCGGTCTCGGAGCTCGCCCGCAACGTCTACCAGTACGCCGGCAGCGGCGTCTTCCACTTCGACCTGCGCTGCGACGCGCGCGGCCTGGTCACCGGCATCTGCTTCGATGCCGTTGACCAGGGCAACGGCATCGCCGAGATCGCGCAGATCCTCGATGGCAGCTACATCTCGCCCACCGGCATGGGTGTCGGCCTGCGCGGCGCACAGCGGCTGATGGACGAGTTCGATATCGACACCGGCTCCCAGGGCACGCGCATCAGCGCCTGCAAGGCGGTCTATCCGCCGCGCCCGCTGCCCAGCGAACAGTCGATCCAGCAGATCCGCCGCCAGCTGCAGAGCGAAGGGGCGGCCGACCCCTACGTGGAACTGCAGGTGCGTGGCTCCGAACTGCTGCTCACCAGCGCCGAGCTGCAGAGCAAGCAGAAGGAACTCGAAGCCACCAACCAGGAACTGGAGAACACCAACAAGGGCGTGGTGGCGCTCTACTCGGAGCTGGAGAAGGCGTCCTCCGAACTGAAGGACGCCAGCGAGGCGCGCAGCCGCTTCTTCTCCAACATGACCCACGAGTTCCGCACCCCGATCAACATCATCGAGAACATCTCCAAGCTGCTGCTCAGCGGCGTCGACGGGGCGCTCAACACCGAGCAGAACAAGCAGGTGCGCTTCATCGCCGATGCGGCGTCCGATCTCTCCGGGCTGGTCAACGAACTGCTCGACCTCGCGGAGGCCGAGTCCGGGCGCATGGAAGTGCTTGCCGAACGCTTCGAGCTCAGCGGGTTCCTCGAGCAGTTGCGCCAGTTCACCGGGGCCCTGGCCATGCGCTACCCGCAGCTGGGCTGGACGATCCACGAACCGGCCTTCGACCTGCCCCTGGAGACGGACCGCAACCGCCTGTTCCAGATCATGCGCAACCTGATCACCAACGCCTTCAAGTACACCCGCGAAGGCAGCGTCAGCGTGCGCTGCTTCCAGCCGGACGAGCACACCCTGGAGTTCGTCGTCGAGGACACCGGCGTCGGCATCTCCGTGGAGAACCAGGCGCGCATCTTCGAGGAGTTCGCCCGCATCCGCGCGCCCGGCTTGCAGGTCCACGGCAACGGCCTGGGCCTGCCGCTGGCGTTGCGCCTGGCCAACCTGCTCAAGGGCGATATCAGCCTCAGCAGCGAACCCGGGCGCGGCAGCCGCTTCCATGTCCAGGTGGCGCGCGAGTACAACCAGCGGCAACCGGCGCTGATCAGCCTCGCCGGCACCACCATCCTGGTGATCGACGACAGCGCGGCCGACCGCTACCTGATCAACCACCTGCTGCAACCCTTCGAGCCGGTGATCATCGAGGCGGACTGCGCCAGCGCCAGCATCGACAAGCTGCACGCGGTGCGCCCGGACATCATCATCCTCGACCTCGACCTGCCCGACATCTCCGGCGAGGACCTGCTGGAAAGCATGGACTGGAGCATGCATGCCCGGGTGCTGGTCAACACCGCCAAGCAGATGGCCGACGGCGAACGCGCGCGCCTCGGCAGCCGGTGCCAGGCGATCCTCGACAAGTCCCAACCCAACCATGCCGAAACCCTGCTGCATCACGTGCAGCGCCTGGCGGGGAGATACCACGATGCGAAATAGACGGATCCTGATCATCGACGACATGGATGCCAACCGTTACGTCTTGCGCAAGATCCTCGCCAGCGAACCCGGCTACGAAGTGCTGGAGGCCGCCAATGGCAGCGACGGCCTGACGAGCCTGGAAAGCGGCGTGGACCTGGTGATACTCGACATCAACCTGCCGGACATGAGCGGCTTCGAGCTGATCCAGAAGGCCGAGCAGCGGCTCGGCCACGACAAGCTGCCGGCGATCATCAACATCTCCGCCACCTTCATGAGCGGCAAGGACAAGGCGATGGGGCTGAACACCGGTGCCCGCGCCTACCTCACCCACCCGATCAACCCCGACGAGATGCTGGCGACCATCTCCAGCCTGATGAGATCGGACAGCAAGCTCGAAGACGTCGAGAAGCAGCGCGAGGTGGCCCAGGCGCAAAGCGAGAACCTGCGTGCCGAGAAGATCATGCTCGAACGCTTCATGCGCTCCTTCAGCCATGACCTGCGTTCGCCCCTGGCCGCCGCCGTCATGGTCGCGGGGCTGATGCAGAAGAACCCGGCACGACGCACCGAGGAGATGATCACCCTGCTGGAGGAAAACCTGCGACGCATCGACAAGATGGTCGCCAACATCCTCGACATCTCCCACGTCAGCATGGGCGGCGGCATCCGCCTGATCGGCGAGCAGATGCCCCTGGCCCCCTTGCTGGAGGAAGCCGTGGCCAACCTGCGCCTGCAGGTGGAGAACCCGCTCGACCTCCAGGCAGAGGGCGCGGACCAGATGGTGTCCTGGGACAAGCTGGCCTTCCTGCGCATCTTCGACAACCTGGTGCTCAATGCCGCCAAACACGGCGAGGCGGGCACCACCATCGAGGTGTCACAGCGCATGGAGAACGACAGGGTCATGTTCTGCGTCAGCAACCGCGGCGCCTTCCCCGAGGAGGTGCTGGTCAACCTCGCCACGCCCTACTTCATCTCCACCCGGAGCGACACCAAGAGCTGGGGCCTGGGCCTGCCCATCGTCAAGGCGCTCTGCGAAAGCTACGGCGGCAGCGTGGCGTTCACCAACCAGGAGGGACGCGCCGAAGTCCACCTGAGTCTGCCGGCCGCCCTGGTGGCCACGCCCTGACGCGCACGGGCCCGTGCAAGGTGGGCCTGCCAGCTTTCACACAGGTGATGGGGACCGCTCCTACTTCCCATCATTCTTGAGCCCTTACAAAACCGCTCGCTAGAGTCCAGACGGCATGCCCCGCCGGGGCAGCACAACCGCCGCGAGGACCTTGCCATGCCTGATGC
This sequence comes from Pseudomonas sp. No.21, assembly GCF_054558415.1. Taxonomy (NCBI): domain Bacteria; kingdom Pseudomonadati; phylum Pseudomonadota; class Gammaproteobacteria; order Pseudomonadales; family Pseudomonadaceae; genus Pseudomonas; species Pseudomonas sp. No.21. The sequence goes on from NZ_BAAJNO010000009.1 coordinate 43,055, forward strand.
CCGCCATTTCCCCCGACCGCACTTCGACGTGCTCATGCGCGATGCCCGCGCGCCAGAGCTGCCCGACAGCCACCTTCGGCGCCTGGACCAGGCGCGCCCCCAGGAGATCCCACCCATGGAAGATTCGCTGAAGTTCCCCACGCTCGAGGACTTCCCCGAGGAGATCCTCGACATCCGCCCCGACTCACCGGCGCAGGCCTGCCAAGCCCTGGGCGACTACCGCCTGGTACAGGCCACCCACCTGGTCCAGCGCATCCGCGAAACGCTCGACGAGCATGACCCCGACACCAGCGGCGAACGGGCGCAGTACCAGGAACAACTGCTGTCCGGCCTCGAAGCGCTGCTGCTGGATGCCTACCTGATGTTCAGCCGCGCCCGGCAGGGCGACGAGCCGCCGCGCAAGACGCCACTCGGCAGCGCCGAGACCCGCGCCACCTACCGCTGACCTCCGGGAGGCCGCACGGCCTCCCCCCTTCCCTACAGGCTCCGCGCGATGACCAGGCGCTGCACGTCGCTGGTGCCTTCGTAGATCTGGCACACGCGCACGTCGCGGTAGATGCGCTCCACCGGGAAGTCCTTCAGGTAGCCATAGCCGCCCAGCGTCTGGATCGCCGCCGAGCAGACCTTCTCCGCCATTTCCGAGGCGAACAGCTTGGCCATCGAGGCCTCGGTCAGGCAGGGCAGCCCCGCCTCCCGCAGGGCAGCGGCGTGATGCACCATCTGCCGCGCCACGGCGATCTGCGTCGCCATGTCCGCCAGGCGGAAGGCCACCGCCTGGTGCTCGATGATCGGCTTGCCGAAGGTCCTGCGCTCATGGCTGTAGTCCCGCGCCGCCTCGAAGGCCGCACGGGCCATGCCCACCGATTGCGCGGCAATGCCGATGCGCCCGCCTTCCAGGTTGGCCAGGGCGATGCGGTAGCCCTCGCCCTCCGCGCCCAGGCGCAGCCCGACGGGGATGCGCACCCCGTCGAGCTGGATCTGGCAGGTGTCGGAGGCGTGCTGGCCGAGCTTCTCCTCCACCCGCAGCACCTGGTAGCCCGGGGTGTCGGTGGGCACGATGAACGCGCTGATGCCCTTCTTGCCGGCGGCCGGGTCGGTCACCGCGAAGACGATCACCATCCCCGCGTGGCTGCCCGAGGTGATGAACTGCTTGGCACCGTCCAGCACGTAGTGGTCGCCCTCGCGGCGCGCGCGGGTGCGCAGGTCGCTGGCGTCCGAGCCGGCCTGCGGCTCGGTGAGGGCGAAGGCGCCGATCATCGAGCCTTCCGCCAGCGGCCGCAGGAAGCGGCGCTTCTGCTCCTCGTCGCCGAACTTGAGGATCGGCATGCAGCCCACCGAATTGTGCACGCTCATGATCGTGGAACAGGCACCATCGCCGGCGGCGATCTCCTCCAGGGCCATGGCGTAGGCGAGGTGCCCGGTGGCTGCGCCGCCCCACGCCTCCGGCACCAGCATGCCGAGAAAGCCCAGCTGGGCCATCTCGCGCAATGCCTCGGCCGGGAAGCGGTGCTCGCGGTCCCAGTCGGCGGCGAAGGGTTTCAGCCGCTCCTGGGCGAACTGGCGGGCGACATCGCGTATCTGCAGGTCTTGTTCGGACGGGATCATCGTTCTCTCCTTCAGTCCATGCGCTCGATGGCCACGGCCGTGGCTTCGCCGCCGCCGATGCACACCGAGGCGATGCCGCGCTTCAGGCCGTACTGGCCGAGGGCGCCGAGCAGGGTCACCAGCACCCGCGCACCGGACGCGCCGATGGGATGGCCGAGCGCGCAGGCGCCACCGTGCACATTGAGCCGTTCGTGGGCGATGCCCAGGTCGCGCATGGCCACCATCGGCACCACGGCGAAGGCTTCGTTGATCTCGAACAGATCCACCTGTTCCAGGTTCCAGCCGGTGCGAGCCAGCAGGCGCTGGATCGAGCCCACCGGCGCGGTGGTGAACAGCCCGGGCGCCTGGGCGAAGGAGGCGTGCCCGGCGATGCGCGCCAGGGGCGTCAGGCCGCGTTTCTCCGCCTCCGACAGGCGCATCAGCAGCAGTGCCGCGGCGCCATCGGAAATGGAGCTGGAGTTGGCGGCGGTGACGCTGCCGCCCTCGCGGAATGCCGGCTTCAAGGTGGGAATCTTGTCCAGCCGCGCCTTCGGCGGCTGCTCGTCGCCGACGACCTCGCGCACCTCGCGGCCCGAGCGGGCCTGCACCGCCACCGTCTCGACGCTAAAACGGCCTTCGGCCAGGGCCTTCTGCGCACGGGTCAGGGATTCGATGGCGAAGGCGTCCTGCTGCTCGCGGGTGAAGCCGTAGGCCTGGGCGCAATCCTCGGCGAAGGTGCCCATCAGGCGGCCCTTGTCGTAGGCATCCTCCAGGCCGTCGAGGAACATGTGGTCGAGCACCTTGCCATGGCCCATGCGGTAGCCGGTGCGTGCGCGCTCCAGCAGGTAGGGCGCGTTGGACATGCTCTCCATGCCGCCCGCGACCACCACAGCGGCACTGCCGGCCGCCAGCAGGTCGTGGCCGAGCATCGCCGCCTTCATGCCCGAGCCGCACATCTTGTTCACCGTCGAGCACACCACGCCCTGGGGCAGCCCGGCGCCGAGCGCCGCCTGGCGCGCCGGTGCCTGGCCCTGGCCGGCCTGCAGCACGCAGCCCATCAGCACCTCGTCCACGGCCTCGGCGGCCACGCCGGCACGCGCCAGGGTGGCGGCGATGGCGGCGGCGCCCAGTTCGGCGGCGGTCATCTCGCGCAGGTCGCCGAGGAAGCCGCCCATGGGGGTACGAGCGGCACCGACGATGACGATGGGGTCGATCTTCGCGTTCATGACGTTCTCCTCATTTCGCGGCCATGCGCAGCGCGCCATCCAGGCGGATGACCTCGCCGTTGAGCATGGTGTTGCCGATGATGTGGGCCACCAGCGCGGCGTATTCGCCCGGGCGCCCGAGGCGCGGCGGGAACGGTACGTCGGCGGCCAGGGAATCGCGCACCTCCTGGGGCATGCCGGCCATCATCGGCGTCTCGAAGATGCCGGGGGCGATGCACATCACGCGGATGCCCGAGCGCGCCAGGTCCCGCGCTAGCGGCAGGGTCATGGCGGCGACGCCGCCCTTGGAGGCGGCATAGGCGGCCTGGCCCATCTGCCCGTCGAAGGCCGCCACCGAGGCGGTATTGATCAGCACGCCGCGCTCGCCCTGCTCGTCCGGCTCGTTGCCGGCCATGGCCTCGGCCACCAGGCGCAGCATGTTGAAGCTGCCGATCAGGTTGACTTCCACCACCCGGCGGAAGCTGTCCAGGCCATGCACGCCCTTGCGCCCCAGCACCTTCTCGGCGGGGGCGATGCCGGCGCAGTTGATGAGCCCGTGCACCGCGCCGAAGGCCTCGACGGCAGCAGCGACGGCAGCACGGGCCTCGTCCTCGCGGGTGATGTCGGCGCGCAGGAAGCGGGCGTTGTCGCCCAGCTCGGCCGCGCGGGCGGCGCCGGCCTCGGCATTGATGTCCACCAGCACCACCCGGGCGCCTTGCGCCAGCAGGGCCTGGGCGGTGGCGAGGCCAAGGCCGGAGCCGCCGCCGGTGATCAGGAAGGTTCTGTTTTCTATGTGCACGTCGGTCGCTCCTGGGTCATGGGTGGGCGGCACGCGCCTGGGCGCTGGCGATCTCCTGGTTGCGCAGGAGAAAACGCTGGATCTTGCCGCTGGGTGTCTTGGGCAGTTCCGCGACGAATTCGATCTCGCGCGGGTAGGCATGGGCGGACAGCCGCTTGCGCACGTGTTGTTGCAGCGCATCGGCCAGGGAAGCGTCCCCGGCGTGGCCGGGCTTGAGCACCACGAAGGCCTTGACCAGCTCGGTGCGCTCCGGGCACGGCTTGCCGATCACCGCGGCCTCGACCACCGCCGGGTGCTCGATCAGCGCGCTTTCCACGTCGAAGGGGCCGACCCGGTAGCCGGAGGTGGTGATCACATCGTCCGAGCGGCCGACGAAGGCGATGCTGCCATCGGCGCTCAGCTCCACGGTGTCGCCACTCAGGTAGTAGTCGCCGACGAAGGCCCTGGTAGTACCGCCCAGGTAACCGGGGAACCAGAACAGCGGCGAGCGGGCGCGGTCGATGGCGAGGATGCCCGGCTGCCCCGCCGGCAGTTCGCGCTGGGCGTCGTCCAGCACCACCACGCGGTGCCCGGGCACGGCGAAGCCGGCGGCGCCGATGCGCACCGGGTGCGCCAGCTCGTGGTGATTGCACAGCACCATGCCCAGCTCGGTCTGGCCGTAATGGTCGTGGATGGGGGCGCCCAGGCCCTCGGCGAACCAGCGGATCACCTCCGGGGTCAGGGGCTCGCCGGCACTGCTCACCGCGCGCAGCCGGCCCTTGAGCTCCGGCTCCACCTCCTCCTTCGCCGCCAGCAGCAGGCGGAAGGCGGTGGGCGAGCCGGCCAGGTTGGTGATGCCCAGCTCGCGGATGATCCGGCAGGTGCTCTCGACGCTGAAGCCGCCCTCGAAGAAGGTGGTGGCGTGGCCCATGGCCAACGGCCCGGTCACGGCGTAGTAGAGGCCATAGGCCCAGCCGGGGTCGGCCAGGTTCCAGAAACGGTCGTCCTCGCGCAGGCCCACCGCGTCGCGCATGTAGCCGACGAAGGCGAGGATGGCCCGCAGCGGCACCTGCAGGGCCTTGGGCAGCCCGGTGGTGCCGGAGGTGCACATCAGCAGGAAGGGGTCTTCGGCGCGGCGCATGACCGGCTCGAAGTCAGTGTCCTGGCGTTCGAGGGCCTTCCAGAAGGCGCAACCGCCCTCCTCCACGGCACCGACGGTGAGGATCGCCGGCACCTGCGCCACTTCGTCCAGCTTGGCGCGGTTGGCGGTGTCCACCACCACCAGGCGCGACTGGCCGCATTGCAGGCGGTGCTCGATGGCCTTGGGCCCGAAGGCGGTGAACAGCGGCTGGTAGACGGCGCCGACGCGCCAGGTGCCGAGGATGGTGACCAGCAGCTCCGGGGTACGCGGCAGCAGGCCGGAGACGCAATCCCCCGGGCCGATGCCCCGTTCGCGCAGGTGGTGGGCGAAGCGGGCGCTGGCTTCCTTCAGGCGGGCGAAGGTCCAGTCCTCGCGACGGCCGTCACGGCCTTCCCAGACCAGTGCCACGCGCCCCGGTTCGGCGTGGCGGTCACAGCATTCGATACAGGCGTTGAGGGCCTCCGGCGTGCCCGCCAGGGTGGCGGCGAACGCCTCGGCCAGGTCGAACCGGCGTGCAGCCTCGTGGTAGTCGCGCATGGACGGTGACTCCGCTTCGTTCTTGTAGTGGGCGGAATCTTCGGACCGGCCTTGCCCGCCGGCAATGTCGAATGGCGCCAACCTGGGCGAGCGATTTTGACAACGGCCACTGGCCAGCTCAGGTCGGCGGCGGGCCCGGGTGCATCAGCTCGCGGTACTGCCCCGGCGTGGTGCCGGTCCATTTGCGGAAGGCCTTGTAGAAGGCGCTGGCGTCGGCGAAGCCCAGCTCGAAGGCCAGTTCGGCGAAGTTGCCCTCGCCGCTGTCCAGCCTGGCGATGGCCAGGTCACGGCGGACCTGGTCCTTGAGCGCCTGGTAGGACTGGTCCTCCAGCGCCAGCTTGCGGCGCAGGGTCGAAGGCGCCATGTAGAAGTGGCTGGACAGCGCCTCCAGGTCCGGCCAGCGCTCGGGGCGCAGGCTGCGCAGGTAGGCGCGGATGCGCGCCGCCAGGCTCTGCGGGTCGCGGTAGCGCACCAGGATGTTGGCCGGCGCGCCACCGAGGAAGCGCTTGAGCTCGCGCTCGCTGCGGCGCACAGGCAGCTCCAGGCAATCGGCATTGAACAGCAGGCGCGTGCGCGGCCGGGCGAAGCGCAGGTTGTCGCTGAACATCACCCGGTAGTCCTCGATGTACTCGGGCGCCGGGCAACGCAGGTCGATGGCGAGGATGGCAATGCGCCGCCCGGCCAGCCAGCAGGCCAGGCCGTGGACGATCATCCACAGGGTGAAGTAGGCGAAGGCGCGCTGGGCCTCGCCCGGCCCCTCCTCCAGCACGATCTCCGCCATCCCGCCCTGGCGCACCAGGCGCGGCGAGAGGCCGTCGAACACCAGGCCGAGGAAGCCGAGAATGCCTTCCAGCGCATCCCCCAGGCAGGCCTCCTTCAAGGCCGCGCGGGCCATGAAGGCGAAGCTGCCGGACTTCATGCGCCTCGGGTTCATGCCGAAGAATTCATCGTCCATGCATTCGGCCAGGCGCAGCCAGAGACGCGCGTACTGCTGCGTGGAGACCCGCCCATAAGGCCGCTCCAGCGCCTCGGCGGCGATCCCGGCGTGCAGCAGCAGCGGCTGCGCGTCGAGGCCACGGGCACGCAGCTCCTGCAAAGCCTCGCGGACCAGCTGGACGGAAATGGTGCCTTTCTCGACGACGGTGCCTGTCATGGTTGCCTGGCGCGTGCAGTGGGGGGCCGATTGTAGAGCGATCACGCCGGGACGCGCAGCCCGGATGTAGCACAGCTGCAGCCCGGGAGCACTGCCCCCACCCGAGCCCCCGCATCCGTGCAAACGCGGTTCCCGCTACAGGTGCTCCAGCACATTCAGCACCCGCCCCGCCGGGTCGCGCACGAAGAAGCGTCGCACGCCCCAGGGCTCGTCGGTCAGCGGGTGGACGATCTCAGCCGCCAACGCCAGGGCACGTCGATGAGCCTCTGCCACGTCGTCCACCTCGACGGACAGGTCCGGCACCGGCGTACCCGAGCCGCCTTCGCTGGCCAGGCTCAATTGCGGGCGCATGCGCACCGCCTCCGGGGACGCCAGGGTGAGGATCCAGCCATGGTCCATCACCAGGTCGAGGCCCAGCAGGCGGCGATAGAAGTCCGCCAGCGCGGCGGGATCGGGGGTGGCGAAGTTGGCCACCAGGCGTAGCACGTTCATGGCAGTGGGCTCCTTGTCCGGGACCGCAGCAGGATAGCCGCCCGCCGGGCGGGGGCCAGGATTTTCGCGCCCCGCGCAGGCACCGCGCCAACCGGACACAGGGCCGCTCCGTGACAGCGGCGGCCCGCACCCCCTATCCTTGCGCCCTCTGCCGCTCCGTCGGATCTTTCGCAAGTCAGCCCAAGGAAACTCCCATGCCCCATGAAGGCAGCTCGTTGCAGGTCGCCGTGGTCTTCCTGCTCGCCGCCGTCCTTGCCGTGCCTCTGGCCAAGCGCCTGCAACTGGGTGCCGTGCTCGGCTACCTGCTGGCCGGCGTGCTGATCGGCCCCTCCGTCCTGCGCCTGGTCAGCGACCCGCAGAGCGTCAGCCACCTGTCCGAGCTGGGCGTGGTGCTGCTGCTGTTCATCATCGGCCTGGAGCTCTCGCCCCGGCGCCTCTGGGTCATGCGCCGCTCGGTGTTCGGCGTCGGCCTGGCCCAGGTGCTGCTCACCGGCGCGCTGATCGCCGGCATCGCCTACCTGGCCGTCGCCAGCACCTGGCAGAGCGCCGTGGTGCTCGGCCTGGGCCTGGCGCTGTCCTCCACCGCCTTCGGCCTGCAGATCCTCGCCGAACGCAAGGAGCTGACCAGCCCCCACGGCCGCCTGGCCTTCGCCATCCTGCTGTTCCAGGACATCGCGGCCATCCCGCTGATCGCCCTGATCCCGCTGCTCAGCGGTGCCACTGCCGCCCGCGACGACGACGGCCAGCTGGCCCACCTCGCCGAAGTGGTCGGCAGCATCGGCCTGGTGGTCATCGGTGGCCGCTTCCTGCTGCGCCCGGTGTTCCGCGTGGTGGCGCGCACCGGCTTGCAGGAGGTGTCCACCGCCACTGCGCTGCTGGTGGTGATCGGCACCGCCTGGCTGATGGAGCTGGCCGGCGTATCCATGGCCCTCGGTGCCTTCCTCGCCGGCCTGCTGCTGGCGGACTCGGAATACCGCCACGAGCTGGAAGCCCAGATCGAGCCGTTCAAGGGCCTGCTGCTGGGGCTGTTCTTCATCAGCGTGGGCATGAGTGCCGACCTCAGCCTGCTGCTGGGCCAGCCGCTGCTGGTGCTGGGCCTCACGGCGCTGCTGATCGCCCTCAAGTTCCCGGTGCTCTACCTGCTCGGCCGCAGCGCCGGCGGGCTCACCCGGCATAGCGCGCTGCGCCTGGGTGTGGTCCTGGCCGCCGGGGGTGAATTCGCCTTCGTGGTGTTCAAGATGGCCCGCGACCAGGGCCTGTTCGAGGCCCGCCTGCACGGTTTCCTGGTGCTGGCCATCACCCTGTCCATGGCGCTGACGCCGCTGCTGATCCTGGCCATCAACCGCCTGGCCAGGGCCCGGCCAGCGCCGGTGAACGTACCGCCGGAGTACGAGCGGATCGACAGCGACTCGCCTCGGGTGGTGATCGCCGGCACCGGCCGCATGGGCCAGATCGTCGCCCGTGTGCTGCGCGCCCAGCGCGTGCCGTTCCTGGCCCTGGACACCTCGGTGGAGACCATCGAGCTGTCCCGCAGCCTGGGCCGCATGCCGATCTTCTATGGCGATCCGCTGCGCCCGGAGATCCTCCGCGCGGCCAAGGTCGACAAGGCCGAGTTCTTCATCATCGCCACCGACGACCCGGTGACCAACCTGAAGACCACCGAGCTGGTGCGCCGCCTCTATCCGCACCTCAAGGTCATCTCCCGCGCCCGTGACCGCCAGCACGTGCACCAGTTGCTCGACCTCGGCGCCCAGCCGGTGCGCGAAACCTTCCACTCCAGCCTGGAGATGAGCCGCCAGGTGCTGCTCGGCATGGGCCTGGACGAGGAACAGGCCAACGCGCGCATCCGCCGCTTCCAGCGCCACGACGAGGAGGTGCTGGCCGCCCAGCACAAGGTGCATGGCGATGCCGCCGCCATGATGCAGACCGCCCGCGAGGCACGCGCCGAGCTGGAAACCCTGTTCGACACCGACCGCATCGAGGACCAGGGCGTCAAGTGAGCGCCCGGCCGCTCAGTCTTCCGGCTGGGCGGCCTTCCAGGCGCTGATCTGCTCCAGGCTGGCGGTCACCCCGCCGCACACCACCACCATCACCCGCTCGAAGCCCCGCAACGCCTCGTCCCCCGCATAGGCCAGGGCCAGCGCCGCGCCACAGGCCGGCTCGACGAGAAGGCGCTGGTCCTCGAGGAAGCGCTCGCAGGCCTGCAGCGCTGCGCGGTCGCTGACCACCCGGGCCCGCACCGGGTGGCTGCGCCCCAGTTCGAAGGCACGCTCGCACACCTGCCTGGCGCCGAGGGAAGTGGCCACGCTGTCGATGCGCTCCAGCTCGATACGCCGGCCGGCCTCCAGCGCCCCGGCGAAGGACGCCGCGCCCGCGGTTTCGGCGGTGATCACCGGCACCGTGCCCCAGCCGTTGCGCTGCAAGCCTTCCACCACGCCGCTGAACAGCCCGCCGCCGCCCACCGAGAGCAGCACCGCGTCGGGGCGCCAGCCGCTGGCGGCCACCTCGTCCACCAGGGTCGCGTGGCCTTGCCACAGCAGCGGGTCATCGAAGGGGTGGATGAAGGCGTCCGCCTCGCCCAGCATCGATTGCGCCAGGGCATTGGCCTCGTGCCAGGCCTTGCCGTGGACGATCACCTCGGCGCCCTCCTGGCGGATCAGCGCCCTGGCCCGTCCGGTGGTGGTTTCCGGCACCACCACCGTCACCGGGATCGACAGGCAACGGCCGGCGAACGCCACGGCGATGCCCGCGTTGCCGCCGGAGGACGAGATGAAGCGCCGCGTGCCCCGACGCGCATGGAACTCGCAGGCGGCGCCGATGCCACGCAGCTTGAACGAGCCCGCCGGCTGCAGGGCCTCCAGCTTCAGCCACACCTCGGTGCCGGCGGCCAGGCTCAGGGGGCGGGAATGGATCAGCGGGGTCTGGATATGCAGGGGCATGGGAGGCTCGCGCGGCGTGTGTGGGGGCGACAGCCTCGCCCGCCGGCGACCGGGGCGTCTTGTACGTTCTTGCAGCGCGCCGGCACGTCAAATTCCTTGAGCAACCCATCCGCGTAACGGTCTACCTTCCTGACCCCCTAAGGAAGCGCCATGCAGAAGACGCCCGATCACACCCACCTCGCCGGCCTGAAGATGGCCAGAGCCCTCATCGACACGGCTGCGCCGCAAGACCTCGCCCAGCGGCTCGACGAGGCCATCGCCCGGGCCCGCGAGGCCGGTCCGGGCGAAGGCGACGGCATCTTCGAACTGGAGCGCATCGCACGGCAACTGGAAGCCGGCGGTGCCATCGACCCGCCGCCGATGTTCTCCGGCCGCCTGGACGCACCGCTGCGCCAGGGCACTTCCCTCGCGCTGATGCTGATCCATCGGCGCCTGGCCAAGCTGCGCGAACCCCCGCCCGGGGCCTGAAGCCGGCGGCGCTCGCAGCCGTCCGTCCGCTCGCGGCCACCCGGGGCTGGCGCAAGGCACCGCCCATCTATCCTTAGGGCGTTGCGACAGGGAGTGATCATCGACAGGAGGTTGCCATGCGCTGTCCCTCGCAGTTGCCGAACGAAGCCGAACGCCTGCGTGCCCTCGCCGACTACGGCCTCGACGACGAACGCGTGGTCTCCAGCCTCGACCCGGTGGTGCGTATCGCCGCACGGATGTTCGACATGCCGCTGGCCGCGGTGAACATGATCGGCAGCGACCACGTGTTCTTCGCCGCCAGCACCGGTGTCGGCAAGGTCGACATGCGCCGCGACGTGTCCTTCTGCGCCCACGCCATCACCCAGGACCAGGTGATGGTGGTGCCCGACGCCAGCCACGACGAGCGCTTCCACGACAACCCGCTGGTGGTCGGCCCCACCCACCTGCGTTTCTACGCCGGGGTGCCGCTGCTCTCCGCCGAGGGCCTGCCGCTGGGCGCGCTGTGCGTCATCGACGACCAGCCCCACCCGGACTTCTCGGACGACGACCGCGAGCGTCTGCGAGAGCTCGCGCGCATGGCCACCGACCGCCTGGAGCTGCACCGCATCGAGGTGAGTGCCGGTCGCAAGCGCCCGGCCTTCGACACCTACGCGGGGCAATCGCAGACCCCGGTGCTCTGGTTCGACCACCGCGGCCACGTCCTCGCCTGGAACCCCGCCGCCGCCAGCCTGCTGGGCTACGCCGTCGAGGAAGGCGTCGGGTTGCCGGTGGAAGCCCTGCTGGCGGTGGCCGAGCGCCCGCCCTTCCTGGCGCTGATCCGCCGCGCCGTGACCGCCGGCTACCTGGCCGACCCGAACACGCCGACCACGCTCAAGGGCCTGCACAAGGACGGCAGCGAATTCGACCTGGGCATGTCGTTGTCCTCCTGGAGCGAGAAAGGCTATCCGCGCTTCGAGGCGGTGCTCACCGACGACAGCCAGCGCCAGCAGGAAGAGGCCGAGCTGCGGCGCCTGGCCACCTTCGACGCCCTCACCGGGCTGGCCAATCGCGGCTGCTTCTACCGCCGCGCGGAACAGGCGCTGCTGGCGGCACGACCGGTGACGGTACTGATGATCGACCTGGACGGCTTCAAGGACGTGAACGACACCCTGGGCCACCTGATCGGCGATGGCATCCTGCGGGAGGTCGCGCTCCGCCTGGCCGCCCTGGCGGGCCCCGACGACCTGGTGGCGCGCATCGGCGGCGACGAGTTCGCCCTGCTGCTCACCGGCATCACCGAGCCCGAGACCGCGCTGCGGGCGGCCCAGGAGGCCATCGGCACCATCGCCCGCCCGATCCAGGTGGACGGCCACGAAGTGCGCGTGGCCGCCAGTTGCGGCCTGGCCCTGGCACCGCTGCACGCCCTGGAAGCCCTGGAGCTGGTGGGCGACGCCGACCTCGCGCTGTTCAAGGCCAAGGGCAACGGCCGCAGCCAGGTCGCCGCCTTCACCCCCGAACTGCGCCTGGAGGCGGTGAGCCGCCACCTGCACGCCATGGAGCTGCACAGGGCGGTGGAGAACGGCGAGTTCGTGCTGTTCTACCAGCCCCAGGTGCGGCTCGGCGATGGCTCCCTGCGGGGTGCCGAGGCACTGATCCGCTGGCAGCACCCCGAGCGCGGGCTGCTGGCGCCCGAGGACTTTCTCCCGGCCCTGGAGCGCGGCACCCTGGCCGCCCGGGTGGGCAACTGGGTCCTGGACGAGGCCTGCGCGCAGCTGGCCTTCTGGCGCAACAACGGCGCCGAGGACATGCGCATGGGGGTGAACCTGTTCAGCGCCCAGTTCCGCGTCGGCGACCTGGTGACCGAGGTGCTGGAGACCCTGGCCCGCTATGGCCTGCCACCCGAGGCGCTGGAGCTGGAGGTCACCGAGAACATCGTGCTGGACAACGACGACATCGTGCTGGAGACCCTGCAGCGCCTGCGTGCCCATGGCGTGGGCATCGCCTTCGACGACTTCGGCACGGGCTACGCCTCGCTGATCCTGCTCAAGACCTACCCGCTGAGCCGGATCAAGATCGATCGTTCCTTCGTCCAGGGCATGCTGGAGTCCCGCCGCGACGCCTCGGTGGTCCGCGCCATCCTCGACATGGCCCGCAGCTTCGATCTGGAAACCATCGCCGAGGGCATCGAAACCGATGCCCAGCGGGCCCGGCTCAAGCTGGAACGCTGCGGCGAGGGCCAGGGCTTCCTGTTCTCCCGCCCCATCTCCGCCCAGGCCTTCACCGAGGCGTACCACATCCGCCCGGCGGTGCGCACCGCCAGCTGAAGCCGGCAGCGAACCGCGGAAACGACAAAGGGCGCCTCAGGGCGCCCTTTCACATCGGTGCGAACCGGCCGGGGTCAGTGCCACCAGCGCGGCAGGCCCTTGCGTTGCTCTTCGCTGCTGTTGCCACGGTCGACCTGGGCTTGGGCGGCGGAGGCACGGTCGCTGGCGGCATCCTTGAAGGCGCGCTCGATCGCGCCGTGGTGGTCGGCGGCGCTGACGCTGAAAGCGCTGCTGGCAACGACGGCGGCAAGCAGGGTGGCGGTGAAGTAGCGGCTCATGATGGGTTCTCCTGGGGGATGGGTGAGTGATTCGACGGGGCCAGTTTCGCGTCGCCGCCGCGCCCCGGGAAACGCAATCGGTCACTAGTGGATATCAGCGAAATCGATTGCACCCACTCCCGGCCCGGTGCCGGCGGCGGGCCTTTCGCGGCTGAAGCCGCTCCTGCAAGGGCGCTATCCGCAACCACGTAGCCGACCGGTGCGTAGGGTGGATGGCGCTTTTCTCATCCACCAGGCGGCGCTACCGGGGGCACCGAGCCATGGCAGCCCTGCGGCCTGCCGGGCGAATGAATCGGCTCTGTCTGCGTTAGCTGTTGTGGTTTAAGGCGAGCTCTCAAGCACAGTGCGTTCCGGGCGCCCAGGGGTTTCTGCCACCTCCACCGCATGGGTTTCGCTTCGCTCTACGCCATCCTACGAAAGCCGCCGCTAGCTGCTCGCTGGGTTGGTGCGCATATCGATGTGAGGATCCGAGTGGGGAAAGTCGGGGCAGCCGCCAACGCCCCTTCCCAGGAGGCCGAGCGAATCGTCGTTTCAGGGGTTGAGCGACATGGATGTCGCGAGAGCCGCGATGGGCCAGGGATGGCCCTTCGCGGCGGGCCCCTGGACGCCGCTTGCGGTGAACGCACTTCAGTGCGGCCCGAAGGGCGAGCGTAGCGAGTAACGACGATGGAGCGAGGGAGGTCTGGCTTTAGCCAGACCAGTATGGAGGGGCGAGTTTTCTGGTTCCTTTTCACCGGGCTGGCGTTCCAGCGATTGGAAAAGGGGCTCGCCCGGGTGGGCGAAACGAAAAGCCTCAACAAAGCTCGGCAATCAGCTGGGCTCAAGTCCTCTAACAACACTTAACGCAGACAGAGCCAATAGAATTCGCCCCTACACCCCGTTACCCCACCTGGGCTTCACCCCGTGCGCCCTGGCGGGCATGCAGGCCGAAGGCGACCAGGGCCAGCAGCGGCAGCGCGGCGCCCACCAGGGCGACGGCCTGCCAGCCAGCCTGCTCGAACAGCAGGCTGGCGATGGAGGAGCCGACGGCGCCGCCGATGAAGATGCTGGTCATGTACAGCGCGTTGAGGCGGCCACGGCTGGCGGCATCCAGGGCGTAGACCTCGCGCTGGCCGAGGACCATGTTCATCTGCACCGCGAAGTCCAGCAGCACGCCGGTCAGTGCCAGCCCCACCACGCCCCACGGCAGGCCGAACAGCGCGGGCAGGAAGCTGAGGATGGCCAGCAGCATGGCGAGACGCGACATGCTGCGGGTATGGCCCGCATCCGCCAGGCGCCCGGCGATGGGCGCGGCGATGGCCCCGATGGCGCCGACCAGGGCGAACAGCGCGATCTGCGACTGGGACAGCCCGTGGTTGCGTGACAGCTCCAGCGGCACCGCGGTCCAGAACAGGCTGAAGGTGCCGAACATCAGCGCCTGGTACAGCGAACGCTGGCGCAGCACCGGCTCGCGACGGAACAGGTGCCAGAGCGAGGCCAGCAGTTGCCCGTAGCTGGCGCGGTGATCGGGTTGCCGGCTGGGCAGCGCCACGGCCACCACCCCGGCGATCACCAGCATCAGCCCGGCGGCGCCGAAGAATACCGCACGCCAGCCGAAGTGGTCGGCCACGACGCTCGACAGCGGCCGTGCCAGGAGGATGCCCAGCAGCAGCCCGCCCATGATCCCGCCGACCACTCGGCCCCGGGACTCCTCCGGCGCCAGGTGCGCGGCCAGGGGGATCAGCATCTGCACCGAGACCGAGCTGAAGCCGATCAGCGCCGACACCAGCAGCAGCGGGCCGGGGGCATGGGTCAGCGCCATGCCCACGAGGCTGGCGAAGGTGACGCCGATGGTGGCGATCATCAGCCGGCGGTTCTCCAAAAGGTCCGCCAGGGGCACCAGGAAGAACAGGCCGAGGGCGTAGCCGACCTGGGTCAGGGAGACGATCAGGCTGGCGCCGTGGGTGGAGATGCCGACATCGGGCGCGATCAGCTCGATGATCGGCTGGGCGTAGTAGATGTTCGCGACGATGGCGCCGCAGCAGATGGCGAAGAGCAGCACCAGGCCACGGCTGATCGCCTGGGGCGCGGAATGGCTGGAAGGGGTCATCGGAGGGTCCTCGGGGTGGAACGGTTCGTGGCGCCTATCCTGGGCAACAGCACCGCCCGGGGGAATCCGTTCGCTGCGCAAAGCGGCTTTGCCTTTTGCGCAATGCCAGGTGCCTCAGAGCAGGCCGCCGACGAACGCAATGAAGGCCGCGACCCGCCGCGAGGCACGGTGGCTCGGCAGGTAGAGCGCGGTGATCAGCGAGCGGGTGTCGTCCGCGTTGATCCGCTGCCCCGGGAACAGCGACAGCAGGCGGCCCGCGGCGATGTCGTCGTCCACCAGCCAGTCCGGCAGCAGTGCCACCGCCGACCCGGCCAGCGCCACCTCGCGCAGCACCTCGATGTTGTTGCTGCGCAGCCGCCCACGCACCGGCACGCGGACTTCGCCCTCGGGCCCCTGGAAGGTCCAGACCTGACGCGCGGCGCCGTAGTTGAAGCGCAGGCAGTCGTGCTCGGCCAGTTCCAGCGGCTGCGCCGGGGTGCCCCGCTCTGCGAGGTAGGCGGGGCTTGCCACCACATGGCGACGGAACTCGCCGAGGGTCCTGGCCACCACGCCGTCCATGGGCGCGGCCGCCCCGAGGCGGATCGACAGGTCGACCCGTTCGCCAAGCAGATCGACGATTTCGTCGGTGAGGGTGATGTCCAGCTCCAGGCGCGGGTGACGCGCCAGGAGCCCGCCGATGTGCGGCGAGATCATGCGCCGGCCGAAGGCGGTGGGCACAGAGACCCGCAGCGGCCCGCTGGGCTCCTCGCCGCCGTCCATCACCGAGGCGTCGGCCTCGGCCAGGTATTCCAGCACCTGGCGCGCGCTCTGGTAGTAGGCGGCGCCGGCCTCGGTGACCGTCACCTGGCGGGTCGAGCGATTCAGCAGCACCGTGCCCAGCTCCTGCTCCAGTGCATCGACCATGCGTGTCACCGAGGAGGTGGCCAGCCCGAGGCCTCGCGCGGCCGCCGAGAAGCCCTTGGCGTCCACGGCGGCGACGAACATCTTCAGGGCCAGCAGCTTGTCCATGTGGGCTCCGGGGCATTGGCAGAACCGGCAGGGGGCCGGGCTCGGGATCGGCGGATGATACGCGGGGCAGGCCCGCGAAGCATCCGCTCGCATGCGCCTGGCACCCCGCCGACATCTACCTGGTGAGCTGAAGCTCCGGCGGGAGCTCGCGCTGTCCTGGGCGACGCCCCGCAGGGCAGTCAACCGGCGACCTTGTCCGCGTCCTCGACGGTTTCCCGCACTTGCGGCACCGGCGCCCGTTCGCGCACCAGCGGCCAGAACAGCTCGTGCTGCCAGCTGACAGGTCGCAGGTGCTCGATGCCATAGCGCTCCGGACGGCGACGGGTGATCTTCGCGGTGCCGAACAGCACGTCCCAGAAGAACAGCAGGTTGCCGTAGTTGCCCTTGTAGTGGGTCACGCCGTCTTCGGCGCTCAGGCCGTGATGGGCCGAATGGGTGGACGGCGTGGAAACGGTGCGTTCCAGCAGCCACATCAGCGGGCGCAACGTGCGGATGCGGTACAGCCGGTCGTCCCAGGGCACGCTGCTATGGGCCCCGAAGATCACGCACATCTTGAGGATCAGGTAGAGGTAGTAGACCTGCGCCAGCCCCATGTGGATCAGCATGCCGCTCAACCACAGGCCCGGCATCAGCAGGTAGTAGAAGCTGTTGTTGCGGTAGACGATGCGGATGCTCATGTAGGGCGCCGAATGATGCGCACGGTGCAGCGCGTAGAGCAGCGGTACGCGGTGTGCCAGGCGGTGCCACGCGTACTGGGTGAGATCGTCGAACACCAGGAACAGCGCGAACCCGGCGAGCCAGGGCAGGCCGGCGAGGCTGCCCTTCGCCTCCGGCGCGACCTGGTCCAGCAGCCAGGCGCTGGCGGTCATCACCAGGGGGAAGGTGAAGCCCAGCAGCAGGCTGGAGCCGATGATCTCGATCAAGGCGTCACGGCGCCGGCCCTGGGGTTGGCGGAAGCAGGCACAGGCCACCTCCAGCAGGATGAATCCGAGGAAGATGGCAGCGACGATCAGCGTGGGGTTGTTGGCGAGCGTTGTTGTATTCATGGCAATCTCGTTCCGGCCCGACAGGGGCATTGCACCGCCATCAGAAACCAGGACACGACCGCGCCCTATGCGAGAAGAGGACAGAAATACCCGAATCGGGGCCAAGTCGCCGGTCCGCCGCTTCCATCGCGGAGCCATGGGCCAGGTGCTGGAGCGCTACCTCGATGCGAGGACCCCTGGTGCCCGACGTGACTATCAGCTCGCGGAGCTGGAACAGCTATGGGCGGCGGCGGCCCGCCATGATCCGGCCATCGGCCTGCACCTGTTCGCCCAGTTCACGCCCCGTGACCTGCATGTGCTCACCCAGCTGTGCCTGTACTGCGTGGATGTCGCCCAGGCCGTGTCCTGCTGGGCGCGCTACGCGCCCCTGGCCTCGGACATGGAGAGCCTGGCGCTGGTGGAGGACAGCGAGGGCCTGGCGGTGGAGCTGCGCATCGACGCGCCCGAGCGCCTGGCCCGCCATGTGATCGAACATTACGACGTGATGGCCCTGACCCAGCTGCGCCGGGGCACCGGCATCGAAGTGCGGCCGGCCCGTGCCTGCTTCAGCTTCCCGCGGCCCGCCTACCATGCCCAGTACCGCACCTGGTTCGGCGACGACATCCGCTTCGGCTGCGAGCACAACCGCCTGTATCTCGACCCGCCCACCCTGGCCTTGCCCATGCTCGGGCACAACCCGGGCATGTTCGACCTGCTCACCAGCGAACTGGACCGCCGGCTGGCCCGCCAGCGCCAGTTCAGCGGCTGGGCCGCCAAGGTCGCCGATGGCGTGCGCCACTGCCTGGCGCGGGGCCAGACGCCGAGCCTGGAGAACCAGGCCGAGGCCCTGCACCAGAGCCCGCGCACCCTGCGCCGGCGCCTGGAGGAACAAGGGCTGACCTTCCGCCAATTGCTCGATCTGGTGCGTGCCGAGCTGGAGCAGCACCTGGAGTTGCAGGGCCTGGGCCGTGGGGAAATCGCCGAACGGCTCGGCTATGCCGACCTGGCCGCCTACCAGTACGCGCGCAAACGCTGGCGCACCGTGGACTGAGCCCGCAAGGCGGGGCCCGGTGCGCACATGCCGATCCGGGTGGTGATCAGCGCGGGCTGATGCGGTACACGCAGCGCGATGCATTGGCCAGCAGGTGCTGCTCGCGGACCACCCGGGCCTCGTCGCCGATGATTTCCTGGAACAGCTGCAGCTCGGAGCGGCAGAAGCCCTGGCAGGCCTGTGCCGCCACGCAGATCGGGCAGTGGTCCTCGATCAGCAGCCAGTCGTCGCCATCGCGCTCGACCCGCGCCATGTAGCCCTCGGCCGAGCGCACCTCGGCCAGTCGTTCCAGGCGTTGCGGCAGGTCGCGGTCGCCACAGGCCTGGCGATAGACCGCACGCGATTCGGCCTCGCGCTGGCAGATCAGCCGGTCGAGCCCCTCCTCGCCGAACAGCTGGCGCACCGAAGCGATCAGCTGCACCGTGAGCTGCGCATGGGTATCGGGGAAACGGGCATAGCCGGCGTCGGTGAGCACCCAGGCCTGCCGTGGCCGCCCCGCACCGGAAACCGGCTCCTGGCGCCCGGCCAGCAGCCCGGCCGCCACCAGCTTCTGCACCTGCTGGCGCGCTGCCTCGGGCGTCATTTCCAGCACCTGGGCCAGGGTGGCGGTGGACAGCGGGCCGCGGGTCTTCACCAGCAGCAGGATTCGGTCGGCCGTCGAGGCGGTGGAACCGGCGGCGGGGTCGTGGGCAGGGGTCAAGGCGAGGTCCGGATATCCAAGCGAATGGTTGCATATTAGAGAGGTGACCGGGGCGCGTCGAGCGGCCATGCAGGGTGCACGCTGGGTAGCTTCTTCCCACGGCGCCGCTGCTGCCTTTTCCACGCCATCCTTTGGCTGGCTGGGGCGGGCGAGCCATGGCGTCTAGCCTGCCCCTACCGCCCCGCGCCAAGGACAGCCACCGGGCGACCGCACTCCGAAGCAAGGAACGACACGATGAATCCCTACGGAACCGCCCTGAAGATACTGGCCCTGCTCGGCCTGGGCATCTGGTCCCTGGCCTCCTCCGCCTTCACCCCCTGGGGGCTCTTCACCGCCACCGGGCCGCTGACCGTCAAGTACAACCCGGCGCTGCCCGCCGCGACCTGCACCCTCACGGTCCATGGCCTGGCCAACGGCGGTGTGGCGCAGCTGAACGCCGCCACCATCGGCGGCGCCAACCCGATCTGCTCGACCGTCGCCGTGCAGGGCCTGCCCTGGGGCTGGCAGCCGACCAGCGCAACGGCCGTGAACTTCTCCGGCATGAGCATCAGGATCGGCACCATCACCTGTGGCACCGGTGCCACGGTGCTGGCCACGAGCTGGAGCAACGCCGGCAACAGCCTCTCGGCATCCAGCCAGCCCTTGGGCGGCTGTACGCTGCAGAGCCTGACGCTGACCACCTCGCCGGCGCTCACCCTCCCCTGAGGCCGTGTGTTCCACGAAAAAACAGTGCAGCTGTAGCGGGTGACGAGGGCGACGGCCGGGTAGTGTTCCGCTACCGACCGCGCCCTGCGGCATCGCCCTGGACCGCTGCCATGCCCGACCTCGACACCTTCGTGCTCTTCACCTGCGCCGTCGCGCTGCTGCTGGTTTCGCCAGGGCCGAACATGGCGTTCGTCATCAGCCACGGGGTTTCACATGGGTGGCGTGGTGGTGTCGCCGCGGCGCTGGGGATCAGCCTGGCGGATGCGATCCTGACCCTGCTCACCGCCGCCGGCATCACCGGCCTGGTGGCGGCCTGGCCGCCCTCCTTCGACATCATCCGCTTCGCCGGTGCGCTCTACCTCGCCTGGATGGCCTGGAAGATCCTGTGCAGCAGCGCTGCTGCCGGTGGCTCCGCCGTGGAGTGGGTGGCACTGCGGACGGTGCTGGTACGCGCCACCCTCAACAGCCTGCTCAACCCCAAGGCGCTGCTGTTCTTCATCGTCTTCCTGCCGCAGTTCGTGGTGCCGGAGCGCGGCCCGATCAGCGCCCAGCTCCTGCTGCTGGGCGCCCTGCTCACCCTGCTGGCCTTCCTCTTCCACGTGGGCCTCGGGCTGTTCGGCGGCTCCCTGGGTCGGCGCCTCGGCGGGCGCGGGCGCTTCGCCAACCTGCAGAAGTGGGGTCTGGCCAGCCTGTTCGGCGCCCTCGCCCTGCGCCTGGTGGTGATGCAGCGGCCGGCCTGATGCGGGGCGCATCGCCAGTAGAGCCCGCTCCTCGGGCAGTGCCTGGGGGTGGCCCTGCCGTGGGCGCGGATTCATCCGCGAAGCGTCGCCTGTTTGCACGGTGCGGGCATGCAACCGCATGGGGTTCGCTTCGCTCTACCCATCCTGCGGGTGTGCATACGGATGGGTCGGGCGGTGTTTCGTGAGCCTCGCGCAACCCACCCATGCAAAAAACCCCGCCGGTCCTGCGACCGGCGGGGCCTGGGGTGACGTCCCGGTTTACGCGACGACCGGGATCAGCGGGTCCGCAGCGGCCAGCGCTTCGACACGGTCGGCCGCCGGCGGGTAGATCCACACGCTGTTGATCTGGGTCTTGAGCTGCTTGCCTTCCTCGCGCTCCAGCTTGACCTGGCGATCCCAGCCTTCGGTGTACACGGCGCCCCAGGCACCGAGGTCCAGGCAGGTGACGTACTTGGGCTGGCTGTAGGGAATGGGCTCGACGCCGAGCAGGTCGGCAGCGACGTTGTTGCCGGCCGAGCGCCCCAGGGCAATGGCGTGCTGGCAGGACATCAGGGCGAAGTGGCCCAGGTCATCGCAGGCGGCGTAGGCAACGTCGCCCGTGGCGTAGACCGCGTCCTGGCCGATCACCTTGAGGCTGCGGTCCACGTGCAGGCGCCCCTGCGCATCGCGCTCGGCGGGGATCTGTTCGGTCAGCGAGCTGGCGCGCACGCCCACGGTCCAGACCACGGTGTCGGCGTCGATGCGGCGGCCATCGGCGAGGGTCACGCCGCCGGCATCCACCGAGGCGACGCTGGCATCCAGGCACCATTGGATGCCCAGCGCTTCCGAGGCTTCGATGATCTGCGCACGCGGCCCATCGCCCAGGGCAGCGCCGATCCGGCTGCCACGGTCGACCACGATGACCTGCACCTCGGCGTCGTCGCCCAGGGCCTCGCGCAGGCGGGCCGGCATTTCGGTGGCGGTCTCGATGCCGGTGAAGCCGCCGCCGGCGACCACCACGGTGTTCCGGGCCCGGGTGGCCGGACGCGAGCCGAGCGCGCGGATGTGTTCTTCCAGACGCATGGCTTCTTCGATCTGGTCGACATCGAAGGCGTGCTCGACACCGGCCATCTTCGGCCGGACCACGCTGCTGCCGGTGGCCAGGACCAGGCGGTCGTAGGCCAGCTCGGAGGCCTCCCCCTGCTCGTCGCGGTAGGCCACGCGCTTGCCTGCCACATCGATGCGCTCCACCAGCCCCTTGACGAAGCGCACGCCGACGGCTGCGAACAGCTCGCCCAGGGGCGCCTTCATGCGGTGCACGCCGGCTTCGTAGAAGCGCGGGCGGACACGCAGCTCGGCCTGGGGCGCGAGGACGGCGACCTCGACATCGGTGCGGCCATGGATGTCCAGCAGGCGGGTGGCGCTGAGTGCGCTCCACAGGCCACCGAAGCCTGCACCGACGATCAGGATGCGCTGTTTCATGCTCGTTTCTCCAACAGGTAAGGGTCGTGTTCGGTTCGAATGGGGTCGGGCTCTCGACGGCGCCAGTTGCATGCCGGGGTACGGCTGCGCTAGATGGCGACATCGACCGTCGATATCTACGACTATATTGATCGTTGTTTTTTTCGGCAAGCATTTTTTCTTTGCCCTCACCGGCCCGCGCTCGCCATGCTGCTGTCTGCACCGCTCAAGGACGCGCCCCGATCCCACCCTCGCCGCCTTGTGCCACGGGCGTGGCCGGCGACGGACGGCATTCCCATTCATCGCCGGACAGGGCGCCTCCCTTGAGGCAAATGAATGCAGCTCGCACTATATATGCGACTATAAAAGTCGGAGTTATGAATGTCTCTCTACAGCGCAGGGGTCGAGTACGGCATCCACTGCCTGCTCTTTCTCGTGGACGAGCGCGGCGACAGCCGTGAAGCCAGCGTGCGTGACATGGCCGAGCTCCAGGGCGTGCCCCAGGAGTACCTGGCCAAGGTCTTCACCAAGCTGGCCAAGGCCGGGCTGGTGGCGGCCACCGAAGGCGTGCGCGGCGGCTTCCGCCTGGCCCGCCCTTCGGACGAGATCACGGTGCTGGACATCGTCCGTGCCATCGATGGCAACAAGTCGATCTTCGAATGCCGCGACATCCGTGGGCGTTGCGCGCTGTTCGAGGGATCGCCGCCGGACTGGGCGCTGGAAGGCACCTGTTCGGTCCACGCGGTGATGCTGACGGCGCAGAAGCGCATGGAAGAAGCGCTGGCCCAGCAGACCATCCTCGACATCGCCCGCCGCGTGGGCCGCAAGGTGCCTGCCGAGTTCGGCGCACGGGTCGCCGAGTGGATGGAGGAACGCCAGCAGAACCGCACGGGCGGTGATTCGATCCCCCTGGTCAATCTCCCCGACTGACCGGGCGAGGCTCAGAACAGGTCGAGCTGGCCGTCGATCAGGCGGCTGAAGTCGCCCTGGACGAAGGGCAGGATGGCGTCCGCCACCGGCTGCAGCTGGCGCGTGACGTAATGGTCGTAGTCGATGGCGGCACGACGGTTCTCCAGCGGCTCGGGCCCGGCCACGGTGATCAGGTAGCTGATCCAGCCGCCGTTCTGGTACTGCCGGGGTCGACCCTGGCTGTCGTTGTACTCATCGGCCAGGCGCGCAGCGCGCACATGGGGCGGGACGTTGCGCTCGTAGTCGTCCAGGCGACGGCGCAGGCGCTTGCGGTAGACCAGCAGCTCGTCCAGCTCGCCGGCCAGGGTGCGGCGCACGTACTCGCGCACGTAGTCCTGGTAGGGCTCGCGGTTGAAGATGCGCAGGTACAGCTCCTGCTGGAAGCGCTGGGCCAGCGGCGACCAGTCCGTGCGCACCGTCTCCAGCCCCTTGAAGACCATTTCCTCGCTGCCGTCCGCGCGCATCACCAGCCCGGCGTAGCGCTTCTTGCTGCCCTCCTCCGCGCCCCTCACCGTGGGCATCAGGAAGCGCCTGTAGTGGGTCTCGTACTACAGCTCCAGCGCGCTCTCCAGGCCGTACTCGGCCAGCAGGTGCTCGCGCCACCACAGGTTGACCCGCTGCACCAGCGCACGCCCGATGGCCGCGGCCTCCTCTTCGCCATGGGCAGCGCCCAGCCAGACGAAGGTGGAGTCGGTATCGCCATAGATCACCTGGTGCCCCTGCGCCTCGATCAGCGCGCGGGTGCGGCGCATGATCTCGTGGCCGCGCAGGGTGATGGACGAGGCCAGGCGCGGATCGAAGAAGCGGCAGCCGCTGGAGCCGAGCACCCCGTAGAAGGCGTTCATGATGATCTTCAGCGCCTGGGACAGCGGCTGGTTGCGCTCGCGCTTGGCCGTCTCCCGCCCCTGCCAGACCCGCTCGACGATCGACGGCAGGCAATGCCGCGTGCGCGAGAAGCGTGCCTCGCGGAACCCCGGCACCGAGTGCGCGTCATCGGGCTGGCGCAGGCCCTCCACCAGCCCCACCGGATCGATGAGGAAGGTGCGGATGATCGAGGGGTACAGGCTCTTGTAGTCCAGGACCAGCACCGACTCGTACAGCCCGGGGCGCGAATCCATGACGAAGCCGCCCGGGCTGGCCTCGGGCATGCGCTCGCCCTGGTTGGGCGCGACGAAGCCCTGGCGGTGCATCAGCGGCATGTACAGATGGCAGAAGGCGGCGACCGAGCCACCGCTGCGATCGGCAGGCAGGCCGGTGACCGTGGCGCGTTCGAGAAGGAAGGTGAGCAGTTCGGTCTTCTCGAAGATGCGCGTCACCAGCTCGCAGTCCTTGAGGTTGTAGCGCGCCAGGGCGGGCTTGTCCTCGGCGAACATGCGGTTGATCTCGTCCATGCGCTGGTAGGGGGTGTCGATGGCCTTGCCTTCGCCGAGCAGGGTCTGGGCGACGTTCTCCAGACTGAACGAGGGGAAGCTCCAGGTGGCCGAGCGCAGCGCCTCGATGCCGTCGATGATCAGCCGCCCCGGCGCCTCGGCGAAGTAGTGGTTGTTGCGGCTGCCGTGCTCGCGCCAGCCCATGGCCTCGCCGCCGCGCCCCAGGCGCAGCGGCACCTTGAGGCGCCTGGCGTGCTCGTTGAGCACGCGCAGGTCGAACTGCACCAGGTTCCAGCCGATGATGGCGTCCGGGTCGTGCTCCACCAGCCACTGGTTGAGGCGTTCGAGCAGTTGCGCGCGGTCGTCGCAGTACTCCAGGGCGAAGTCCACCTCGCCGGCATCGCCGTTGGCCGGGCCGAGCATGTAGACCTGGCGCTGGCCGCAGCCTTCCAGGGCGATGGAATAGAGCTCGCCGTGGAGGGTGGTCTCGATGTCCAGGGACACCAGGCGCAGACGCGGGCGGTAGCCGGGGGCGGGCTTCATCTGCCCGTCCACCAGCGCGCCCTCGGCATCGGGCGTGCCGCCGAACAGCACCGGCGCGGTGATGAAGCGCTCCATCAGGTAGCGCTCCGGCGGGCGGATATCGGCTTCGAATACGTCGACGCCGGCCTGGCGCAGGGCCTTGTCCAGGCCGATCAGCTGGCGGTGCTGCTGGCAGTACAGGCCGAGCACCGGGCGATGGCGGAAGTCGCAGAGCCCCAGCGGCCGCAGCTCGACGCCGCGTTCGTCACGCAGCAGTGCTTCGGCACGTTCGCGCTGCTGGGCGGGGATGAAGGCGACGGACGTCTGCGGCGCCAGGCGCAGGTAGCGGGGGCCATCGTCGGTGGCCAGCCAGAACGCCACTTCCGTGCCCGCGGGCGTATCGCGCCAGTGCCGGGTCAGGACGAAGCCCTGCTGTAGTTCCACCTTGCGACCTCGAAGAAAGATTCAGGGGCGCGATTCTACGTGGCGCGGCCGGCTCGCGCCTGCCCGATCGCCTAGTCGCGCGAACTCCTGACTTCCTTCAGCTTGCCTTCGATGAAGTGCAACTCGCGGGTCATGCCGTTGCGCGGGCCGTAGGTCCAGATGTCCACGGTCACCGCGTTGAGCTTGGGCACCCCGTTGTTGCGCAGGGCCGGCAGCGTGCGCACGCGCTTGTCCGGCTCACCGCACTTGCGCAGCACGTCCTCCAGGCTGTCCTCCTGCAGCACCAGGCCCTTGCTGCAACGCAGGGTCAGGGCCTGGGCCGGGGCGATCCACGCGGCTGCAAGCACCAGGGCCAGCAGGGCATGGGGAATGATGCGGTTCACGGAGTTCCTCCTTCGCGGTCAGCGCTTGGTCGCCTGCTACCTATAGACCAAAGGGAGGCGCCGGAGTGCTTCGCATGCAAGGGCTCAGGGCGTCTCCGGCAGCGGCATGCCCTTGGGCCAGAGCATCCAGATACGCCCTTCCTGCTTCATGTTGCCGGCCAGTTCGCCGGCCTCCTTTCCGGTGCCCCAGAACAGGTCCGCTCGCACTTCGCCGACGATGGCGCCACCGGTGTCCTGGGCGGCGACCGGGCGCACCACGGGGGCGCCGTCCGGGCGGGTGGTGGAAAGCCAGAGCAGGCTGCCGAGCGGAATCACCTTGCGGTCGATGGCCACGCTGTAGCCGGCGGTGAGCGGCACGTTGAGGGAGCCGCGCGGGCCTTCGTTGCTGTCCGGGCGGGCACTGAAGAACACGTAGCTGGGGTTGCTGGCCAGCAGCTCGTCGACCCGGCCGGGGTTGGCGACGGCCCAGTCGCGGATGCGGCCCATGCTCACCTCCTCCTTCTGCAGCAGCCCCTGTTCCACCAGCCAGCGACCGACGGGACGATAGGGGTGGCCGTTCTGGTCGGCGTAACCGATACGCAACTGGCGGCCGTCGTCGAGCTGGATGCGCCCGGAACCCTGGATCTGCAGGAACTGCAGGTCCATCGGGTCATTGAGCCAGGCCAGCACCGGCGCCTTCACGCCCTGGCCACGGATGGTGGCGGCATCGTCGTAGGGCTTGAGCACGCGGCCTTCGAGGCGGCCTCGCAGGCGCTTGCCCTTGAGTTCGGGGTAGATCTCGTCCAGGGCGACGACGATGAGGTCGTCCGGCACGCCGTAGACCGGCACCTGGCCCTGCTCGGTGCGCTGCAGGTGGCCGGGGTAGACGGGCTCGTAGTAGCCGGTGATCAGGCCGTGCTCGCCCTTCTCCGCCGAGCGCAGGCTGTAGGGCTGGAGGTTGGCGCCGATGAACGCGCGGACGGCGCCAGCCTCCATCGGCACCGGCGCGGCGGCGGCGCACGTGGCGGACCAGACCGGGTCCTTGGCCAGCCGCGTGCAGGCCGAACGCCAGGCGGCGAAGCCATTGAGCAGTTCCTCATCGGCCGTGGCCGGCACCTGGCTCCAGTCGACGGCGAGGTAGGTGGTGGCCTTGGCCGGCGGCGTCGGCTTCTCGGGTTCGCCCTGGTCGCAGCCGGCCAGCAGCGCAGCGAGGGGAAGGAGGCAGCAGAGGGTTCGGCGCCAGTGGCGCAAAGCTTGGGTCACGCGGGCAATCCTGGGCGGTTGGGACGAAGCGCGTAGCTTGGTGAAGGTGCCGGCCCAGGTCAAACGCAATGGCCCGGGCAGCGGTTACAAGGCGTTATCAGAGATTGCAGGAAGGCCCCCGGGGTTCCCTGCGCCCTTCTTCCGTCGCCCATTCGCAGGGCCACACGCAGGGGCGTGGCCAGTGGGCCCCGAACGAAAGACCCGGCCACTGGGGCCGGGTCTTTCGTTCGGGAGGCGCGTCAGTGCACCGCGTCGGCCTGGCTGCGCGTCGGCCTTGGCGCGTGGCTTCCATGATCGTCGTCATCGGCCAGCGGGACTTCGTTGCCGGCGGCGTCGTACAGCTTGCCGTTCTGGAAGTAGTCACCGTCGTTCAGCGCGGCGATGTCGGTGTAGCGCAGGCTGCGTTCGTGGCCGGCGGAAATCACCGAAGGCTGGTCGGGGTTGCCGGCGGTGAAGCGGTTGAACACCAGGTTCAGCAGGATGGCCATGATCGCCGCCGAGCTGATGCCGGAGTGGAAGATGGTCTCGAACCAGGCCGGGAAGTGCTCGTAGAAGCTCGGCGCGGCGATCGGGATCATGCCGAAGCCGAGGGAGGTGGAGACGATGATCAGGTTCATGTTGTTGCGGTAGTCGACCTTGGCCAGGGTGCGGATGCCACTGGCGGCAACGGTGCCGAAGAGCACGATGCCGGCACCACCGAGCACCGAGGTCGGCACGGCGGCGACCACCCGGCCCATGACCGGCAGCAGGCCCAGGGTGACCAGGATCAGGCCGCCGGTGGCGACCACGTAGCGGCTCTTCACCCCGGTGACGGCGACCAGGCCGACGTTCTGGGCGAAGGCGCTCTGGGTGAAGGAGCCGAACAGGGGCGCCAGGACGCTGGACAGCATGTCGGCGCGCAGGCCGTTGCCGAGGCGCTTGGAGTCCACCTTGGTGCCGATGATCTCGCCGACGGCGAGGATGTCGGCCGAGGTTTCCACCAGGGTCACCAGGATCACGATGCACATCGACAGGATCGCGGCGAAATGGAAGGTCGGCATGCCGAAGTGCAGCAGCGACGGCAGGGCGAAGATCGGCCCCTCGCCGACCTTGGAGAAGTCGGTCAGGCCCAGCGCCATGGCGATCAGGGTGCCGATCACCATCGCCAGCAGGATCGACAGGCGCGAGATGGTGGAGCTGCCGATCTTGCTCAGCAGCAGCACGATGGCCAGGGTCATGCCGGCCAGGCCGATGTTGGTCATGCTGCCGAACTCGGGCGACTGGCTGTTGCCGCCCATGGCCCAGCGCGCGGCGACAGGCATGAGCGTCAGGCCGATGGTGGTGATCACCACCCCCGTGACCAGCGGCGGGAAGAACTTGGTGACGCGGGAGAAGACGGGCGTGATCAGCAGGCCGATCAGCGATGCGGCCATCACCGCCCCGAGGACGGACTGGATGCCGCCCTCGCCGTTGTTGCTGCCGAGGATGGCGATCATGGTGGCGACGCCGGCGAAGGAAACGCCCTGGACGAGGGGCAGCTGGCAACCGAAGAACGGCAGGCCGAGGGTCTGGAGCAGGGTCGCGAGGCCGCCGGCGAACAGCGAGGCGGCGATCAGCAGGCCGATTTCGGAGGGGCTGAGCCCTGCCGCCTGGCCGAGGATCAGGGGGACGGCAACGATACCGCCGTACATGGTGAGAACGTGCTGCAATCCATAAGCGAGGTTGGCGCCGATGCCAAGGTTCTCGTCTTCCGGACGTGGTGCGACGGACGTAGCTTGGGAGAGCTTGTTCATGAGGAGGTGCACTCACTTCTTGTCGTTGTTGTGGGCGCAATGTAAACAAAAGTGTCCCCATATGGCTAGCGCGTTGTATACAAAAAATGCGCATATGAAAAAGACAATTCCTGACCGATTGGTCATAACCCCGTATCCGCGCGGGCTGCGGCCTGCACGGGGAAATTGGCCGAGCGGGCGAATACCCTTTTCAACGACGTGACCCGGCTCACGCTGACGGCATTTACAGCTGCGGGATTTGGCCTACGCTGAGCCGTGACCCGATGGTCAGCTTGCATCCACTTCAAGGAGGAATCGGATATGACGCTGGGTATGGCCGATATCGGCAAGCTCTTCACCCTCTACATGCCCGCCTACATGTGCGAGGCGACCCGCCTCGACAGCGGCACCCTCTCCCTGCAGTTCACCGGCCGCGCCGACCTGGACGTCATCACCCTCCACGGCATGACCCTGGCCGAACTCTCCTCCCCGCTGGCCATCAGGCAACTGAGCAAGGTGCTCAACGAGGAGTTCGCCATCGCCATCGCCAACCGGCGCAGCTTCCGCCCCCGCACCTGCGGTGCCTGAACCGCAGCAGGCCGGAACCGACGACCACCCTCGGCAGCCCTCATGCGTGCCGCCCTGCACGGAGCCGGAACCTGGAGGGCCACTCGCCGCTCCAACCCCTTGGTCGCAGGCGAGCCTGCCTGCATCCCCGCGTGCGGGCACGACCCGAGGCGACGAAAAATACCGGTTCGGACTGGCGCAGCCCTCGGTTCTCGCGGCACTATCGCTGCGTGAGTGAAAGCCGGGTTCGCCAACAAGGAAGGCTGCAATGCATTACTTCGACATCCAGTACAAGCTCAGGGGCGTGCCGAGGAGTCTGCGCGTACGTCATACCGAGAAGGAAATGGGGCTGGAGCTGGCCCTGGCGCACATCATCGCCGAGCACCGTGGGCAGCTCGAGGTCGACCGCAACCTGGGCGGCTCGTCCTTCGAGAACAAGGTGCTCGCCTCCCAGGAGATCGGCGTGTCAGGGGTCACCACGCACCTGGTCGAGAACTGACCCGAGGCCCTCAGGCCGCAATCAGCGGCCAGCGATCCTGGATGAACTCGCAGCCCGGTGGCGGCTGCCCGATCACCACATAGACCCGGCGCTCCCGCTCCGCTTCCAGCAACACCCCCTGCAGGCACTGGCTGGCCACGAGGTCGAACCAGTGCGGCTGCTGTGCCCTGTCCCTTTCCATATAGCGCTGCACGGCGATCTTCACCGCCTGGGGCCGATACCGCTCCCAGGCCTCCAGCGTCATGCAGTTCTCCCGCGCCCAGCCGCTGGCGGGCAAGGCGCCGGGCTGCCGTGGCCGGCGCCCCCAGGGAATCCATTGGATGGAACCGTCGGGCTGCACCACGGGCAGCTCCGCCCCGGGGCTCTGGAAATAGATCCGCCTGGCCCTGCCGTTCCCGGTGAAGCGACCCGCCACCTCGACGCCTCCGCACATGACAACCCCCTGAAGGTGGATACCGACAGGTGATTGACCGCAAAAAGGCCCATCCGCTGCATGCCGCCACGCGCCCTTCGTCGCCGTGTCGCGAGGATGCTCAAGCCCGGGGGTTGCAGCAGATGGCTAGCATTGCCTGACTCGCTGGTTCTGCTAGTTTTGCGCTCTTGATATCAAGGGGTCATCGGCGTGCCGGTGCAGGACGGAATGGGGCGGGGCCGCAGGCGCTTATGGAATGGTTGATCAGCTACAGCTTCAAGGGCGAAGCCCGCCACATGAAGATGAACACGCGGGACATACCCAACATCAAGGCCATCGGCTTTTCCATCTACACGCTCGAATTCCCCGGCAAGGCCCGTCCCTCGCGCTCCAGCGAAGCCATCCAGGACTGGCTGACCGACTGCGGGATCGAGGTCACCGACGTGCGCCTGCTACGCCGCTCCGCTGGCCCCGGCCCGGAAGCCCCCTATAGCCAGTTGCTGCCAGGGCGCAACGGCACCTGAGCCGCCCACCCCGTCCTGATCCAGGTCAGCCAGCCGTGCGCAGACGCTCGAAGCCGCGCGCCAGGTCGTCCTTCAGGTCGTCCATGTCCTCCAGGCCGACCTGCAGCCGCAAGGCGAAACCTTCCGCCTGCCAGTGCGTCGCGGTGCGGTAGGTGCGGCAATCGAAGGGGATCACCAGGCTCTCGTAGCCCCCCCAGGAGAAGCCCATGCTGAAGATCGACAGGTTGTCGAGCATCGCCGCCAGCCCGTCGCGGCTGTAGCCGGGCGCCAGCACGATGGAGAACAGCCCGGACGAGCCCTTGAAATCGCGCTTCCAGTGGGCGTGCCCCGGGCAGCTCTCGAAGGCCGGGTGCAGCACGCGGGAGACCTCGGGGCGCTCGCTCAGCCAGCGGGCCAGCTCCAGGCCACGGCGTTCCGCTTCCTTGAGCCGCAGGAACAGCGTGCGCATGCCACGCAGCGCCTGCACGCAGTCCTCAGCACCGGGCAGCATCGACATGGAGTCGTAGGTGGCGCGCAACGCCGGCCAGCAGGCCTGGTTGGCCGTCACCAGGCCGAGCAGGATGTCGGAATGGCCACCCAGGTACTTGGTGCCGGCCTCCACGGTCAGGTCGATGCCGTGGTCGTGGCCACGGAAGAAGATCGGCGTGGCCCAGGTGTTGTCGAGGATGGTCTTCACCCCGTGACGGCGGGCGATCGCGACCATCGCCGGGATGTCCTGCACCTCGAAGGTCTGGGAACCCGGCGCCTCGAGGAACAGGGTGCTGGTGTTCGGCCCGATCAGGCGTTCGATATCGGCGCCGATCATCGGGTCGTAGTAGGTGGTGGTCACGCCGTAGCGGGCCAGCATCTGGTTGCAGAAATTGCGCGTGGGCCGGTAGACGCTGTCGGGCACCAGGATGTGATCGCCCGCCTTGGTGGTGCTGAACAGCGCCAGGGCCACGGCCCCCAGGCCCGAGGACGACAGCACGGTGCCCTCGGCGCCGGTCAGCTGGGTCCAGGCATCCTCCAGGTGGGCGATGGTCGGCGACCCGGCCGTGCCGTAGGAGAAGCGGCTGCGCCGGGCCTCGATGTCGTCCAGCGTCTTGTAGATGATGGTCGAGCCCTTGTAGAGCGGCGCGTTGACGAAGCCGAACTGCTCCGCCGGGTCGCGGCCGAGCATGGTGAGCTGGGTGCTGATGTCGAATTTCGAAATATCGTCTTTGTTCATTGCGAAGCGGGCCAGGGTCGTCGAAGCCGCCGATGCTACCTGAAGCCTGCCCGTGGTTCACGAAGGCGTCCCATCACCGACGGGCTTTACCCTCAGGACCGATACCACGTTAGAGCGTGGCTTTGCTTTTGCTCCCCTGGCGGAGGGCGCAATCAGACCTCGGAGCATGCAGCCGCCGCTCACTTCGCGCGTAGGGTGTGCTGCGCGCACCTGGAACTCGCCGGAAGCACCGTGCGGCGGTGCGCACGGCACACCCTACGATCCTGTCGGGTCCTCCGCTTTAATCCTCACAGGCAGAGCCGATGACTCATGACCACGTCCTGAGGACATGGCTTCCCACGCTCGAATGAAAACGTCACACGCGTGACATGAAATCGTCATCCAATCCCACGATCATGGCCTTGCATCCAACGGCAGATGGATGCATGCAGAATGCTTCTGATTGGCAGGCCCATATGGGCAGTACCGACCTCTTGCAGGTCGGTTTTTTTTGCGCCGGAGAATCTGTTGCAGGCCCTTGCCAGGCTGGCTCGCTGCAACTTCACGGCAACATTCCTCCGCTAGGCTGCGCACAGTTTTCCCCGAGGCCCTACCCGTGACACGCGCCACACGAGACTTTCGCAAGAACCTGGAAAGAGTCGCCATCCACAACGAGGACGCCGCCGTCGCCGTGATGCGCGCCGCCGACCGAATCGGCGACGAGTCCCTGCGCCAGCAACTGTTCAACGTCATCCAGCGCATGAACCAGGACGCCCTGGACCTGCGCGCCATGCGCGACGCCGTCTGACGCGCGCCTGGCCGCCCCGCCTGCTCAGCCCTCGCCGAGGCAGGCGATGGCCCGCAGCACGTCCCTGAAAGCCTCGATCTGCTGCTCGCTGAAGCGCGAGAACACCCGGTCCTGCTGCTGCTCGGCGATCTCCCAGAGGGTTTCCGCCTGGTCCATGCCCACCGGGGTCAGGCTGCAGCCGCTGGCATCGCCGCAGAGCATGCCCTTGCGGGTCAGCGTATCCACCGCCGCCTCGATCTCCCGCGTCGGCATCGCCACCAGTTGCTGCAGCGCGGCCATGTCCAGGCTGGCATCCTTTTCCAGCACCATCAGCATGCGTGCCTCGCTGGTGCGCAGGCCGGTGGCGAGCTGCCGCGGCTGGTAGTCCTCCTGGTAGCTGCGCACCGCCTGGGTCATCAGGTAGTAGAGGTTGTGGCTGAGGCGCCCCTGGAAGGCGGTACGGGTGGCCGCCTCGTTCTTCTTCAGCAGACGCGGATGGGGCAGCACCGCCGAATAGGCACCCTGGTGATAGAGCAGCGGCGCGCGACCGAAATCGTCGAAGGCGACGACCTTGCCGATCAGGATCCAGTGATCACCGCCGTCCAGCTCCTGGTACTTCTCGCACTCAAAGCGCGCGGCACACTCCTCCAGCAGCGGAGCACCCCCGGCGCCCTCCTCCACCCGCAGCCCGGCGAAGCGGTCCTCGCTGGGGCGGGCGAACTGGTTGGAGATGTCGATCTGGTCGGCGGCCAGCACGTTCACCGCGAAGTGCCCGGCACGGGAAAACACCTCGTGGCTGGTGGCGCGCTTGTCGATGCTCCAGAGCACCAGCGGCGGGTCCAGCGACACCGAGTTGAAGCTGTTGGCGGTCATGCCCACGCGGCGCCCGTCGGCGGCAGCGGTCATGACGGTCACTCCGGTGGCGAAATTGCCCAGGGCACGGCGGAAGGCACGCGGGTCGAAGCCCGCTTCATTGTTCTGTTGGGTCATGGCGAATCCTCGCAACCGGGCTCGCGCCCGGCTGGCAGGTGGACGATCGGGGTGGAGGCGGAGCTGGTCAGACCATGCTCGGGTCGGGTTCGAGGCCCATCAGTTCGCGTCCGAGGATCTGCGCGCAGACGTCGTAGTCGGTGTAGGCGTGGGCGCCGGTCATGTGCGCGTCGCGGAACAGGCGCTGCATCTCGTTGGACTCGAACCAGGCGGTGCCGCCGGCGGCCTCGAACAGGCGATCCACCGCCTGGATGCACATCTTCACCGCATAGGCCTGGTTGGTGCGCCAGAAGGCCAGGGTCTGGCGGTCCGGGTACTGATGGCGCTCACCGTGCTCGGCGTGCTCCTGCCAGGTCTTCTCCAGGAAGGCGCGGGCAGCGGCGACCTGGTGGGTGGACTCGGCCAGGCGCATCAGCGCCGGGGTCGCGGTACCGACGCTGACGCCGGTGTAGGCGCGCACGCGGTTCTTCGTCTTCTCGGCGAAGGCCACCAGCATGCGCTCGGCGACGCCCAGGCTGATGGCCGCGAAGCCGCTGGCGAAGTACGGGCGATAGGGGGCGTAGAAGATCTTGCTGTCCGGGTACAGGTCGAAGCCAGCAGAGCGGCCTTCCATCATGTCCTTGGCCGCTTCGATACGGTGGTCGGGGATGAACACGTCCTTGAGGATCAGCGTCTTGGTGCCACTGCTGCGCATGCCGGCGACGAACCAGTCGTCACGGATCTCGTAGTCGGCGCGGGGCACCACGCCGAAGCAGTAGACCGGCGGCTCGCCCTCGCCCACCGGCCGGCGGAAGCCGACGATGGCCCACTCGGCATGGTCGCAACCGCTGCTCCAGCCCAGCTCGCCGTTGAGGATGATGCCGCCCTCGACGTTCTCGGCCTTGCCGAACGGCGCGATGCTGCTGCTCGCGGTGGCGTCCGGGTTCTCGCCCCAGATCTCGTCCTGCAGGCGCTTGGAGAACATCGCCAGCTGGTGGCTGTGGGTGCACAGCAGGCTGAAGGCCCAGGCAGTGCCCCCGCAGGCGCCGGCCAGGGCGACCACGCAGTCGGCGAATTCCGGCAGGGAGATCTCCAGGCCGCCATAGGCCTTGGGCTGGAGGGCACGGTGCATGCCGATGCCCTTGAGCAGGGCGATGTTCTCGGCGGGCACCATGCGCTCCTGCTCCGCGCGGGCGGCGTTGGCAGCGATGGCGGGCAGGATGGCACGGAGGTCGGCGAGCAGAGGATTTGGCTTTTTCATGCGGGATACCCAGTCTATTTATTGTTAGTCGCCACCGTTCGGGAGAAGCCCTGGCGCCCCTTGGCGAAAGGGCCCATGGCGGTGGCCTGGGGGTCATTATGAAGAGCTGGGGCCGGGCGAAAAATGCACGTTCCGGATACTCGATTGCACTTTCCATGGCGAATCACCGGTATCCGGCAAAAGCACCGCCGACGAACACTTAATGTATTAACGATCCATCTTTTGCTTTAGCATTCACCGGCGAGAACCCAGCCCCCAAGCCCAGCCCGAACGCCCTCGATGATCCAGCTGCCCAACGCCCTGCGTGCCCTGCGCCATCGCAACTTCCGCCTCTACTTCACCGGCCATTGCATTTCCACCCTCGGCACCTGGATCCAGCAGGTGGCGCTGGCCTGGCTGGTCTATCGCCTCACCGGCTCCGCCGCGCTGCTCGGCGTCACCACCTGCGCCGCCCTGCTGCCGCAATTGCTGGTCGGCCCCTTCGCCGGCGCCTGGATCGACCGCCACGACAAGCGCCGCCTGCTGATCGTCGTCGAAGGCCTGCTCGGCCTGCAGGCCCTGGGCCTGGCGGCGCTCACCGCGAGCGGGACGATCGGCCCGACCCTGCTGGTGGCCATGGCCGCCCTGCTCGGCGTGCTCAACGCGGTGGACACGCCGCTGCGCCAGTCGCTGCTCAGCCAGTTCGTCGACGACCGAGCGGACCTGCCCAACGCCCTGGCACTGAACGCCATGCTCTTCACCCTCTCGCGCTTCATCGGCCCGCCGCTGGCCGGGCTGCTGCTCGGCTTCGTCAGCGAGGCGGTGTGCTTCGCCCTCAACGCGGTGTCCTACCTGGCCTTGATGACCGGGCTGCTGTGGGTGCGCATGGCGCCGACGCCAAGGGCGGCGGGCTCGTTCCGCAACGTCTTCGGCGAGGGGCTGGACTACGCGCGGGGTGACCCGAAGATCCGCCTGATGATCCTCAGCGTGCTGGCCCTGAACCTCACCGCATCGAGCTACGTGGTGCTGCTGCCGGTGTTCGCCAAGGACATCTTCGGCGGCGATGCCACCACCCTCGGCTGGCTCTGGGGCGCGGCCGGGGCCGGCTCGCTGCTGTCGAGCATCGTGCTCGCCAGCCATGTCGGCGGCAGCGCCCTGTCGCGGCTGATCCTGCTCTCCTCCACCGCCTGCGGCCTGGCCATGCTGGTCTTCGCCTGGAGCAGCCACCTGCCGCTGTCGCTGGCGGCCATGGCGGTGCTCGGCTTCGGCATCTCCTGCAGCAACGTCGGCACCAACATCATCCTGCAGAGCAGCGCCCCGGAAGCCTTGCGCGGCCGCATCGTGGCGCTCTACACCTCCACCCGCTTCGGCTTCGACGCCCTGGGCGGCCTCGCGGCCGGCCTGCTCGCCTCGCACCTCGGCGCCCCGCCGGTGCTGGCCCTGGGGGGCACGCTGCTGCTCGGCTACTGCCTGTGGCTGGCACGCCACCCGAGCAGGAGCCCGACCTAGCCGGCGGGCTCAGCGACGGGCGAACGTGGCCGCCACCAGGCAACCGGCTCCGCAGCCGCCCATCACCAGCGCCATCGGCAGCGGCGTACCGTCGTAGAAGCTGCCCACCAGCGCGCTGGCCGCCGTGCCCAGGCCGAACTGGGTCGCCACCGCCAGTCCCGCCGCCGCGCCAGCCCGCTGGGGGAACTCGGCGAGCAGCGAGGCCAGGCAGTTGGCGCCGAGCATCCCGGTGACGCTGACGTAGAGCACCACGCAAACGACGATCGCCGGCAGCCCGCCCAGGCCGAGCGTGACCAGCAACGCCAGCGCGCTCCCCGCCGTCGCCGCCACCAGCGCACCGAGGAACAGCAACCGGCGCGGCCCCAGCCGCCCCACCAGGCGCGCATTGGCGGCGGTGGCGACGATGATCCCGGCGATGTTCAGGCCGAACAGCCAGCCATACCCCTGGGGCGAGACGCCGAAGTGGCCGATGTAGACGAAGGGCGAGGCCGTGATGAAGGCGAACATCCCGGCGAAGCACGACCCCATGCAGAGGATGTAGCCCAGCGCCCGTGGCCGCAGCGCCAGGTGCCCATAGGCGATGAAGGCCGCCGCGAGGGAATGGCTGCGCGCCTGGGGCGGGTGGGTCTCGGGAATCTTCAGCGCCACCGCCGCCAGGCACAGCCCGGCGAAGGCCATCAACAGCAGGAACAGCGAACGCCAGCCGGCGAGCAGCATCAGATAGCCGCCCAGCAGCGGCGCCACCAGGGTGGCGAACATGGTCACCAGGTGCATCAGCGACAGCACCCGCGCCGCATCGCCCACCGGGAACAGGTCACGCACGATGGCCCGCGCCAGCACCGATGCCGCCGCACCACCCAGGGCCTGCAGCAGGCGCCAGGCCAGCAGGTGCTCGACCTCGACCGCCAGCGCGCACCCCAGGCTGGCCGCCAGGTAGAGCGCGATGCCGCCCAGCAGCAGGCGCCGCCGGCCGAAGCGGTCCGACAGCGGCCCGTAGGCCAGCATCCCGAGGCACAGCCCGGCGAGGAACACGCCGATGGTCAACTGCACCCGCGCCTCCGGCGCCCCCAGGTCACGGGCGATCAGCGGCAGGCTGGGCAGGTACATGTCGATGGACAGCGGCCCGAAGGCCACCAGGGCGGCGAGCAGCAGGATCAGGCGCTTGGGGTGGGCGGTCATGGGCAGGTTCCAGGGCGTTCGAGGGAGCGTGGGGATGGCGGACGAAAAAAGGCCGCCCGCAGGCGGCCAGGTGCAGCGAGGGACGATCAGAGGCTCAGCAGCCACAGGCTCAGGCCCGGGAAGGCCACCAGCAGCGCGATGCGGGCGAGGTCCGAGCAGAGGAACGGCACGATGCCCCTGGCGGTCTCGCCGTAGGGCACGTCGCCGGCGGCGCGCTGGACGATGAACAGGTTCATGCCCAGGGGCGGATGGATCAGGCCGATCTCCACCACCATCAGCGCGAGGATGCCGAACCAGATGGACTTGTCGGACTCGCTCAGGCCGAAGAAATCCAGGCCCATGATCATCGGGTAGAAGATCGGGATGGTCAGCAGGATCATCGCCAGCGAATCCATCACGCAGCCCAGCGCCAGGTAAAGGCCGAGGATGACCAGCAGCACCAGCATCGGTGCCAGGCCGCTGCCGATCACCCAGGCCGCCAGCTCGCCCGGCATCTGGGTCAGCGCCAGGCCGGAGTTGAGCAGGTCCGCGCCCAGCAGCACGAGGAAGATCATCGCCGAGGTTTCCGCCGTGCCCAGGAGGCTGGCGCGCATGCCCTTCCAGCGCATGCCGCCCTGGGTGAAGGCGAGGATGCCGCAGGCCGCCGCGCCGATGGAGGCCGCCTCGGTGGGGTTGGCCCAGCCGCCGTAGATGCCGACGATCACCACCAGGAACACGCCGATCACCGGCAGCACGCTGACCAGCGCGCGGCCGCGCTCGGCCAGTGATGCCCTGGGCGAGACGGTGGCCTGGGACTCGTCCCGTGCCACCATGATCCGCAGCACCAGCACGTAGCCGATGATGGCGATCACCCCCGGTACCACGGCGGCGACGAAGAGCTTGGCGATGGACTCCTGGGTCAGCACCGCATAGATGATCAGCGGCACCGACGGCGGTATGAGGATGCCCAGGGTGCCGCCGGCCGCCACGGTGGCGGTGGCCAGGCGCCCGGAATAGTTGTGCCGGCGCAGCTCGGGCAGCGCCACGTGGCTCATGGTCGCCGCGGTGGCCAGGGAGGAGCCGCAGATGGCGCCGAAGCCCGCGCAGGCGCCGATGGCGGACATGCCCATGCCGCCCTTCCAGTGGCCGATGAAGGCCGAGGCGCAGCGGAAGATCGAGCGCGACAGGCCACCGTGGGTGGCGAACTGGCCCATCATCACGAACAGCGGGATCACCGCCAGGTCGTAGTTGGACAGGCGCGAATAGGCCAGGTCGTTGAGGGTGAACAGCAGGCTCGACAGGTCGCCGTCGTTGACCGCCCAGAAGCAGGCCGCGCCGCCCACCAGCATGGTCAGGCCGATGTGCACGCGCAGCAGCAACAGGGTCATGGTGATCGCCAGCGCGATCAGCCCCAGGGCCAGGCCGCTCATGCCTCACCTCCCGCGCCGCCCAGCACCCGCGCCACCCGGGCCAGGGCGCAGAGCCCCAGGAGCACCAGGCTCGGCACGATCAGCGCCAGGGGAATCCACAACGGGATCGACAGCAGCGTGGTGACGTCGCCGAACTCGCGGTTGTCGAGCATCTGCAGGCTGGTGCGCCAGGCCAGCAGCCAGGCCACCGCGCAGCACAGCAGATGGGCGAACGCGTCCAGCGCCCGGCGCACCCCGGCGGGCAGCCAGTGGGTCAGCGCGTCCACGCGGATGTGCGTGCCGCGCAGCTCGCACAACGGCAGGAAGGCGGCGATGGCCACCGCAGCCCCCACCTCCACCAGTTCCATGTCGCCACGGATCGGCGCGGAGAACAGCTTGCGGCCGACGATGGACACCACCGACATGCCCACCAGGGCCAGGATGATGCCGCCACCAGCCAGGGCGAAACCATGGGTGAGGCGCAGCAGGGCCCGGCGTACCAGGCCCTCTTGATCGCACGCGTCGAGATCGAAATGCAGCGATTCCTTCATGGCCTCAGTGCCCCGAGCCGGCCAGCGTGCGCACGGCTTCCACCAGCGCCTTGCCGTCCAGGCCCTTGGCATCCGCCTCGTCGATCCAGCCCTGCACCGCGCCATCGGATGCCTTGCGCATCTCGCCGTAGGCGGCGTCGTCCAGCACCACCAGGCCGTCGGCCGGCGTCGCGTCGTGGGCCTTGGCGGTGGCCGCGTCCCAGGCGGTGGCGAAACGCTCGGACAGCACCTTGCCGCTGTTGCGCTCGATGATCGCCTGCAGGTCGGCCGGCAGGCTGTCGAAGCGGCGCTGGTTCATCAGCAGGGTCAGCACCGTGTAGCCGAAGGCCGGCTGCCCGGCCGGCACATCGCTGTGGTAGCGGGTCACCTCGTCCAGCTTGGTCGCCGGCACCACCTCCCACGCGGCCAGTGCGCCGTCGACCACGCCCTTGGAGATCGCCTCGGTCATCTGCGCCGGCGGCATGCTCACCGGGGTCGCGCCCAGGCTTTCCACGGTCTTCGCCGCCGTGCGGCTGGAGGCACGCAGCTTGAGGCCGGCGAGATCGGCCAGGGTGCGCACCGGCTTGCCGCGGGTGTGCAGGCTCATGCCGCCGTCACCGTGCACCACCAGCACCTTGTAGCCCTTGAAGTCGTCGCGGGCGTAGCGCTCGTAGAAGTCCCAGATGATCGCGTTGCCGGCCTGGCCGCCCATGGGCAGGACGAAGGGCAGCTCCAGCGCCTCGACCCGGGGGAACTTGCCGGCGGAATAGGCCGGGGCCGTCCAGACGATATCCGCCACACCGTTGCGTGCCATGTCCGCCAGCTTGGCCGGCGTGCCACCCAATTGCATCGAGGGGTAGAGCTGGCACTTCAGGCGTTCGCCCGACTCCTGGCGCAGTTGCTCGCACCAGGGCTCGATGATGTTGGCCTGGGCGTTGGAGGTGGAGGGCAGGAAGTGGGCGACCTTGAGGGTGATGGTTTCGGCATGGGCCGAGGCGGCACCGAACAGCACCGCGCAGAGGGCGGGAATTGCGAGGGATTTCATGGCGATAGCTCCGTCTTGTTGTTGTAGCCATGCGTGTGGGCGCTGGCGGCATGGGAAGCGAATACTGTTAATACATTAATTTTTATCGCCTGCCTGTCAACAGAAAGAAGCGGACCTGGCGGGTATACGAAAAGCTAAAGTGATTTATCAAGAATATTTATTCTCTATTTTTCAGTTACTTAAAAATCATTAGTGATGTTGTTTATCAGGTTACGTCTCTGCACGGACCAGTCATGGATATTGTTAATATTTTAATTAATGACTAGATTGCCCGGGCCATCGCAGCGGCCAGCCCGTGGCGAAGGCCCTCCGACACACCTTTCCTAGAGACAAGAACAATGACCAGGAAAATACGCTCCGCCCCCGTACTCACCTGCTTGCTGGCGAGCCTCGCCGGCAGCGCCCACGCGGACCTCGTCAAGGACAGCAAGGCCAGCATCGAGGCCCGCAACATGTACATGAACCGCGACTTCCGCCAGGGCGGCGCGCCCCAGGCCAAGGCCGAGGAATGGGCCCAGGGCTTCACTGCGCGCTTCGAGTCCGGCTTCACCGAAGGCACCATCGGTGTGGGCCTCGACGCCATCGGCCAGGTGGCGATCAAGCTCGACTCCAGCCGCGACCGTCGCGGCACCGGCCTGCTGGCCTATGGCGCCCAGAGCCTGGAGCCCGAGGACAACTACAGCGAACTGGGCCTGACCGCCAAGCTGCGCGCCTCCAAGAGCGTGCTGCGCATCGGCACCCTGCAGCCGCAGTTGCCGGTGGCGGCCTACAACGACGTGCGCCTGCTCTCCTCCACCTACGCCGGCGGCCTGCTCACCTCGCAGGAGCTCGACGGCCTGACGCTCAACCTGGGGCGGCTGGAGAAGATCAACCTGCGGGATTCGTCGAGCAACGACGAGATGAACTACGGCGGCGTGGAAAGTGCGCACCTGGACCTGCTCGGCGGCAGCTACGCGCTCAGCCCGGCACTGACGCTGAGCTACTACCACGCACAGATGCAGGACATCTATCGCCAGCACTACCTCGGCCTGGTGCACAACGCCACCCTCGGCGAGGGCATCACCCTCAAGACCGACCTGCGCTACTTCGACACCGGCGAGGACGGCGAGCACCGCTACCGCAGCACCGCGCGGGTGGACGGCGGACGCATCGACAACCGCTTCTTCAACGGCATGGTCACCCTCGGCATGGGCGCCCACAAGGTCGGCGTCGGTTACCAGAACCTCTCCGGCGACGGTGACTTCGCCTACCCGGGGCTGGACCCCTACTCGGTGAACCTGGTGACCTTCAACGTCTTCACCAAGGCCGAGACCGATGCCTGGCAGGCGCGCTACGACTTCGACTTCGTCGCCCTCGGCGTGCCCGGCCTGAGCTTCATGACCCGTTACGTCAGCGGCAGGAACGTGCAGACCGCCACCGTGCAGGACGGCCGCGAATGGGAGCGCGACACCGACCTCGTCTACACCTTCCAGGATGGCTCGCTCAAGGGCCTGAACATCCGCCTGCGCAACGCCACCTTCCGCTCCGGCGACGGCCTGCGCACCGATGTCGACGAAAACCGCCTGATCATCGGCTACACCCTGCCGCTGTTCTGATTGCCCCACGGGGGATTGCGGCACAGCGCCGGCGTAGGGTGGACCGCGCTTCATCGGTCCACCTTTCGTGTTAGGGGCCGTGCCGTAGGTTGGCGCCGAGCACAGCGAGGCCCAACGCACGATGTTCGGCCTGGCAACGTTGGGCTTCGGCCCGGGAACGGAGCCGGCACGAACCTACCCGCCGTTGCGCGCCCGGTACTCGCCGGGCGTGATGCCGGCATGGCGGGAGAAGAAGCGGCTGAAGTAGGCCGGGTCCTTGAAGCCCAGCTGGTAGCAGATCTCGTTCACCGAGCGGCCGGT
Source organism: Pseudomonas sp. No.21 (assembly GCF_054558415.1). Classification (NCBI taxonomy): domain Bacteria; kingdom Pseudomonadati; phylum Pseudomonadota; class Gammaproteobacteria; order Pseudomonadales; family Pseudomonadaceae; genus Pseudomonas; species Pseudomonas sp. No.21. Next base: position 85,102 of record NZ_BAAJNO010000009.1, read on the forward strand.
GAACAGCAACAGCCGGCGCGCCTCCTGCATCAGGCGCTCATGCACCAGGCGCTTGGACGGCAGGCCCGCGACCCGACGGCAGATGTCGTTGAGGCGCGCCTCGGTCACGCCGATCTGCCGCGCGTACTCGGCCAGTGCCCAGTGCTGGGGGTAGTGCTCCTCGATCAGCGCGTTGAAACGGTGGAAGAACTGCAAGTCGTCACGCCGCGCCGGCTGCGCCTTGAGCGAGCGGGTGGAGAGGCGCAGCAGGCTGATGAAGATCAGCCGGGTCAGCGCCTCCAGGCTTTCCGCGCGGCCGGAGTGCTGGCTGCGGAACTCGTCGCCGAGGTAGTCGAACAGTTGGTCGAGGCGCCGCACCTCGGCGGCAAAGCCCTCGTCCAGTTCGTCGAAGGCCACGCAGACGGCACCGATCTGCGGCCCGGCGGCCAGGCCACGCCCGGCCTCCAGCAGCGGCCACACCAGTTGCTGGCGCACCGTCAGTACATGGCCGTCGGCGTCCGCCTCGGTGACGAAGGAATGGGGGATGGTCGGCGGGGTGAGGAAGAACAGCGGCCCCTGGCGGTGATATTGCAGCTCGTCGAGGTAGACGCGCACCGAGCCGCTCTTCACGTAGTGCACCTGGAAGAAGCGGTCGTGACGGTGCACCGGCATGTTGCGGCCGAAGAAGTCGGCCAGCCGGCCCAGTTGCTCGTAGTGCACGTCGGCATCGGCGTAGCGCTGGTCGTAGACCTGGCCGATGTCGATGTTGGGGATCGGGGAAGACGCCATGGTCCGCAGCCTCACCCGATCGCTATCAAGGCTTGATCTGCTTGAGTTCGTTGAGCAGGCCCAGCAGCTGCTGCAGCTTCTCCTCGCCGAACTGCTCCTGGATGCGCTGGTAGTTGCTCTCCATGCCATCGCTCATGGACACGAAGCACTGCTGCCCCTGCTCGGTCAGCCCGACATAGACGCGGCGCTGGTCCTGGGGTGACTTCCAGCGGCGGACGATGCCGTCGCGCTCCATGCGTACCAGCACGCCGGTCATGCTCGGCTTGAGGATGCAGGCCTGGTGCGCCAGTTGGTGGCTCTCCATCTCGCCGTTCTGCCGCAGGATGCGGATCACCCGCCATTGCTGCTCGGTCAGCCCGTGCTGATTGAGCAGCGGGCGGAAGAACCCCATCGCCGCCTCGCGTGCCTGCAGGAGGGTCAGGGTCAGGGAAGGTCTGGGCGTTGCCATGTGTGCTCCGGATTAACGCGATGGCGGATTTAAGCAACAACCGGCGACGCGAAGCAAACCCCATGCGCCCTCCCGACCGCCTTGTCACGGAAGGTCAAGCGCCTGGCAGGAATGGACAATCCGCCGGCCGCGCCGGGGTTTCTAATGGCTCAACGATCGAATCGTCCTTTGGTAGGGCTTGATCATCGTTAATATATTAATTATAAAGTTAGCATGTTAACGAAATGACTTCGGGTGCCGCTTCCCACCGTCAGCGCGCACCTTCTTTTATCCGGGGATGACCCCACTGCTTCAGGAGTGAACCCATGCGTCGCGCAACCAGCGAAGTCGCTACCGGCACCCTGTTCGGCGTCGCGCTGAACTACCAGGGCCTGCTCGAAAGCCGACTGGCCGAGTTCGACCAACCGCCTTACCAGAAGCCGCCGGTCAAGCCGGTGCTGTTCATCAAGACCTCCAACACCCGCAATGGCGACGGCCAGCCGGTGCCCTACCCGCGTGACGTCGAGCGCCTGCAGCCGGGCCCGGCCCTGGGCGTGGTGATCGGCCGCAACGCCAGCCGCGTCAGCGCCGAGAACGCCATGGCGCATGTCGCCGGCTACCTGGTGGTGAACGAGTTCAGCCTGCCGGAGGACAGCTACTACCGCCCGGCGGTCAAGGCCAAGTGCCGTGACGGCTTCTGCCCCCTGGCCAGCGAAGTGGTGCCGGCCAGCGAGATCGCCGATCCGCATGCCCTGCCCCTGCGCCTCTTCGTCAACGGCGAACTGCGCCAGGAAAACACCACCGCCAACCTGGTGCGCAGCATTCCCCAACTGATCGCCGAGATCAGCGAGTTCATGACCCTGCACGAAGGCGACGTGCTGATCACCGGCACCCCCGAGGGCCGCGTCGACGTGCGCCCCGGCGATGAAGTGGTGGTGGAGATCGAAGGCCTGGGCCGGCTCACCAGCACCCTGGTCGCGGAATAAGGAGACGCAGATGAAACACGCACGCATCCGATACCAGGGCGACATCCACGCCGTGACCGTCGAAGACGGCAACGCCGTCCGCCTCGCCGATGGCCGCCTGCTGGCCGAAGACCAGGTCGAATGGCTGCCCCCGGCCACCGGCAGCATGTTCGCCCTCGGCCTGAACTACGCCGATCACGCCGCCGAACTGGCCTTCAAGGCGCCCACCGAGCCGCTGGCCTTCATCAAGTCCCCCGGCACCTACACCGGCCACAACCAAGTCACCTGGCGCCCGGACAACGTCGCCTACATGCACTACGAGTGCGAGCTGGTGGCGGTGATCGGCAAGCCCGCGCGCAACGTCAAGCGCGAGGACGCCCTGCAGTACCTGGCCGGCTACACCGTCTGCAACGACTACGCCATCCGCGACTTTCTCGAGAACTACTACCGCCCCAACCTGCGGGTGAAGAACCGCGACTGCACCACCCCGGTCGGCCCCTGGATCGTCGACGCCGCCGACGTGCCGGCCCCGTCGAAGCTCAGGCTGCGCACCTGGATCAACGGCGAGTTGAAGCAGGAAGGCACCACCGCCGACATGATCTTCGACATCCCCTACCTGATCGAATACTTCTCCAGCTTCATGACCCTGCAGCCGGGCGACATGATCGCCACCGGCACGCCGGAGGGCCTGGCCAACGTGGTGCCGGGCGATGAAGTGGTGGTGGAAGTGGAAGGCGTCGGCCGCCTGGTCAACCGCATCGTCAGCGAAGCCGAGTTCTTCGCGTCCCGTAACAACGAGGTCTGAACATGATCAAGCACTGGATCGATGGCCGCGAGGTCGAAAGCAAAGACGTCTTCACCAACTACAACCCCGCCACTGGCGAGGCCATCGGTGAGGTCGCCAGCGGCGGCGCCGAGGAGATCGCCGCGGCCGTCGCCGCCGCCAAGGAGGCCTTCCCCAAGTGGGCCAACACCCCGGCATCGGCCCGCGCCAAGCTGATGCGCAAGCTGGGTGAACTGATCGACCAGAACGTGCCCAAGCTGGCCGAGCTGGAGACCCTGGACACCGGCCTGCCGATCCACCAGACCAGGAACGTGCTGATCCCCCGCGCCTCGCACAACTTCGAGTTCTTCGCCGAGGTCTGCACCCGCATGGACGGCCACAGCTACCCGGTGGACGACCAGATGCTCAACTACACCCTCTACCAGCCGGTGGGCGTGTGTGGCCTGGTCTCCCCGTGGAACGTGCCGTTCATGACCGCCACCTGGAAGACCGCGCCCTGCCTGGCCCTGGGCAACACCGCCGTGCTGAAGATGAGCGAACTGTCGCCGCTGACCGCCAACGAACTGGGTCGCCTGGCGCTGGAAGCCGGCATCCCCAAGGGCGTGCTCAACGTGGTGCAGGGCTACGGCGCCACCGCCGGCGACGCCCTGGTCCGCCACCCGGACGTGCGCGCCATCTCCTTCACCGGCGGCACCGCCACAGGCCGCAAGATCATGCAGACCGCCGGCCTGAAGAAGTACTCCATGGAACTGGGCGGCAAGAGCCCGGTGTTGATCTTCGATGACGCCGACCTCGATCGCGCCCTCGACGCCGCGCTGTTCACCATCTTCTCGCTCAACGGCGAGCGCTGCACCGCCGGCAGCCGCATCTTCATCCAGGAAACCGTCTACGACCGCTTCGTCGCCGAGTTCGCCGCCCGCGCCAAACGCCTGATCGTCGGCGACCCGCAGGACCCGAAGACCCAGGTCGGCTCGATGATCACCCAGGCCCACTACGACAAGGTCACCGGCTACATCCGCATCGGCATGGAAGAAGGCGCCACCCTGCTGGCCGGCGGCCTCGATCGCCCGGCGGGCCTGCCGGCGCACCTGGCCAAGGGGCAGTTCATCCAGCCCACGGTGTTCGCCGACGTCGACAACCGCATGCGCATCGCCCAGGAAGAGATCTTCGGTCCGGTGGTCTGCCTGATCCGCTTCAAGGACGAGGCCGAAGCGCTGCAACTGGCCAACGACACCGAATACGGCCTGGCCTCCTACGTCTGGACCCAGGACATCGGCAAGGCCCACCGCCTGGCCCGTGGCATCGAGGCCGGCATGGTCTTCATCAACAGCCAGAACGTGCGTGACCTGCGCCAGCCGTTCGGCGGCGTGAAGGGCTCCGGCACCGGCCGCGAAGGCGGCCAGTACAGCTTCGAAGTGTTCGCGGAGATCAAGAACGTGTGCATTTCCATGGGCAGCCACCACATCCCGCGCTGGGGCCTGTGAGGCACCGCGCCCCTTCTCGCCTTCGAGGAAGGGGCGCAGGATAACGATTACCGAGCGTGCACCGACAATCACAATGAACCCTGAAGGCCCGGCGGCGGGCCTTCCACTCGGAGTAACGACCATGGGCAAACTCGCTCTGGCTGCCAAGATCACCCACGTACCCTCCATGTACATCAGCGAGCTCGAAGGCCCGCGCAAGGGCTTCCGCAAGGCGGCCATCGACGGCCATATCGAGATCGGCCGGCGCTGCCGCGAGCTGGGCGTGGACACCCTGGTGGTGTTCGACACCCACTGGCTGGTCAACGCCAACTACCACATCAACTGCGGCAAGCACTTCCAGGGGCTGTACACCAGCAACGAGCTGCCGCACTTCATCGCCAACATGGAGTACGAATTCCCCGGCAACCCCGAGCTGGGCCACCTGCTGGCGGCGGAATGCAACCGCTACGGCGTGGAGACCATGGCCCACGACGCCACCACCCTGGCGCCCGAGTACGGCACCCTGGTGCCCATGCGCTACATGAACACCGACCAGCACTTCAAGGTGATCTCGGTCTCCGCGCTGTGCACCTCCCACTACCTCAACGACAGCGCCCGCCTCGGCTGGGCCATGCGCAAGGCGGTGGAAGAGCACTACGACGGCACCGTGGCCTTCCTCGCCAGCGGGTCGCTGTCCCACCGTTTCGCCCAGAACGGCCAGGCCCCGGAGTTCGCCACCAAGATCTGGAGCCCCTTCCTCGAAACCCTCGACCAGCGCGTGATCCAGATGTGGGAAGGCGCCGAGTGGGAGGAGTTCTGCGGCATGCTCCCCGAGTACGCGGCCAAGGGCCACGGCGAAGGCTTCATGCACGACACCGCGATGCTGCTCGGCGCCCTCGGCTGGTCGAAGTACGACGGCCACGCTGAAGTCATCACCCCCTACTTCGCCGCCTCCGGCACCGGCCAGCTCAACGCCGTGTTCCCGGTCACCCCGCAGGACGGCTCGACCATCCCGCAACCGCAAGCCTCCAACCCGGCCGGCGTCGCTTCCGCCAGCCGCCTGTAGCACCCGTGGCGGCAGGCCCAGACCCGCCGCCACACACCCTGAACGCCACGCCAGCCGGTGGCGGATGCGCAGCCGTCATCCGCACCAGAGGAGGTCTGCATGCCCCACTTCATCGCCGAATACACCCACAACATCGAAGCCGAGGCCGACCTGCCCGGCCTGTTCGAGAAGGTCCACGCCAGCCTGGGCGCTTCCGGGGTCTTCCCCCTCGGCGGCATCCGCAGCCGTGCCGTGCGCCTGGACACCTGGCGCATGGCCGACGGCCAGCACGACTACGCCTTCGTCCACATGACCCTGAAGGTGGGCGCCGGCCGCGACCTGGCCACCCGCCGCCAGGTGGCCGATGCGCTGTTCGAGGTGATCAGCGGCCACTTCGCCGCACTCCAGGCCCGGCGCCTGCTGGCCCTCTCCTTCGAGATGACCGAGCTGGACGCCGAGCTCAACTACAAGCTCAACAACGTCCACGCCTTCCTCAAGGGCCAGGCCGGCTGACCCCCGGCCCACCGCCGGCGCGGGGTGGCAACGCCCCGCGCCGCGCACCCCGACGCGACTCCCAACAAGAAGTACAAGACCATGAGCACCGCCCACACTGCCTGCCCCAACGGCGCTGACCACGCCACCCGCGACACCACCCACCGCACCGTCACCTGGCGGCTCATGCCGCTGCTGCTGGTGTGCTACCTGTTCGCCCACCTGGACCGCATCAACATCGGCTTCGCCAAGATGCAGATGAGCGCCGACCTGCAGTTCAGCGACACCGTCTACGGCTTCGGCGCCGGCCTGTTCTTCATCGCCTACGCCCTGTTCGGCGTGCCCAGCAACCTCGCCCTCGACCGCGTCGGCCCGCGCCGCTGGATCGCCACCCTGATGGTGGTCTGGGGCGTGCTCTCCACCAGCATGTTCCTGGTGCAGGGCGCCACCGGCTTCTACGTCCTGCGCTTTTTGCTGGGGGTCGCCGAGGCCGGTTTCTTCCCCGGCATCCTCGTCTACCTCAACCGCTGGTACCCGGCCCGCCGCCGCGCGCAGATCACCGCCCTGTTCGCCATCGCCGTGCCCATGGCCGGGGTGATCGGCGGGCCGCTGTCCGGCGCCATCCTCGAAGGCTTCCACGACGCCCTCGGCCTGCGCGGCTGGCAGTGGATGTTCCTCCTCGAAGGCGCCCCCGTGGTGCTGCTCGGCCTGCTGGTCTGGGCTCGCCTGCCGGAGCGCTTCGATGACGTCGCCTGGCTCGACGACGCCCAGAAGCGCCAGCTGCGCGAAGACATGGCCCAGGAGGAACAGCGCAAGCCGATCACCTCCTTCGCCGGCATCCTGCGCGACCGCCACGTCTGGCTGCTGGTGGCCATCTACTTCGCCGTGATGCTCGCGGTGAACACCCTGGCCTTCTGGATGCCCACCCTGATCCACGGCGCCGGCGTCGCCCGCGACAGCCAGGTCGGCCTGCTCAGCGCCGTGCCCTACCTCGCCGGGGTGTTCTTCATGCTCGCCTGCGGCCGCTCCTCGGACCGCCACTGCGAACGCCGCTGGCACCTCTGCGTGCCGCTGCTGATGTGCGCCGTGGGCATCGCCAGCAGCGGCCTCGCGCCCACCAGCGCGATCCCCGTGCTGGCCGGCCTGATCATCGCCGGCATGGGCGCCAGCGCCGCCCTGCCGATGTTCTGGCAACTGCCGCCGGCCTTCCTCTCCGACAAGGCCCAGGCCGCGGGCATCGGCCTCATCAGCTCGTTCGGCAGCATCGCCTCGTTCCTCGCGCCCTACCTCATCGGCTGGATGCGCGACACCACCCAAAGCGCCAGCCTCGCGCTGTTCGTCCTGGCCTTCTTCATCGCCCTCGGCGCCGGACTGGTGCTGCGCACCCCGGCCGCCCTGGTCAATCCACGCTAAGAGAGACCCCACCATGCTCGACGCCACCCTGATCCAGCAGGCCGCCGCCCGACTCGACGCCGCCGAACGCTCGCGGCAGCAGATCCGCCAGTTCTCCCTGGACCACCCCGGCATCACCATCGAAGACGCCTACGCCATCCAGCGCGCCTGGGTGGCGCAGAAGATCAGCGACGGGCGCAAGCTGGTGGGCCACAAGATCGGCCTCACCTCCCGCGCCATGCAGGTGTCCTCCAACATCACCGAGCCGGACTACGGCGCGCTGCTGGATGACATGTTCTTCGACGAAGGCAGCGACATCCCCTTCGAGCGCTTCATCGTCCCCCGCGTGGAAGTGGAGCTGGCCTTCGTCCTCGGCAAGCCGCTGCGCGGGCCGAACGTCACCCTGTTCGACGTGCTCGACGCCACCGAGTGGGTCATCCCCGCCCTGGAGATCATCGACGCCCGCATCCAGCAGGTGGACCCGCAGACCCAGGTCACCCGCAAGGTCTTCGACACCATCTCCGACAACGCCGCCAACGCCGGCGTGGTGATGGGCGGACGCGCCGTGCGCCCCACCGAGATCGACCTGCGCCGCGTGCCCGCCGTGCTCTACCGCAACGGCGTGATCGAGGAATCCGGCGTCTCCGCCGCCGTGCTCAACCACCCGGCCAAGGGCGTCGCCTGGCTGGCCAACAAGCTGGCGCCCTACGACGTCACCCTGGAAGCCGGGCAGATCATCCTCGGCGGCTCCTTCACCCGCCCGGTGGCCGCCCGCCCCGGCGACACCTTCCATGTCGACTACGACCAGCTGGGCTCGATTGCCTGTCGGTTTGTTTGAATTTGAGCTGGAAGCCTAGAGCTTGAAGCTGGAAGAAAAGGCGGTTCGTGCGCGCTTCCAGCTTCCGGCTTCCAGCTTCCAGCTTCCAGCTTCCCAAGGAGCGTCCCATGCCCACCCTCATCAACACCTTCAAACACCGCCTCCTGGCCGGCGACGCACAGATCGGCCTGTGGCTCGGCCTGGCTGATCCTTATTGCGCGGAGCTGGCCGCCAATGCCGGCTTCGACTGGCTGCTGATCGACGGCGAGCACGCGCCCAACGACCTGCGCAGCCTGCTCGGCCAGTTGCAGGCGGTGGCGCCCTACCCGTCGCAGCCGATCATCCGCCCGCCCATCGGCGACCCGGTGCTGATCAAGCAGCTGCTGGACATCGGCGCGCAGACCCTGCTGGTGCCCATGGTGGATTCCGCCGCCCAGGCCGCCGAGCTGGTGCGCGCCATGCGCTACCCGCCGTCCGGCATCCGTGGCGTCGGCAGCGCCCTGGCCCGCGCCTCGCGCTGGAATAGCGTGCCCGGCTACCTGGACCAGGCCGACGAGCAGATGTGCCTGCTGGTACAGATCGAAAACCTCGACGGCCTCGCCGCGCTCGATGCCATCGCTGCCACCGAGGGCGTCGACGGCGTGTTCATCGGCCCGGCCGACCTTTCCGCCGCCATGGGCCATCGCGGCAATCCCGGGCATCCCGAGGTGCAGGCCGCCATCGAGGACGCCATCGCCCGCATCCGCCGTGCCGGCAAGGCCGCCGGCATCCTCAGCGCCGACGAGACCCTGGCCCGCCGCTACCTGGAACTGGGCTGCGCCTTCGTCGCCGTCGGCGTCGACACCAGCCTGCTGATGAAGTCCCTGCAGGCCCTCGCCGGCCGCTTCAAGGGCACGCCCGCCCCGCAATCCAGCGCCGGCAGCGTCTACTGAGCCGAACACCCTCAACCTCTTACAGCCCGACCCGGCCCTGCTCGCAGGCCCGGGAACGGGCATGGACCGTCCGAAACAAGGCAGACTGATGAAACTCAACGACCTCAACCTGCTGCGCGAACAGGCCTACGTGAACGGCCAATGGATCGAAGCCGACGACGAAGGCCGCTTCGCCGTGACCAACCCCGCCAACGGCGAACTGATCGCCGAAGTCGCCTCCCTCGGCCGCGCCGAAACCGCCCGCGCCATCGACGCCGCCCAGGCCGCTCTGCCCGCCTGGCGCGCCCGCACCGCCAAGGAGCGCAGCACCATCCTGCGTCGCTGGTACGAGCTGATCATGGCCAACCAGGAAGACCTGGCCCGCCTGCTCAGCTGGGAACAGGGCAAGCCCCTGGCCGAGAGCCGGGGCGAGATCGCCTACGGCGCCAGCTTCATCGAGTGGTTCGCCGAAGAGGCCAAGCGCGTCTACGGCGACGTCATCCCCCACGACAAGCCCGGCCGCCGCCTGGTGGTGATCAAGCAGGCCATAGGCGTGGTCGCCGCCATCACTCCCTGGAACTTCCCCAACGCCATGATCACCCGCAAGGTCGGCCCGGCCCTGGCCGCCGGCTGCACCGTGGTGCTCAAGCCCGCCTCGGAGACGCCGCTGTCCGCCCTCGCCCTGGCCGCGCTCGGCGAGCGCGCCGGGATCCCCGCCGGGGTGCTGAACATCGTCCCCGGCACCCGCTCGCGGGAAATCGGCGCCGAACTGACCGGCAACCCGCTGGTGCAGAAGCTCTCCTTCACCGGCTCCACCGGCATCGGCAAGCTGCTGATGGCCCAGTGCGCCGAGACCATCAAGAAGGTCAGCCTGGAACTGGGCGGCAACGCGCCCTTCATCGTCTTCGACGACGCCGACCTCGACGCCGCCGTGCAGGGCGCCCTCGGCTCCAAGTTCCGCAACACCGGGCAGACCTGCGTGTGCACCAACCGCCTGCTGGTGCAGAACGGCGTCTACGACGAATTCGCCCGGCGCCTGGTGGCGGCGGTCAACGCCCTCAAGGTGGCCCCGGCCGACGACGACGGCGCCCAGCAGGGCCCGTTGATCAACGCCAAGGCCGTGGCCAAGGTGGAGGAACACATCGCCGACGCCGTCGCCAAGGGCGCCCGCGTCCTGGCCGGCGGCAAGCCCCATGCCCTGGGCGGCAACTTCTTCGAGCCCACCGTGCTCGGCGAGGTGACCCCGGAGATGCTGGTGGCCCGCGACGAGACCTTCGGCCCGCTGGCACCGATCTTCCGCTTCGACACCGAAGAGCAGGCCATCGCCATGGCCAACGACACCGAATTCGGCCTCGCCTCCTACCTCTACACCCGCGACCTCGGCCGCGCCTGGCGGGTCAGCGAAGCACTCGAATACGGCATGGTCGGCGTCAACGAAGGCCTCATCTCCACCGAAGTCGCCCCCTTCGGCGGCATCAAGCAATCCGGCCTCGGCCGCGAAGGCTCGAAGTACGGCATCGACGATTACATCGAACAGAAATACCTGTGCCTCGGCATCGCCTGAAGCCCATTGGTGGGCTGAAGCCCACCCTACGGGAATGCCCCACCCCACCGGGCAGCACCCAGTGGGAGCGAATTCATTCGCGATGCTTTTCGCGGTTGAAACCGCTCCCACAATCCCCCCCCAACGCCACGCAACTCTGTAGGGGCGAATTCATTCGCCAAGCGGCGCGCAGCGCCGCCGTAGGTTGGCGCCAAGCGCAGCGCGGCCCAACGGTGCAAGGCCCGCCCTCGCTGCGCAACCCTGTGGGAGCGAATTCATTCGCGATGCTCTTCGCGGTTGAAACCGCTCCCACCGCTCATTGCCTCAGGGCTTGATGCCCTTCAGCTCCTGCAGCAGGTCCAGCAGCTCGTGCAGCTTCTGCTCGCCCAGCTGCTGCTGGATGGACTGGTAGCCGCGCTCCATCTCCTGGCTCATGGACTGGAAGCAGGCTTCGCCCTGTTCGGTGAGGGCGAGGAGGATACGGCGCTGGTCCTCGGCGACCTTGCGCCGGCGGACCATGCCGTCGCGCTCCAGGCGGGCGAGCACGCCGCTCATGCTGGGCTTGAGGATGCAGGCCAGGCGCGCCAGCTTGTGGCTTTCCATCTCGCCCTGCTGGCGGAGAATGCGGATCACCCGCCACTGCTGCTCGGTGAGGTCGTGGCGGTTGAGCTGGGGGCGGAAGAAGCGCATGGCCGCTTCGCGGGCCTGCAACAGGGTGAGGGTCAGGGAGGCACGGGTATCGGGCATGGGTCGGCAACGCTTGAAAATTAGTTCACAGTTTAACGAATCGAGTGCTACGCGTCATGGCGCGCGGCTCGCCTTGACCTTCGCCCAGAAGGCATCCAGCGCCGCCTTCTGCTCCACGGAAAGCCGCTCCAGCACATAGAGGCGCCGACGCTCGTCGCTCTTGAGCACCTGCATCGGCCGCTCCCTGGCCAGTTCCGCCAGCTCCGGGCTGTCGGCCGCCAGGGGCGAGTAGAACTGGCTGGCGCGGGCATCGGCCAGGGCGTTGCGCGGCTCCAGCAGGTAGTCGATGAAGCGGTAGGCGAGGTCCGGGCGCTCGGCGTTGGACGGGATCGCCAGGCTGTCGATGAAGACCATCGCGCCCTCGTCGGGAATGCGGTAGCTGAGCGCCGGGTTGCGCGCGGAGGCGGTCAGCGCGTGGCCGATCCAGGCCATGGCCACGCACAGGCGGCCCTCGGCGAGGGCGTCGATATAGGCGTCGTTGTCCAGGTGGCGCACGGTGCGGGCGATGCCCAGCAGCGGCTGCAGGTTGCGCTCGATCTGCCGCGCGCCGTACAGCGACAGGCTGCGGCCCCGGTAGTTGAACCACAGCGAGGCGGTTTCCTCCGGGGCATCCAGCAGGCCCACGCCGCAGGCGGCCAGGCGCGAGGCCTGGCGCTCGTCGAACAGCAGGCCCCAGCTGTTGGGCAAGGGCGCGCCATAGGCGGCCTCGGCGAGGCCCGGGTTGACCACCAACCCCACCGAGCCCCAGAGGTAGGGCACCGCATAGCGGTTGGCCGAATCGATGCCGGCGAGCATCGCCAGCAGGCCGCTGTCGACGCTGCGGTAGTGGCTCAGCCGCCCCGTATCCAGCGCTGCCAGCTGGCCTGCGCGGATCAGCCGCGACAGCTGGAAATGCGAAGGCACGACGATATCCAGGGGTTGCCCACGCCCCAGGGCAGCGTCCAGTTCCTCGGCGGCGGTCATGGTCTGGTACTCGACCCGGATGCCGGTCTGCTTCTGGAAGTCGGCCAGCACCTGCGGCTCGATGTAGTTCTTCCAGTTGAGGACCCGCAACACCTCCTCGGCCCGGGCTTCCAGGGCCAGCAACAGCATCGCCAGACAGGCCAGCAGTCTCATCGCGCAACTCCTTGCAGGAAATGGGGCCGGCAGCGCCGGATCGCCCATTAGGAGCGAGGTGTGGAGCCTGCGTCATGTTCGAGCCTGCCAGCTTCTTGCTTGCCCGTGCCGGATTGGCCAGGGCGTGACGCGGGCCACGCAAAGACGGTGCAAGAACCGCTGCCCGGGCCATTGCAGACGATCATTAACCTGTTCATGATCGAGCAGAAATTCCCCCCAGGTGCCCCCCATGAACGCCCTCCTGCGCCAACAGCCCCACCTCGGCCTCGCCCTCGCCATGCAGGCGCTGCAGGCCGCCCTGGATGCCGCCGCCGAGCATGGCGTCCGGGTCAGCGTCCAAGTGGTGGACGCCGCCGGCCTGCCGATCCACAGCGCGCACATGGACGGCGCCCCCGGCCCCAGTCGCGCCATCGCCCTGAACAAGGCCGTCACCGCCGCCGGCTTCGGCATCGCCACCCATGCCTGGCAGGAGCGCCTCGACGGCTGCTCCGCCGCCGTGCGCCAGGGCCTGCCGCTGCAACCGGGGCTGGCCCTGTTCGGCGGTGGCGAACCCTTCCGCCACCTGGGCCAGGTGATCGGCGCCATCGGTATCTCCGGTGCTTCCGAGCAGCTCGACGGGCTCTGCGCCCGCGCGGCCGTGGAGCGCGTCGCAGAGCTGCTGGCGCCAGGTTGACCCGGCGCCTGTCACCCCGGGTCAAGGTGACGGGCAGTGAGGGACAAGACCGCAAGGGTCCGCACGCCCCTTAATAGTCGCCAGCAGAACGCATTCCACCCACCGTTTCAGGCTGCAGTCATGATCAATATCGAGACACCCACCTACTACACGGCCACCAAGAAGTACGACCTCTCCTTCCCCTCCCTGGAAGCGGACCTGGAAGCGGATGTCGTCGTGATCGGCGGAGGGTTCTCCGGGATCAACACCGCGCTGGAACTGGCGGAGAAAGGCATCACCAATATCGTGGTGCTGGAGGCGCGCTACCTGGGCTTCGGCGGCACCGGGCGCAACGGCGGGCAGATCATGGCCGGCATCGGCCACGACCTGGAGAAGATCCGCAACGACGTGGGCGAGGACGGCCTGCGGCAGATCTTCGAGATCAGCGACCTGGGCGCCGACATCATCAAGGGCCGCATCGCCAAGTACGGCATCGACGCCGACTTCTGCCACGGCTACGGCTACATGGGCTTCAACGCTCGCCAGGAAAAGACCCTGCGCGCCTGGGAGAAGGAGTTCAAATCCCTCGGCTCGCCCCACGAGATCCGCTTCCTCGGCGGCTCCGAGGTCAAGCAGATCATCGGCTCCGACGCCTACAGCAGCGCCCTGCTGCACATGGGCGGCGGCCATGTGCACTCCCTCAACCTGCTGCTGGGCGAAGCCAAGGCCCTGGCCAGCCACGGGGTGAAGATCTTCGAATACAGCCCGGCGCTGGAGGTGACCTACGGCGAGCGCATCACCGTGCGCACCGGCAAGGGCTCGGTGAAGGCCAGCAAGCTGCTCTGGGCCTGCGACAGCTTCCTCAACAAGCTGGAGCCGGAGCTGCACAAGACCACCATCAACACCTACGCCTTCCAGATGATGACCGAGCCCCTATCGGACGAGCTGATCCAGCGCATCAGCCCGATTCGCGGGGCCTACAGCGACATCCGCCCGGTCATCGACTACTACCGCGTGACCAACGAGAACCGCCTGCTGTTCGGTGCCGCGACGCCCTTCGTCGAACACATCCCGGGCGACCTCAAGGCCTGGAACCGCAACCTGATGCTGAAGATCTTCCCCTACCTCAAGGACGTGAAGATCGACCTCGCCTGGGGCGGCCCCATGGCCTGCAGCGCCAACCTGTTCCCGCAGATCGGCACCCTGCCCGGCCGCCCCAACGCCTATTTCGTGCAGGGCTACTCCGGCTTCGGCGTCACCCCCAGCCACATCATCTGCAAGGTGCTGGCCGAGGGTATGAGCGAAGGCTCGGCGCGCTACGACCTGATCAGCTCGGTGCGGCGCATCGAGGTGGTCGGCAAGGACCATATCCGCCCGCTGCTGCTGACCGCCGGCAAGACCTGGCACCAGGTTTCCGGCTACTGGAACGGCCGCCGTTGAATCCGATCGGCGCGGCTGCGCGTCGGCGGTACGGCGTAGGGATCGGCCTTGGAATGCTCATTCACGGGCGTGAACTCCGCTTCCGCGGCCGCTCCCGCTTGGTACCGCTCCAGCTCGCTCCCGTCGGAAACGGTGCAGCGGAAAAGCATGTACCGTCATTCCCGCGAACGCGGGAACCCACTGAACGACCAACACCTTTTCCATCACTCGCAGGAGAACTGCCATGTCCCTCACCCCCATCAAGACCGGTATCACCCTCGCTGAACTGGATGCCTGGGGCACCGTCGCCGACCTGGGTTCGGAAATCCTCGAAGGCGAGGTCAAGGCCTTCGGCAAGATGACCGCCGGCGCCCCCACCGACCCGGTCAGTGCCGCCTATTTCGGCACCACCGGCGGCAAGTTCCGCATGGTCTACCCGTTCAACGAGCAGGCCACGGTGGTCACCGGCGAGGTGGTCCTCACCGACGAGTCCACCGGCCAGACCACCCGCTTCAAGGCCGGCGACAGCTGGTATGTCGCCAAGGGCACCCCGGTGCTCTGGGAAGTCCCCGGCGAGAGCTTCGTCAAGCACTACTACGCGGTGGCCTGACCTCTTCAGGTGCCTGCCCCCCGGGGCAGGTTCGCGCCACTGGCAACCTCTGCGGCGATGGTCTGCACTGCCCTCACCGCCCACGCGAGGGTTCCTCCATGACGCCATCCCCGGTCGAATTCGCCAGGCATTGCCTGAGCACCTTCACCCACTTCGTCCCCGCCTCCCTCGGTGCCTTCTACCTGATCGACGATCAGTTGCAGGCCCGCGACTTCCAGCTGCTGGGCATGCACCTGCAGATGCACGACGCCTACCTGCGCCACTACCGCCACCTCGACCCGCTGCAACCCGGCGCCTGCCTGGCCACCGGCCTGCCGGTGGTGCCCCTGCAAGCCGGCCAGGCACGCCAGGGCGAGGCGCAGAACCGTGAATACCAGGGGTTCCTGCGCGCCCACGAGGTGATAGACGTGGTGGAGGTCATCGCCCAGGCCGGCGAGCGCCCCGTGGCCGGGCTGTCCCTGTTGCGTTGCAGCGGCATGCCGGCGTTCTCGGAGGAGGAACTGGCCAGCCTGGCGGCCCTGCAGGGGATGATGGAAGCCGGTGTACAGGCCCTGGTGCCCACTGCCGAGCCGAAGCTGCAGGGCCTCACCCCGCGTGAACGGGAAATCGCCCTGCTGCTGCGCGAAGGCATCAGCAACAAGCAACTCGCCCGCCACCTGGGCGTCGGCCTGCCGACGGTGAAGACCCATCTGCTCAACCTGTTCCGCAAGGTCGGCGCCAGCAGCCGCACCGAACTGGTGGCGATGCTGTTCCTCTGAAGCGTGACTCAGCGCTCCAAGTGCTGTGCCCGCGCAGCGGGCGCGACGCCCGTCGGCAACTGACCCAGCCCGGTGCCCAGCAGGTGGTTGACGAAAAGGTGGAACAGCTCCGACTGGCTGGAGATGCCGAGCTTGCTGTAGAGGTGCTTGCGGTGGTTCTTCACCGTACCCTCGGCGATCTCCAGGTGCAGCGCGATGGAGATGCTCGAATGCCCCCGCAGGATCAGCCCCGCTATGGCCTGCTCGCGCGCGGTCAGGCGGTCGGTGGCGAAGCCGGAGAAGGCCGCCGCCAGATGCTCGGCGATGCTGCGTGCCGGCCGCGCGCCCATCGATGCCACCGCCACGCTGGCGTAATGGCGCTGCAGGAAGGCCTCCAGCGCCGGCTGGCACAGGCGCAGGGCGGCAATCTCCTCCTCCGCGAACACCGGCGAGCCGTTGCAGCGCATCAGCGAGTAGGCCGCATAGGTGCCTCCCGGCAGCGGCGAGAGGAAGACGATCTCCTCGGCCAGGCTGCCCGAGGCCAGCGAGATGCACGGGTGCACATCCGGCGAGTTGAAGTATTCCCCTTCGAAGAAGGCGTCCGGCGCCAGCTCCTCCATGCGGTAGAGCCCGGCGGGCCGACCATGGGCGCAGGCGGTGTAGACCGGGTCCAGCAGGTAGGTGCCGTTGACGTAGCGCTGCATCGCGCCGGGCTCGGGGATGCCGTGCAGGTTGTCGTGCAGCAGCGCGGGGCTGCCGCCCGCCGGGTAGAGGAAGATGCAGCTCTGGTCGAACGGTGCCAGGGCCTGCAACGCCTCGTCCAGGCGCTCGGCGAAGGCCGTCGTCTCCACGCTGGCGATCAGCTCGGGGCTGTGTGCGTGCCAGGCTTCCAGCACCTGCCAGCCCTGGGAGTGGGAGAGTCCTGCTTCGTGCGCCATGCTTCACCTTCTTGTTGTCCGGCCGCCCCGTCCAGGTGCAGAAATGGGCCTTGGGCGCGCGTTTCAGGGGTTTTTTCAAGAAAGCACTTTGCTTGCCACAACGCCCTCCACGCCAGCGCTTTTCAGCGCGACCGTAGGGGCGAATTCATTGGCTATGTCTGCGTTAAGTGTTGCTAGAGGATTTGAGCCCAGCTGATTGCCGAGTTCTGGTGATGTTTCTGGTTTCGCCCCCCCGGGCGAGTCCCTTTTCCAGTCGTTGAAAAGGAACCAAAAAACTTGCCCCATCATCCGGCCCCGGCTTCGCCGGGGTTCCCTCACTCCATCGTCGCTCTGGGGGCCGGCGCGATGGGCCATCCATGGCCTGGCGCGCCTCTCGCGGCATCCATGCCGCTCGTCCCCCGGCGCAACGACTGCGTTCGGCCTCCTGGAGGGGCGTTGGCGGCTGCTCCAACTTTCTTCGTCAAGCGCATCGCCACGTGGTGCGCACAGGCTTTCGTAGGATGGGTCGGGCGGCGTTCCGCGAGCGAAGCGAAACCCATGCGGTGGAGGTGGTACGAACTCTTGGACGCCCGGAAATGGCCGTGCTTGAGCGCTTGCTTTAAAACCACAACAGCTAACGCAGACAGAGCCAATTCATTCGCCCAGCGGTGCGCAGCACCGCCGTAGGGTGGACCACGCTCCACCGGTCCACCAACCGGAGCCATGCCGGGCGCCCCCTGATACCCCCGCCGCTTGCGCCCCAATGAAAAAGCCCGACACAGTCACCTGCATCGGGCCCGTCCGGCTGCGTTCCCTGCTACACGGACGAAAAGCCGTTATCGACGAACAGGTGCGCGCCGCTGACGAAGGAGGCCTCGTCGGAGGCGAGGAACAACGCCGCTCGCGCCACCTCCTCCGGCTCGCACAGGCGGCCCTGCTGGGCGGCGATGTCGGCCTCGCTGGCGTTGACACCCATGGCCTGCAGTTCCTGCAGCTCGCGCATGCCGTGGGCGGTGCGGATGAAGCCGGGCGCCACCGCGTTGCAACGGATGCCACGGTCGCGGAACTCCACGGCGATGGCCCGGGCGAACATCTGGCAGGCGCCCTTGGTGGCGTTGTAGACCACCTCCCCAGGCGTCGCGTACTGGGCGGAGATGGACGAGGTGCAGACGATGCTGCCCTTGCCCCTGGCCAGCATCTGCGGCAGCACGGCGCGGGTCATCAGGAACATGCTCTTGACGTTGACCGCCATCAGCCAGTCCCACTCCTCTTCCTGCACCTCCAGGAAGGGCTTCACGATCAGCGTGCCGGCGTGGTTGAACAGCACGTCCGCCGGGCCCAGCGCGGCGAGGCTGGCCGCCACCGCGGCGTCCACCTGGTCGGCGCGGGACACGTCGGCCCCCAGGCCGATGGCGCGCCCGCCCTCGGCCTCGATCTGCGCCGCCAGGTCACGGGCCGCCTCGGCGTTGCGATCGATGATGGCGACCGCCGCGCCCTCGCGGGCGAACAGCCGGCTGGCCGCCTCGCCGCAGCCACCGGCACCCCCGCTGATGATCGCGACCTTGCCGTGCAGGCGTGGTTGGTTGGAAAGCATGGCACCTCCTGTTTCAAGGGTTCAGCAAGGGTGGCGGGCAGGAGACGGCTCCTGCCCACGGCCGGCGGGGGTGATCCCTGGGCAGGCCTCGGCGCGGGAACCCGCCTGCGCCGGTGAAGCGTCCTCCGGCGAGGGCACCAGGCGATGGCGACACCGGAAGGCGAGGCAGGCCATGCCGATCAGGCGCCACGCGGCGGCGACCAAGCCCCCCGGTTGAAGAGCGGGTCATGGACAGGGGCGATGGTCGGGGCAAATGCTGGGGATGGGTATGTCCCTAAAGGGACAGCTTGAAAGACGGCTGGAAGCTTGAAGCTTGAAGCCAGAGCGATCCTGCGGACCTGGCGCCGCTCTTGTCTTCCAGCTTTCGGCTTCCAGCTTCCAGCTGCTCCTCATCCGTCCGGTTGATACCCCCACCCGCCCCAACTGGCGACCATTGAGTCCTCATCGACAACAACGAGGACCGTTCCATGACCACCCAATCCGACTGGATCACCGTAGGCGCGCTGGCCGAAGGCTTTGCGCCCGAGGCGTTCATCCTGCCCAACCTGGCCGATCTCGACGGCAGGCGCTTCGACCTGCGGTTCGACAACGGCTGGAGCATCGAGCACCTGTTCGCCGATGGGCACCTGGACTGGGCGCTGGCCGACGGGTCTTCCAGTGGTCGTTCGCCCTATCGCGCCACCTCGGTGCGCCCGGGCATCTACCTGGTGGATTTCATCAAGGAGGAGTTCGGCCAGCAGTGGTCGGTGAGCCTGGTGCTGGATACCGGTGCCGCCGCCTTCACTGCCGTGCTCGGCCGCCTGCCCGATGCCGCCGCCACCCGCGAGGGCCTGTATGGCCGCGCGCTGGCCGGCAAGAGCCTGACCGGCGTCGAGGTGCAGTTCTTCCACGGCACCCTCGACCGCCCCTTCCAGCCAGGTGCCTGCCCCCATGCGCCGAGCGCCGAGCTGGTGGGGCTACGCAACCGCTATCGCTACAGCCCCACCGAGGTCTACGAGCACATCTACCTCAACGAGAACTACTACAGCTGGCAGTGCCTGGCGGGCGTCGAGAAGGGCCTGTGCGACACCGACCGCTGCCACTACGTCAAGATCGCCGATGAGCTCTACCTGTTCGTCTGGCGCGAGAAGATCGTGCCGACCCTCGGCGTGGTGATGATCGACCTCAAGGCCCACCGCAGCGACGGCAAGATCTTCGGCTACGCCGACGGCGATTTCGGCGCCCTCTCCAACTTCCCCGTCGCCTCCCATTGCGACGTGCTCAACCGCACGGTGCATGGCGATGCATGAGCGCACGGTGGTGATCACCGGGGCCGGCACCGGCATCGGTGAGGCCTGCGCCCGCCGCCTCGCGGTGGAAGGCGCCAACCTGGTGCTGGTCGGCCGCCGGCGCGAGCCATTGGCGAGGGTCGCCGCCGAGACGGGCGGCCTGGTACTGGTGGGCGATGCCGCCAGCAGCGCCGACTGGGCCGGCTTCGTCGCCGCCATCCACGCACGCTTCGGCGGCATCGACGCCCTGCTCGCCTGCGCCGGCGGCCACGGCCTGGGCAGTGCCACCGACACCAGCGACGACGCCTGGCAGGCGGCCATGCGCGGCAACCTCGACACCGCCTTCCACAGCGCCCGCGCCTGCCTGCCGGCGCTGCTGGAACGGCGCGGCAGCATCGTCCTGCTCGGTTCCATCGCCTCCCTGGCGGCGGGGCCGCAGGTGTGCGGCTACACCACCGCCAAGCATGCGCTGCTGGGCCTCACCCGCTCCCTGGCACGGGACTACGGGCCGCAAGGCGTGCGGGTCAACTGCGTATGCCCCGGCTGGGTGCGCACGCCCATGGCCGACGAGGAGATGCAGCCGCTGATGCGGCACTACGGCGAGAGCCTCGACGCCGCCTACGCCCGGGTCACGGCCGAGGTGCCGCTGCGCCGCCCGGCGCAGGCGGAGGAAATCGCCGCGCTGTGCCGCTTCCTGATCAGCGACGAGGCCGCCATCCTCACCGGCGCCACCCT
The DNA here is from genome assembly GCF_054558415.1 of Pseudomonas sp. No.21. Classification (NCBI taxonomy): domain Bacteria; kingdom Pseudomonadati; phylum Pseudomonadota; class Gammaproteobacteria; order Pseudomonadales; family Pseudomonadaceae; genus Pseudomonas; species Pseudomonas sp. No.21. Next base: position 105,504 of record NZ_BAAJNO010000009.1, read on the forward strand.
GGTGGCCGACGGCGGCTCCAGCATCGTCGACCTGCCCACCCTCGCCTACGAACGCCTGGGGGACGCGCCATGAAGAACGCCTTCGATTTCACCGGGCGCAGCGTGCTGGTCACCGGCGGCGCACAGGGCATCGGCCGCGCCATCGTCGAAGGCTTCGCCGCCTGCGGGGCGCGGGTGCTGATCGCCGACCTGCAGCAGGTGCCGGCCGAAGCCCTGGCGCGATCGCTGCGCGATGGCGGCCGCGACGTGAGCGCCGTCACCCTCGACCTCGCCGACCGCGACGCCACCCTGCAGTTGCTCACCGGCCTGCCCCGGCTCGATGTGCTGGTGCATAACGCCGGCTACTTCCCGCTGACGCCGCTGGTGGAGATCGGCCCGACATTGCTGGAGCGCACCCTGGCGGTGAACCTCGGCGCGCTGTTCTGGCTCACCCAGGGCGCCCTGCCCCTGTTCCGGCGCCAGGGCGGGGGCTGCATGCTGGTCACCTCCTCGGTGACCGGGCCCCGGGTGGCCTACCCGGGGCTGACCCACTACGCGGCGTCCAAGGCCGGGGTCAATGGCTTCATCCGCAATGCGGCGCTGGAGCTGGCCCCCGAGGGCGTCCGGGTCAACGGTGTGGAACCGGGGATGATCCGCACCCCGGCCATGGGCAACCTGGGCGATGCCGGGCACGCCGCCGCCATCGCCCGGGGGGTGCCCCTGGGGCGCCTCGGGGAGCCTGGCGACATCGCCGCCGCCATGCTGTTCCTCGCCTCGGACCAGGCGTCCTACATCACCGGCCAGACCCTGGTGGTGGACGGCGGCGCGACGCTCCCGGAGACCCTCGCGGCCACCCCCGGCTGAACGCCCAAGGCCAGGGCCGGTGGGGGTCGCCGGCCTATCCTGCATCTGTAGGATGGTGACCTCCGCACGCCTTGGCGATACTCGCTCCAGGCCCTGCCCCGTCACCCCGACACCGGCCACCCACTGATGACTGAGAGCCGCTTCCCGGCTCCGACAAGAACAACAAAGTCGCAGAGAGGTATCCCCATGAGCCAGATCGACGAACACCTCATCACCCCCCGTCGTTTCGCCGCCTTCAACGGCTGCGTGCTGGACCTGCAACGCCTGGCCCAGGAACAGCCTCTCGCCCGTTTCCATCGTCATGCCCTGCAGCGCCTGCAGGCGTTGCTGGCTTTCGACAAGGCCTGGTGGGGACACGCGGCGATGGTCGCCGACCTGCCCGAAGAACGCAGTTCCCAGGTATTCGGCCTGCCGTCGAGCTATGTCGAGGACTGGCAGTCGATCCGCGAGCAGGACATCACCATCGGCCTGGTGCAGTCCCGGCCGGGCCGCGCGGTGATCGTCGACAGCCAGGCCGATGGCACCCCTGCCGGGCTGCGCTGGCTGGGCCGCAAGCACGGCTTCGGCGAATTCCTCTGCGTGATCCACATCGACCCGCAGACCCAGCTCAGCGTGCACCTGACGCTCTACCGCCGCCCGGACGCGCCGCGCTTCGAGGAAGAGGAACGCTTCCTCCTCGACCAGGTGATGCCGCACCTGTCAGCCGCCGAGGGCGCCAACCAGATCCGCGCCCTGGTGGCCCTGCGCGAGGCTCTCGATGGGCCGAACACCCTGGCGCTCGCCGTGTGCGATCGCCAGGGCACGCTGCACTATGCCGAGCACGGTTTCGTCGAGCGCCTGCTGCTGGAATGGCCACGCTGGAGCGGCCCGCACCTGCCCGAGGCGGTCGGCGCCGCCGGCTATCGCGGCCAGCACCTGCAGCTGGACGCCACCGAAGTGGGCCACCTGCTCCTGCTCAGCGCCCGCCCGCGCACCGCCCTGGCGCAGCTCAGCGCCCGCGAGGCCGACGTCGCCGAGCGCTTCGGCGGCGGCAGCACCTACAAGGAGATCGCCCGCGACCTGGGCCTGGCGCCGAACACCGTGCGCCATCACATCCGCAGCATCTACGACAAGCTCGGCGTCAACGGCAAGGCGGGCATCGCCCACCTGCTGCACCACGCCTCGGGCTGACCCCACCCGCTCCCCGCGCCCCTCCACCCGCCCTGAAGAAGGCGGGACGGGGAGCCTTTGCCTGCACTCATCACCCGCCAGAGGAAACCTGCACATGCACAGCCGCCATTCGCCCCTGCTCCCTCAGATCGTCGCCCTCGCCGTTGCGCTCGCCGCAACCGGTGCCCAGGCCGCCGACCTCAACGCCCGCGACTTCGTCTCCGCACCGGTGGGCACGGTGCTCGGCGTCGGCTACCTGCCGCTGACCCGCGCCAACGACTACCACGGCGCGGGCGACACCACCGGCAAGGCCGACCTCGCGACCAACGCCTTCGCCTGGCGCCAGCTGATCTTCACCGACATCTGCGGCACCCTGTGCACCCCGCAGTTCATCGTGCCCTACGTGGACGTCGACATCCGCGCGCCCGGTGCCGCCAGCCGCAGCAGCGAACGCGGCCTGGGCGACCCACAGGTGGGCGGCACGCTGTTCTTCATCAACGACCCGCAATCGCGCACCTACAGCGGCCTGCTGACCCTGCTCACGGTGCCGGTGGGCGAGTACCACGGGCGCAACCCGGACGCCTCCCCGGGAGCCAACCGCTGGGCCCTGCACCTCAACTACAACTACACCCAGGGCGTGGGCGAGAAGTGGATGCTGGAAGCCAACCTCGAAGCCCAGCTCTACGGCAAGAACGACGACTACTTCGGCCAGGACCTGGAGCAGAAGCCGCTCTACCGCCTGCAAGCCTTCGCCTCCTACGACTTCACCCCCAGCACCTACGGCGCCCTGCGCCTGATCCACGCCGATGGCGGCGAGCTGGAATTCAATGGCCGCACCCTTGACGACACCCACCAGCGCTACACCCAGCTCGGCTTCGAGGTCGGCCACTGGCTGGACCCGCGCAACCAGGTGCTGCTGGGCCTGACGCGCAACGTCGCCACCGAGAACGCCTTCGAGCAGAACAACCTGCTGCTGCGCTTCGTCCATGTCTTCTGAGGGCCCTGCCATGACCACCGCCACTCCTGCGGGGCTGCCCCGCTCCCGCCTGCTGGCCATCGTGCTGTTCGCCGCCATCGTCCCCTGCGTGCTGATGGCGGCACCGGCCATCGCCACCCAGTACGCCCTCCAGCTCGGCCTCGGCCCGGCGCAGATCGGCCAGTTGTTCTCCGCCGAACTGGCCGCCATGAGCCTGGCCACCCTGCCCGCCTACCTCTGGCAGCCACGCCTGGACTGGCGCCTGGTGGCGCGGGGCGCGGCCCTGCTGTTCATCGTCGCCAACCTGGCCTCGGCCTGGGTGAGTGCCTTCCACCCGCTGATGGCCCTGCGCGTGGTCAGCGCCCTGGCCGGCGGCACGCTGATGGTGCTGTGCATCGCCAGCGCGGCGCAGAGCCAGGACCGGGACCGCGTCTATGGCCTGTGGGTCATGGGCCAGCTGGTGCTCGGCGCCATCGGCCTGTGGCTGCTGCCACCGCTGTTCGCGCGTTTCGGCCTGCAGGCGCTGTACCTCGGCCTGGCCCTGCTGATGCTGTTGTGCCTGCCGCTGGCCGGCAGCTTCCAGGCCATGGCCGCGTCCACCCGGGCGCCGGTGAGGGAGCGCGGCGGCCTGGGCTGGCGCGCGCTGCTGGCGCTGTTCGCGGTGCTGGCGTTCTACGTCGGGCTCAGCGGCGTGTGGACCTTCATCGGCAGCATCGCCAGCGCCGCGGCCATCGACCCGGCCAGCAGCGGGCGCATCCTCGCCATCGCCACCCTGCTGGGCATCGCCGGTGCCGCCTGTGCCGCACTGATCGGCAGGCGCTGGCCGCGCGGGGCGATGCTGCTGCTCGGCTACGGCCTGATGGCCGGCGCCGTGCTGCTCCTGCTGGACCAGCCCGGCCTCGCGCGCTTCGCCACCGCCGCCCTGGTGTTCAAGTACACCTGGACCTTCGCCCTGCCGTTCATCCTCGCCTGCCTGGCCGACCTGGACCGTGACGGCCGCCTGATGAACACCACCAACCTGCTGATCGGCGGCGGCCTCGCCCTGGGCCCGGCCATCGCCGGCCCGCTGCTGGAAAGCAGCGCCGGCATGCGCGGCGTCCTGCTCCTCAGCGCCACCTGCCTGCTGCTGTCCTTCGCCGCCCTGAGCGTCAGCCGCCTGCGCGCCGGCGAACCCACCCCCTCCCTCGACGACAACGGAGTCCAACCATGAGCCGCCGTACCGCCTTCTTTTCCGATGAACTCTGCTTCTGGCACAGCGCCGGCATGCACGCCCTGACCCTGCCGGTGGGCGGTTGGGTGCAGCCGCCGGCCGCCACGGGCTTCGCCGAATCCCCCGAGACCAAGCGCCGGCTGAAGAGCCTGCTGGATGTTTCCGGCCTCTCCCGCCAACTGCTGCAACGCGGCGCGGAGCCAGCCACGCACGAGGACCTGCTGCGCGTCCACCCGGCGCACTATCTGGAGCGCTTCAAGGCCCTGAGCGATGCCGGTGGCGGCGAGCTGGGCAGCGAGGCGCCCATAGGCCCGGGCAGCTACGAGATCGCCAGGCTCTCCGCCGGCCTGGCCATCGCCGCCGTCGACTGCGTGCTGCGTGGCGAGGCGGACAACGCCTACTCGCTGTCGCGCCCGCCGGGCCACCACTGCCTCGCCGACCAGGCCATGGGGTTCTGTTTCCTCGCCAATATCCCCATCGCCATCGAGGCCGCCCGGGTGCAACACGGCCTGCGCCGGGTCGCTGTGATCGACTGGGACGTGCACCACGGCAACGGCACCCAGTCGATCTACGAGGAAGACGGCGAGGTGCTGACCCTCTCGCTGCACCAGGAGAACTGCTACCCGCCGGGCTACAGCGGTGTGGAGGATCGCGGGCGCGGCGCGGGCCTGGGCAGCAACATCAACATCCCCCTGCCGGCCGGCAGCGGGCATGACGCCTACCTGCAGGCCATGCGCCGCATCGTGCTGCCGGCGCTGCAGCGCTTCCGCCCGGAGCTGATCGTGGTGGCCTGCGGCTACGACGCCAATGCCGTGGACCCGCTGGCGCGCATGCTGCTGCACAGCGACTCGTTCCGGGGGATGACGGCGCTGCTGCGCGAGGCGGCGGATGCGCTCTGCGGTGGGCGCCTGGTACTGGTGCACGAGGGCGGCTACGCGGAAGCCTACGTGCCCTTCTGCGGCCTGGCGGTGATGGAGGAACTGGCGGGGGTGCGCACGGCGGTGGAGGACCCGATGCTGGCCTTCATCCAGCTGCAGCAACCGGGCGAGGCCTTCGCCGGCTTCCTGCGTGACCGGGTGGAGCACCTGGCCACGCAGCTGGGCTAGCCGATGGGGCGGCCGTCAGAACCCGGCGGCCGCCTGCATCAACGCACCGGCGCGGTAGTCCTTGGGCGAGCGGTCGAAGTGTTTCTTGAACGAGCGGCTGAAGTGCGCCGAGTCGGTGAAGCCCCATTTGTAGGCGATCGAGGTGATGGACTCGCCCCTGAGGATGGGGTTGGCCAGGTCGTCGGCGCTGCGCTTCAGGCGTGAGCGCTGGATGTAGCGGCAGACGCTGTCGCCCTCCTCCTCGAACAGCCGGTACAGGTGGCGCACCGAGATGTCCAGGCGATTGGCCAGGGCCAGGGGCGTGAGGTTGGGCTGGGACAGCGACTCGTCGATGATCTTCTGCACATAGCTGCGCAGGTTGGCGCCCTGCAACGAGTCGCTCGATGCGGCTTGCGCGCAGTCCTGGCCCAGCGCCGGCTCCAGCAGGGAGATGAAGGCACTCTCCAGGGCCTCGCTTTCGGCGTCATCCGAGGCGGCCTGCTCGCGGCACAGCTGGTCCATCAGCAGGTGGAGCATCTTGCCGCTGGCGCGGCTGGAGGAGATCTTGCCGAACTTGGCCTGCTTGGACTTGAACGCCCGCTCCACCGCCACCCGGGGCAGGTGCAGGGAAGCGTGGTCGATGAGGCCGAAGGGGGTGATCTCGCAGGCGCCCACCGAATCCATCAGCAGCAGTTCGCCAGGCGCCAGGTCGATGCTCACCCCGCCCTGCATCACGCGGGAGAAACCGCTGCGCTGGCTGATCAGGAAGCAGTGGCGATCGTCATCGCGGTCGGCCTTGAGGGAAGCGCGGGAAATTAGCCCGGCATTGGTGCGCAGGTGCGCCATGGTGAGGCCGGAATGGCACTGCGAGGAGATCTCGCCGATGAACAGCGAACGGCTGGTCGCCAGCCGGGTCTCGAACCTGCCACAGATGGACTGCAGCGCCGCCTGCCAGTCTTCCAGACCGCCACGAGCTTCTTGAGCACGCATACGAACCTCCGGAGTTGTCTTGTTTTTGTTGCGAGATTGTTAACATGTTATCTATGCGAGCGCAACAAGGACTCGATGGCCTCTGAAGATGCAGTTTCGGTGCCAGCAGAGCAGTACGCCGGCCGCTCCTCGCCAATGGGCAGCATGCCCGGCTCAAGCGTGGGGCATGCCATACGCATCGCCTCGGCCACGGGGCGTGAAGAGGTGCATTGTTCGGTTCCCGGCTGAGCACGCAGCGCCCCTACGGGGAGCCAACTCAGCGTGCACGTGGCGGCACCTTCGTAGGATGGCGTAGAGCGAAGCGAAACCCATCAGCGATGGTGCAGGGAATTCATGGGCATCCGGCAAGCACCGCGAACCACGACAGCCAACGCGGACATAGCCAAAACAAAAGCCCCGGCACACTGGCTGGGGCTTTCGTTGGTGAACCTGTCGCGCCTTAGCGGGCCAGCACCGCCAGCACGATGACCAGCAGGACGATGCCGCCGGCGATCACCAGGGCCTGGGTGCCCGAGCGCTCCTTGCGGGCGCCCCGGCTCTTCTTCGGGTGGGCGGTGCCCATGCCCGGCTTGAAGCCGGCGGTCCTGGGGCCCTTCATCTTGTGCGATGCCATGAATCACTCCTTGTTGAATGACGACACGCCGAGAACCTAACACCCGCCCGCCGCCCACTCCAAGCCCCCGTTTGCCGCCATCGCGCCAACCTGCATAATCGCGCTTAAGACCCCAGCCAGGGAAACGTTCCCGGATGCCCAGCAAAGCCCCGATCACCCGTGCCTACTGCGTCCAGCTGGACGAGGTGCTGTCCATCGCCGAAGCCCGGCGGGCATTCTTCTCCCAGCCCGAGCCGCGCAGCCGCTTCGACTTCCTGTGCTCCAGCGAGGCCTGCCGCGCACTGGGCACCAAGGTCACCGCCGCCAACTACGACAAGCAGCCGAACGAGACCTACAAGGCCGCGCACTTTCGCGAGAACCCGCACTCGGCCCATGCGCCCGATTGCCAATGGATGAGCGGCGAGGAAGACGAGGACGCCCAGGGCAAGCTGCCCGGCGAGACCGAGAGCGACACCCGGCAGCGCCACGCCAGGCGCAAGCTGCACGACTACATCGATGTCTTCGAGCCCCCGCTCGAGCGGGCCAGGCCGGCCACCGAGGCACCCGCCGCCCTCTCTGCGCCCGATGAGAAGAAGCCCGGCCACCCGCCTCGGGAAGCCCCTGCGCCACGCACCGAGAAGAAGTCGATCAACCAGCGCACCAACAGCCTGGAGCGCCTGGTGGAGTGCTACCGGCAGGCACGGCTGGAGCTTAGCGACGAGGAGTTCAAGGCCATGCGCCTGCGCGTGGTGGGCGAAGGCGAGATGCCGCTCGGGGCGTACTTCAAGGCGATCAAGTACGCCAGGCCGGGCAACGCCAACCGGGTGCTGCAGGGCGGCGCGCTGCTGATGGACCGCTACGGCAGCGGCTTCAAGCTGAAGTTCTACGACCGCATCGACAACAAGCCGGTGTTCCTCTACATCGCCAAGGAGCAGATGGACGCCTACCGCTTCAAGGGCTACCTGGACGGCTTGCTGAGGGAGGAAGTCGACTACTTCCGCGTCTACGCCATCGGCGAACTGGCGCTGTCCCCCAGCGGCAAGAGCCTGGACCTCAAGGTCGCCGACCTGCGCCAGCTGGTGCTGATCCCGGGCATGAAGAAGGCCCCCGCGACGGGGGCCTGACGCCACTCAGAACCCCGCCAGCACCCGGGCCAGTATTGGCAGCACATTCAGCAGGTGAGCCCGTTGCGCCTCGTCCAGGCGAATGTAGCGACGGAACGCCGGCATGCGGTTGACCACTTCGCTGGCGCCCATGTGCTCCAGCAGCACCTGCCAGTGACCGCCGTCGCGCTCGATGCGCAGGCGTTTGAAGTCCAGCGGCATCAGTGCGGCCCGCAAGGCCTCGTCGCCCTCCAGCGCAGCGATCACGCCAACCAGCCCGGCCGCTTCCCCGGCGCGCCGGGTGCAGGCCAGGCCCTGGCGGCGGATGGCGCCGGTGTGGCGCAGCTCCAGCTTCGCCACGCCCTGCCCGCTGGAAGGCACCCGCAGTTCGAATTCGGTGAGCACCAGGTGCATCAGCAGCTCCGACTGGGTGCGCTCGCGGGCCTCGACGCTCAGCCCGCCCTCCAGGGTGAAGCGCCCCCGGCCTGGCTCCAGCGCCTCGAAAGCGAGGCCGCCGAGGTTGCGCCGCACGAGGGCCAGGGTCGCCCCCGGCCGGTAGCCGGAGGGCGCGCGGCCGTTGCCGAAGAACTCACGCAGCGCGAGAAGCATGGCCATAGCTCTCGCTGGCGTGGATGCCCGGCTCGGCGGCGAATTCCTTCTCCAGCACCTCCTCCACCGGTACCGGGCGGAACGGATTGACCTTCTGCACCACCACCGTCCAGAACAGCGCGTAGGCCGCGGTCAGGCCGAGCATCACGGCGAAGGGGCCGTAGATGTCCCTGGGGTTCATGCCCGGCGGGGTGATGAACCACATGCCCAGCAGGATGCCGGCGCTGGAGATGATCTGCGGCAGCGGGAAGAACGGCGACTTGTAGGCACGCGGCAGGTCCGGGCGGCGGATGCGCAGGATCACCACCGAGAGGGTCACCAGCAGGTACGCCGTGCTCCAGGCGCAGACGGCGGCCAGCACCAGGTTGAAGATGTTGTCGGTGTTGCCACCCAGCCATGCGGCGTGCAGGCACGGGATCAGCACCGCCACGGCGATGCACAGCAGCGGCGTCTTGTAGCGCGGGTGCAGGTAGGCGAAGACCTTAGGCAGCGCGCCGTCCATGGCCATGCCGTACATGATGCGCGGCACGCCGGCCATCAGGGTGTTGATGGTGGCGGCGCCGGCGAAGAGGAAGCCGATACCGAGCCAGATCGGGCCGATGTCGCCCATCACCTGCTGGGCGAACTGCGGGATGGCCATGGGCGTATCCAGCAGGTGCACGCCGGTGGCCTCGTCGAGCAGCACGTTCTCCACCTGGCGCTTCATCGCCGCGCCGTAGATGAACATGCAGGAGGCCACGCCGAACAGGCCCAGGGCCATGGCGCGCGGCATGGTGCGCGCGGAGTTGCGCAGGTCCGGCGCCAGCGGGGTGACGAACTCGCAGCCGACGAACATGAACATCGCCATGCCCACCAGGGAGAGGATGGTCACCAGGTCCGTGCCGATCAGCGAGGTGCCGAACCAGCCGTCCAGCTGCACGGCGGGCGCGGCGATGAGGCCGGCGATGCCGAACACCATCAGCGTCGTCCACATGCCGAAGGTGAGGATCACCTCGGCCTTGCCGAACACGCTGACGCCGAAGCCGTTGAGGATGCCGAAGACGATGACGAAGCCCACGCCCAGCAGCCAGGAGCCGCCGGCCGATTCGGCCAGGGTGTTGAGGTGCTCGAAGTTAACCAGTGCCATGACGCCGGCGAGGATGGTTTCCGCCGTGCCGGCGAACACATGGACGATCAGGTACGCCGCGATGGTCCCGGTGATGGCGAAGAAGCGCCCCATGCCGCAGGCGATGTAGTCGTAGACCGAGCCGGTGGTCGGGAGGATCGAGGCCGCCTCGGCGAAGGTGGTGGATTGCGCGAGCATCATCACCATGGCGATCAGCATGGCCACGGCGAAGGCGCTGCCGCCGATGCCGAAGCCCATGGTGGCGGTGAGGATCACCGGGCTGGCCATGATCAGGCCGATGGTGCTGGCCAGCGCGGTGGGGAAACCGACCGTACCTCGATTCAAATGTGCGGTGAGCTTGGCGTCGATCGACATCGTCAGGGCCCTCGAATGCATTGTTCTTGTTTATCGTTATCCGGCCATCACGGCCGGTGCGGTCGAAGCCGCAGGTTCCCGAACACTCTGCGCCCGCCCTCCCCGGGCGTCTTGCCCCTGCCTGCCGCTGCTCTTGTAGCAGCCTGACATGCCCGCACGCCCCGCAGGATGGCGTAGAGCGCAGCGAAACCCATCGATCCGAGGCCCCACCACACACCGTGATTGCCGGCCGCTCCGGCAGCATGGGTTTCGTACCTCTACCCATCCTACGAACTCGCACGCCCGCAGGATGGCGTAGAGCGCAGCGAAACCCATCGATCCGAAGCCCCATCACACACCGTGATCATCGCCGCTCCGGCAGCATGGGTTTCGTACCTCTACCCATCCTATGAACTCGCACGCCCGTAGGATGGCGTAGAGCGCAGCGAAACCCATCGATCCGAGCCCCCATCACACACCGTGATCATCGGCCGCTCCGGCAGGATGGGTTTCGTACCTCTACCCATCCTACGAACTCGCACGCCCGTAGGATGGCGTAGAGCGCAGCGAAACCCATCGATCCGAAGCCCCATCACACACCGTGATCATCGGCCGCTCCGGCAGCATGGGTTGCGTACCTCTACCCGTGCGACGAACTACGCCCTGTGCCCCAACCTCGTCCGCCTTCCCGCCAAAAAGCGGGCAAAAAAAAGCCGCCGATGACCAGGGCGGCGGCAAAGCGTGGTGACACGGAGCAAGCAACAATGGCGTCGCCCTCGCAGACGACACTCCGACTATCCCACCTGCACCACGGCGCCGCTTGCTCCCCGCTGCCAGGTCGTTGCGCCTGCCTGACACGCCGCATCCGCTGCACGCTGGGTCATGTCCGCGTGGCAGGCAGAGTCAAGCCCGGCAGCGGCTCACTCCCTAAGCTGGGGCACGCCCCATGCGGGCGACCCATCCCGCTGCCCGAACCAGGAGCCGATCGTGTCCAATGCCCTGATCAACACCCTCCCCAGCGTCGACGCCTTCGTCGACCGTACCCACGCCTCGTTCATCGACGGCCAACAGCACCAGGGCGCACAAGGCACCCCGCGCGAGGTGCACAACCCCGCCACCGGCGCGGTGCTCTCGCGCACCCTGCAGGCCGACGCCCCGCAGGTGGACGCCGTGGTCGCCTCGGCCCACCGCACCTTCCGCTCCGGCGTCTGGAGCCGCCTGGCCCCCGCCGAGCGCGAGCGCGTGCTGCTGCGCTTCGCCGACCTGGTGGAGACCCACGGCGAGGAACTGGCGCAGCTGGAGACCCTCAACCAGGGCAAGTCCATCCACCTCGCCCGCGCGGTGGAAGTCGGCGCCTCGGTCAACTACATGCGCTACATGGCCGGCTGGGCCACCAAGATCGAAGGGCAGACGCTGGACGTGTCCATCCCCGTGCCGGCCCAGGCGCGCTTCAACGCCTACACCCGCCGCGAGCCGGCCGGCGTGGTCGCCGGCATCGTGCCGTGGAACTTCCCGATGATGATCGCCCTGTGGAAGGTGATGCCGGCACTGGCCTGTGGCTGCACCATCATCATCAAGCCGGCGGACGAAACCCCGCTCACCGCCCTGCGCCTGGCCGAGCTGGCGATCCAGGCCGGTATCCCGGCGGGCGCCTTCAACGTGCTGGTGGGTGGTGCCGACGCCGGTGCGGCGCTGGTGGCCCACCCGCTGGTGAACAAGGTGTCCTTCACCGGCTCCACCGCAGTGGGCAAGCAGGTCGGCCGTACCGCGCTGGACAACATGACCCGCTTCACCCTGGAGCTGGGCGGCAAGAACCCCATGCTGGTACTGGCCGATGCCGATATCGAGCAGGCCGTGGCCGGCGCCATCGGCGGCGGGCTGCTCAACCAGGGCCAGGTCTGCGCCGCTGCTTCGCGCCTCTACGTGCACGCCAGCCGCTACCAGGATTTCGTCGAGGCGCTGACCAGCCAGGTGGCGCAACTCAAGGTCGGCGCCGGCATGGACCCGCAAGCGCAGGTCAACGCCCTGGTCTCCCGTCGCCAGCAGGCCAGCGTGCTGCGCTACCTGGCCATCGCCCGCGAGGAAGGCGCGCAGTTCTGCACCGGCGGCGGCCAGCCCGACCTGCCCGGCTACTTCGTGCAGCCCACGGTGCTGGGCAAGGTCACCCAGGGGATGACCTCGGTGCGCGAGGAAATCTTCGGCCCGGTGCTCTCGGTACTGCCCTTCAACGATGTCGACCAGGCCGTGGACATGCTCAACGACAGCCGCTACGGGCTGACCGCGAGCATCTGGAGCAACGACCTGGGCCGGGTCATGGACCTGATCCCGCGCATCGAAGCCGGCACCGTCTGGGTCAACAACCACGTGCCGGTGGACCCCAACCTGCCCTTCGGCGGCTACAAGCAGTCGGGCATGGGCCGCGAGTTCGGCAAGGCCGCCATCGAAGGCTTCACCGAGCTGAAGTCGGTGTGCATCACCTACTGATGCAACGCGCCATCGCCCGGCCCGCCATGGGTCGGGCGATGCGTCCACCCTACCGCCGCATCAGCCAGAACAGCGCGAACACCCAGCGCTGCCAGCCGGCGTCGGCCGACTTCAGCACGCCAGTCGCCGCGCCGTAGCGCCAGGCCCAGTGCAGCGCCCGGCGCAGGTCGCGCAGCGGGCTGTGACGGTTGCGGTAGACATCGACCGCCAACAGGCCCATGGCCTCGGCATGCCCTGCCTCGGCCGCGCGCAGCAGGTGCGCCTCGGCCTCCGCCCAGTCGACGGGGTCGCTGCGCAACGCCAGCTCACCGCAGAAGCCGTGCATGAAGGCGATCACCTGGAGATCGTCACGATCGGCGAAACACTCCAGGTATACCTCGGCGTGGTTCAGCGCCTCCAGCCACAGCCGCTCGGCCGCTTCGGCGTCCTCCTCGACTTCGGCCTGGGCCGCCAGCAGTTCCACCAGCGCCCGGGTCGCCAGGCCGTGGCCATCGGCCGCTGCCGAGCGCCACAGCACCCGCGCCGCCTCGGCATCTGCCGGGCAGCCCAGCCCATCACGGCAGCAGAGGCCAAGCAGATGCAGCCCCTCGGTGTGCTCGGCCTGGTTGCGCCCGCTCAGCAGCAACAAGCGCTCCAGCGCGGCGAAGGCCCGGGCACCGTCCACCGGCCCGGCCTCGGCATCCAGCCAGAGGCGCGCCTGCAGCAACAGCAGTGCATGGACCTCGTCCAGTTGATGATCCAGCGCCTGCGCCCGCTCCACCCAGCCGCGCGCCTGCTGCAATTCATCCAGGCTGCCGGAGCGTTCGAACGCCAGCTGCGCCAACCGCAACCAGGCCGCCGCCGTGGCCTCGGCCTCGCCCTCCAGGCCGCAGGCACGTCGCGCCCAGCGCATGGCCTGGGCCGGTTCATCGGCAAGGTGGGACAAGGCCAGCGCCGCAGACGGGTCGCCCGCCCGATAGCGGCGCTCCCATTCTTCAGGGGAAACGGGCCGTGGAGCGGGCGCCTCCCGTTCCAGTTCAAGCTCCGCCTCAGGCTCGGGGGTTTCGTCGGGCGCGTGCTCGATGTCGCCCTCATCGAACTCACCCGGCAACGGCTCGGCACCGACGGGCTCCGCACGCTCACCGAAGGGCGAATGCAGCCCGCTGAAATCCTCGATATGGCTCAAGGCCCGGAACCAGGGGTGGTCCAGTGTCTCCAGGCCGAACGCCCGCACCCATTCGTCGAGATCCTCGTAATCCAGCACCAGGGTGACGTCGTGCAAATCGACGGTGCCGTCCTGCAAGGCTTGCAGGCGGGTGTCCGCATTCCATTTCCAGAAGCCGATTCGCGAATCGGTGTTGGCATCGAAGGGCCCTGAAACCGCATCCAGGTCGCCCTGCAGCCACAACGACTCGGCCGGCGCCCCGGTGTGCGCCACGGCGCGATCGAGGAACGCGGCCACCGCATCCAGGCACAGCCCGAGGGTGGGCACGCGATGGTGCTGGGGGTGCCGGCGGACATAGGCATCGAACTGCGCCCAGTTACCCTGCGCCTCGGTCAACGGCAAACGCAGGCCATGCCTGGGCGTCTGCACGTCCACCTGCGCCGGGGTGATCGCCGGCACCACCTCCGCGCCCGCCAGCAGCAGGCACCAGAGCGGTGTCACATCCTGGTCCCGGGCCAGGCAGCAGGGTTCGACCCCCTCGCCACCGAGGTAGAGCCAGGCGGCCGAAGCCAGTTCCGATTCCATGGGCATCGCGGTTTCCCTGCACAGCGGGCCTGGCCGGTCCAGGGCCCGCAAAAAAGCGCCAATCATGGCGTGAAGGGAGGGCGCCCACCAGCCGTGGGCCAGGGGGGATTCCCAGGTTGTGAAGCACCGCTCCGTTCGACACCGACCGCATCCGCGCCGAGTTCGCCTGAACCCGGCGCGGGTCCGGTTCAGCGCAAGGGTTCGAACTGCCCCGTGCGCTCGTCCCAGGCAAAAGCCACGCCCGCGCAGCGCTGGCGCTTGCCCACCCGCAACTGGGTGACGCCCTGCTCGACTGCCAGTTGCACGGTTTCCAGCCCCTCGTTGCGGCAGCCGGGCAGGCTCAGGGTCTGCACGCGCTTGCCGGTCTTCTTCGCGTACACCTCGATGGCCGTGGCCGCCGCACCGTCCCGGGCCAGCGGCACCTGGAAGTAGAAGCGCTCGGTGGAGGCCGCCTGCGGCACCTCCACACTCGCGCCGGGCCAGGCCTCGTCAGACCCCAATCGGGCCACGTGCTTCATCTGGATCGGCAGGCTCTTGCCGGTGCGGTAGTCGGTCCAGGTGCCGCTCAGGGTGGCGTCCTGCTTGAAATAGCCCGAGGTGGTGAAACGGATGCGCGCCGCCGGCAGGCCGGCGGTGTCCAGTTCATCCATGGCGGTGCCATGGGGCTCGTTGCTGCTGAACACCGGTTTCAGGCGGATCGGCGTGCGGTAGCGGTCGTAGAAATACAGGCCACGGATGATGCGGTTCTGGTAGTCCGTCACCAGGGTGATCGACTGCTTGCCGAGGGTGCCCCGGTAGATGTCCAGGGCGGAGGCGACGCCCGGGCCGCAGAGGGTCACGAACAAGGCCAGGCGCAGGAAAATGCTGAGGAAGCGACTCATTGCGCACCCTCCCCAGCCGGCAGCATCACCACGCGCTGCCCTTCGGCCAGGCGGTAGAAGCCCCCGCGGAAGTTGCCGGGCCGGTAGCCATCGCCCCCTTCCAGGCGGTACTCGAAGCGCCCGCGCCGGTACGTGTCGAAGTACAGCGAACCGCTGCCGGCCATCTCGGTCAGCACCGGGTGCAGCGCATAGCGGCCGGTTGCCGGGTCGTACAGGTAGTACTGCACCGTGCCGTTGGCCAGGGCCTGGTCGCTCTCGCGGATGCGCCGTGGCACGAAGGAGAAGTCCAGGTAGGCGTCATCGTCCAGGTAGGCCAGCCGCAGCGTGTCGGTGCCGAAGAAGTAGGCGTCCAGCCCCTCGATCACCTGCAGCGTCGCGCCGCTCGCCTTGTCGCCGACGGTGATGCGATCGAACAGCGGCACCTGCTCGCCAGCGGGCTTGCGCGCATGCACCCGGAAACTCATGCCCTGGCTGGTGCCCTTCTGCAACAGGTCGGCCTCGTAGGCCACCCGGGAGTCCTCGCTGAACACCTGCTCGCGTTGCAGCTGCAGCGGGCGCTCCTCGCGGGTACGCAGGTCGATCCAGCGCCCCAGCAGCACCTTCTGGTCGATGGCGAAGCTTTGGAACTCGATCGCCGCAGGGGGCATCGGCGTGTTGTCACGCAGGTTGATCAGCAGCGGCTCGCCGGCCTCGAAGGGGGTCTTTTCCAGGCTCAGGTGGTCGGCGGCGGCCGAGGTTTCGACGAACCCCGCCATGCCATCCCAGGCGCTGTCGAACTGGAGGACGACCTCCAGCTGCATGTCCCCCGCCGTGCCCCGGTAGACCGTGCTGGGCAGGGTGTGGGCGCTCGCCGTGCCGGCGATGCATAGGGACGCCCAGGCGGGCAGGTGCTTCCATGCTGAGAGGGCCACGCGGTGCTCCTTGCGAGAAAAGGAGCGCAGCCTAACAAAAAGCCCCCTCGCCACGTCAGTGCGCGAGGGGGCTTACGTGATGCCGCAGGCGTATCAGCGGCTGCTGTTCTCCTCGATGGCCTGCGCCGCCTGGCCCCGGGTCTTGTACAGCGACAGCAGTACGCCGCCGACCAGCAGGCCCAGGGTCACGCTGAGGGAGATCACCGCCGGGATCTTGCCGATGATGCCGACCAGGAAGATCTTCGCGCCGATGAACACCAGCACCAGGGCCAGGGCGTACTTCAGGTAGGCGAAGCGGTGGATCAGCGCCGCCAGGGCGAAGTACAGCGCGCGCAGGCCGAGGATGGCGAAGATGTTCGAGGTGTAGACGATGAACGGGTCCTGGGTGATGGCGAAGATCGCCGGCACGCTGTCGATGGCGAACACCAGGTCGGCGCACTCGATCAGCACCAGGGCCAGGAACAGCGGCGTCGCCCAGAGCACGGTCCTGCCGCTGGCATCCGCCTGGCGCACGAAGAAGCGCTGCCCGTGCAGGCTGTCGGTGACGCGCATGTGCCGGCGCAGGAACTTCACCAGTGCGTTGTTCTCCAGGTCCGGGTGGTCATCGACCCTGGAGAACAGCATCTTCACGCCGGTGATGGCCAGGAACGCGCCGAACACGTAGAGGATCCAGCTGAACTCGTGGATCAGCGCCGCGCCCAGGCCGATCATCACCGCACGCAGCACGATCACGCCCATGATTCCCCAGAACAGCACCTTGTGCTGGTACTGCCGCGGGATGGCCAGGAAGCTGAAGATCATCGCCATGAGGAACACGTTGTCCATCGACAGCGATTTTTCGATGAGGAAGCCCGTGAGGTAATCCATGCTGGCGTCGCCGCCCTTCTGGAAGAACACCCAGAGGCCGAACAGCAGGCCGGCGGTGATGTAGCCGGCGGAGAGCAGCAGGCTCTCCTTGACGCCGATCTCGCGGTTATCGCGATGCAGCACGCCCAGGTCGAAGGCCAGCAGGGAGAACACCACGGCGAGGAAGACCAGCCACAGCCAGGTGGCGGTGCCGAGGAAGTCGGAAAACAGGAACGTATCTAGGGCAGTCATTGGAGCCCCTCCTTGCAGTCGAAGTTGTACAGACTGTGATTCCGACATCGCGGTATTGACCGCCAGAGGGGCCCGGCTTCACGGCAGCTAAATTACAGAATCCCGAGGGAGGCGCTCAACGAGCGGGCTTTTGCAAAGTGTTTCCTGCGCGTCATGCCGAAAGCCCCGCCCGCCACCCGCATGAGCCCGACTGCGCATGGCCCTGAATGAAGGCTGGAATTGGGCATGAGGGCGCCTCGCTGTCGTCGATTGAAAGCGCCCTGACGCGGGTTAGGCTCATCCGCCTCCGCCGTCGCATTCCCCTCAGCCGACAGGCCGGGAAGCCCGACGAACGCCCCCATGAACAAGGAAGTGTCATGAGCATCGAACGCCACGAGGTCAGCCAGTCCAGCGCCCTCCTACACCGGGAACGATGCCCGTGGCGTCTGCCTCGAAGCCTGCCGCCGCTGGGTCAGGGCCGTTCCGGCGCCGCTGCGCACGGCGGCGCAGAAGGCCCTGGCGCTGCGGGGCTGGCAGGAGTTCGAGGCGCACATGCCGGCGCTGGTGGAGGACTGCCGCGCGGCCCTGCAGAGGTGGCGGCCCTAGCGCCTCTCAAGCCTCCCCGTTCGGCCCACGGGAAACCGAGCAGAGCCTGACCGAGTCGGCCAGCACGTCGATCGCGCGCGGGCGCGGGAAGCTGGCGCGCCAGGCGATGGCCACCTGGCGGAACGGCACCGGCGCGCTGAAGTGGCGGATGGCCACGCTGCCCGGCGAATAGTGGTGGCCGGAGACCGCCGAGTGCGGCAGCACGGAGACGCCGAGGCCGGAGGCGACCATGTGGCGGATGGTCTCCAGGGAGCTCGATTCCACGCTGGCGCGCTGGGTGGCCGGGCACACCTCCAGCACGCGCTCGCGGAAGCAATGCCCCTCGCCGAGGATCAGCAGCTCGGCATCCTCCAGCGCCTCCGCCGACAGGCGCTGCTCCGCCGCCAGGGGGTGGTCGGCGGGCAGCAGCACGCACAGGGCTTCGTCGTAGAGCACCTTGGTCAGCACGTCGGGTTCGGTGAAGGGCAAGGCGACGATGATGGCGTCCAGCTCGCCCTCCCGCAGCCGCTCGCGCAGCACGTGGGTGAAGTTCTCCTCGATGTACAGCGGCATCTGCGGCGCCACGGTGTGCAACTGGGGGATCAGGTGCGGGAACAGATAGGGCCCGATGGTGTAGATGGCGCCGACCCGCAGCGGCGAGGACAGCTGGTTGCGCCCGGCGTGGGCCATCTCCAGCACCGCGTTGGCTTCGGCCAGCACCTTCTGCGCCTGCTCGATGATGCTCTCGCCGATGGGTGTGAGGTAGACGGCCCCCTTGCTGCGCTCGAAGAGCAGCACGCCCAGGTAGTCCTCCAGTCGCTTCATGCCCACCGAGAGGGTGGGCTGGCTGACATGGCAGCGCTCGGCGGCGCGGCCGAAGTGTTGTTCCTGGGCAAGGGCAACGGCGTAACGCAATTCGGTCAGGGTCATCGGTCATCCTGCGTGCGGGCCGCCATGGCGGCCTCCTGTGAATCCGGGGTGCGGCTTGTACCCGGGAACTCTAGGGAGGCGGCGCGCGTAGGACCTTTAATATTTCCTAATCGCCAGGCTGACCAAATCCTATTATCCGGGCCCCTCCGCGCTCCCTATGGTTCAGGCCGCAACACCCGAACCAGAGACATCAGGAGACGCAAATGTCCAGATTCCATCGCACCGCCCCCGGCCTGCTGGCGGCGGCATGCCTGTTCAATCTTTCCATGGCCGTGGGTGCACCGCTGACCCGTGACAACGGCGCCCCCGTCGGCGACAACCAGAACTCTCAGACAGCCGGGCCGAATGGTTCCGTGCTGCTGCAGGACGTGCAACTGATCCAGAAGCTGCAGCGCTTCGACCGCGAACGCATCCCCGAGCGGGTGGTGCATGCCCGGGGCACCGGCGCCCACGGCGAGTTCACCGCCTCGGCGGACATCGCCGACCTGACCGTCGCCAAGGTGTTCCGCAACGGCGAGCGCACCCCGGTGTTCGTGCGCTTCTCTTCGGTGGTGCACGGCAACCACTCGCCGGAAACCCTGCGTGACCCGCGCGGCTTCGCCACCAAGTTCTACACCGCCGACGGCAACTGGGACCTGGTGGGCAACAACTTCCCCACCTTCTTCATCCGCGACGCGATCAAGTTCCCGGACATGGTCCACGCCTTCAAGCCGGACCCGCGCACCAACCTGGACGACGACTCGCGCCGCTTCGACTTCTTCTCCCACGTGCCGGAGGCCATCCGCACCCTCACCCTGCTCTATTCCAACGAGGGCACCCCGGCCGGCTACCGCTTCATGGACGGCAACGGCGTGCACGCCTACAAGCTGGTCAACGCCAAGGGCGAGACGCACTACGTGAAGTTCCACTGGAAGAGCCTGCAGGGCATCCGCAACCTCGACCCGAAGGAAGTCGAGGCCGTCCAGGGCAAGGACTACAGCCACATGACCAACGACCTGGTGAACGCCATCGCCAAGGGTGACTACCCGAAGTGGGACCTGTACATCCAGGTGCTCGAGCCCAAGGACCTGGCGCGCTTCGAGTTCGACCCGCTGGACGCCACCAAGGTCTGGCCCGACGTGCCCGAGCGCAAGATCGGCCAGATGGTGCTCAACCGTAACGTCGACAACTTCTTCCAGGAGACCGAGCAGGTGGCCATGGCCCCGTCCAACCTGGTACCGGGCATCGAACCCTCCGAGGACCGCCTGTTGCAGGGCCGCGTGTTCGCCTACGCCGACACCCAGCTCTACCGGGTGGGTACCAACGGCCTGGCGCTGCCGGTGAACAAGCCCAAGGGCGCGGTGAACAACGGCAACCAGGACGGCAGCATGAACGCCGGTCACACCACCAGCGGCGTGAACTACGAGCCGAGCCGCCTGCAGCCCCGCGAAGCCACGGCCAGCGCCCGCTACGTCGAGACGCCGCTGCAGGGCAGCACCCAGCAGCGCGCCATCCAGCGCGAGCAGAACTTCAAGCAGGCCGGTGACCTGTACCGCTCCTACGGCAAGAAGGACCAGCAGGACCTGGTCAACAGCTTCGGCCAGTCCCTCGCCGGTACCGACAGCGAGAGCAAGCACCTGATGCTCGCCTACCTGTACAAGGCCGACACCGACTACGGCACCCGTGTCGCCAAGGTGGCCGGTGGCGACCTGGCCAAGGTGAAGGCCCTGGCCGCCAAACTCGCCGACTGACCCGCCCAGCGCCGGCCCGCACACGCGGGCCGGCTCCAGGAGCCCGAGATGAAACACGCACTCCTCGCCCTGCTGCTCTGCGCCGGCCTGGCACAGGCCGAACCGACGCCCGACCCGGTCGCCATCCAGGCCGAGCTGGCCCAACGCTATCTCGACGCCGCCCGTGAAGGCCGGCTGGAGGTGCTCCACGCCTTCATCGAGGCCGGTTACGACCTCGACACCCAGGATGCCAAGGGCTACAGCGCCCTGATCCTCGCCGCCTACCACGGCCACGCCGATGCGGTCGACGCGCTGCTCGCTGCCGGCGCCGATCCCTGCCTGCAGGATGGCCGCGGCAACACCGCCCTGATGGGCGCCATCTTCAAGGCCGAACTGGGCATCGCCCACCGCCTCATGAACACCCCCTGCCCCACCGACCAGCGCAACACCGCCGGGCAGACCGCCGCCATGTATGCCGCGCTGTTCCAGCGCACCCGGTTGCTGGACCGGCTGCGCGAGAAAGGCGCCGACATGGCGTTGAAGGACGCCCTCGGCAACGATGCCGAAAGCCTGGCGCGGGGGGAGATCCGTACCCGCTGACAGCGGTCCGGAGCGCGCGCCGTTAAGCAGGTAAACATCCACGCCCTGGTGCAACCAGACCTCGGGGCATACAGCCGCCACTCACTTCGGACGTAGGGTGTGCTGCGCGCACCTGGAGCTCGCCGGAAACACCGAGCGGCGGTGCGCACGGCACACCCTACGGCACGCGTTCATCCTGTCGAGCCCTCAATTCAAATCGTCACAGGCAGCACCGATGACTCATGACCACGCTCAAATGAATTCGCACCTGCAAAGGTGGGCTCGGCGCGGGCGGATGGGCGTAGGGTGGGCTTCAGCCCACCAATTCCCCGACGCACACAGCCGACCAAAACCCCTCGTCCCCTCCCCACGCAAACGCCTTTCCGGCATATCGACAAGCACGAAAAGTTCGGTTGCAGGGGGCGGTGTAGCGGCGCCCTTACAGGGCTTTCGGGTGCTCCGACAATCGGTCACGCCGCACGTCCTGCGGGCGATGGGCGGCGCTATGCAGGGCCCCGGGCAGTCGCATACTCACTGGGCCATGCGCACGCGGTACGCATGACACGACCCTAAAAAAGGAACCTTCCAGGGGTGTCGTACCGGCGTCATGCAATGGCTCGCGTGGTTGGGAGTACGGGCAGGGTGCGCCCCTTGTTGAATAGGAGTGTTCAACGATGTCCAGCCTCGACAAAATCCCCCCCATGCCCGATGTACTGCCGCCCGAGCAGGAAGACGCCCGAGCGGCCGCCGCCCTTCCCATAACCGAACTGCCCAAGCCCATCCCCGGCCCGATCATCGTGCCGCCACTGCGCAGCATCCGTCCCGGTTGCTGGCTGCTCAACTACAAGCCCACCGGGGCGCCGCTGGTGTCCTATGACGGCACCCTGCGCGTGGAATCCCACGCCGCCGGGCGAACCGCCAGCGGCGATCTCTACCAGCGCCCGACCATTTTCCTGCCGCTGCCCATCACCTCGCCGATCCCCCTGCTGGGCGGGCGCCCGGAAACCAGCCTGAAGCCGATTCTCCTGGCCGGGCCCAACCCGGCATCGGGCATCCCGATCCTCTCGCGCTCACGCTATCGCTACTACATCCGCGTCACCGCGCTGCCGGAGCACTTCTACCTGGGCAACAGCTTCAACCTCGGCTTCGAGCTGTGGCGCTTCACCGCGCCCAACAGCTGGGCGCTGGACTCCACCCTCACCACCCAGATGGTGCGCATGCCCGCGCCGGCGGGCTATCCCTCCTCCGGCGACTATGCCGAGGGCGATGTGAAGAACGCGGCCAACGCCGTGATCGGGCGCCTGACCATGGGCTGGCTGTCGAGCTACTACCGCCGCTGCACCGTGGAGATCGACACCGTCTCCGGCTCCGAGCAGCCGACCAACAGTGGCCTCGGCCATACCTGGCAGACGGTGATGGATGCGGTGGGCTGGCAGGTCGCCGTGCACCTCAGCGACACCAATGTCGCCGAAGCCAGCGGTGGGTCCTGGTCCGATGCCGAGATGCACGCGGCCATGCTGGCCCGGCGCGCGGTGGTCAACCTGGATACCGAGTGGCGCTACCACGTACTGGCGGTGAAGAACATCGACTCCACCCCGCGCGGGATCATGTACGACAACGGCGGCACCGACTCCAACAACGTGCCCCGGGAGGGCATCGGCATCGCCTCGCACTGGACCATCGCAGCGGGCTGGGGGACGGTCAGCGGCAAGCGCTTCGGCACGGCGGCGGCGCCCTACTTCCGCACCGCCGTGCACGAGGTCGGCCACGCCATGGGGCTCTACCACAACTCGGCGGACTTCGGCTTCATGTGCACCAGCGACGTGATCGCTGCCGCCGGCACCCCGGCCACGCCCTTCCCCAGCAACATCCAGTGGTCCTTCCACCCGGACAACCTCAAGCAGCTGCGCCACTACCCCGATCCCTTCGTGCGGCCCGGCTCGGTGGCATTCGGCGGTGCCTCCACGGCCGCCCCGAACATCACCCCGACGGACCTGGAGGCCGAAATCCTGGGGCTCGACGTGGACGTCACACCGCTGCTCGGCGAAGTGCCCCTGGGCGCACCGGTGCGGATCGGTATCGCCCTGGTCAACCGTGGCGACCAGCCGGTGCAGGTGCCGGCCAACCTCAGCCTGAAGAGCGAATTCGTCAGTGGCAGCGTCGGCGATCCATCCGGCACCGTGCGCAGCTTCCGTACCCTGGTGCATTGCGTCGAGGACCAGCCCTTCAAACTGCTGCAACCGGGCGAGCGGATCAGCGAATCCATGACCCTGATGCGCGGCGCCGAAGGGGCGCTGTTCGGCGTACCCGGCGTGCACGAGGTGAAGGTGGAGGTGCACTGGGAGATCGACGGCCTGGTCGCCCGCGCGGCCGGCAGTGCCACGGTGATGGTCACCGCAGCGGTCGAGGCGCGGCATGCCGAGGCCGCGCACCGCGTGCTCTCCACCCCCGACGCGCACCTGGTGCTGGCCATCGGCGGCGACCACCTCACCGAGGGCCTGGACGCCATCCAGGCGGCGTTGGACTCGGCGGTGCTCAAGCCGCACTTCGCCGCCATCGCGGCCAAGCGGCTGGCCAAGCGCTTCCATAAACGCAAGGCCGATCCGAAGGGCGCAAGCGCGCTGCTCGACTACGATACGGTGATGAGCGACACCGAGCGCAGCAAACTGACGACGCTGCTCGGCGATGCCGGTGGCGTGCTCAAGGAGCTTGGCAAGGCACCCAAGACACGGGCCAGGACCACAGGCCTGGCGGCCGGAGCCAAGTAGGGCGGAAACGGCTGGCACGGGGCGCCGTCATGCGGCGCCCCGCTGCCGGTGATGACCGGAGCCTCAGATGACCGACCTGGAGAACCAACTGCTGGGACAGTGGCGCAAGAGCACGTCCCCGGCCTGCGCGGCGAAGTACGCCAGCAGCCTGCGCTTCGACGCCAACGGCCTGTACAGCGGCACCCCCGAGGTGCCCGGCGGCTTCACCTGGTGGGACAGCGGCACCTGGCACATCGAGAGCCCCGGCCGCGTCACCCTCTCCACCGCCAACGATGCGCTGGTGAGCTATGGCTACAGCCTCGACGCCGACGGCCTCACCTTCACCGATCCCAGCGGCTGCCGCTTCAGCTACCGACGCGAGCATTGAGCGGCGCCGTATCTTCCTGCAGCCCGGGAACGGCACCCTGCAAACCCCGGGCTGAAGCCCCGGCCTCAACGCGCATGCGGAAAACCCGCCTAAGGGCCGGCGAGCAGCGGCGGCAAAGCCTGCTATGACTTGCACAACACAAGAACAACAAGAAGGAAGGCCGACCTTGAACGACCACCACGACGTGCTGATCATCGGCGCCGGGCTCTCGGGCATCGGCATGGGCTGCCACCTGGTGCGCGAAGCGCCGCAGATGGACTTCGCCATCATCGAGCGACGCCAGGCCGTGGGCGGCACCTGGGACCTGTTCCGCTACCCCGGCATCCGCTCGGATGCCGACATGTTCAGCTTCGGCTTCGCCTTCCGCCCCTGGGACCAACTCAAGACGCTGGCCGACGGCCACACCATCCGCCAGTACATCGAAGACACCGCCCGCGAGCATGGCGTCGACAGCAGGATCCGCTTCGGCCTGGCCTGCACCGAGGCCTCCTGGTCCAGCCACGAGAGGGTGTGGACCGTCAGGACCCGCGACGAGGCCAGCGGCGTGCAGCGGGTGTTCACCGGTCGCTTCCTGGTCTCCTGCGTCGGCTACTACGACTACGACCAGGGCTACCAGCCGGACTTCCCCGGCATGCAGCGCTTCCAGGGAAGGCTGATCCACCCGCAGCACTGGCCCGAAGACCTCGACTACGACGGCAAGCGCGTGGTGGTCATCGGCAGCGGCGCCACCGCCGTGACCCTGGTGCCGGCCATGGCCGGGCGCGCCGGCCACGTCACCATGCTGCAGCGCTCGCCCAGCTACATCATCAGCGTGCCCGGCAAGGACCCGGTCTCCGCCGCATTGCGCCACGTGCTGCCCGAGCGCTGGGTCTACGCCATGGCGCGGGCGCGCAACATCTGGTTGCAGCGGGTCATCTACAAGGCCGCGCGGCGCTGGCCGGAGCAGGTCCGCGCCTGGCTGCTGGGCAGCGTCAGGAAGCAGCTCGGCGGCAAGGTCGACATGCGCCACTTCACGCCCAGCTACATGCCCTGGGACGAACGCCTCTGCGCAGTGCCCGACGGCGATCTGTTCGCTGCCCTGCGCGAGGGCCGCGCCTCGGTGGTCACCGACCGCATCGCCACCTTCACCGAACGAGGCATCGCCCTGGAATCCGGCGCCGAGCTGCCGGCGGACATCATCGTCAGCGCCACCGGCCTGCAGCTGCGCGCGCTCGGCGGCATCGACCTGCTGGTGGACGGCCAGCGCAGGAGCCTGGCCGACCGCCTCACCTACAAGGGCGTGCTGGCCCAGGGCATTCCCAACATGGGCTCGGTGTTCGGCTACACCAACGCGCCCTGGACGCTCAAGGCCGATATCGCCTCCAGCTACCTGTGCCGGCTGTTCAACCACATGCGCAAGCACGACCTGGAGGTGTGCACGCCGCGCGCACCGGAGGGCGAGATGGAGGAAGGCAGCGTCATGGGCGCCCTGCAGTCGGGCTACGTCCAGCGTGGCTCCGACCTGCTGCCCCGCCAGGGTCGCCACCTGCCCTGGCGCGTGCTCAACCACTACGAGCGCGACCGCGAGATGCTCCTGCGCCAGCCCATAGCCGACCCTGCGCTGGAATTCGAGCCCGCCCGCGGGCAGGTCGGCTCGCCCCTGGCCACCGGAGCCGGCTAAGTCGCCGATGGCCAATCGGCGGAAATGCGAACCGGTCAGCCACCCCGCCACCCGTGGCGGCCGCTAGAATGTCGGCCTCTCCCCCCTCAAGGAACCGTCGACATGGAGCGTTACCGCCGCCTCGCCTCCCGGGCCCCCCACCTCGTGCTGCTCGCTTGTGCCGTACTCGCCACCCCCGCCCAGGCCCGCGACCCGCAACCCTGCCCCGCACCCTTGATCAAGGCCCTGGCCAAGCAACTGGGGCAAAGCGGCTGGACGGCGCCCGACAGCTACGGCGAAGGCCCGCTGGTAGCCGCCGCCTGCAAACCCTGGCCGGACGACAAGGCCCAGTCGGTGGTCGCCCTCGCCTATGAGCGGCCGGGTGATGAAGGCGTCGCCCAGGGTGAACGCAGCCTGGCGCTGCTGGTGGCCAAGGTGGACGGCAGGAGCGGCGCGCTGCTGGAGCGCTACGACTCGACCCTGGACGAGGACGCCGCCACCGAAGTGAGCGGCGACAGCCTGTGGCTGGACACCGCCCGCTACCACCTGGCGCCGGGCCTGCGCGCCTTCGGCCTGGTGTTCGACAGCACCGCCCGTGGCGCCAGTTGCCCCGACGGCGGCTCGGACGAGGAACTGACCCTGTTCGCCCCGCAAGGCAAGGCCCTGCGCCCGGTGCTCAAGGCCTACCTCGCCGAATGGACCACCATCAAGGGCACCCTCTGCGTCAACGACCCGGACTTCATGACCGAGAGCGCCAGGGTCACCCTCGACCTCGCCAAGACGAGCAGCAACGGCTTCGCCGACCTGGTCCTGGCCGCCAGGGTGACCGGCGACTCGGCCGCCGGGGAGAAATACCTGCGCACCGTGCGCAAGACCCTCAAGTACGACGGCACGCAATACCCGCACGAAACCTTCCCGCGTTTCTGGGAGCAGCCCGGCACCGCCGCGCAATGACCCCGCCCATCCCCCGCGCGACCGGCGAGAAGCGCGCGGGTGATGGTTCTTGGCAGTTCTGCCTGTGGCGTCAAGCACGGGCTTTTCGCTAAGTTCGGCCGGGCCCGTGCGCGGTCCAGGCCGCGCCATCACCTGCCGAGGAACGTCGCCATGTCCGTAGCCGAAATGCTGCAGCAACGCATCTCCGTCCGCGCCTACACCGATGAACCCGTCGACGCCGCCACCGTGCACGCCCTGCTCGACACCGCGCGCTGGTCACCCTCGGGGGGCAACCTGCAACCCTGGAAGGTGATCGCCGTGAGCGGCGCCGCCAAGGCCGAGGTCGAGCGCATCGCCCTGGAAACCCTGATGAAGAACCCCGCTGGCGAAGCCGGCGACCACCCCATCTACCCCGAGGGGCTGACCGAGCCCTACCGCACCCGCCGCTACGCCATCGGCGAGGCGCTCTACGCCAGGCTCGGCATCCCCCGTGAGGACAAGGCCGCCCGCCTGCGCGCCATGTCGCGCAACTTCCAGTTCTTCGGCGCGCCGGTCGGTCTGTTCTTCGTCATCGACCGTTCCATGGGCCACGGCCAATGGGCCCACCTGGGCATGTTCATGCAGTCCCTGGCGCTGGTGGCCGAGGAGCGCGGCCTGGCCACCTGCATGCAGGAAGCCTGGGGCATGGTGCGCCAGAGCCTGCACGCCCACTTCGGGCTGCCCGGGCACGAGCTGCTCTACTGCGCCATGGCGCTCGGCCACGCCGACCGCACCGCACCGATCAACCAGTTGCGCTCCGAACGCGCCCCGGTGGAGGAGTTCGCCGTGTTCAAGGGTTTCGACTGAGGGCCAGGGCCCAGGGGCGCGCGCCTGCGCCTTGGCTACACTGCTGACGCCGCCCCCGCTGCATGCCGTCGTTGGGCGCGCGGCCGGTCCCCCCACGCGTCGCAGGAGAGTCGTCGTCGATGAACCCCACCCCCTTCCCCGCGACACGGCTCCGCCACCTGATCCTGCTGCTCGTCCTGCTGGCCAGCATCGCCACGCTGGCCAACGGCCTGTACGCGGCCTACCGGGTGCAGAAGGCCTCGCTGCTGGACGGCGCGCTGAAGAACAACCACGCCTACGCCCAGAAGCTGGCCAGCAGCATCGGCGCCCAGTTGCAGGCGGCCCAGCAACAGCTGGCGTACAGCGCGGCGCTGCTGGGCAAGCACTTCGATGACCCGCAGCTGCTCGCCGAGGAGGCACGCCGGCTCGACCTGCAGGATGCCGGCTTCAACGCCATCGCCGTGGTCGCCGCCGATGGCCGCGTGCTGGCCGCCGTGCCTGAGGCGCCGCAGCTCGATGGAAGCGGCCGCTCCCCCGGCCTCGAGGAGGCGCTGCGTGCCCGCCGCCCGCTGATCAGTGAACCTTTCAACGCCGCCAGCGGGCGGCTGGTGGTCTTCGTCTCGCAGCCGGTACTCGATGCCGACGGCCGGTACCTGGGCCTGGTCGGCGGCTCGATCTACATGCGCAAGGACAACCTGCTGCACGGCCTGATCGGCCTGCACTTTCACCAGGACGCATACGTCTACCTGATCGACGCCAACCGCCGGCTGCTCTACCACCCGGACCCCGCGCGCATCGGCCAGCAGGTCGGTGCCAGCGCCGTCGACGATGCCGTGCTGGGCGGGCGCAGCGGCACCCTGGTGTATGTGAACTCCAAGGGCGTGGAGATGCTCTCCGGCTATGCCGGCATCCCGGGAACCGGCTGGGGCGTGGTTTCGCAGCAGCCACGCCAGGCCACCCTGGTGGCGCTGGAGGGGTTGGTCCGGCACGTGCTCGTCGCTGCCATGCCCCTGGCGCTGTTGGGGTTCGCGGTGCTCTGGTGGACGACACGGCTGATCGCCGACCCGCTGCGCCAGCTGGCCGCCGGCGCCCGCCAGATGGGCGAGCCGGGCAGCTCGGAACGCCTGGCCACGGTGCGCGCCTGGTACTTCGAGGCCGCGCACATCAAGCAGGCCCTGATCACCGGCATCGCCCTGATGCAGGAGAAGCTCGGCCGCCTCAATCACGAGGCGCAGACCGACCCGCTGACGGGCCTGCTGAACCGCCGCGCGATGGAGGAAGCCCTGGTGGCCATCCGGGGCGGCGAGCGCGACCTGGCGGTGGTGGCCCTGGACATCGATCACTTCAAGAAGGTCAACGACCGCTTCGGCCACGACGCCGGCGACCGCACGCTCAAGGTGATCGCCACGGTGATGCAGGCCTGCTCGCGGGACCGCGACCTGGCCTGCCGCGTGGGCGGCGAGGAGTTCCTCCTGCTGCTGCCCGGCACCACGCTGGCGGAAGCCTCGGAAGTCGCCGAACGCCTGCGCCACTCGGTGGAGGAGGCGCGTACCGAAGGCGTCGGCCAGGTGACCATCTCCCTCGGCGTGGCCGAATGGACACCCGGCGGACGGAGCCTGGAAGCCACCCTCAAGCAGGCCGACGAAATGATGTACCGGGCCAAGCGCCAGGGCCGCAACCAGGTGGTGGTGGAGCCCGCCACGCGCTGACCCCTGCGAGCATCGCGCGATTGCCAGGAACCCCCTGGCAATGAGATATTTTCAAATGTGAAACATTCTCATATCGAACGACCCGCCCCCTCCCCGCGCCTGCTGCTGGTCGAAGACGACCCCCGGCTGCGCGAAGACCTGGACCTGCACTTCCGCCAGCGCGGCTTCGCCGTCACCACCTGCGCCACCGGCACCCTGGGCCTGGCCGCTGCCGAACGCGACCCCTTCGACCTGGTACTGCTGGACATCATGCTGCCCGGCCTCGACGGCCTGCAGCTGCTCGAAGCCCTGCGCCGGCGGCAGGACACCCCGGTGATGCTGATGTCCGCGCTGGGAGCCGAGCAGGACCGCATCACGGGTTTCACCCGGGGAGCCGACGACTACCTGCCCAAGCCCTTCAGCCTCGCCGAGCTGGACGCCCGGACCGATGCCCTGCTGCGCCGCGTGCGCCTCGACCGGCGCCAGGCGGCGCAACGCCCGGGTCCATCGCTGCACCTCGACGAGCAGGCCCAGGACGTGACCCACTCAGGCCGCGCGGCCGGGCTCACGCCGTCGGAATACCGCCTGCTGGCCACCCTGCAGGCCCACCCCGGCGAGGCGCTGAGCAAGCCCTTCCTCTACCGGTGCGTGCTGCACCGTGCCTACACGCGGCTGGACCGCGGGCTCGACGTGCACGTCTGCAACCTGCGCCGCAAACTGGCCGAGATCGGCATCCACCATCTGCAGATCCAGGCCGTGCGCGGCCAGGGCTACCTGCTGGTCGAGACGGAACGCTCCTGATGCGCCGCCATCCCCTGCTGTGGAAGCTGGCGCTTCTGCAGGTCGGCTTCTGCCTGCTGCTCACCTGGCTCATCTATACCTGGGGCCTGGCGGTGGAGCGCAGCACCTACTTCCTCGCCCCGGCCGACCGCGACTACCTGGCGCAATACGCGCAGCAGGCCGAACAGGCCTGGGAGAACGAAGGCGCGGCCGGCGTCGCGCGCTTCCGGCAGGACCTGGCCAGCCGCGAAGACACCTGGGTGGCGGTGCTCGGCCCGCGCCTGGAAAGCCTCGACGGCACGCTGCTGAACGCCGAGGAATCCAGCCACCTGACCTTCATGCGCAAGCTCGACTGGCCCATGAGCCGGCGCCTGCAAGACGAGCTGCCCTACGTCAGCATCGAGTTCCCCGAGCACCCGGAGAACGGCCGCCTGGTGCTGCAACTGCCCGAGCGCCTGCTGCCCGGCGGCCTGACGCCCTGGACCCACCTCTTCACCCACGGCGTGGTGCCGACGCTGCTGGCGGCCCTGCTCGGCCTGCTGATCTACCGCCATCTCGTGGTGCCGCTGAACCGCCTGCGCGACCGCGCCGATGCCCTGCGCGCCGACGAACTGGACACCGCGCCCCTGGGCACGCCCCTGGCCGACCGCCGCGACGAACTGGGCGAGCTGGCCGAAGCCCTGGAGCACATGGCCGAGCGCCTGCGCCTGAGCCTGGGCCAGCAGCGCCTGCTGCTGCGCACCCTGTCCCACGAGATGCGCACCCCGCTGGCCCGGTTGCGCATCGCCCACGACAGCGAGCTACCGCCCGAACAGCTGCGCCAACGGCTGGACCGCGAGATCACCGACATGCAGCGCCTGCTGGAAGACACCCTCGACCTCGCCTGGATGGACACCGAACGCCCGCAACTGCCCACCGAGCCGGTGCAGGTGCTGTCGGTGTGGGAAGCCCTGCGCGAGGACGCCTGCTTCGAAAGCGGCTGGGATGCCGCGAGGCTGCCCTGCTCCCTGGATGCCGACTGCCGCGTGCAGGTCCATCTCGACAGCCTGGCCCAGGCCCTGGAGAACCTGCTGCGCAACGCCATCCGCCACTCCCCTGAAGGGGGCACGGTGCGCCTCGACGGCGAGCGCGACGGCGACTGCTGGCACCTGCGCCTGCACGACCAGGGCCCGGGCGTCGCCGAGGCGGACCTGGAACGCATCTTCCTGCCCTACCAGCGCCTGGACGGCGGCACCGGCGCAGGCTTCGGCCTGGGCCTGGCCATCGCCCGCCGCGCCATCGAACTGCAGGGCGGCCGGCTCTGGGCCAGCAACGCCCACCCGGGCCTGTGCCTGCACCTGCGGCTGCCGGCAGCGTGATGTTCCCTCCTGTAGCCCAGGCTACGGAGCTGCCGGCCGCATCACGCAATGGCCCGGCACCCCGCTGTAGGAGCGAGCTCTGCTCGCGAATCCCCCCAACACGGACCCTCACGAAGTGTTTAGAAAGTTAATGCGCTTTACTCTCAAATAACAATTAATATCATTCGTGATCTTCGCGCATCCCAAGGCATTACCGGAGATCGTCCATGTCGCCTCGCCCGTCTTCCACCGCCATCCCCTTCCTGCTGCTGTCCAGCTGCCTGCTGTCGTTCGCCGTGCACGCGGCCAGCGCCGAAACCGCCGACACCGGCCTCGTGCTGGACGCCCAGAACGTCATCGCCACCGCCGAGGAAGAGACCAAGCAGGCGCCAGGGGTTTCGGTGATCACCGCCGAAGACATCAGGAAGCGCCCGCCGGCCAACGACCTGTCGCAGATCATCCGCACCATGCCGGGCGTGAACCTCACCGGTAACTCCACCAGCGGCCAGCGCGGCAACAACCGCCAGATCGACATCCGTGGCATGGGCCCGGAGAACACCCTGATCCTGGTGGACGGCAAGCCGGTGAGCAGCCGCAACGCCGTG
The DNA here is from genome assembly GCF_054558415.1 of Pseudomonas sp. No.21. NCBI lineage: Bacteria > Pseudomonadati > Pseudomonadota > Gammaproteobacteria > Pseudomonadales > Pseudomonadaceae > Pseudomonas > Pseudomonas sp. No.21. The sequence goes on from NZ_BAAJNO010000009.1 coordinate 137,347, forward strand.
CGCTACGGCTGGCGTGGCGAGCGTGACAGCCGTGGCGACACCAACTGGGTGCCGGCCGACCAGGTCGAGCGCATCGAGGTCATCCGGGGCCCGGCGGCCGCGCGCTACGGCAACGGCGCGGCAGGCGGCGTGGTCAACATCATCACCAAGAAGGCCAGCGCCACGACCCACGGCAACGCCACCCTCTACACCTCCTTCCCCACCCACAAGGACGAAGGCGCCAGCCAGCGCCTGAGCTTCGGCCTCAACGGCCCGCTCACCGACAGCCTCAGCTACCGCGTCTACGGCAACGTCGCCAAGACCGAGTCGGACGACTGGGACATCAACTCAGGCCACGAATCCGCCCGCACCGGCAACCAGGCCGGCACCCTGCCCGCCGGCCGCGAAGGCGTGCGCAACAAGGACGTCAACGGCCTGCTCAGCTGGAACCTGACCCCAGAGCAGACCCTGGAGCTGGAAACCGGCTTCAGCCGCCAGGGCAACCTCTACACCGGCGACACGCAGAACACCAACAGCAACGCCACCGTGAAGAAGATGCTCGGCCACGAGACCAACCGCACCTTCCGCGAGACCTACGCCCTGACCCACCGAGGCGACTGGGACTTCGGCAGCTCGCTCGCCTACCTGCAGTACGAGAAGACCCGCAACAACCGCATCAACGAAGGCCTGGCTGGCGGCACCGAAGGCATCTTCGCCAACAGCGGCTACTACACCGCCGTGCTGCGCGACCTCACCGCCCACGGCGAGCTCAACCTGCCGCTGGATGCCGGCCTGCCGCAAACCCTGACCCTGGGCAGCGAATGGACCCGCCAGCAGCTGGACGACCCGAGCTCCAACACCCAGACCACCACCGAGGGCGGCGCCATCGGCGGCCTCACCAGCAGCGGCCGCGACACCACCTCCGAGGCGCAGATCTTCTCGCTGTTCGCCGAAGACAACATCGAACTGGCCCCCGGCACCATGCTCACCCCGGGCCTGCGCTTCGACCACCACGACATCGTCGGCAACAACTGGAGCCCGTCGCTCAACCTGTCCCACGCACTCACCGACACCCTCACCCTGAAGGCCGGCATCGCCCGCGCCTACAAGGCGCCGAACCTGTACCAGCTCAACCCCGACTACCTGCTCTACAGCCGTGGCCAGGGCTGCTACGGCCAGACCACCAGTTGCTACCTGCGCGGCAACGAGAACCTCGACGCCGAAACCAGCGTCAACAAGGAGCTGGGCATCGAGTACAAGAAGGACGGCCTGGTCGCCGGCCTGACCTGGTTCCGCAACGACTACAGGAACAAGATCGAGTCCGGCATGGCCGCCATCGGCAGCGCCACCGGCGGCCAGGTGGTCGGCGGCGTGAACTACGCCAATGCCCGCATCTTCCAGTGGGAGAACGTGCCCAAGGCGCTGGTGGAAGGCCTGGAAGGCAACCTCACCCTGCCGCTCACCGAGCAGCTGACCTGGACCAACAACCTCACCTGGATGCTGCAGTCGAAGAACAAGGAAACCGGTGACACCCTCTCCGTCACCCCGGCCTACACCCTCAACTCCATGCTCGACTGGCAGGTGCGCGACGACCTGTCCTTGCAGGCCAGCGTCGCCTGGTACGGCAAGCAGAAGCCGAAGAAATACGGCTACCAGGGCAACCGCGTCACCGGCAACGCCAACAACCAGCTCTCGCCCTACGCGCTGCTGGGCCTGAGCGGCACCTACGACCTGAACGAGAACCTCAGCTTCACCGCGGGCGTCGACAACCTGCTGGACAAGCGCCTCTACCGCGAAGGCAACGCCCAGGGCGTGAACAACATCGACGGTGCCGGCGCCGCCACCTACAACGAGCCCGGCCGCACCCTCTACACCAGCATTACCGCCTCGTTCTGACCGTCGAGACCGCCTGATGAGACTGCCCCGCTTCACTTCTGCCCTGGCCTTCACCCTGGCAGTGGCACTTCCCGGAGTCGCGCCCCTGGCGCGACCCGACCCCAACGCCCTGATGGACACGCGCCTGCTGCAGCGCCAGGACCTGCCCTACGCCTTCAGCAGCCTGAAACTCGACTCCGAGGACGGCCAGCGCCACTACCAACTGTGGATCGCCAAGCCCAAAAGCCCGGCCCCGGCCGGCGGCTACCCGGTGGTGTGGATGCTCGACGGCAATGCCGCCTTCGGCGTGCTCGACGCGCCCCTGCTGCAGGACCTGGCCAAGGGCGATGCGCCGCTGCTGGTCGCCATCGGCTACCAGACCCCGCAACGCATCGAGCGCAACGCCCGCACCCTGGACTACACGCCCCCGCAGCCCGACAAACCCGGCCAGCGCGACCCGCTCACCGGCCAGCCCAGCGGCGGAGCCGACGCCTTCCTCGACCTGCTGCAGGTGAAGATGCGCCCGGCCGTGGCCGCACACGCGCCTTTCGATGCCACCCGGCAGACACTCTGGGGGCACTCCTATGGTGGCCTGCTGGTCTTGCATGCGCTGTTCACCCGGCCCCAGCAGTTCAGCCAGTTCGCCGCCGCCAGCCCGTCGCTCTGGTGGGGGGATGGCGTCATCCTCGGTGAACGCCCGGGGCTGGAGCAGCGCATCGCCGGCCACGCGGCGCGCCTGCTGCTGATGCGCGGCAGCGCGGAACCGGCCAACCCGCGCGGCACCGCCGAGCCCTACCCGGAACGCGCCGCCACCGCACTGGTGGACGACCTCGCGCAGGTGCCCGGCCTCGACGCCCGCTTCCAGTCCTTCGAAGGCCTCGGCCACGGCGAAGCCCTGGGTGAATCCCTGCGCTACCTGCTGCGCGAGCGCTTCATCGACCACGCCCCGTAGGTCGGCGCCGAGCGCAGCGAGGCCCAACGCTGCCCGGTGCTACCGGGTGATCAGGCGTTGGGCCTCGCTTATCGCGCGTCAGAGATACCGCAGCGGATCGCCACTGAGCAGCGGGTAGATCCGCTCCTCTTCCAGCGAACCGTCCTCGCCGTGGATCTTCACCGACGATTGCAGGTGCCCGACCTGGGCGGCGGCCATGCAGATGACGTCCGCCTTGCTGGCCGAACTGAACAGGTTCTCCAGGCTGCCGAACCGGCGACACGCCCATTCCTGGTGGTCCTTGACGATGAGAAAGTGCTCCATGGCGTTGCCCTCAGCAGGTCGCGCGCCCGGGGCGCGGCTCGCCCGCCCGGGCGCTGGACGCGCGGTCAGCGATGAAGGGAGGAACAGCGGCGGTCGGCAGCCCCCGGGCCAGCCAGCGGGCACCCTGCCCCGGCTGGCGATTGTCGGCACCGGCACGCACGTCCTCCACCAACTGGTCGATCAGGCTGCCGACCTGGGCCCGCGACAACACGGCATCGCAGTCGATGACCCGGTGGAAGGCCGGCTGGGCCGCACCCACGATGGTCAGCGACAGGCGACCGTCCGCGCGGGTGGTGAGGGTCACTTCCCGGTCGGGAAAGGCTTCGATGATCTCTCTGACACAGACATTCATGGGCGTCTTCCTGCTTGTAGTGCTTGTAGTGGAGGAGAGAGCACGCAACATGCCAGTTCGGCGAAACCCCATAAGTCCTTGCAGAACAATGGGTTGGCTTGCGACGCCGCGGCACGGTGAATTGCAAACTGCAAGATCGCCCAAGCGGCACGCGGCATTTTGCATTGGCGAGTACGCCGCCACCCGAGCCACCGGCCAGCACCGCGTTCCAGCCTGGGCGGCGCAGAGCATCAGGTCGTCAGCTGGCTTGCGCGAGCGCGCGTCCTGCACAAGCGCACCGGTTCGTTCCGGCATCGCCACACCCCGGCCCCTGCGGGGCGCTCTAGGACGGGCATGCAAAGTACTGGCGCCAATATTGTTATGTTGTAACATTGCAATTCCAACTGTCAGGAATTGCTTCCGATGTCCGCTCGACTCCTCCTCCGCACGCCCCTCGCCGCCGCCCTGCTGGTGGCGCAACAGGCATTCGCCGCGCAGCCCATCGTCCTCGACCAGCAGGTGATCACCGCCAATCCGCTGAAAAGCGAAACCCTCGCCTCGCCCACCAGCGTGGTGGAAGGCGACGAGCTGAGCCTGCGCAGCGCAGCGCAACTGGGCGAAACCCTCAACGGCCTGCCCGGCGTGTCATCCACCTACTTCGGCCCGGCCGCCAGCCGCCCGGTGATCCGTGGCTTCGACGGCGACCGCATCCGTATCCTGCGCAATGGCGTCGGCGCGCTGGACGCCTCCTCGCTCTCCTACGACCACGCCGTGCCCTATGACGCGGCCAACGCCGAGCGCATCGAAGTGGTGCGCGGCCCGGCGGCGCTGCTGTACGGCGGCAGCGCCGTGGGCGGCGTGGTCAACACCTTCGACAACCGCATCCCCACCGAGCCGGTGGACGGCCTGCACGGCGGCGGCGAGCTGCGCTACGGCGGCGCCGACACCACCCGCAGCGCGGCCGGCAAGCTGGAGGCCGGCGACGGCAACTTCGCCCTGCACCTGGACGCCAACTCGCGGCAGTTCAACGACACGCGCATCCCCGGCCATGCCCGCTCCCGCGACCAGCGCGCCCAGGACGGCGACGACAGCAAGCACCGCGTCAACAACAGCGACGGCCGCCAGGACGGTGGCGCGGTGGGTGGCGCCTACCACTGGGACCATGGCTACGTCGGCCTCTCCTACGACGAGTACGACAGCAACTACGGCTCGCCCGCCGAAGACGCCGTGCGCATCGACATGGAGCAGCGCCACTACGCCCTGGCCTCTGAGATCCGCGACCTGGAAGGCCCCTTCAGCTCGCTGAAGCTGGACGTCGGCCACACCACGTACGAGCACCGGGAGATCGAGGACGGCGAAGTCGGCACCACCTTCAAGAACGACGGCTACGAAGCCCGCCTCGAAGCCCGCCACGCGCCCATCGGCCCGCTGGAAGGCGTGGTCGGCGTGCAGGTGGCCCAGAGCCGCTTCGAGGCCCTGGGCGAGGAAGCCTTCGTGCCCCAGACCGACACCGACAGCGGCGCCCTCTTCGCCCTGGAGAGCTGGCAGGCCACCGAGCGCCTGGAACTCAGCCTCGGCGGGCGCCTGGAACACACCCGCCTGCGCCCGGACGCCGCCGGCAACGAACGCTTCGAAGGCGCCGACGACAGCCACAGCTTCACCGCCGGCAGCCTGTCGTTCGGCTCCATCTACCGCCTGACCGACATCTGGTCCCTGGCCGGCACCCTCAGCTACACCGAGCGTGCGCCGACCTTCTACGAGCTCTACGCCAACGGCCCCCACGCCGCCACCGGCACCTACGAGGTGGGCGACGCCGATGCGGAGAAGGAGAAGTCCTGGTCCACCGACCTGGCCCTGCGCTTCGACGACGGCACCCACAAGGGCAGCGTCGGTGTGTTCTACAGCCGCTTCTCCAACTACATCGGCCTGCTGGGCAGCGGCCGCTACCTGGACGAGGACGGCCAGGAAGTCGCCCCGAGCGATGCCGATGCGCTGCCGGAGTACCTCTACAGCGGCGTGAAGGCCGACTTCTGGGGCGTCGAGGCACAGGACCACTGGCGCCTGGCGCAGACCGCCTACGGCGACTTCGCCCTGCAGAGCTCCGCCGACTACACCCGCGCCAAGAACAAGGAGACCGGCGAGCCCCTGCCACGCATCTCGCCCCTGCGCCTGAACAGCGCCCTGCTGTGGAACTACCAGAGCTGGCAGGCCAGCGTCGGCGTCGAGCACGCCAGCGCCCAGCGCCGGGTCCCGGACGAGGAGCGCGGCACCGACGGCTACACCACCCTCAACGCCAGCCTCGGCTACCGCTTCGACCTGGCGGAAAGCGAGTGGCTGGTGTTCCTCAAGGGCGACAACCTCAACGACCAGACCGTGCGCTACGCCAGTTCGATCCTGCGGGACGAGGTGCCGGCGGCCGGTCGCAGCGTCGAGGCCGGGGTCCGGGTCGCGTTCTGACCCGAAGGCGACGGGGCCGTTGCGGCCCCGTCGTCATTCCTTCACGGCGTCACGCGCCCGGGCGGGTCATCACCGGCGCGTGGCGCGCCATCAGCTCGGCCACCCAGTCGATGAACACCCGCAGCTTGGCGCTGATGTGCCGGTTCGGCGGGAACGCCAGGTAGATCGGCATCGGGTCCAGCGTCCAGTCCTCCATCAGCGGCACCAGCGCACCGTTCGCCCAACTGGGCCGGGCCATGTACTCCGGCAGCCAGAGCACGCCCAGCCCCGCCAGGCCGGCGGCGAGGTAGGCGTTGCCGTCGTCCACCGCCAGCACGTAGCGCCCGTTCACGCGGATTTCCTCGTCCCCCTTGCGCATGGCATAGGGCACCGGCTTGCCGGTGCGCGCCCAGAGGAAGCCGATGATGCGATGGGGCGAATCCTCCAGCTCGCGCGGGTGCGTCGGCGTACCCAGGCGCCGCAGGTAGTCCGGCGCCGCGTAGACGCCCAGGCGCAGGTCGCCGACCCGCCGCGCCACCAGCGACTGGTCGCTCAGCTCCCCGCCGCGCACCACGCAATCGACGTTCTCGCCGATCACGTCGACGATGCGGTCGCTGACGCCCATGTCGATCTGGATGTCCGGGTGGCGTGCATGGAACTCGGGCAGCGCCGGCACCAGGATCATGCTCGCCAGCGGGCTCGGCACATCCACCCGCAGGCGCCCACGGGGCGAGGCGGAGGCGCTGGAGAGGCTGGTCTCGGCATCGTCCAGGTCGGCCAGCAGGCGCACCACCCGCTCATAGTAGGCGGCGCCGTCGGCGGTGAGCGCGACACGTCGCGTGGTGCGGTTGAGCAGCTTCACGCGCAGGCGCGCTTCCAGCTGCTGCACCAGCTGGGTGACGCTGGTCCTGCTCATGTGCAGGGTGTCGGCGGCGCGGGTGAAGCTGCCCGCCTCCACCACCCGGGCGAAGGCCTGCATCGCATCGAAACGGTCCATGGACGCTCCAGATATCCGGCGGATTGTTTGGGATCGGCAAACAGTGATGGACAAGCTTGCGCGTTTATCGCCCCTGCGCAAGGGCCTAGAGTCGCCTCCATCGTTGACCCCGGGTCGCATCGACCCACCACTGGAGTACCTCCCCATGACCCAACGCGACGTCGTTTTCCCGCCCGGCCGCCAGGCGCTCTACGAGCGCAACCGCTACTCGCCGGCCATCCGCTCCAATGGCTTCCTGTTCGTCTCCGGGCAGGTGGGCAGCAACCCCGACGGCTCGCCGGAGCCGGACCTCAAGGCCCAGGTGCGCCAGGCCTTCACCAACCTCAATGCGATTCTCGGCGAGGCCGGCTGCAGCTTCGACGACGTGGTCGACGTCACCGTGTTCATGGTCGACCCGCAATCGAAATTCGAAGCCATCTGGCAGGTGGTGCCGGAGTTCTGGGGCGCGGCTCCGCACCCGACGCTGACCGCCGTCGGCGTCACCTGGCTCTATGGCTTCGATTTCGAGATCAAGGTGATCGCCCGGCTGCCAGGCTGACCGCCACCTCTCAGGGTTCGTCCCGCTCCCGCGCCGGGGCGGCGAACCATTTCTCCCGCGGCACCCATTTCTCCTGCTGAGGGTCGCCCAGGTAGTGCGGCGACATGATCTGCACGCCGTATTCGTTGAATACATCCTGGACATTGGCGTGCAGCTCGCTCAGCAGCTCCGCGCGGGGACGCGGCTCGCTGGGGATGGCCTGAGCCACCAGGCGGTATTCGGGGTAGAAGTCCGACAGCGCCGTCTGGAACACCTGCGGGGCCGGCTGCTCGAGAATGCCCGCCGTACGCCGCGCCGCCTCCAGCAGCATCGCCTCCACCTGGCGCCAGGGCGTGTCGTAGCCGATCGTCACCGTGGTGTCGACCACGTAGCCCTGGCCCTGCACGGCGCGCGAGTAGTTCTTGGTCACGCTGCTGGTGATCATCGAATTGGGGATGGTCAGCACCTCGCCCAGCCCGGTGCGCACCCGCGTGGTGAACATGCCCAGCTCGGTGACCGTGCCCTCGTGCTCGCCGATACGCACGAACTCCCCCACCCGAAGCGTGCGCGTATAGGTCAGGATCAGGCCCGCCGCCGCCTGGCCCACCACGCTGGAGGCGCCGAGGGAGATCATCAGCCCCACCAGCACCGAAAGCCCCTTGAACGCCTCGGTGCCCGCCCCCGGCAGGTAGGGGTAGGCCATGGCCAGGGCGAACAGCCAGATCGCCAGCGAAGTCAGGCGCGTTGTGGTTGGCAGCGTTTCCAGGTTCAGCCAGCTCAGGGTTCCCGGCATCGCCATGCGTCGCAGTACCCGCTGGCTGAACGCCGTGACACCCCGGGCGATGAAGAAGATGGAGACGGCCAGGACCAGCCCCGGAACCGCGCCGATGATGCCCTGCAACAGGTGGCCGGCCACCTCCAGCAGGTAGGAGTTGAGGCTTTCACCCCAGGGACGCGTATAGGGGAATCGCGACAGCACGAAGCTCAGCCACTCGTAGCACAGCAGCAGGATCAGCGCCCAACGGAACGCCCAGAATACCCGTCCCACCACGGGGTACAGGTAGCGCACCTCGAGCACGGGCGTCTGCCCCACGCGCAGGGCCGGCGCGTGACGCGTCATCAGGTCGGGCAGGCGCGCCAGCGATCGGAGGCGAATGAACTGGATGGCCTTGAGCGCGGCGAAGAACAGCAAGGTCGCCAGCGCGGAATACCCCGCCGCCTCGACGATGAAACGTACGCTGCGTGCCTGCTGCGTCTCGGTCACCACCAGGCGCAATCTCTCGGCGGCGCCCTGGGCAGCTTCGCGCACGGAGGCCGCAGCCAGCGGGTCGACATCGCCCGGGGCGACGATGAAGGCACGGCGGTCGCCGAGCAGCAGCAGATAGTCCTCGCCCACGGCCTCGATGCGCACCTCGAGCCGCTCGGTGCCTTCCAGCGCCTCGCCGATCACCGCCCGGGCGCGCCTCACCCGCTGCCCGGGGGTCTCACCGAGCACCACGGTGCGAAACACCTGGATACTGCGGTTCATCACCCTGAGTTCGGCGGCCTCGCGGGCGTCCCCCTCCGCTACCGGCTCGGCCCCCAGTGCCAGGGCCGACGTCAGCATGCACAGGCATAACGCCAGCCAGCCCCACACCCCGTCGTGCCTTGCCCTCGGTCCCGCTGATCTGTGGCTGCTTCCCATCTGCCCTACCCCGCGATCTATGGCTCGCCGATGGGAGAGTAGAACAGCTTGGCAAGCGTGTCGGCGGCGGCTTGCGCGACCGCCTTCACACCTCAGTCGGGGGTGTGGCGCCCCGCACCCGCCACGCGGGTCACGACGACAGGCGCGGCAGTGGCTGGCGCCGGCCTGAGCCGCGACACCCCGAACAGCACCAGCGCCAGCCCGACCAGCTGGTAGGCCGAGATGGCCTCGTTCAGCAACGCCCACGACGCCAGGATGGTCAGCACCGGCCCCAGGTTGCCCAAGGCGGCGGTGTGGGTGGTGCCCATGCGCTGGATCGCCAGCGCCATCCAGTAGATCGGCAGCACGGTGGAGAACAGCGCCATCAGCGTGGCGTACAGCCACACCGACGCCGGCAGCGCCGCCAGTTGGGTGAAGTCGGCCACCACACCGTAGTGCGCCAGCACCATCAGCGCCGAAGCCCCCCCGGCCAGGCCGGCCAGGCGCATGGAGCCGATACGCTTCACCACCACGCCGGTGCCCAGGTAATAGAGCGCGTAGGTCACCGCGCTGGCGAACACCCAGGCGGCGCCGATCATCACCTGCGTGCCCATGTCGGTGCTGCCGATATCGTGCATCAGCGCGATCCCGAGCCCCAGGTAGCACAGGCCCATGGCGAGCAAGGTGCGCCGGCTCGGCCGCTCGCGGAAGATCAGCGCCTGGAACACCAGCACCAGCGTCGGGTAGGTGAACAGGATCAGCCGCTCCAGGCCGGCGCTGATGAACGCCAGCCCATAGAAGTCGAAGAGGCTGGACAGGTAGTAGCCGAACATCCCCAGCAGCAGCACGCGCACCCCGTCGCGGCCCGACAACGCCACCTGCCCGGTGCCACGGCTCAGCCACAGCAACCAGGCGAACAGGGGTAACGCCAGGCCCATGCGCATCGCCAGGATGGTCAGCGCATCCACGGGCGCGGCTGCGTAGGACAGCTTGACGAAGATCGCCTTGAGGCTGAATCCGACGGCCGAGAGCACCGCATAAAGGGCACCGTTGCGGGCGCCACGCTGGTAGAGGGAGAGCAAGACGTTCATCGGGCTTCGGCCAGCAGTGAGGGAGCCTTATTCTGAAGCGAAGACGATACGGCTAGAATCGCTTTTTACCGAAAAGACCCTTCGCCAAAAGAGAACGCCCATGCATTTCGACCTGGCCGACCTGCGCCTGCTCACCGCCATCGCCGCCACCGGCAGCCTGAGCAAGGCGGCTGCCACCTTCCCGGTCGCGGTTTCGGCGGCGAGCACGCGGTTGCGCCAGTTCGAGGAGCGTTGCGGGCTGGCCCTGTTCGTGCGCAAGGCCGATGGCATGGCGCTGACACCGGCAGGACGCCTGGTGCTGGAATCCTGTCACGGCGTGCTGCACGAGGCGCAGAAGCTCAAGGACACCCTGCAGGAGCTCGCCGGGCAGCGCCGCATCACCCTGCGCCTGGCGGCGAGCACCGTCGCCAACAGCACCTTTCTCCCCGCCACGCTCGGGCCCTTCCTCGCCGACTACCCGGAAGTGGACCTGCAACTCACCGAGCTGAACAGCCGCGACGTGCTGCGCGGCGTGCAGGCGGGCGAGTTCGATATCGGCGTCTACGACGGCAACCTGCCCACCGGCGGGCTGGTCTCGATGCCTTTTCGCGATGACCGCCTGGTGCTGCTGGTGCCTCGGGACCACCCCCTGGCCGGGCGCCGCCAGGCGCACATGCGCGAGGCACTGGGCTTCGCCTTCGTCTGCCTGCCGCCGGAGCGCGCCATGCAACGCTTCATCGAGGAGATGGCGGTGAACTACGCCTTGCCGCTGAAGGTGCGGGTGCGCGCGCCGAGCTTCGACGCCATCGCCCAGCTGGTGGCCCAGCACGCCGGCATCGCCATGCTCCCGGAAGCGGCGGCCACGCGCCTGGCGCAGGAGATGCCGGTGGCCATCGTCGGCCTGGAGAACACCTGGGCGACGCGGGAACTGCGGCTGTGCATCAAGGGCGGGGATGCGCTGTCCTCCCACGCGCGGCAGTTGCTGACCCACCTCTCCGCCCCCTGACAGCGGGCTCGCGCAGCACGCGAGCTACATGAAGCGCCCGACGCGGTTGCGCCCGGCTTTCTTCGCCTCGTACAACGCCTCGTCGGCACGCTGCAGCAGGGTCTCGGGGGCCTCGTCCGGCCCGGGGGTCATGTCGGCTACGCCGATGCTCAGGGTGACGCGGCCGAAGGTCGAGAGCGCGTGCGGCAGGTCCAGCGCCTCGACGGCCTGCACCAGTCGCTGGGCGATACCCTGGGCCCCGTCCGCATCGGTCAGCGGCATCAGGGCAACGAATTCCTCGCCGCCGTAGCGGGCCACCAGGTCGCTGGAGCGACCGAGGGTACTCGCCAGCACCTGGGCGATACGCTGCAGGCAGGCGTCGCCGGCCGGGTGGCCGTAGTGGTCGTTGTAGCGCTTGAACCAGTCGACATCGAGGATCGCCAGTGCCAGCGGCTCGCCGGTGCGCTGGGCACGGTGCCATTCCTGCTGCAGCACCTCGTCGAAGTGGCGGCGGTTGGCGATGCCGGTCAGCGCGTCGGTCAGGCTCAGGGTTTCCAGCTTGCTGTTGAGTTCCTGCAGTTCATCGGTGCGTTGTGCCACGCGCAGCTCCAGCTCCCGCTCGGACCCCTGCAGCGTCTCCACCAGCATCTGCTGCGCCTGCAGCAACGCCTCCTGCACCCGCGCCTTCTCGCGGCGCATGACGTTGAAGCGATCCGCCAGGGCGAAGGCCAGCACGATCATCTCCATCGCCGAACCCAGCTGGATGCCGTCCACCGTGAACATGTTGGTGGGCATCAGGCCCATGGCGCGCAGCGTGGTCATGGCACCGCCGAACATCAGCAGTGCGAAGGCCGCGAGGAAGAACCAGGCGGCGCGCTGGCGCCTGAACACCCCCACCAGCGCCACGCCCAGCACCACCACCGCAGTGGCGAGGTTGAAGTAGACCGCCAGGCGCGAGAACAGCGGCAGCGCGAAGGCATAGAGCAGCGGCGTGACCAGGTACAGGGCGACCATCGCCAGCAGCAGGCGGTCGACCCTCGGCATCACCTGGTCGGTGCGCAGCATGCGCCGGGTGAACAGCAACATCGCGCTCAGGGCCAGGGAAACGCCGGAGTAGTAGGCGACGTTGGAGTTCAGCGGCAGCCCGGCGATGGTCCCGTCCGGGGCCAGGCCGTTCTTGATCGCCAGGGTGAAGGCGGTGGAGGCCACGAAGGCCACGTACAGCAGGTAGACAGGGTCGCGCAGGGCGACGAACAGCATCAGGTTGAACAGCACCATCGCGGTGGCGATGCCGAAGTACCAGACCTTGCTCACATAGTCGTCGCGCTCGTAGGCGTGGAACGCCTCCACCGGCCACAGCTGCAGCGGCACCAGCAGCCCCACGCTCGACTCCACGCGCAGGTACAGCACCTGCTCCGAATGTGCGCCCAGGTGCAGGGGGAAGACGAAGTTGCGGTTGGGATAGGCCTTGCTCGAGGGCGGGACGTCGCAGCCGGTGGCGGTCGCATGGTAGACGCCCTGCGCATCGGGGATATGCGCCTCGACATGGGAGATGCGCGGGTTCTCCACCACCAGCATGCGCCGCAACGGGGTATCGCCCGGGTTGCGCAACACCAGGCGCAGCCAGTAGGCGGAGCGGGTAAAGCCCAGCGCCAGCGCGTTGCCGGGCGGCAGGTCACCCCGGAAGCGCGCCGCCCGCTCAGGTGCCTGCACGTCCGCCAGGGTCAGGGAACGGTCCGGGTCCTCGAGCAGCGAGACGAAGGGCGTCAGCGACAGCGCAGCCTGGTCCACGGCCGCGGCGTCGACCACCCGCTCGCCCGCCCCTGCCAAAAACGGCAACAGAAGCAGCACCAGCAGGGGCCAGGAAAACGGCTGTCGATTCAGGCGAACGGCGTGCATGCGGTGGCGTACCAGCAGGGCCCAGGGGAGCCAGGGAGGCACCCGGATCGAACCCGACCGACGCCCCCTGACGGTGCCGAAGTCTACAAGACAACCCCGGGGCGCCGACAGCTACGCAGCGACGCGGAGCCTGCACCGTCGGCGGTCGCGCCGGCACGCCGCCGCTTAATCCTCGATTGAATTAGCAGCACGTCATTTATTCCATGAAGGGATATCAATAGCGCTGAAGGGTATTGGTATATACCAGGGCCCCTCCCTTTAAATCCGCCCCGACGAGCCCACTGGGCAATGCGGAGCAAGATGGATGATCGCTGTACGGGTAATGCTGGAATATTTTCATCCCTGGCCGAATTCGGCCGGTTTCTACGTGGCGCGGGAACGCGGCTGGTACCGCGACGCCGGGCTGGATGTGCAGCTCCAGGTGCCGGACCCCTTCCGGGGCGACACGCTCGAACACGTGCTGCAGGGGGCGGCCGATCTTGGCGTATTCCCCAGCAACCGCCTGCTGGTCCGGCGCAGCCTCGGCCAACCCCTGCTGGGCGTGGCCGCCATCAACCATGGCGGGCTGGAGTCCATCCAGACCCTGACCGGCCTCGGCATCCAGCGACCCCGCGACCTGGCCGGCAAGCGCCTGGCGCTCAACCCCACGCCGCGCGGCCTGGCCATGGTGCGCCACCTGGTGGCTGCCGACGGTGGCGATCCGGATGCCGTGATCATCGTCGACAGCAAGGTGCGCGAGCTGCGCCCGGAACAACTGGCCGCCGGGGTCGCCGACGCCAGCTTCGGTGGCTACTGGGCCTGGGAAGCGCTGATGGACAGCCCCATCCCGGCCGAACGCCGCGTGGTCTGGCCGGTGGACGAGATCGGCGCACCGCGCTACCACAGCTACCTGCTGGGCGGCCGCGAGGACTGGCTCGACGACAACGCCGAAGCCGCACGCGCCTTCCTCGCCGCCACCGAGCGCGGCTTCCGCGCCGTGGCGGCCGACCCGCAAAGCGCTCTGCCCGCCTATGAGGCGGCCATCCCCTACTTCCCCACCGAGCTGCTCAGCCAGTCGCTGCAGCGCATCGCCACCACCTGGTTGCACGAGCAGCGCTGGGGCCGGCAGCGTGAAGAACTGCTCGCACCCTATGCGCATTGGCTGCACGCGCACGGTGTGCTCGCCGACGCGGACGCCTGGCGCCACGCCACCCACAACGGCTACCTGGCGGAGCCGCGGCCATGAGCGAGCCCGGACGCATCGCCCACGGCATGGGCTCGCAACCGGTGGAAGCCGACTGGCCCGCCCTGCAGCAACGGGACGTCGAGCAGGTGCTGCAGCGCTTCCCGCAGCTGGGCGCCGGGGTGCAGCTCGGCTGGCACAGCCCGCGCCCCTTCTCCGCCGCCGCCCAGGTGCAGACGGAGCGGGGCGAGCTGTTCGTCAAGCGTCATCACCACAGCGTGCGCCAGCCGGCGTGGCTGGAAGAGGAACACCGCTTCATCCGCCACCTGGCGAGCCGAGGCGCCCCGGTGGTCAGCCCCCTGACCGACACGCACGGCAACAGCGCGCTGGCCCTCGGCGACTGGACCTACGAAGTGCTGCCCCGCGCCGCCGGGGACGATCTCTACCGCGACGCGCTGTCCTGGACGCCCTTCCTCGACCTGCACCACGCCTACTCGGCCGGTGCCACCCTCGCCCGCCTGCACCGCGCCGCCGAAGGCTTCACCGCGCGTGCCCGCCAGGCTCCGGTGCTGGTGTCCAACCTGCGCGTCTTCAGCCAGCGCGACCCGCTGCAGGCCATCGAGCTGGCCCTGCCCCGGCGGCCCGCCCTGGCCCGCTACCTGGCCGGGCAGGACTGGCGCCGGACCCTGGCGGAACTGCACCTGCCGTGGCACCGCGAGCTGCTGCCGCTGCTCGCCGGCCAACCAGCGCTCTGGACCCACAACGACTGGCATGCCTCCAACCTGCTGTGGCGCGCCGAAGGTGGCTCGGCCGAGGTCGAGAGCGTCCTCGACTTCGGCCTCAGCGACCTCACCTTCGCCCTGTTCGACCTCGCCACCGCGCTGGAACGCAATTGCGTTCCCTGGCTGGAACTGGATGATGGCGGCCGCGCCCCGGCCGACCTCGACGCCGTCGATGCGCTGCTGGCCGGCTACACGAGCCAGCGGCCCCTCGACCGCAACGACCTGTTCACCCTCAAGGCACTGCTGCCGCTGGTGCACGCCGACTTCGCCCTCGCCGAGGTGGATTACTTCGAAGGCATCGTCGGCTCCCGGTCCAGTGCGGATATCGCCTACCACGCCTTCCTGGTCGGCCATGCCCGCTGGTTCGGCGACAACGAGGGCACCCGCCTGCTCGACCACCTCGACCGGCACGCCCGCACACGCAACTAGGAAACCGCCATGCCCACGCACCAAGCCGCCATCCTCATCGCCCCGCAGGCCCTGCACCGGGCCCTGGCCGAACCCGGCCTGCTGCTGCTCGATGCCAGCGTCGAACTGGCCGCCGCCGCATTCGACGGCGACTACCGGGTGGCAAGCGGCGAGGCGGCCTGGCGCCAGGAGCACATCCCCGGTGCCCGCCATGCGGACCTGCTGCACGAGCTGGCCGATGGCGCGGCGGGCTTCAGCTTCGCCCTGCCGTCCCCGGCCGCCCTGCAGCGCCCCCTGGCCCGCCTGGGCATCGGCGGCGCACGGCGCATCGTCATCTACGACCGCCACGACGGTTTCTGGGCCGCGCGCCTGTGGTGGATGCTGCGCAGCCTCGGCATCACCGCCGCCGTGCTCGATGGCGGCCTCAAGGCCTGGCGCCACGCCGGCCTGCCCCTGGCACAGGGCGAGGAGCCCGGTGGCGGCGCGCCGTTGCCGCAGCTGGCCCCCCAGGCGGGTTTCTGGGCCGATCGCCAGGACGTGCTCGCCGTGGTCGGAGGCAACGCGCCCGGCACGCTGGTCTGCGCGCTGTCCGCCGCGCTCTTCGACGGCAGTGCCGTGACCCGCTATGCCCGGCGCGGCCATATTCCCGGCAGCCTCAGCCACCCGGCACGCGGCCTGTTCGACGCGAGCGGCCGCTACCTGCCGGCACCGCAGCTGGCCCGGGCCCTGGGCCCGCTGCTGGAGGGCGAGCAGCCCCTGATCCTCTATTGCGGCGGCGGCATTTCCGCCGCCGCCACGGCCCTCGCCCTGACCCTCCTGGGCCGGCAGCGGGTCTCGATCTACGACGGCTCGCTGCAGGAATGGGCGGCCGATCCAGCCTTGCCAATGTCCACCGGAGCAGCTCCGGCCTGAGGTTCTTCCACCTTCTTCCGTCTTTCAGCAGTAGGCACGCCAGCGCGGCCAGCCGGGCAACCCGCCGCCCGGCCCCGCTTCATGCCGGCGTCCATCGAGGAGTTCGTCCATGGCTTCATCCCTGTTCCTGCAGCACCGCCACGGTTTCGCCCTGGCGCTCCTGGCCCTGTCACTGAGCCCGTCCCTGGTCCGGGCGCAAGGCGCCATCACCCTGGACACCGTCACCGTGCACGGCGACGAGGGCGACGGCTACCAGGCCCGAAGCGCCTCGGTGGGCGGCTTCGACGAGGCGCCGCTGCTGGATACCCCCGCCTCCGTCTCGGTGTTCACCGAGGCGCTGATCAAGGATCGCCAGGCCAGGCTGCTCAGCGAGGTGCTGCGCAACGACGCCTCGGTCGGCGACAGCTACGCGCCCATCGGCTACTACGAGAACTTCGTGATCCGCGGCTTCTCCCTCAACGCCGCCAGCAGCTACAAGATCAACGGCCGTACCATCACCGGCGAGCAGAACGTGGCCCTGGAGAACAAGCAGCGGGTCGAGGTGCTCAAGGGCCTTTCCGGCCTGCAGAGCGGCGTCTCCGAGCCCGGCGGGCTGGTCAACTACGTCACCAAGCGCCCGGAGGCCGTGCGCTCGGTGACCCTGGCCACCAACGAGCAGGGCGAGCGCTACATCGCCACCGACATCGGCGCCTGGCTCGACGACGAGCAGCGCTTCGGCCTGCGCGCCAACGTCGCCCACGAGGACATCCGCTCCTACGTCGACAACTCCGACGGCACGCGCGACTTCCTCTCCCTGGCCAGCGACTGGAACATCAGCGACGCCGCCCTGCTGCAGCTGGACGCCGAGTACCAGACCCGCGAGCAGCGCTCGGTGCCCGGCTACCAGCTGCTGGGCGGCAGCGTGGTGCCCAGCGGCATCGACCCGAGCGACCGCCTCGGCGACCAGAGCTGGTCCAAGCCCGTGAAAATCGACTCGCTGAACCTCAACGGCCGCTTCGAATACCGTTTCGACGACGACTGGACCGGCAGCCTCAGCGCCGCCCGCAGCCGCGTGGTGATCGACGACTACAGCGCCTTCGCCTGGGGCTGCTACGGCTCGGCCAGTTGCGCCGGCTCCGCCGTGCCGAACTTCTTCAGCCCCGAAGGCGACTACGACATCTACGACTTCCGCAACCCGGGCGACACGCGCCGCAACGACGAGCTGCAAGCCGCCCTCGCCGGCCGCTTCGACAGCGGCCCGCTCAGCCACGAGCTGACCATCGGCAGCAGCGCCTTCCGCCGCCTGCTGGACCGGCGCAAGTCGACCAACGAGTGGGTGGGCACCGCCAACATCCACCAGCCCACGCCCGACTTCCCGCCCACCGACGTGCCCCTCGGCCACACCTATCGCCGCCTGGACAGCCGCCAGTACGGCCTGTTCGCCAGCGACCGCGTGAGCTACGGCGAACACTGGCAGGCGGTGATCGGCGGGCGCCAGGTGCGCCTGGACGAAGAGGCCTTCGACAAGGACGGCAACACCACCCGCCACACCCGGCGTTCGGCGTTCCTGCCCAGCGTCGCGCTGATCTACAAGCCGCGCGCGGACATCTCCCTCTATGGCAGCTACAGCAAGGGCCTGTCCCTGGGCGGCGAAGCGCCCTGGTTCACCACCAACGCCGACGAAATCCTGCCGCCGACGGTCTCGCGCCAGCTGGAGCTGGGCATCAAGCGCGACTGGCAGCGCCTGAGCCTGAGCGCCGCGCTGTTCCAGATCACCAAGGCCTACCAGTACGCGCGGCCCAACGGCGACACCACCTTCACCTACGTGCAGCAGGGCGAGCAGAAGAACATCGGCCTGGAGCTTTCCGCCACCGGCCGGGTCACCGACCGCCTGCAGGTTTCGGCCAGTGCCGCGGCCATCCGCGCGCGGGTCGCCGGCAGCGGCACCGCCGCCTACGAAGGCCACCAGGCGATCAACGTGCCCGAGCTGCGCGCCAGCCTGCATGCCGACTACGCCATCCCCGGCATCCAGGGCCTGGCCCTGCTCGGCGGCGTGCAGTACAGCGGCAGCAAGTACGCCAGCCAGGCCGGCAACGTGAAGGTGGACGACTACGCGGTGTTCGACCTCGGCGGCCGCTACAGCCTGGATATCGACGGCTACGAGACGGTGCTGCGCCTGACCGTCGACAACCTCTTCGACGCCCGCTACTGGCGCGACGCCGGCGAGTACATGGGCGACGGCTACCTGTTCCAGGGCGCCCCGCGTACCGCGCGCCTCTCCGCCACCCTGAACTTCTGAGGAACCTGCCGTGCGCATCGCCACACCGCTCGTCACCGCCCTGCTCGCCTCGCTCCTGGCCGGCTGCCAGCAGCACCCGCCCGCCAACGACCAGCTGGACGCGGTGCTCTGGACCCAGACCTCCATCGAGCACGACCTGCTGTTCCGCCAGGTCTACGCCAACGCCACGCGGCAACTGGACAGGGCCCTGGCCGACCCCGGCTGGGACGCCCTGGCCGAAGCGCCTCGCGAACTGGCCGGGCTGCCGCCGGCGGTGATCGTCGACATCGACGAGACCCTGCTCGACAACGTGCCGCTGAACGCCCGCACCGTCCTCGAGGACCGCCCCTACGACCACAGGCAATGGAACCAATGGGTGGAGCGTGCCGAGGCCAGGGCGCTACCGGGCGCGGTGGCCTTCCTGCAGGCGGCGGCGCAGCGCGGCATCACCCCGTACTACCTGACCAACCGCGAGCCCGGCCAGGAACAGGCGACCCTGGTCAACCTGCGCCGCGCCGGCTTCCCCATCGACGACGCCACGCAGATCCTCACGGCGGGCACGGCCATCGGCGGCTGTGCGGACGCGGGCTCGGACAAGACCTGCCGACGCCACTGGGTGGGGAGCCGCGCCCGCGTGCTGATGCTGGTGGGCGACAGCTTCGGGGACTTCATCGCCGGCAAGGGCAGCCTGGCCGATCAGCAACGGGTGGCCGCGCCCTACCTCGGCTGGCTGGGCGAGCGCTGGTTCCTGTTGCCCAACCCAACCTACGGCCACTGGTACAGCGCCCCCTACCAGGGCCGCGAGGACCTGCCGGCCACCGAGAAGCGCGCGCTCAAGCAACGGGCGCTGCAACCGCAGTACCCCACCGACTGAGGGCCCCATCGATGTCATCACTGGAAATCGTCGCCGTCATCGTCAACATCCTCGGCGTCTGGCTCACCGCCCGGCGCATCCGCTGGTGCTGGCCGGTCAGCGTGGTCGCGGTGCTGCTCTATGCCTGGATCTTCTTCGGCGTGAAGCTCTACTCCGACATGCTCCTGCAACTGGTCTTCGCCGTGCTGCAAGGCTACGGCTGGTGGCGCTGGAGCAGCGGCCAGAGCGTCGGCGGCAAGGTCCGCGTCGAGCGCCTGCCCCCGCGCGAGGCCGTTCTCAGCCTGCTCGCCGGCCTGCTCGGCGCCGTGCTGCTGGGCAGCCTGATGCACCTTTTCACCGATGCCGCCGTGCCCTGGGTCGACGCCCTGCTCACCGCCTTCAGCCTGGTGGCCAGCTTCTGGGCGGCGCGCAAGTACCTGGCGAGCTGGGGGCTGTGGATCATCCTCGACATCGCCTACGTCGGCCTCTTCCTCTACAAGGACCTGCAACTCACCGCCGCGCTCTACGCCGGCTTCGTGGTGCTCGCCGGCTATGGCCTGCACGCCTGGCGCAAGGACCTGCGGCACCAGGAGCAGCCGCTGGCAGCGGCTGCCGGGGCAACGGCGTGAACGGCGCGCTGCTGAACCCGTCGCGCCCCTCGTTCGTCACCGAGTCCTTGCCCCAGGGCGGTTGGCGAGCCTCACTGCCCCACTACCTGCGCATCCGCGACCAGTTGGTGACGGACCTGGCCGAAGGCGTCCTCCCCAGTGACAGCAAGCTGCCGGCGGAGCGTGAGCTGGCCGAGCGCTTCTGCTGCACCCGGGTGACCCTGCGCCAAGCCTTGCAGCTGCTGGAGACGGACGGCCTGATCTACCGCCAGAACCGAAGGGGCTGGTATGTGAGCCCGCCGCGCATCCGCTACGACCCCACCGGCATCATCGGCTTCATGGAATACGTGGCGGCCCAGGGGCGCGTGCCGCGCACCGAATGCCTGCACGCCGAACGCCGCCCCGCCGGCGCCTGGCTGGCCAAGCGCATGGGCCTGGAGCACCCCGAGGAGCCGGTCTTCTACCTGCAACGGCGCCGCTGGGTCGACCAGCGCCCGGTGCTGCTGGAATGCAACGTGCTGCTGGTGGACTGGTGCCCCGACCTGCTCCGCACCGACCTCAACACCTCGCTCACCCGCCTGCTGCGCGAGCGCTTCGGCCGCGTGCAGTCACGCAGCGAACTGCTCATGCATCCGGAAACGATGAACGATGTCCAGGCCGAGCTGCTGCAGGTCTCGCCGGGGTCCGGCAGCTTCTACCTGGAGCGCCTGAGCTACGGCGAACACGGCCAACCCGTGGAGTTCGACCAGGAATTCTGGCGCCCGGACTCCCTCGCCGTGGTCCTCGGCACCCGGCATCCGGAATCGATCCGGCCCCCATGAGTCAGTGCGACGTACAACGGCGGGGCCGCCCCTGGTCGACAGCCCCTAACGCCGCGCCCGGCGCTGCGCCAGGTAGTCGAGGATGGCCGGCGCGTCACCGGCGAACTCGATGCGCGTGCCCTTGTTCTCGCGCTGGTAGGCGTACATCGGGTCGTAGTACTCGCGCAGCAGCCCCTCGATCCAGCCACGGTGGAGATCCACCACACCACGGCGACGCTGCTCGTCCAGGGCCGCCTGCATGATCAGCCGCAGGCGCTGGTAACGTTCGCCGCCGAGGCGCTTCTGGATGTTGTCGAGGCTCTGCAGCAGGCGCTCGGCGAAACGCTCGAAACCCTGCTCATCGCCGTGCACGGCGCGGAATTCGCCGGCCAGGTCGATCACGTAGTCCTTGAGAATGCGTTCGATGCGCCCTTCGAGGCTGTCCTCCAGCCATACCAGCGGGAAATGCTGCATGCCCTGGTGCAACGACAGCGGCAGCGAGCACATGCCGATCATGCGGCTTTCGTCCTCCAGCACGAACTGCTGCTGGCCTCGCGCCCGGCGCTTGAGCAGGTCGATGGCCAGGCGGTTCTCGAAATCGATCTGCGAGGGTTGCAAGGTCGCACGCTTGCCGAAGCTGGAGCCACGGTGGTTGGCGTGGCCCTCCAGGTCGACGCTGTCGGCCAGGGCCTTGACCACCTCGGTCTTGCCGGTGCCGGTCATGCCGCCCACGACGACGAACTCGCACTCGGCCACGGCACGGTCCAGGGTCTCGATCAGGAAGGTCCGCATCGCCTTGTAGCCGCCGATCACGCGCGGGTACTCGATGCCGGCTTCCTTCAGCCACTGCTGCACGATCTGCGACCGCAGGCCGCCCCGGAAGCAATAGAGGTAGCCCTCGGGGTGGGCCTTGGCGAAGGCCGCCCAGGCCTCCACCCGTTGCGCCTTGACCTTGCCGGACACCAGCTGGTGGCCGAGCTCGATGGCGGCCTGCTGGCCCTTCTGCTTGTAGCAGGTGCCGACCTTCTGCCGCTCCAGGTCGGTCATCAGGGGGAGGCTGACGGTGCCGGGAAAGGCGCCCTTGGCGTATTCCACCGGGGCACGCATGTCCATCATCGGGACATCGTTGAGAAAGAGTTCGCGGTAGTCGGTGGTGTTGTCACGCATCACAGCACCTCGACCGCGTGTCGCTGTCGCTCGACCAGTTGGCCGATGGGCGAGAGGTCCAGCCGCAGCTCGGCGGCCACGGCGAGGAACTCGGCCTCGCCCTCGGGCGCCACCGCCACCAGCAGGCCACCGCTGGTCTGCGGGTCGCACAGCAGGTCCCGCTGCGCGTCGGAGATCGGCGCGATCCTGTCGCCATAGCTGTCGAAGTTGCGCTGCGTCCCGCCGGGCACGCAACCTTCCGCCAGGTAATGCTCGACGCCCGGCAGGCGCGGCACGCTGGCGTAATCCAGCCGAGCCGTGAGGCCGGCACCGTCGGCCATCTCCACCAGGTGGCCGAGCAGGCCGAAGCCGGTGACGTCGGTCATGGCACGGACGCCCGCCAGGCGGCCGAAGCGCGAACCGGGGGTATTGAGGGTGCACATCCAGTCCCGCGCCAGGCCGACGTCCTGCTCACGCAGCCGGGCCTTCTTCTCGGCGGTGGTGAGGATGCCGATACCCAGCGGCTTGGTCAGGTAGAGCCTGCAACCGACGGTTGCGGTGTCGTTGCGCTTCATGTGCGCCTTGTTCACCACGCCGGTCACGGCCAGGCCGAAGATCGGCTCCGGCGCGTCGATCGAGTGGCCGCCGGCCAGCGGGATGCCCGCCGCATCGCACACCGCGCGGCCTCCCCGGATCACCTCGCGAGCCACCTCCGGCGACAGCAGGTTCACCGGCCAGCCGAGGATGGCGATGGCCATCAAGGGGTCGCCGCCCATGGCGTAGATGTCGCTGATCGCGTTGGTCGCGGCGATGCGGCCGAAGTCGTAGGGGTCGTCGACGATGGGCATGAAGAAATCAGTGGTGGAGACCACCCCGCGCTCCTCGTCCAGGGCGTACACCGCAGCATCGTCGCGCGAGGCATTGCCGACCCACAGGCGCGGGTCGAGGTTCTGCGCGCCGCTGCCGGCCAGGATCACGTCCAGCACCTTGGGGGAAATCTTGCAGCCGCAACCGGCGCCATGGCTGTACTGGGTCAAACGGATCGGCTCGCTCATTGCACACCTCGTGATTCTGATGGCGGCGGATTTTAGCAAAGCTGGCGTTTCACACCTCCCTCCCTATAATCGCCGCCGATTCGGCTACCCTCTGCAAGCGCGCCCGGCGCGTGACTGCGAACCTTTTCCGCCATTGAACCGGAGAATCTTCATGCTCAAGCGCATCCTGGCCGCCACCGCCGGCCTCGCCCTGTCCCTGTCCACGCTGGCCACCCAGGCCGCCGACGTGCTGCGCGTCAGCGCCATCCCCGACGAAGCCCCCACCGAGCTGCTGCGCAAGTTCGAGCCGCTGGGCGCCTACCTGGAAAAAACGCTGGGCATGCAGGTCCAGTTCGTCCCGGTCGCCGACTACCCGGCCGTGGTCGAGGCCCTGGCCACCGACCGCCTGGACCTGGCCTGGCTGGGCGGCTTCACCTTCGTCCAGGTGCGCCTGAAGACCGGCAACGCCATCCCGCTGGTGCAGCGCGAGCAGGATGCGCAGTTCACCAGCAAGTTCATCACCGCCAACCCGGAGGTGAAGTCGCTGGCCGACCTCAAGGGCAAGACCTTCGCCTTCGGCTCCATCTCCTCGACCTCGGGCAGCCTGATGCCGCGCTACTTCATGCTCAAGGACGGCATCAAGCCCGAGCAGTACTTCAGCCGCATCGGCTATTCCGGCGCCCATGACGCCACCGCCGCCTGGGTCCAGGCCGGCAAGGTGGACGGCGGCGTGCTGAACGCCAGCGTGTGGGACAAGCTGGTCGCCGCCGGCAAGGTCGACACCGCCAAGGTCCGGGTGTTCGCCACCACACCGGCCTACTACGACTACAACTGGACCGTGCGCGGCACCCTCGACCCGGCCCTCGCCGAGAAGATCAGGAAGGCCTTCCTCGCCCTCGACCCGGCCAACCCGGAGCACAAGGCGATCCTCGACCTGCAGGCCGCCAGCCGCTTCATCGAGACCAACCCGGACAACTACAAGGGCATCGAGGAAGCCGCCCGCGCCGCCGACCTGCTGAAATGAGCCTGCGCCTCGAAGGCGCCTGCCTGCAGCACGGCAATGGGGTCCACGCCCTGCGCGGCGTCGACCTGGGCATCGCCAGCGGAGAACGGGTCGCCATCATCGGCCCCTCCGGCGCAGGCAAGTCCAGCCTGCTGAACCTGCTCGCCACCGCCCTGCAGCCGAGCGCGGGCCATGTGGAGGCGCTCGGGCAGAACCCCTGGCAGCTGTCGTCCCGTGCCCGGCAGCATCTGCGCTCACGCATCGCCCTGATCCACCAGTCGCCACCCCTGCCGCCACGGCAGCGGGTGGTCACCGCCGTGCTCGCCGGCAAGCTCGGCCAATGGGGGCTGGGTCGCAGCTTGCTCAACCTGCTGCATCCACTGGACATCCCCGGTGCGCGCGCCGCGCTGGCGCGCCTGGACCTGGCCGACAAGCTCTTCGCCCAGTGCCAGCAGTTGTCGGGCGGCCAGCTGCAACGCGTCGGCATCGCCCGGGCGCTGTACCAGGCGCCGGAACTCCTGCTCGCGGACGAGCCGGTTTCCGCGATGGACCCGGTGCTCGCGGACCACACGATGCGCGTGCTCTGCCAGCACGCCGAGGCCCATGGCATGACGCTGGTGGCCAGCCTGCATGCCGTCGAACTCGCCCTGTCGCACTTCCCGCGCATCGTCGGCGTGCGCGAGGGGCGCATCGCCTTCGATCGCCCGGCCGGCGAGGTCGACCAGGCGCTGCTCGACGCCCTCTACGCCAATGAGCAGTTGCAGTCTCCGCCGCCCCAGGCCGTGACCCTGCAGGTGCAGATACCCCGATGCTGAGGGCCGACCACCGCGACCCTGCCACCCTGCCCCGCCTGCTGCTGGCGCTGCTGGCGGTGGCGCTGCTGTGGCCCGGCATCCGCCTGGCCGAACTGGACCCCGGCGTGCTCCTGGCCGCGGACAGCCAGAGCGAGATGGGCCGCTTCCTCGCCGGCTTCTGGCCGCCTGCCCACGACCCGGCCTTCCTGAAGCTGCTGCTGGACGCCACCCTGCAGACCCTGGCCATCGCCACCGCCGGCATGGTCCTGGCGCTGCTGGTCGCGGTGCCCGCCGGCCTGCTCGCCAGCCGCGCCCTGTCGCTGTCGGCGGCCTCCCGGGGCGGCCATCCCGGCATGCTAGGCCGGGCAGTGCGCTGGCCGGTACGGGTGCTGCTCATCGTCCTGCGCAGCGTGCCGGAAGTCGTCTGGGCGCTGCTGTTCGTGCGGGCCGTGGGCCTCGGCCCGACCGCAGGCGTGCTGGCCATCGCCATCACCTATGCCGGCATGCTCGGCAAGGTCTACGCGGAAATCCTCGAGTCGGTCGACCAGCGCCCCATGCATGCCCTGCTGCAGGGCGGCGCCGGGCGCCTGGGCGCCTTCTTCTACGGCCTGCTGCCGAACGCCGCCGCCGAGCTGACCTCCTACACCGTGTACCGCTGGGAGTGCGCCATCCGCGCCTCGGTGGTGATGGGGTTCGTGGGTGCAGGCGGCCTGGGCCAGCAGATCGACCTGTCGCTGCGCATGTTCGCCGGCGGCGAGGTGGCGAGCATGCTGCTGACCTTCTTCCTGCTGGTGCTGCTGGCGGACCTGCTCAGCCGCGTGCTGCGTGGGAGGCTGGCATGAAGCGCCTGGTCGACACCGCCCTGCTGCTGGCGATCCTCGCCGCCGTCATCGCCTCCTTCCTCTACCTGGGCCTGGACCTGCCGGCCCTGGGTGAGGCGGGGAACCTCAAGCAGATGGGGGCGTACGTGATGCGTTTCCTGCAGCCCGACCTCAGCGACTCCCACCTGCTGGCCATCGCCCGGGGCGCGCTGGAGACCCTGGCCATGTCGGCCCTGGGCACGCTGCTCGCCGCGCTGCTGGGCCTGCTGCTGGCGCTGCCCGCCGCCGGGCGCTTCGGCACGCTGCCACAGGGCCTGACCCGCCTGCTGCTCAATGGCCTGCGGGCGATACCCGAGCTGGTCTGGGCGGCGCTGATGGTGCTCGCCGCCGGCCTCGGGCCCAACGCCGGCACCCTGGCCCTGGCCCTGCACACGGCGGGCGTGCTCGGCCGCCTGTTCGCCGAAGCGCTGGAGAACACGCCGAGCGCCCCGGCCGAGGCCATCCGCCTGCAAGGCGGCGGCCAGGTCGCCGCCTTCTGCTACGGCACCCTGCCCAACCTGTGGCCGCAGCTGCTGGCCTACTCGCTGTACCGCTGGGAAAACAACATCCGCATGGCCAGCGTGCTCGGCTTCGTCGGCGCCGGCGGCCTGGGGCAGATGCTCTATGTCAGCCTCAGCCTGTTCCAGGAAGCCCGCGCCAGCACCGTGATCCTGGCCATGCTGGTGCTGGTGCTCGCGGTCGACGCCCTGAGTGGCTGGACCCGCCAGCGCTGGGTGCGGGCCTAGCGCCTGCCGCGTCGGCGTCGCCTGCTGGCGCCATCAACCGAACGAGGGCATCGGCCCCAGCGAATGCAGGACCCAGGCGATCCCGCCCGCTGCGGCGAGGCCCAGTACCGCGATGCCGATGAACAGCCATTTCAGGACCTTCGGCAGCACGGACGGCCTGGGTCCGGGCCCCCGGGCCTGCAGCGCCCGCCGCGCATCCTCGGCGCATCGCGTGCACGGGCGGTGCACCTCGAAGACGAGGAACCCGCAGTGATCACAGACCTTCATGGCCGGCCATCGCGGCCGGGCGTGGACACGGGTGGGGTCACTTCAGCTCCAGCAGGCGGGTGGCCTGGGAGGCGTCGTCCACGGACAGGTGAATCACGCCGGGACGGGTCGGGAAGTTCGGCGAATCGTCATCGGTGTTCTCCATCACCGGGATGTCGATCAGGGTCTTGTCGCCTGCGGGGTCGCTGACCAGCCTGGCGTCGAGTTTCTCGATCGAGCGCCAGCTGTCGCCACCGATGCGCACCACGTCGATCAGGCTGTAGTGCGGCACGCCTTCTTCGTTCGCCTCCGGGGTGAAGGCCGCCAGGAACTGGGCGTAGTTGTTGCCCATGCCGAAGCCTTCGACGGTGAACACCGCCAGGGTGACCTGGCTTTCCTCGCCGGTATCCAGGGTCTGGGTCATGGTCGCCTCGGGGTAGCCGGTGGCGTAGCTGTCCCTGAGCAGCTCCACCAGGCGCCCGACCTGCTCCTCCAGCGCCTTGGGCACCGGTTCCGGGTCGGCGGCGAGGGTCAGGGAAGAGGCGAGAAGCAGGCTGAGAGGCAACAGGCGCAATTTCATCAGGTGGGGTCCGCAATGGCCGGAGGGGCGTTCTGGCGCGGATGTTAGCGTCCGTCGAGGAAATTACCGCCGACCAGTGCTCGCCCCGCTGCGATGGGCCTGCACCGCCGCGCCAGTCAGCGGGCTTTGCGCAGCCTGTCCAGGCGCTCCAGGGTCGTCGCGTCCGCACCGGGGCCGGGGCGAAGGCCCAGGTCCTTCAGGCCGAGCGGCACACCCTCACTGTCTACCAACTGCAAGGGCGCGAGGGGCGCCCCGGTCTTCCGGTTGATGGGGATCAGCGGGGGCCCCTCCGGCAGCGGATTCCATTCATCCCCCCACTGGAGCATGGCGATGATGATGACGTGCAGGGCCCGGCCCTTGTCGGTCAGGGTGTATTCGGTGCCGGTGCCGACCGGTGTCTTGATGATGATCGAGTGTTCCTGAAGCAGCTTGAGGCGCTTGGAGAGGATGCCCTTGGAAATCTCCAGGTTGCGCTGGAACTCGTCGAACTTCGTAGTTCCCCAGAGCAACTCGCGGATGATCAGCAGGTTCCACCAGTCGCCGAGCACGTCCGTGGAACGGGCGATGGAACAGTTTCGATCTTCGAACGTGACTCTTTCCACGGTGAAGTCTCCGTCGTGGGTGAGGTTGAGCGGTTATCGAGAAAGCGATTGACAGGTTTCATGATAGCACCTAGTTTTCCGCCCCATGGTTCTTTCATAGAACCTAATGGAAATCTTCCCTTCGAGGTCTATTCATGATCAAGCAACTCCTGGGTGCGACGACCTTCCTCGTCGTCGCGACCGCACAGGCCGCACCCCAAGACACCTGCATCACCAACGAACTGGACGAGAGCGTGATCACCGCAGAACTGGCGCTGGCGGTGGGCACTTGCCATATGGCCCGTGCCACCCAGGACGGCAGCGTAGCGGCACTGGAATACGCCCACAGCTGGTTCCAGCAGGCCCAGAAGCTCGGCGCAAGCGAGGCCCCCAAGCACCTGGCTGCGGTCGAACGGCAGCTGGAGCAAGCGGGGCATGCAAATGACTAAGCCACGCGTGCTCTGCGCCCTGATGGCCGCAATGGCACTGGCGGCCAGCTTCACCGCCGCCGCCGAAGCGCTCACACCACTGGGTGCCGAGGCGGCCGGTAACGCCGACGGGTCCATCCCCGCATGGACCGGCGGGTTCAGCCGCGGCATCACCTGGAGCGACATCCCGAAGCAGTTCGTCGACCCCTTCGCCGGCGATCCGGTGAAGTTCTCCATCGACGCCAGCAACTATGAAACCTACCGGGACAACCTGACGCCCGGGCAAATCGAGCAGTTGCGCCGCAACCCGGACGGCTACCGGCTGAACGTCTACGAAACCCGGCGTACCGCCCGGTATCCCGAGCATGTCTACGAGGCGGCGCGCAGGAACGCGCAGACAGCCAGGCTGGCACCCGGTGGCAACGGGGTACTCGACTACGAGGGCTACGTGCCTTTCAGCCACCCCAAGAGCGGCGTGGAAGTGCTGTGGAATCACTTCATGCGATACCGCGGCGGCAGTCTGTTCCGCGAACACACCCAGGTGATCACCCAGCCGAGCGGTGCGTTCAGTGAGGTCCGGCTCGAAGACCGCGCCGCCTGGCCGGAAAACCTGACCGGCTTCGACCCGGTGCGCGATGCCAACATCATGATTTTCTCGACCCAGAAAGTGACGGCCCCGGCGCGCCTGGCGGGCAACATCCTGCTGGTGCACGAAACCGTCGACCAGGTTGCGCAACCGCGCCTCGCCTGGCTCTACAACTCCGGGCAGCGGCGCGTCAGGCGCGCGCCGCAAGTCGCCTACGACGGCCCCGGCACCGCAGCGGACGGCCTGCGCACCTCCGACAACTACGACATGTACACGGGCTCGCCCGATCGCTACGAGTGGGTGCTCGAAGGCAAGCAGGAACTCTATATCCCCTACAACAACTACCGCCTGACCAGCCATGAGCTCACCTCGGCCAAGCTGATCGAAAAGGGCCACCTCGCACCGCAATACCTGCGCTATGAAAAACACCGGGTGTGGAAGGTGGTCGGCACGCTGAAGCCGGGGATGCGCCACATCTATGCCAAGCGCGTGTTCTATATCGACGAGGACACCTGGCAGATCGCCCTGGCGGAGCACTACGACAGCCGTGGCGAACTGTGGCGCTTCTCCGAGGGCTTCCACGTGCAGTACGACTACGCCGACACGCCCTGGTACGCCGGTGAGGCGATCTATGATTTCAGCAACAACCGCTACCTGGTGTTCGGCCTGATCTACAACAGCGCGCAACCCATCACCTTCGGCTTCAAGGCGAGCAAATCGGAGTTCACTCCCGCCGCCCTGAGAGCACAGGGCATCCGCTGAACCCGCACCTCCACACTCAACCCTCGAGCCGCGCGCAGGCCGATAGCGCCCGCGCGGCTGAACAGGTGAAACCATGAAAGCCTTCGTCATCGAACGTTATGGAAAGCAGGAGCGCCTCAAGCCTGCGGATGTGCCGGAGCCGACGCTCGGCGAGCACGATGTATTGGTGCAGGTCCACGCCGCCAGCATCAATCCGCTGGACATCAAGCTCAAGAGTGGCGCTCTCAAGCGGGTTGTGCCCCTGCGCCTGCCGCTCGTGCTGGGCAACGACCTGGCCGGCGTGGTGAGCCAGGTCGGCGCCAGGGTCACGGGCTTCAAGCCGGGCGATGAAGTCTATGCACGCACCGACACCGCGCGCATCGGCGCCTTCGCCGACTGCATCGCCGTATCCGAGGCCAACGTCGCCCCGAAGCCGGCCGGCCTGAGCATGGAGCAGGCGGCCTCCCTCCCCCTGGTAGCCCTCACCGCCTGGCAGGCGCTGGTGGAGAAGGCCAACCTGCAGAAAGGCCAGAAGGTATTCGTGCATGCGGGATCAGGCGGGGTCGGGAGCATCGCGATCCAGTTGGCCAGGCACCTGGGCGCCAGCGTGGCGACCACCACCAGCACGGCCAATGTCGCGCTGGTGAAAAGCCTTGGCGCCGACATCGTCATCGACTACCGCAAGGACGACTTCGAGAAGATCCTGCGTGGCTACGATGTGGTCCTGCACAGCCTGGGCACGGATGAGCTGGAGAAATCCTTGAGCGTGCTCAAGCCGGGTGGCCTGCTGATCTCCATCTCGGGCCCGCCGGACCCCGACTTCGCCAGGAGCGCCGGCATGCCCAAGCTGGTGCAGCTGATCATCCGCCTGATCAGCCGGAAGATCCGCAAGCAGGCCAGCCGGCACCAGGTCCGCTACTCGTTCCTGTTCATGCAGCCCAGCGGCAGGCAGCTGCGCAGGCTCGGCGAGCTCATCGGCGAGGGCGCGATCCGGCCGGTGATCGACAAGGTCTTTGCGTTCGAGGATACGGACGAGGCCCTGGCCTACGTCGAGACGGGCCGCGCCAGGGGAAAGGTCGTGGTCAGGGTCCAGCAGCCCGTGCCCGCAGCCACACCGGTGCCCATCGCCCAGTGACGAGGCCGCCGCCCGTGCGATGGCACGGGCGGCGTGCCCAGGTGCAGCTATCGCAGCGGTGCCTCCGCCTCGCGCAGGTACTCGCTCAGGCCGTCGCAACTGGCCGACCAGTCCTGCAGCCACCCTGGCAACGCCGGCGATTCGTCCACGCCCAGTTCACGCGCGAACTCAGCGGGCGCCACGGTGCCCTTGGGGCCGCGGAACAGCCCCCGCATAACCACCACCGCGATCACCCGCTGGTCCTTGACGAAGCGGTGCTCCATGAAGCTCCACTTCTCATCCCAGCCCAGCATCCGCGAGTGGACCTCGAAACGCTCGAACAGCTTCAGCTCGCGGCGGAACTTGCCCCACACATCACCCACGATGGGCAGCGCGCGATGCCGCAACGCCACGCGAAAGGCACCGCTGCGCAATACGTAGTCCATCCGCCCGATGTCGGCCAGGGTGAAATAGCGGCCATTGGTGACATGCCGGTTGAGGTCCAGATCCAGCGGCCATACGCGTAGCCGCACCACGGTGGTGGCGAGCCCGTGTACGGGTTTGCGCCAGGGGCGGCGCAGCAGCATCAACAGAAGGCGAAACCATAGGTTCATCTAGCGAACACCTGTTTGAACGACGAGTGCCGCACTCTAGAGCGCGCGGTTGCGATAAGGTAGGTGCACAAATGACTAATACCATGCGACTTGCGCAAGAGAATCCCCATGCACGTCACGCTCCTGCTCGCCCAGTACAGTTCGCACGCCAGCGCCGCCCTGGCGCTGGAGATACTGGATGCGGCCAATCGCTTCGCCGCCCCCGCCCCCGCGCCATTCACCCTGAGCGTGGCTTCGCTGGACGGGCAGCCGGTGGCCAATGCCTCGGGTCGGACGATGGCGGTGGACGCCGCAATCGATGACGTGGCGCGAACCGACCTGGTGCTGATTCCCGGCTTCCTCTTCAGCCTGCGCGAGGCCCTGCCGGCTTTCGAACGGTATCGCCCCTGGCTGCGCCACCAGCACGGACAGGGCGCGGTCATCGCGTCGATGTGCACGGCCAGCTTCATGCTCGCCGACACCGGGCTGCTCGACGGCATCGAGGCCACCACCCACTGGGCCTTCGCCGACCTGTTGCGCCGTCGCTACCCGGAGGTCCGGCTGGACGAGCGGCGCATCCTCTGCGAGGACGGCCGCCTCATCAGCAGCGCCGGTGCCAGCGCGGCCATGGACCTGCTGCTGCACCTGATCCGCCGCTTCGCCTCGCGCGAGCTGGCCCAGCAGTGCAGCCGCTACCTGCTGATCGACGGCACGCGCAGCGAGCAATCGGTCTATGTCAGCTGGTCGATGCCGCGTGGCCATGGCGACGAGGCGGTGCTGCGCGTGCAGGACTGGATGGAGGCCAACTTCACCGCCCCCCTGGGCATCGACGAACTCGCCGCGCGCTTCGGTTTCGGCGTGCGCAACTTCAAGCGGCGCTTCAAGGAGGCCACCGGCTCCACGCCGCTGGCCTACCTCCAGGCCCTGCGCCTGGAGAGGGCCAAGCAGTTGCTGGAGACCACGCGCCTGGGCTTCGACGAGATCACCAGCCGGGTGGGCTACGAGGACAGCAACTCCTTCCGGCGCCTGTTCAGCCAGCGTGTCGGCATTTCCCCGGCAGCCTTCCGCAAGCGCTTTTTCCGGGCCTCATGACCGCGCCCCGGCCTCCGGGGGTTGACTTCCGTCGGGCGGACGGCTTCCATGCCGTCCCCCTGAAAGGCAGGCATCACGCGCCGCCCGGCGTAAACTGCCCGCCTGGCCACACCGCCCTCCTTCACCGCTCGACTCCTTACGCCGGTATCCCGCATGGAAATCAAGGTCAACTTTCTCGACAACCTCCGCCTCGAAGCCAAGTTCGACGACTTCACGGTGATCGCCGACCAGCCGATCCGCTACAAGGGCGACGGCTCGGCCCCGGGGCCGTTCGACTACTTCCTGGCCTCCTCGGCCCTGTGCGCGGCGTACTTCGTCAAGCTGTACTGCCAGACCCGCGACATCCCCACCGACAATATCCGCCTGTCGCAGAACAACATCGTCGACCCGGAGAACCGCTACGCGCAGATCTTCAAGATCCAGGTGGAGCTGCCGGCCGACATCTCCGAGAAGGACCGCCTGGGCATCCTCCGCTCCATCGACCGCTGCACGGTGAAGAAGGTGGTGCAGCAGGGCCCCGAGTTCATCATCGAAGAGGTGGAGAACCTCGACGCCGACGCCCAGGCCCTGCTGATCCCCACCCTCGACGGCCAGCGCACCTGCATCCCCGGCAAGGACCTGCCGCTGGAAGAGACCATCGCCAACCTCTCCGGCCTGCTCGCCGGGCTGGGCATGAAGATCGAGATCGCCTCCTGGCGCAACATCGTGCCCAACGTCTGGTCGCTGCACATCCGCGACGCCAGCTCGCCGATGTGCTTCACCAACGGCAAGGGATCGACCAAGGAAAGCGCCCTCGCCTCGGCCCTGGGCGAGTTCATCGAGCGGCTGAACTGCAACTTCTTCTACAACGACCAGTTCTGGGGTGAGGACATCGCCAACGCCGACTTCGTCCACTACCCGAACGAGCGCTGGTTCAAGCCCGGCCCGAAGGACGCCCTGCCGGCCGAGATCCTCGACGAACACTGCCTGGCGATCTACAACCCGGACGGCGAGCTGCGCGGCTCGCACCTGTACGACACCAACTCCGGCAACACCGCGCGCGGCATCTGCTCCCTGCCCTTCGTGCGCCAGTCCGACGGCGAGACGGTGTACTTCCCGTCCAACCTGATCGAGAACCTCTACCTCAGCAACGGCATGAGCGCCGGCAACACCCTGGCCGAAGCCCAGGTGCAGTGCCTGTCGGAGATCTTCGAGCGGGCGGTCAAGCGCGAGATCCTCGAAGGCGAGCTGGCCCTGCCGGACGTGCCCCAGGCCGTGCTGGCCAAGTACCCCGGCATCCTGGCCGGCATCCAGGGCCTGGAGGAACAGGGCTTCCCCGTGCTGGTGAAGGACGCCTCCCTGGGCGGTGAATTCCCGGTGATGTGCGTGACCCTGATGAACCCGCGCACCGGCGGCGTGTTCGCCTCCTTCGGCGCCCACCCGAGCTTCGAGGTGGCGCTGGAGCGCAGCCTCACCGAGCTGCTCCAGGGCCGCAGCTTCGAGGGCCTCAACGACCTGCCGCAACCGACCTTCGAAAGCCACGCGCTGACCGAGCCGAACAACTTCGTCGAGCACTTCATCGACTCCAGCGGCGTGGTGTCCTGGCGCTTCTTCAGCGCCAGGGCCGACTTCGAATTCGTCGAGTGGGATTTCTCCGGCCAGGGCGAGGACAGCAACGCCGAGGAGGCCGCCACCCTCTTCGGCATCCTCGAAGACATGGGCAAGGAGGTGTACATGGCGGTCTACGACGACCTCGGTGCCAACGCCTGCCGCATCCTCGTGCCCGGCTACTCGGAGATCTACCCGGTGGAGGACCTGATCTGGGACAACACCAACAAGGCCCTGCTGTTCCGCGCCGACATCCTCAACCTGCACCGCCTGAGCGACCGCGAACTGAAGTCGCTGCTGCGCAACCTGAACAACACCGAGGTCGACGACTACACCGACATCACCACGCTGATCGGCATCGAGTTCGACGACAACACCGTCTGGGGCCAGCTGACCATTCTGGAGCTGAAGCTGCTGATCCACCTGGCGCTGAAGAAATTCGAAGACGCCAAGGAACTGGTGGAAGCCTTCCTCCAGTACAACGACAACACCGTCGAGCGCGGCCTGTTCTACCAGGCCCTGAACGCGGCGCTGGAAGTGACCCTGGACGACGACCTGGACATGGCCGACTACGAGGCCAACTTCCGCCGCATGTTCGGCAACGAGCGCATGGACGCGGTGCTGGGCTCGCTGGACGGCAGCGTGCGCTTCCACGGCCTGACGCCGACCAGCCTGAAACTGGAAGGTCTGGACCGGCACCTGCGCCTGGTGGAGAGCTACAAGAAGCTGCATGCGGCGCGGGCCAGGGCAGCGGCAGCCAACTGACCGGGCAGCCGCAATACGCGAGCCTCGGCTTGCGAGGAGATGGGGTCGGTGGCCCCCGCGTTCGCGGGGGTGACGCGGCAGGAGCCGGCCATGGCCGAGGCGCTCGAAGCGCGTCGCCTGACCTCCCGACGACGCTCACTCAGGGCGTGGGGGCCTCCCCCCGGAAGCGCCGCAGCTCCTCGCGGGTCACCTTGCGGTCACCGTCCGAGTCCGCCAGCAGCATCAGTGCGACCGAGGCGTCCGCATACTCCTGCCCCGTCACCTTGCCGTCGTGGTTGGCATCCCAGTATTCCAGCGTCTTCTGCGCCACCGAGTTCAACACCGGTGCCGGCCAGGCCATGTCCGGACCGCTCTCGGCGACCATGTTCGCGGCGATCTCGTCCACGCCCACCACTCCGTCGCCGTCGCGATCGATGGCCGCGAAAGCCGCCGGCGCCGCGGCCTGCGCCTCCGCCACGGAGATCGCGCCATCACCGTCGGTGTCCTGCGAGCGGAAGATCGCCTCGACTTCGGCCGCCATCCCATGGGGGGTGAACAGCAGCAGGGCGAACAACAGGTACACGAGGGAAGAACGCATGGCGGGCCCATCCTTTGCCGAGGTGGCAGCCGGACGCCACAGGCACCCCGCTGGTGAGCGCTGGAATCTAGAGGCGCCATGGGCGGGGGGTCAATTAGCACACTCGCACTAGCCCAGGGCCGTGCGGGTCAGGAGCCGTTGTCGGGCGCCCGGCCCCTGTCCATCGCCTGGGTGACGCCCTGCCGCCTTCTCCTACAGGTACCAGCGGTATTCGTTCGCCCCGATTTCCTGCATGAAAGCCAGGTGGTCCTGCCGCTTGTTCTCGCAGTAGATATCGACGAACTCCGCCCCCAGTCCCTCGCGCAGTTCCGGCCGGTGCTGCATGGCGCGAGCCGCCTCGATCATGTCCTGCGGGAACGCGAGGCCGCCGACCTGGCTTTCCTCCGGCTCACGCTGGCGCTCCAGGCCGATCTCCATCCCGCAGAGGATGGTCGCCAGCACCAGATAGGGATTGGCGTCGGCACCGGCCAGCCGATGCTCGATGCGCAGGTTACCCGGGTCCGATTCTGGAATCCGCAGGCAGGCGTTACGGTCCTCGTAGCCCCAGCCAGCCCAAACCGCACCGCGGTAGCGGCGCAGGGCGTTGTGGTTCGGCGCGAAGACGGGCATGCAGTGGGGCAGCAGCTCCAGGCAACCGGCTACCGCATGCCGCAATGCCGACTGCCGTCCTGCCGCCAGCAGGTTGTCGCCCGCTTCGTCGTAGAGGCTGACATGTACGTGCATGCCGCTGCCCGCGTGCTGCAGGTAGGGCTTGGCCATGAAGCTGGCGCGGTAGCCATGCTTGAGCGCCACGCCTCGGGTGCTGCGACAGAACAGGGCCGCCCAGTCGGCAGCCCGCAGGCCGTCGGCGAGGTGGCTGAAATTGATCTCGAACTGGCCAGGTCCACGCTCGGCGGTGATGGCCGTGGCGTCGATACCCTGGGCCCGAGCCGTTTCGACCATCTCATCGAGCACGACTGAAAAGCGCGACAGGCGTTCGATGTGCATGTTCGGCTGGTCGTCCGCATCGCCCGTCAGCGGATCGCGAGGGAATTGCGGCAGGCCGTCGCTCAACTGGGCGGCGAACAGATAGAACTCCAGTTCAAAGGCCACCACCGGATGGATGCCCTTGCCCCGCAGGCGCGCCAGGACCCGCGCGAGCACCTCACGGGGCTCGAAGGCGATGGGAGCCTCGGTGCCCTCGGAAGTGATCAGCATCTGCCCCAGCGGCTGCGCTTCCCAGCCAACCCGCTTCAAGGTGCCGGGAACCAGGCGACGCCGGGCGTCGGGGTCGCCATCATTGAAGCAGTACCGGCCGATCTGGAACATCCCGCCCTGCGCCCCCAGCAACACACAGTTCTGCGGCAGCTTGAGGGCACTTCCGGCCGCCACCTTCTCGAGCAGCTCAACGGGATAGCGTTTGCCGTAGAAATGCCCCGGGATATCCAGGGAGATCAGATCGACATGGCGCACCTGCGGGTGCTGCGCACGAAAGGCGCGCACCTCGGCCAGCAGGTCGGGGCAGAGGGAGTCCACGCTTGTTTCTCCTTGGATCCGCATCAGGGGGTCCGGACAGGGTCCCGGGTCACCGGGTCCATCGAACGCCGCAATGCCGCCCAGGCTGAGGGAGCATTCGCCGCCCTCGGTGCCGACACGCTGCATCGGACGGACGCCACTCCAGCGCCCGTCGTCGGGCACGGACTGACGACATCGGCCCCAGCAAGGTTCATCGGCTCACCAGGGGCTGCGGCCTTGCCACGCGGTTCGTGCCAGGGACTCTGAGCGGCGGGGCTGGACGGCCCCTGCCCAGCGCTGCGCGGGTGTGGGTAGGCGTCGACGGGCGTAGCGATCGCCGCCGCCAGGAGGAAGGCAAGGCCCGTGAGCAGGCCTCGAGGCATGGAGTTCAACATGGATCACGTCTTCCCTGGGTAGCCGGGCAGGCCTGCGCAAGGTGCGAGGCTGGGCCCGATGGGTCGCACCGAGAATCCGCCGCTACTGCGTTACGAAGCTAGATGGCCAGGACGGCACGCCATAAAGAATGCGTAGAAACCGCCGCCAGCGGCCGACCCGTCAGGCGCCTGGGGCAACAGGTCAACTTGCATGGCGGGAGGCGGCTCTGAGCACCTCGCCCTGCACCCGCAGGTACTCCGACGGCGCCACGGCTTCCCATTGCCTGAACGCCCGCCTGAAGTTGGCCACGTCGCTGTAGCCGAGCAACTGGGCGATCTCCTCCACCGAGAGCCGCCCGGCCCTGATGCGCTCCAGGGCGAGCGCATCAGGGCCTCCTTGAGTACCTGCCTGAAGCTGCTGCCCTCGGCCAGCAGGCGGCGGTGCATCCGTCCCTGCCCCATCAGCCGGAAGGGAACCGTGCGGATCAGGAGCCGTTATCGGGCGCCCGGCGCCTTTCCGCCGCCTCCGACGGCCTGTACGCCATGCCCACCGAGCGCGGCGCGGTATGAACGAACCCGAACTGCGCATACAGGTCCTGCGCCTGGCCGTCTGCGATGAGGCTGACATAACCGCTCGCCGGAACATGGGCTTGGAGGTACGTCAGGATCTCGCCCATGATGCGTTTCCCCAGGCCCTTGCCCTGGTGCTCCTTGAGGACGGCGATGTCCACAACCTGGAAGAAACAGCCGCCATCACCGATGACCCGCCCCATCCCGACGGGCTGTTCCCCATGCAGGACCTGGACGGCGAAGAGCGTATTGGGCAGCCCCCGGGCCGCAGCTTCATCGGTCTTGCCGCTAAGGCCGGAACCCAGGCGCAGGGCCTGGTAGACCTGGACCGATGGGGTTTTCAGCAGGCAGGCATAGTCAGTCAATCGAGTCACCGTATTCGAGTTTGATAGGGCCGGTTCGGGCGCAGAGGCAAACAGAACCAGCAACTGGATGGCCCGCCGTCGACTTCAGCACGGAGCGTCGAAAAGGGTCCACGTTTCCTGATGACATATCGCCATCCATTCAGCTACTTTCCGTAAGTTAGGCACCGGAGCCAGCCAAAGGAATGCACGATATATGAATGCAGCTACCAGCAGGCCTCACGCCAAACCCAAAGCGCTCGCTGTAATTTCCATATCATGATGCCGCTCATAAGAATGGCATTGCTGGCAACCTACCATCGCCTGGCATTGGTGACATCGCCGGCAGATGAGTTTGCCTGAGACACCCTGACATCCCCCTTCAACCACAACGCCCCGGCGCTCGAAATGATCACGCATATTCCCGCTCTTGAGTTCATGCAACATCTGGCCGGTACGTACAGATCGCTCGATGATGCAGCTCTATTGCAGATAACGCGCTCGGGACACGGCCAGATGATTGAGCTCCGCATGAGGGACAAGGTGCAAATGGCTGGAGTTGTTGGTGCCGCTGGCCAATCTGTTGAGCTGTTTGCTCTGTTCGGTTTCCCTAACGTTATCCACTTGAGCGGGCAACTTAAGTCGAAATCGGATATTGCATTCGAAGCTTCGGATCTTCCGGTAAACCTGCTGCTTTCCCGTGATGGATACACCCTTACTCTCACCATATCTTTCGGCGGCACACCACGCACTCAGCATGTGCTGAAGCGTGTCTAGCTCAAGCTGAACCGGGCCGCGTAGCGGCTAGCGCCGGGCTTGCACGTCCACCGCCCGGAGAAACTCGGCCGCCAGGTGATGCGCCCACGAGCGCGCGGTGAAGCCGGCGAGGTAGGCGCAGTGGCTGCCCCGCCGGGTGACCGCCAGCACGGTCCTGGGCATGCGTGCCATGGCGTGCTGGTGGTCGCGCACGTTGCCCACCACGCACACCGGATCATCCTCGGCGTTGAGCACCAGCAGCGGGATGCTCACCGTCTCCATCACCGTGATCGGGTTGCAGCTCTCCAGGTAGGCCTGCTGGCTGGGGTAGCCCGCGCACTCGTACAGGTGGC
This sequence comes from Pseudomonas sp. No.21, assembly GCF_054558415.1. Lineage (NCBI taxonomy): Bacteria > Pseudomonadati > Pseudomonadota > Gammaproteobacteria > Pseudomonadales > Pseudomonadaceae > Pseudomonas > Pseudomonas sp. No.21. The sequence continues at coordinate 176,497 of NZ_BAAJNO010000009.1, forward strand.
GGTGGAACTCATCCAGGCTCTGCGCGCCCTCCAGGGCGGCCAGGCTGGGCAGGTGCGCCAGTGCCTCGCGGTTGGGGGTGACGAACTGGCGCACCAGCTTGCGCGCCATCAGGCGGGTGTAGGGCGCGCGCGAGCGGGCGAAGGCCACGCGGATGTCGTAGCCCGGGCAGTAGGCGAAGGCGCCGCGCAACGGTGTCGCCTCGCCCTCCTCGCCCAGGTAGCGGATCAGCAGCCCCGTGCCGGCGGAAATACCGGCGGCGTAGAGCGGCGAGCGGGGGTAGCGCTCGCCGATCAGGCGCAGCTGTTCGCGCAGGTCCGCCGTGTCGCCCAGGGTGTTGAAGCGCGGGCTGGTCAGCGGCAGCCGGCCGTGGCCACGGCGCTCGCAGAACACCACGCGCCAGCCGGTGAGCCGCTGCAGGTCCCGCACGAAGCCGCGCATGCTGTGGGGCGAGCCGGTGATGGTGTGCAGCACCACCAGGGTCGGCACCTCCGCCGGCAGCTCGGCGCCGAGCCAGTGCAGCGCCGTGGTGCCGCCATCGGCCATGCGCAGGGTGTCGACCCGGTCGTAGGCCAGGCGCGGGGCGAAGGCCTTCTTCAGGCCCAGGCCAAGCAGTTGCAGGTGGCCGTTGAACAGCCAGGGCGTCGCCCAGAAGCGCCGGGTGAGGCGCGGCACCTGGGCGATCAGCGCCTGGTTCTCCGGGTTGGCCTGATAGACCAGCTCCGGCTTGCGCGCCGCCGTACGCAGGTAGTGGGCGCCGAGCCCGACCGCCAGCACGGGCAAGGCGGTGATCCAGATCGACATCGGAACTCCTCAATCAGAAAGAAACCTGCCCGGCATGGGCCCATGCCCGCTCAGGTGCACAGCTGGGCCCGGAGTATCTTGCCGATGGACGGCTTGGGCAATTGCGCGCGGCACCCGATGCGCCTGGGCACCTTGTAGGCGGCCAGCCGCTCGACGCCCTGCGCGCGTCCGGGGCGAACGCCGCGAGGTTGCCGGCGAGCGGCCCGCGATGACGAGCCGCCCGCGCCGCGTTACAGCAGGATTTCGATGTCCCCGGTGGGGAACGCCACGCAGGCATAGATCCAGCCGAAGTCACGGTCGGACTGGCGCAGATGCGCCTCCTGCGGGTTGAACACGTTGCCTGCCACCAGCTTGACCCGGCACAGGCTGCACTCGCCCGAGCGGCAGGCGTTCTCCACGAAGTAGCCGTTGCGCTCCAGGGCATTGAGCAGGGGCTCGCCGACCTGGCTGCGGAAGCTGCCACGGCCGCGCACGGTGACCTGCACCTCATCCTCCAGCGCCACGCCCGCCGGCCAGCCGGCCTGCTCGTGCGGAGTCTTCGGCGCACCGTTGGCCTCGACCCGGATGCGCCGCCGGGCCACGCCCAGCTCGCCGAGCAGTGCCACGCAGCTGTCGTTGAACGGCGTCGGCCCGCAGATGTAGTACATCCGCTCGCCGACCTCGCCCAACAGCGCCTGGAGCGTCTCCAGGGTCAGGCGACCGCTGTGCCCGGCATAGTCTGCCGGCGGGCGCGAGATGACTTCGCTGAGGGTGAAGTTGGCATGGCGCGCGGCCAGTTCGCGCAGCTCCTCGGCGAAGATCACGTCGTCCACATGGCTGTTCACGTAGACCATGTGCAGGCGCTGCGGCGGCTGGCGGTCGAGGATGTTCAGCAGGATGCTGCGGGCCGGCGCCGCGCCCGAGCCACCGGCGAGGAACACCAGGTCGTCGCCATGGAACAGCGGGTTGTGGTGGAAGGTGCCCATCGGCCCGGAGCTGGTCAGGCGCTGCCCCACGCTCACGCCATCGAGCAGGTAGTGGGAGACGAAGCCGCCCTGGGCCCGCTTCACCGTCAGGTCGTAGTGCATGCGCTGCAGCGGCGAGGAGGACATGGCGTAGGGCCGGGCCGTGTGCACGCCGTCGATCTCGACGAACAGGTTGACGTACTGCCCCGCCTGGAATGGCGGCAGCGGCTGGCCGTCGGCCGCCACCAGGCGCAGGGTGCGGGTGCTCGGGGTCTCGTCGATGATCTCGGCCACCTCCAGCGCCAGGCGCTTGGGGTGCAGCTGCACCACGGTGCTGCCCACCTCGCCGCGCACTTCCTGGAAGTCGCTGCCCCCCTCCTCCAGCGCCAGCTTGGCGGCGAAGGCCTCGGCATAGCCGGCGATCGCGTTCAACGGGTTGTGCTCAGGCATGGGCCACCTCTTTCTTCGCCTTCAGGTGCTTGAGTACGGCGCGGGCGGTGGATTCGCCGGCCATGTAGGTGGGCTGGAAACCGCCCATGGAGGTCCAGGCGCCGGCCATGTACAGGCCCGGCGCCGCGTCCAGGCGCTCGCGCAGCAGCGCCGAGTCCTGCGCGCTCTGCTGGAAGCCGTAGATGGCGCCGCCGGGCGTGTTGAGGTAGCGCATCATGGTCAGCGGCGTGGCCACCTCGACCTCTTCGATGTACTGGCGCACCTTCGGGTAGACCTTCTCGATCACCGCGATGAGCTTCTCGGCGAAGGCGTACTTGGTCTGCGCGTAGTCTTCCGGCTTCACCGACTTCCACACATCGCCGTATTGCAGGCAGACCAGCACCACCTGGCTCTTGCCCTCGGGGGCGGCGCTCGGGTCCTCCAGGTTATAGCAGGTGAGCATGCCGCCCAGCGGCGGCTCCAGGCTGCCCATGCGCGCGTGGATCTGCTCCTCGTCGAGGGTCTCGTAGATGAAGCTGGAGGCGGTGGTCACCCCCAGCTCCTGCGGCGTGCAGTCCAGGCCGAGGTAGATGACGAAGGCCGAGGTGCCCATGCGCCGAGACTTGAAGTCCTGCCGCACCTTCGACGGCGGCTGCGGCAGGTCGAGCAGCTCGTTGAAGGTGATCAGCGGGCTGGCGTTGGACACCACCGCGTCGCACCCGACCCGCTCGCCGCCTTCCAGGGTGACACCGCAGACGCGCCCCTCCTCGGTGTGGATCCGCTCCACGGCGCAGTTGAAGCGCACCTCGCCACCCGCTTCGAGGAAGGACCCCACCAGCGCGTTGGACATGGCCTGGGAGCCGCCCTTGATGTGCCAGGGTTTGAACACCGCATAGGCGTAGAGCATGGTCGCCAGGTCGGCGAAGGGCAGCATGCTCGGCGGCACGCCGAGGTAGAGCCAGTAGGTGGCGAGGATGTTCTTCAGCTTGGCGTCTGCGAAGAACTCGTCCAGCACCTCCCGCGCCGGGCGGAAGCCGTACTGCACGTAGTACGGGCACAGCGACTTGAGCATCGCCTCGCTGTTGCTGCGGCTGGCCTGCGGCAGGGTCATGAAGCTTTCCAGGGTGACCTTCTCGCACACCAGCATGAAGCGCTCGATGGCCTCGCTTTCGGCGGGGTACATGCCCTGCAGCAGGCGGCGGATGCCCGACCAGCTGGCCGGCAGGGTGACGTCCAGCTCACCGGGCACCACCAGGCGGTACAAGGCGTGCTCCTGGATGAACTGGACCTTGTCCAGCACCCCGAGCTTGTCGAAGAACGTCCGCATCACGAACGGCTTGTCCTCGGTGCCCAGGCCGCTGAGCTGGTGCAGCGCCACCTCGAACTCGAAGTTGCCGCGCACGAAGGAGGTCGCGCAGCCCCCGGGAATGTTGTGGCGCTCCACCAGCAGGGTGCGGCTGCCGCCCCGCTGCAGCGCAGTGGCGGCGGTCAGCCCGGCGTTGCCGGCGCCGATCACCACGGCGTCGTAATGCGTCATCGATCACCTCGAACTTATCAACGATAAGATTGGGTTGGAAAAAAGGCCTCAGAAGGTTTCCTGCAATTCGAGCAGGTCGGGGAACTGCGCCGGCGTACCCGCCGCCCGCGCCCCCACCGAGCGCAGGATGTCCTGCCCGCTGAGGATGGCGCTCTGCAGCAGGACGGTGTGCTGCAGGGATTCGTAGACGCCGTGGTCACGGCTGTAGAGCATCGCGCGCTTGATCCCGTTGATCGCCACCGGCGGGCGCTCGGCGATCCTGCGGGCGGCGGCGAAGGCCCCCTCCAGCAGCGCCTCGGGCGTGGCGAAGAGCTTGGCCAGCAGGCCCAGGCGGTAGGCTTCGGCGGCGCCCAGGGTGTCCCCGGTCAACGCCAGGTAGCGCGCCACGCCGGCCGGGATCAGCCGTGGCAGGCGCTGCAGCACGCCCAGGTCGGCCATCATGCCGACGTTGGTTTCCTCGATGCGGAAGGTGGCCGCCTCGCTGGCGAAGCACAGGTCACAGGCGGCGATCAGGTCGAAGCCACCGCCGATGCAGGCGCCCTGCACCGCCGCGATCACCGGGAAGCGCGCCTGCTCCAGGGCATTCAGCGCCCCCTGCATGCGCTCCAGGTTGACCTGCAGCAGCTCCCGCTCCTGCGGGCTGCTGGCATGGAATTCCTTGGCCGTGGAAAACATCTGCATGTCCAGGCCGCCGCAGAACGTCTTGCCCTGCGCCGAAATGACCAGCGCCCGCACCTGGCCGGAACGGCTCAGGCGCCCTACCGCTTCCGGCAGCTCGCTCCAGAAGGCCCGCGTCAGGCTGTTGGCCTTGTCGGGGCGATTGAGTTGCAAGTGGGCGACACCGCTGTCGATGCTGAGCGCGAAGCACGCATATCTTGAATCCATGGGATGCACCTCGGGGCTGAATGTTAGCGATGCTAAGATTTAAATCTTAGCACCGTCAAGATATTTCCCGATGCTAAGATCGCCCCGCCCCGAAGCCCCCGGAACAAAGGCCCCGCCCCGCATGAGCAAGACACCCCAGCGCGCCCGCGACACCTACCACGTCGGCAACCTCGCCCCGCAGCTGCTGCAGGCCGCGCGGGAGATGCTCGAGGAAGTGGGGCCGACCAAGCTGTCGCTGCGCGCGGTCTCGGAGCGGGTCGGCGTCAGCTCCACGGCCGCCTACCACCACTACGCCAACCGCGCCGAACTGGTGGGCCAGCTGGCCGCCCAGGGCTTTCGCGAACTGGGCATCGCGCTGCGCCGGGAAGACAAGGGCAATGCCGGCCTGCAGAAGCTGCGCGACGCCAGCCTGGCCTACTTCAGCTTCGCCCGTGCCAACCCCGCGCTGTACCAACTGATGTTCGGCCCGGAGCTGGGCGGTGATGACCTGTCCGTGGATTACCGCGAGGCCCGCGATGACGCCTTCGGCGAGCTCAAGCGCATCATTGCCGAGATCCTCGGGCAGGCCATCGACAGCGCCGAAGTCCGCCGCGCCGCCCTGGCCGGCTGGTCCTACACCCACGGCCTGGCCTCGCTGGTCATCCACGGTGTGCTGCAACTCCCCGACTCCACCAGCGACGCCCGCTTCGTCGATAGCACCCTCAAGGGCTTCGAGCACCTGTTCCAGATCGGGGGATAGGTCGCTGCGGGGCCGAGTGGCACGCAACCGAACGGAGCACCGCATCACGCAAAACAAAGCCGCCGAGTTGGATGCGCTCGGCTGTTTTCCGGCCGTGCCTGTGCTAAAAAAGCCGCCCGGACCATCTGGCCGATCAGCGCTGACAAAGGAGCGACAAGCATGGGCAACTACTCACGGAGCGCAATCGCGTTGGCGCTGCTGCTGGCTGCGGGCACCGCGTTCGCCGAAGAGCCGGCGGAGAGCACCAGCACCCTCAAGGAGTCGGCCAAGGCCGCGGTCTCGACCGCTATCTCCGCCGGCAAGAACCTGCTGGGCGGCGCTTCGGAAGGCGTCACGGAAGGCCGTGAGTCCGCCCAGGGCGCGGACGGTGCCCTCGTCATCTCCCAGCTCGACCAGCTGGACGGCAAGGTCGACGTCAAGCTGCTGAAGGTCGAAGCCGTCGACGACAATCTGAGCGTCCTGTTCGGCTTCAAGAACCTCACCGACAAGCCGGTGCGCCTGATCAACCTCACCCACAACAGCGCCCTGCTGGCCATCGACAAGGACGACTACTCTACCAACCTGGTGCCGATGGAAAACGTCGATGAAGTCACCGTGCCGCCGAAGACCGGCGTACGCCAGAAGTTCCTGTTCCAGGGCCCGGTGGAAGGGCCGAAGTCGGTGCGCCTGTGGGGCCGCGACCACACCACTCAATAGGCCGCCGCCGGAAACACCCCGCCCTGCCCTGCGTGCCCCACTGTCTTGACACATGACGGGGCGCGCCGGCCTCGCTGGACAGAAGCCATCCTCGCGCTCTCGAAGCGCCCCCTGCGCAGCGGCTACGTCGCCTTCACCCGCAAATACTCCGACGGCGCCACGCCTTCCCACTGCCTGAACGCCCGCCGGAAGTTGGCCACGTCGCTGTAGCCGAGCACCTGGGCGATCTCCTCCACCGAGAGCCGCCCGGCCCTGATGTGCTCCAGGGCGAGCGCATGGCGGACCTCCTTGAGCACCTGCTTGAAGCTGGTGCCCTCGGCCAGCAGGCGGCGGTGCAGCGTGCGCGGTGTCATGCACAGAAGACGCGCGGTGACGACCAGGCTCGGGAAGGCGTTCTGCCGCTCCAGGATGAGCCGACGGACCCGGGCCCCGAGGGCGCTCGGTTCCCCCAGCTTCTGTAGTTCGCGCTGGCACATCAGCTCCGCCTCCCGGAAGGCCGCCGGGTCGGCCATGCGCAGCGGCGTATCCAGCAGCGCCGTGCCGAGGGTGAAGGCGGCCCGGGGTTGCGCGTAGCACACGGGGCAGCCGTACATCTGGCTGGCCAGCTCGGCGTAGGCCGGCTCGGGGAACGGGAGGCTGATCCGACTGATCGCCCCGCCGCCCGGGGTGATGGCATCGAAGATGTTCTTCACCGCCAGCATCACCGCCTCGATCACGGTCTGCTCGATCGCCCCGAGCGGATGGGTGGGCACGAAGCGCAGGTGCTCCTGCTGCGCAGCCTCATCCTGTTCGAGCTGCACCCGGACCAGCGTGATGCGCACGGCGAGGTAGCGCTCCAGCAGCTCGACGACCTGGCGCAGCGAGCCGCCCTGCAGGGCGGCGAAACCCAGCGCGCCATGGGTGCCGACGCCCAGCCGCTCGCCGATCAGCAGCCCCAGCGCCGGCTCCCCGCTCAAGCGCAACGCCTGCTGGATGAGTTCGCCGAACAGCTCGACCCGGGGCTGGTAGTGCGGGTCATCCAGTTGTTCGAGCCCGACGCCGCAATGGCCGAGCCACTCGGCGGGCGCCACGCCCATCACCCGCAGTTGCTCGGCGATCTGTCGCAGGTACTGCACGGGAAGCAGGAAGTCAGGCATCGGCGTCTGTGTTTCACGGGCGGATGGGCAGGGGAAAAAGTGTCAATTAATGACCCCCACAATGTCAATTGAGGCCCTCTCCGCCCCGCACGCAACGCCCCTAGGATGCAGCCGTCCCGACCTAACAAGCACAACAGGAGGACGCATGTTCGCATTCCTTTCCAGGCACCGCCCGAGCACGGTGCGGGTCAATGATGTCGAGATCAGGGCGAACCCCAGGGAAACCCTGCTGCACGCCGCGCTGCGCCACGGCATCGACTTCCCCCACAGCTGCCGGGTCGGCGGTTGCGCCACCTGCAAGTGCCGGCTGCTGGCGGGCCGGGTGCGTGAGCTGACCGAGGCCAGCTACATCCTCGACGACGAGGAGCTCGACCAGGGCTACATACTCGCCTGCCAGAGCGTGCCGCTGGGGGACCTGCGCATCGAGGTCGACCTCACACGCCACGCGGCCATGCGCCGGGTGCGCGGCAAGGTCGTCGGCCAGGCGAGGCTCACCCACGACATCACCCGGCTGGTGGTGCAGTTGCAGGACGCGTTGCCCTACAAGGCGGGCCAGTACGCGGCGCTGACGCTCGATGCCCTGCCCGGCCAGCCACGGCTGTTCTCCTTCGCCACGCCCCCGCGCCCGGATGGCCAGGTGGCCTTCTTCATCCGCAAGGTGCCCGGCGGGTCGTTCACCGGCCTGGTCGACGAGCGCTCGCTGCTCGGCCAGGGCCTGAGCCTGGAGGGGCCGCAGGGCGAGTTCCACCTGCACCCCTCGGCAGCGCCGTTGCTGATGGTCGCAGGCGGCAGCGGCCTCGCGCCCCTGCTGGCGATCCTGCAGGACGCCCTGGCCAACACCCCCGGGCGCCCCGCCACCCTGCTGTTCGGCGCGCGCCAGGAGCACGACCTCTACGCCCTGGACGAAATCGCCAGCCTCGCCGCGCAGTGGCCCGCCCCCTTCCGCTTCGTCCCGGTGCTGTCGCAGAGCGCCCCTGATACGCGCTGGAGCGGCGCACGCGGCCTGGTCACCGAGCACATCCCGGCGCTGTTGGAGACGGGCGCGCACGCCTACCTGTGCGGCCCGCCCGGGATGATCGACAGCGCCACCGCCCTGCTTCGCGAGCGGGGGCTGGCGCCCGGCAACATCCACGCCGACCGCTTCACCACGGCCCCGCACCCGGCGGCCGTTGGCGCCTGAACCCTACAACAAGAGAAACCGCCATGAATCCGTTGCACTACCTCAAATTCTTCCTGTTCCACGTCGTCGGGCTGGCCGCCGTGCTGTCGCTGCTCGCCGGCGGCCCCTGGACGACCGCTGGGCTGCTGGCCGTCCTGGCCTTCTACCTGATCGGCGATGCGTTCGCGGGGGATGACACCAGCACCCCGCGCTTCACGTACCCGGCCATCCTCACCGCCCAGCTCTGGCTGGCCCTGCCCCTGCTGGGGCTGATCGTCTTCACGGCGCTGTGGAGCGTCAGCGAGGGTGATCCGCTGGGCTTCGGCGCCGCCCTGGGGCGCCTGAGCGGTCAGGACCTGCTCGCCGCCCGCGACGCCACCGCCATCGGCCATCACCTCTCCGCCTGGCTGCTCACCGGGCTGATGATCGGCATGATCGGCACCATCACCGCCCATGAACTCACCCATCGCACCTGGGACCCGGTCTCCATGCTGATCGGGCGCTGGCTGCTGGCCTTCAGCTTCGACACGGTGTTTTCCATCGAGCACGTCTACGGCCATCACCGCTACGTCTCCACCACCGAAGACCCGGCCACCGCACCCCGTGGGCGCAACGTCTATGTCCATGTGCTCGCCTCGACGCTCAAGGGCAACCTGAGCGCCTGGCGCATCGAACGGCGCCGGCTCGCCCGCAAGGGGCAGAGCCTGTTCGGCTGGCACAACGCGGTGCTGCGGGGGCATGGCATGAGCCTGCTGCTGGTGGCGGCCGCCTTCGGCATCGGCGGCTGGCCGGCGGCGCTGTTCTTCGTGGCCTGCGCGCTATGGGGGAAGGCATTGCTGGAGATCGTCAACTACATGGAGCACTACGGCATGGTCCGCAACCCGGCCACCCCGGTGCAGCCTCGCCACTCCTGGAACACCAACCGGCGCATCAGCTCCTGGGCCATGTTCAACCTGACCCGCCACTCCCATCACCATGCCCAGGGCGAAGTGCCCTACCAGGACCTGCGCCCCTTCCCGGACGCACCGATGATGATCGGCGGCTACCTGACCACCATCCTGGTGGCGATGATCCCGCCGCTGTGGCACCGGCTGATGACGCCCAAGGTGCTGGCCTGGGACCGTGACTTCGCCAGCGAGGAAGAACGCCAGCTGGCGAAGGAGGCGAACCGGCGCAGCAGGATTCCCGCGATGCTGGCGCGGGCGGACGAGGCCTGATCGACGGGTTGTCGGATGCAACGAGCGGCGCCGCCTACCCCGGTGACCGCTCGAACACCCGCGCTCAGATGGCCCGCGTGTACAGGGGCTTGAGGAAACCGTGCCGCGCCAACCCTTGCGCCAGCGCACGGGGTATCACCGCGTACGAGGGCTCGCCAGGGCGCGTGTGGAAGATGAAGTCCCACGCCTCGCTCTCCGAGGCCATGTCGTGCAGCAGCCGCAGGAACGGCTTGGGAAAGGTGTCCTCGGAGAACTTGAACGACGCGCTGTAGGGCCTGCCCTCGAACCGGCAACTGAGCGTGAAGCTGCCCTGGGTGCCCGGCTTGCTCCGGTACTGGATATCCTCCAGCGGCAGCCCCGAGTAGGCGGCGATCCGCGCCAGCGCATGCCCATAGCCCTTCTCGTCGGCCTCGAAGAGGTAGGGCGCGTAGCGGGTGATCTTCGTGTGGTGGTCGCGGAACAGGTGGGAGATGCCCCATGCCGTCTTCGGGTCCAGCGGGCCACGCAGTTCGGCCGGGATGTCCCGCGCATGGCGATACGCCTTGAACTTCGCGGCCAGGCCCGGATGCCACTCCCGCGCGCTTTCGAGCTGCGCCTGGTAGTAGTGCTCGTTGAGGTAGCCGCACCCACGCAGCACGGCGAGCACGTCTTCGAGTACCTCGGCGGGCAGCGAGACGACCGGGGCGTCCTTGTCCGGAAAGCAGTACTGGTAGGCGATGACGGGGCCGTCTTGCTGCTCCTGCTGAGGCGCCTCGCTATCCACCGCAAGCGTCTCGCCACCTGCCAGCACATCCAGCAGCTCGTCCTCATCCATGGTCCTGATGCCAAGGGCTTCGGCCTTGCCGGTCTTGTCGGCCCCCGGCTTGCTGCCCATCACCAGCAGCGTGGTCTTGCCGTTGACGGACTTCTGGATGATGCCGCCCTTCTGGGCGATCAGCGCCTCCAGTTGCGGCCGGGTGTAGTCCCTGAAGGCGCCGGTGACCACCACGTGCCGGCCGACGAAGCCAGAGGTCGGCGAAGGCAGCCAGCGCCACGGGCGCGCGGCATGGTCGTCGAAGTACTCGCACGCGTCATCCATGTAGAAGGTTTCCGCGGTGCTCGAGTCGAAGGCGCTGATCTCGATCTCGGTCGCGCCAAGGAAATGGAAGAACGCCACCAGCACCTCGACCTCCAGGGAGCTGGCCGACTCGAACTCCAGGTGGAACAGCCCGTCGCTCTCGCGCAGGGTGATGGCCGCCGCGAAGATGTCGTCGACATCGTAGAGCGTCTCCTCGACGTCCATCGCCTCCACCGCCGCGTAGTCCTGCGCGTTCACATGGCGCACGAAGGTGCGGATGGCGTCCTGCGCGGCAGCGCCGTCCGCTTTCATGTACAGGTTCAGAGAGAGCGATGACATGGGATTCTTCCGTGAAAGGTCGGCCTGGTGGCGGACGGCGAGCGTGCGGCAAAGCACGGGATAAATCCGCGACGCAGACACGCAAATCACAACGAGCTCCACGTGCTTTCGCGGCGGGCGCCTATCGCCACCCCGCCCTGGAACCCGTCGCTCGCCTCACAACGTCAGCAACCCGCTGTACAGGCCATAGGCCGCCACCCCGGCGCCAAGGATCACGCAGGCGAAGATGCCCCTCTCGATCGAGGTGAACAGCGGTTCGCCCTGCTCGTGCTTGGCCTTGGCGAACAGCAGCACCCCGGGCGCGTAGAGCAGGGCCGAGAGCAGCAGGTACTTCACCCCGCCGGCGTACAGCAGCCAGACCGCGTAGCTCAGCGCGATGCCGCTGACGAACATGTCGCGCGCACGCTCCCCTGCGGCCCCCTCGTAGGTCTCGCCGCGCTGGCTCAGCAGCAGCGCATAGGCGGCGGACCACAGGTAGGGCACCAGGATCATCGACGACGCGAGGTAGATCAGGCTGGTGTAGGTGCCGGCGGAGAACAGCGTGATCAGCAGGAACAGCTGGATCATCCCATTGGTCAGCCACAGGGCGTTGACCGGCACATGCTGGGCGTTTTCCCGGCAGAGGAATGCCGGCATGGTCCGGTCCTTGGCCGTGGCGTAGAGGATTTCCGCGCAGAGCAGCGCCCACGACAGCAGGGCCCCGAGCAGGGAGATGGCCAGCCCGACACTGATCAGCAACGCCCCCCAGGGGCCGACTATGCGCTCCAGCACCGCCGCCAGCGACGGGTTCTGCAACTGCGCCAGTTCTGGCTGGCTCATGATGCCCAGCGACAGCAGGTTGACCAGCACCAGCAGCGCCAGCACGCCGAGGAAACCGATGACGGTGGCGCGCCCCACGTCGGCGCGCTTCTCCGCCCTCGCGGAATACACGCTGGCCCCCTCGATGCCGATGAAGACGAACACCGTCACCAGCATCATGTTGCGCACCTGCTCCATCACGCTGCCGAACTTCGGGTTGCTGCTGCCCCAGATGTCGCGGGTGAAGATTTCGGCCTTGAAGGCGACGGCGGCGATGACGATGAACATCACCAGCGGCACCACCTTGGCCACGGTGGTGAGCTGGTTGATGAACGCCGCTTCCTTGATCCCGCGCATCACCAGAACGTGCACGGACCACAGCAGCAGCGAGGCGCAGCCTATGGCGATCGGCGTATTGCCCTGGCCGAACACCGGGAAGAAATAGCCGAGGGTGCTGAACAGCAGGACGAAGTAGCCGACATTGCCCAGCCAGGCGCTGATCCAGTAGCCCCAGGCCGAAGAGAACCCCATGTAGTCGCCGAACCCGGCCTTGGCGTACGCGTAGACGCCGGAGTTCAATTCCGGCTTGCGGTTGGCCAGGGTCTGGAACACGAAGGCCAGCGTCAGCATGCCCACCGCTGTGATCGACCAGCCGATCAGTATCGCGCCGGCATCGGCCCGCTCGGCCATGTTCTGCGGCAACGAAAATATCCCGCCGCCGATCATCGAACCCACGACCAGGGCGATCAGTGCACTCAAGCGAAGCTTCTGTGCCGGTTGCGTCATTCCCGCGGCTCCCCTGCCAGAGAGGGCCTCACCACGAGGCCGCCACCCAGTGATTCAAACAAGCACAAAAAAGCCGGTTCCGCCTGCCGACGAACGTCCGTGGGCCGGCGATCGCGCGTGCGCACCCGCCGGGAAGCCCGCTTTACAAAGCCCGAAGACAAACTAGCGTTCAATGACCGACGCCCCGCCCGGCGAAACCCGCCCCCAGCCGGCAACCCGCATCTTAAGGAGGAGAACCCCATGGCCACGTTCGAACCCGGTCGCCTGCACATCGAGCGCCATGCACTGAACGAGCACGATGTGAGCTACGACCTGTGCATCGACTACCAAGTCTCCCAGGACCCGAAGGAAGGCAAGGGCATGCTCTTCACCCTGCACGGCAGCATCATGGGCAAGGAGCTCAAGGAAACCTTCTTCCTGCCCAAGGACCTGGCCTACAACTTCGCCAGCAACGTGACCAAGATCGCGGAGAAGTACGGCATTCCCAAGGCCCTGAGCAGCATCGGCTCGATGCACAAGCACTACGACGCGATGTTCGCGGATGTGCGGGAGCAACTGAACGCACAATACGGCGAACCGGTGAAGCCGGAGCATCTGGAATAACCACCCCGCCGGCTGCGCGCATCGTCCCAGCGGCGCGCAGCGTTCGGTCTTATGGTGTATCCGGCCTGATACCGCCGCTATGCTTGCCCCCGATTCCCTCCCCGAACGGCTCCAGTCCACCAGGCAGAACATGTGAAGTCGGTCTTTACTGCAGCGCTGCTCTGCCTGGTGCTCGGCACCACGGCCAGGGCGGAGCGATACCAGGTCGTCACCGAAGAGTGGGCGCCCTACAACTACCTTGAGAACGGCCAGCTGACCGGCATGGCCACGGAGGTCGTGCGGGCCATCATGGCGCGCACCGGGGACGGCTTCGAGATCGCGGTAATGCCCAGCATGCGCGCCGCCCACATGCTGCAGACCCGCCCCGGGACCATCATGTACTCGATGTTCCGCACGCCGGACCGGGAACCGCTGTACAAGTGGGTCGGGCCTATCGTCGAAGAATCGATCCATCCCTACCAGTTGTCCGACACCCCCGTCCCGGTGAGCTCACTGGAGCAACTGATGCATGCGCCACGCCTCACCACCCGCCACGCCGGCCTGGTGCCGAGGGTGCTGGAGTCGCTCGGCTTCACCAACCTCGACAAGAGCGCAGCAGAAAGCCAGCAGCTCTACCGCATGCTGCTGGCCAGGCGAACCGAGTTGATCATCGGCGATACCGATGCGGGCGTGAGCTACTACAGCCGCCAGCTGGGTATCGCGCCGGACACCCTGCGCCGGGTGCCCGTCGAGGTCTATCGCTCATCCCTGTACATCGCCTTCAGCCGCGATTGCGACGACGCGCTGATCGACGCCTGGGCCCGCGCGCTGGAGCAGCTGCGGCGCTCGGGCGAGCTGGAGCGCATACGGCGCCGCTATGAATCGCCCGCCGAGCCTTGAGCGAGGGCGGGGTCAGTCCAGTACCCCGTGCAGCACGTCCTGGATCACGCCCGTGGCGATGGCGATCAGCAACAGATCGGTACCGGCCTGCTGCCACTCGTAGCCCTCGTAATGGGGAAGCCTGCCGAGCAGCCGGCTGTCGAGCTTCCTGGCGATCCCGGGCGGAAGCGGCTTGCCCCGTGCCAGGTTCTTCTGGATGCCCGGCGGCAGCGGGGCGCCGGGGCTCCAGTAGCCACGGTTGTCATCGAGGATGATCCTCACGCCGCCGATATCGACGCTCGGGCCACCCTGCCAGTCATTCCCCCCGCCCTGGCCCTGGTGCCCCTGGCCGCCATGCTGGCCGCCCTTGTCGTGCTTGTTGCCCTTGCCGTTTCCCGGGTCGGCCATCGCGGGGGCCGCGATGATCAGGGCCCCTCCGAGAAGCGCCGCCAGCAATGTAGTGAGCCTGGACATACGAACCCCTCCTGCAGGGACATAACGATCTGCCGAGTCTAGCCCTTGCGCGGCATCCCGCCGACGCCGGCAGCCAGCAGCCGGTGTCGAGAACGGCGAACTCCCGCGGAACCGGGTCGCCAGAACCAAATGCACCGGTACCGTTCGAAAAGCACAGCGGCGTGTTGCTCGCGCAGCTAACGTGGTACTGCCCCAACCTGCCCGCGCGGATAACGAGAACGACGCCTATGGAACCCATCTGGATTGCGCTAGGGACATTCACCTGCCTGCTGGCGGCATCCCTGCTGATGATGCAGCTGTACCCCAAGCTCTCGGCCCGGCACCGCGACGAGGACACCAATACCGTGGTGCGGCTGGTCGCCAACATCTTCGTCGTCATGACCTCACTGGTGTTCGGCCTGATGATCAATTCGGCCAAGAACACCTTCGAGGGCATCGACGCCAGCATGCACGGCTACGCCACGAGCCTGATCATTTTCGACCGTACGCTGAAGAACTATGGCGAGGATGCGCAGAGCACACGCAACCACCTGGCCGCGTATGTCGAGCGCGCCATCGCCAACCCCTACCGGGGCGATGAAGCCCTGCAGCACCGCACGAGCCCCGCCACGCAATTTTTGGACGAGATCGGCGTGGCGCTCGCTGCCATCAAGCCCCACAACCGATACCAGGAAACCCAGCTGAGCGACCTTCGCCAGCAATATCACTCGCTGGTCGAACAGCGCTGGAGAATCGTCGAACAGTCCGAGGGCACGATGCCCCTGCCCCTGATCGGCATGCTGGTCGCCTGGATGACCCTGATCTACGCAAGCTTCGGCTACCGGGCTCCGCGCAACCCGATGGTGGTCAGCATGTTCACCACCTCGGCGATGCTGATCGCAGCCTCGGTCTATCTGGTGCTGGACATGGATATCCCCTTCCACGGCCCCATCCAGATTTCCGACGCACCGCTACGAAGAGCGTTGGCGGAAATCCAGATGTAGAGGCTGGCCCGAACTCGCTCGCCAAGTGGCAGCGGGAAGGCGTGCTCGATCCCGGCGGTCACGTTCTTGCCGCCGCAGTCCTTGCCCGTCGTGATCAGGCAGCGGCCGACCCGGGTGAGTTCGACCCCGCATGAGACGTGATCCTCCCCTCGAGCCCCCCACCGGCTCACATTCATGTGCTCGAAAAACGCTCGGGCGGGGGCGGCGAACACGCACTCCGGCGCTACAATGTCGCCCGCGCCGATTCCCCGGATCGGGCACGCCCGGAGCCCGCTTCACCATGTTCACCCTCGTACACCTGGACACACCGCCGCCCGAGTCCCTGAAGAATCAGGTTCTGCAGATGGTGGTGGACTACTTCAGCGACATCAGCCCGGTGTCGCTGACGCCCAGCAATCCGCTCTATCAGCTGTATCAGTACGTGATCGGCTACGAGGTGCACCTGTACCTGCAGGCCATGGACGCCACCCAGGCCAGCAGCGCACGCCTGGTCCTGGCCCTGGACGATGAAGACCCGTCGCAGGTTCGCGGCTTCGCCCTGTACCTGCCGAGCCAGGACGATGCCGAGGCCGCCACCCTGGCCTACCTCGCCGTCCAGGCCAGCCACCGTCGGAACGGCATCGCCCGGGCCATGCTGCAGCGCGTGATCGAGCAGCGCCCCCATGTCGAAGTGGCCTGCGCGGCCGGCAAGGCGCCGGTCTTCGAGGCGATGGGCTTCCGGGTGCTGGCCGCGCAAGGGCCGCATGTCCTGCTGAACACCCGCGCCCATCGCTCCAACGGCATGGTGGCGGTGCAGAACCTCGCGCCGATATTCGAGTCCAGAGAAGTGCGGCAGATCCACGCCTACCTGGTTCAGCAGCACGGCAAGAAGGCCCTGAGCGAGGCCGAGAGCAAACGCGACCGCCTGCTCGACCAGATGGCCTACCAGGCCGAGATGCTGGTGAAGGAGCGCTTCCCAACGATTCACTGAAGGCCCCAGCCAGCAGGCATGAAGCCAGGGCGCCCGACCCGGGCTGGATGAGCATTGCGCAACACGAACACAGCCACACCACATGAGGAGTCCACTCATGGCATCCGCCGACAAACAGCGAAAACGAGCCCAGCGAGCCAAAGCCAAGGCGAAACAGAACCGCTCGGGGAAACCCAGGACCACCGCCCTGCATCCTCTTCTGGCCGACCCGCTGATCAACGAGCCGTTTCACAGGGTGCTGATCGACCTGGACGCCTTCGATTTCAAGGACATCGAAGCGAATGGTTTCAACCCGGCAGACTACGACGACCTGTTCCGGATGATGAGGTACGGCGAGCGCATCAGCCTGCTGGCGATGTGCGTGGTATTCCTCCAGTACCCGGTGCTGGAACGGGTGCTCGCGGAGCAGACGCCGGATTCGGCGATCAATTTCACCATGGCGCTGCTGACGACCTACCGGGACATCTTCCACGGTGAAGACCCGGATACGGCCCTGGAATGGATGGGCAGCGACGCCTTCCAGAGCGCCTATAACCAGGCCTCGGCCATCCTGCAGGAGAGGAATTCGCGCCGCTGAAGTACCATGCCGCGCCGACACTCCATCGACCCCTCTGGCCGCCTATGTCCTCCAACGCGCTGTACACCGACCTGTCCCATTACTACGACCTGATGTGCGCCGACATCGACTACCGCGCACAGAGCGACAGCGTGCGACGACTGCAGCAGCTGTTCGGCAACCCGGGTCGCAGGCACCTGGACCTCGCCTGCGGCACCGGCCCGCACGTGCGCCACTTCCTCGACTTCGGCTACCGCAGCGCCGGCCTGGACATCAACCAGCCGATGCTGGATATCGCCCAGGCGCGCTGCCCCGAGGCCGCGTTCAGCCGGCAGGACATGGCCAGCTTCCGGGTGGACGAACCCCAGGACCTGATCACCTGCTTCCTCTACTCCATCCACTACAACCCGGATCTGCAGCAGTTGCGGGCGTGCCTGGCCAGCGTCCATGACGCGCTCGCGGAAGACGGCGTGTTCTGCTTCAACACGGTGGACAAGGCCCAGATCGACAACCGCTCCTTCGTGCGCCACACCGTGGAGCACGAGGGCAGCCTGTTCACCTTCGGTTCCGGCTGGTATTACGCGGGGGAAGGCGACCGCCAGGCACTGCGCCTCGGCATCGAGAAGACCACGGCCGGCGTGACCCAGGCCTGGCAGGACGAGCACCCCATGGTCGCCCTGAGCTTCGCCGAGCTGCAGCAGCTGTTGCAGCCGCAGTTCGAGGTGCACCTGTTCGAGCATGACTACGAACGCATCACCCCCTGGAATGGCACCTCCGGCAACGCCCTGTTCGTCTGCGTGAAGCGCTGAGCCGCGCCATGCTTGCGAATGCCTTCAAAACCACCAGCCGGCTTGCCATCGCGCTGTCACTCGCGGGCCTGGCCGGCTGTGCCTCCGATGGTGGGTCGGGCGAGGCCGCCGCCGTCGGCGCCCTGCTCCTGCCATGCCCGCCAATGTCGACCCCAGCCTGGTAAACGCCGCCGTCGGCTCAGTCCGGGAGTATCCGCAAGCTCCGCTCCTGGATTGATGCCGGGCCATTCAGACCAGCCTGGCACCGCCGTCGATGTTCAAGGTCGCGCCATTCATGAAGCCGTTGCTCATCAGAAAGACCGTAGCAGCGCCCGCCTCCACCGCGGTGCCGAGGCGGTGCAGCGGCAACGTCTGTTCCAGCGCCGCGACGAAGGCATCGCGCCCCTCGCCCAGCGCCTTGCCGAAGAGCGGGGTGTCGATCGGGCCGGGCGACAGGGTGTTGACCCGGATCGGCGCCAGTTCCAGCGCAAGACCACGCGCCAGCGCCTCCATGGCGGCGGAGGCGGCGGCCAGCACGGCTGTGCCGTGGGCGTTGGGGCGCTCCGACAGCATTCCGGAAATGAAGGTGATGGAGCCGTCTTTCGCCAGGCGCTCACCCAGGGCGCGAATGGCGTGCACCGACGCCCACATGCGCTCATCGAACGCCCGGCGCAGCTGGTCGAGCTCGGCATTCAGCACCTTGCCCACTGCATAGGAGCCCGCGAGCAAGACCAGGTGGTCGACTTTCGGGATATCCGCCAGCGCGGCCTGGACGGCATCGCCATCGGTCACGTCCGCTGCGCGCCAGGCGTCCAGGCCGTTGTCGCGGGCGGCCCGTTCGGCACGGGTGGCATCGGAGCCGATCACGGTGACGTGGGCACCCTGGGCCTTGGCCTGGATGGCGGCGGCCAGGCCGATGCCGGAGGTGCCGCCGAAGATCACCACGGTGCGGCCATTCAGATCGGTGGGCAAAGCGTGATCGAGAGCGAGAGGGAAAGTCATGGGTCATCTCCTGAAACGCCGAAGTGGCGTCGATGGGAGAAGGCTAATGGCGGGACCTCGCATTGATAATCAGGCCGCATGTCGCTTTACTTATGCCATGAAGGAATCAATTGGCCTGGACCGCCTGACCGGTCTCATCGCATTCGCCCGCGCGGCCTCCCTGGGCAGCTTCACCGCTGCGGCCCGGGACCTGGCCGTGTCCCCATCGGCCATCAGCAAGAGCGTGCAGCGCCTGGAGCAGCACTTCGAGCTGAAGCTGTTCAGCCGGACGACCCGCTCGCTCACCCTGACGCCGGAGGGGCAGGACCTGTACGAGCGGGCGCTGCGCCTGCTGCGCGAGGTGGAAGACATCGAGCAGGCCGCCGTCGCCACGCGCGCCGAACCCTCCGGCCTGTTGAAGATCACCGCCCCGCCGCCCATCGGCCTGAACATCCTCGCGCCAGCCATCCCACGGTTTCGCGAGCGCTACCCCAGGCTCACCATCGACCTGCGCCTGGGCGACCCCTACGCGGACATCATCGAGCAGGGCATCGACGTCGCGGTGCGCGTGGGCAACCTGGCGGATTCACGGCTGATCTCGAAGAGCCTGGGGCCTCACCGGATCGCCGCGTTCGCCTCACCGGCCTACCTGGCCAGGCACGGTACGCCGCGGCAACTCAGCGACCTGGCCCACCATGACTGCGTGAACTTCCGCTACCAGAGTTCCGGCCAGGCACTGCGCTGGCCGTTCAGCGTGGATGGGAAAGTGGTCGAGGTGGAGCCGGACCCGGCCATCGTCATCGATGCCAGCGACGCGGTGGCCGCCGTGCTCGCGGCCGGTGGCGGGATCGGCATCTCGCCGACCTATGTCGCGGCCCCCTACGTCGCTCGCGGTGAGCTGACGCCGCTCTTCCCCGAGTACGTGGTCGACCGTTCCGCCATCACCGCGCTGTGGCCGGAAAGCCGCCGGGGCAGCCCCAACGTCAAGGCGTTCGTGGGGTTCATCGCCGAGCTTTTCTCGGCCCCCACGGCCTGGGACGAGATCGTGCGAGGGGCTTGAGCGGCCGACACGGCAGCTGCCAGGACGGCGCCGTCGCCCTGCGTGCCGTCACACCGAGGGCACCCGCCCATCAATCCAGCCGCTTCTGGAAGTAGAAACGCCGGTGCCCCGGCGGGAAGTCCTCGACCTGCCCGAACGCGGTGTAGCCGTGGCGCTTGTAGAACTCCGGCGCCTGGAAATCGAAGGTGTCCAGCCAGATGCCGACACAGCCCTTCTCGCGCGCCGCGCGTTCGGCCATTTCCATCAATTGCGATCCCGTGCCCTGCCCCCGCGCCTGCTCGGGGATGGCCAGCAGCTCGATGTACAGCCAGCGGTAGAAGATCTCCCCGTAGAGCCCGCCGATCACCTCGTCGGTCCGCTCGTCACGCACCAGCAGTGCCAGCGTTTCGCGCTGCGGGTCGCCGGCCTTGGCCCGGTTGTGCGCCCGCAAGGGCTTGAGGATGGCGGCGCGGTCGTCCTCGCTCGGGGTCGCCGTCACGTCGATACGGGTGTTCATGCGCCAGTCCCTAGACATTGAGATGGGTGGAAACAGACCGGCCCTTCCTCGAACCGGCAGGCCACTATGTCGATGCCGGGCGCACGAGTAAATAAATCCACGCGCCGTACCAGCGCTCTTGTGGGAGCGAATTCATTCGCGATTACTCCCAGCCGACCACCGCAGGCCCCATCGCCCACCTTCGCGCATGCCGCCCATGTAGGGTGGACGACGCTTCACCCGTCCACCATGCGCGGTTCCACCGTGGCACGGCACAGCATGGGTTTCGCACAGCTCCACCCATCCTACGGAGAGCACACCCGCGCAGTGGCTCGGCGGGCCGCACTGGTGAGATGGGATGGGCCGAAGCTTTTGCGTGCGCCCCCACGCAGGTGTAAAAAGACGCCACTTCCATGCGGATAACGCCAACATGCCCGTTGCGGCCATCTACCTCTACGACCAGTGCTACGCCTCCAGCGTCAGCGGTTTCGCCGATGTCATGCAGGTGGCCAATGCGCACCTCGCCGCACAGGGCTCGGCGGAGCAGTACAGCTGGTCGTTCATCTCCGCTGCGCGGCAGGTCACGGCGAGCAACGGGTTGCCGCTGAAGTCACGGCGGGCCGAGGCGGACGAGCGTTTCGACATCGTCTACATCCCCGCCTGCCACTACCCGGGCTACCACGGCTTCCGCGCCCTGCTCGACCAGCAACGCCCGCAGTGGCTGGTGCACCAGTGGGAGATGGGTGCCGAGCTGATCGCCACCTGCACCGGCACCTTCCTGCTGGCCGACACGGGCCTGCTCGACGGTCGGGTCGCGACCACCACCTGGTGGCTGGAGGAGCAGTTCCGCTCCTGGTTCCCGGCGGTGGACCTGCAGATGGCGCCCATCCTCACCCAGGCCGACCGGCTGTTCTGCGCCGGGGCGCTGTCGTCCTACCACCTGCAGTCGATCCAGACCGTCGAGCGCCATTCCGGGGCGGCCCTGGCGGCGCGCTGCGCGAAGAGCCTGCTGATCGACGTCAGCCAGACACTGCAGACCCCCTTCCTGCCGCTTCTGGCGCACCGCTCCCACGAGGACGCGCTGGTGCGCCGGGCCCAGGACCACCTGGAACGGCACCTGGCCGAGCCCGTCCGCCTGGCGGACCTGGCGCAGCGCCTGGCGGTGAGCGAGCGCACGTTGATACGGCGCTTCCAGCAGGCCGTGGAGACGACGCCCCTGGCCTACCTGCAGAACCTGCGCATCGAGGCCGCCAGGGCGCTGCTGGAAACCGGCAACCAGCGCGTGGAAGACATCGCCCAGGCCGTGGGCTACCAGGACGGCAGCTCGTTCGTGCGCCTGTTCCGCGAGCGCATCGGCCTGACGCCAGCGGCCTATCGGCGCAAATTCCGCTTCGACTGACAGGAACCCGTTGTCGGCATCCGCATATCCGGCGTCATCTTTGCCTCTGTGACGGCGGCGCCCGGCCCCCTACCCTGGCGCCCAGTCCAACCGAGGTGCCTTTATGAACGTCCTGATCGTGCACGCCCATCCCGAACCCGCGTCCTTCTGCTCGGCGCTCTGCCGGGCGGCGGCCGAGCACTTCCGTGGCCTCGACGCCAGCGTGGAGGTCTCCGACCTCCATGCCATGGGCTTCGACCCGGTGGCGAGCGAGCGGGACTTCACCGAGCGGGCCGATGCCGACTACCTGGTCTATGCCCTGGAGCAGCGCAACGCGGTGAAGCACGGCCTTCTGCAACCGGACATCCAGGCGGAGATCGACAAGGTCCGGCGCTGCGACCTGCTGATCCTCAGCTTCCCGGTCTACTGGTATTCCATGCCCGCCCTCCTCAAGGGCTGGATCGACCGCGTGTTCGTCTCCGGCCTGTTCTACGGCGGGCGGCGGATCTTCGACCAGGGCGGCATGCGCGGCAAGCGCGCGCTGGTCTGCGCCACCCTGGGCGGGCGCGAACGGATGTTCTCCGCCGAAGGCATCCACGACGATTTGCGCGAGCTCTTCCGCCCGCTGCTCAAGGGCACCCTGGGCTATACCGGCTTCGATGTGCTGGAGCCCTTCTTCGCCTACCACGTGCCCTACCTGGACGATGCGGCGCGCGGCGCCATCCTCGGCGACTGGCGCCAACGGCTGGCCGGCATCGACGGGCAAGCGCCGCTGGAGATGCCCGTCACAGGCGACTACGACGCCCACTTCGAAGCGCGCATCCGCTGAGGCCCCGACTCGCGGCCCCACTGCGCTTTCTGCACCTTCGCACTCGCAATCGGGATTCTTTGATCCACACTTCTGTCGGTGTCGTTCCGCTTTGACGCTGCCCGTCTTCGCCCCGGAGAGGCGGGCGGCAAGGCTTCGGTACACGATAGAGAGGCGTATGGCGAATCACGACGAGTTGATCATCTGTGAGCACTGCGACTGCGTGTTCGAGAAGCTCACGCTGGCCCGGCACCAGACGGCGCACTGCTCGCGATGCGGCGGCGTGCTGCAGCGCTACAACGGCCTGACCATCGAGCAACGCCTGGCGCTGAGCCTCACCGCCCTGGTGCTCTGGGTGTTCGCCAACTTCTATCCGGTCATGAGCATCAGCCTGAAGGGCCTCAAGAGCAGCGCCACGCTGTGGGATTCGGTGCTGGCACTGAGCCAGGGGCCCATCACCTTCATCGCCCTGGTGGCGGCCATCTCCATCATCATCGCGCCGCTCTTCCAGTTGCTGTTGCTGTGCTGGGTGCTCGCCTTCGGCCTGCGCCAGCGCCGCGCGCCGGGCTTCCGCCTGTGCATGCGCTGGCTGGAGTCCCTGCGCCCCTGGAGCATGCTCGAGGTCTGCCTGCTGGGCGCGCTGGTGGCGGTGTTCAAGCTGGCCGGCATGCTCGAGGTCATCCCCCACGTCGGCCTGTTCGCCCTGGCCGTGCTCGCCCTGCTGCTGATCCGCATCGCCGGGCGCGACGTGCGCGAACTCTGGGGGCTGCCATGAGCACGCCGCCGCTGGCCAGCGAGCTCGCCCTGTGCCTCTGCCACAGCTGCGGCAAGGCCTGCGACATCACCCGCCACGCCCACCAGTGCGAGCGCTGCGGAGCGCCACTGCATGCGCGCAAGACCAATTCCCTTAGCCGCACCTGGGCCTTCCTGCTCGCCTCGCTGGTGTTCTACGTCCCCGCCAACCTGCTGCCGGTGATGAACACCAGCCTGTTCGGCAACGGCACCGACAGCACCATCATGAGCGGCGTGCTGGAGTTCTGGCAGCACGGCGCCTGGGACATCGCGCTGATCATCTTCATCGCCAGCATCGCGGTGCCGGGGCTCAAGTTCGTGGTGCTCACCCTGCTGCTGGTCACCGTCCAGCGCCGCTCCTCCTGGGCGCGCCGGGAGCGCTCCGGCCTGTACCGCCTGGTCGAGCTGATCGGCTACTGGTCGATGCTCGACGTGATCGTGGTCGCCCTGGTGGCGGCGCTGGTGAAGTTCCAGTCCCTGGGCGAGATCGAACCGCGCGCGGGGATTCTTTTCTTCGGCCTGGTGGTGGTATTCACGATGCTCGCCGCGATGAGCTTCGACCCCCGGCTGATCTGGGATACACCCGATGACGAGGAGGTCAGGGATGAGCGCGGAAACCCGTGAGACAGGCCCCGGCCGGCCCCTGGTGAAGACCCGCCGCTTCAGTGTTTCACTGGTCTGGATCGTGCCCATGGTCGCGGTGCTGGTGGGCCTGTCGCTGGTGGTGCACAGCTGGATGCAGCGCGGGCCGACCATCACCGTCACCTTCAAGACCGGCAGCGGCCTCACGGCCAACAAGACCGAGGTCAAGTACCGCAACGTGGTGATCGGCCATGTCTCCGAGGTGGCGCTGAGCAAGGACCAGAAAAGCGTCGACGCCACCCTCGAACTGGCCAAGGAGGCGGAAAGCTTCACCCGCGAGGACTCGCAGTTCTGGGTGGTGCGGCCACGCATCGGCGCGGGCGGCGTATCGGGCATCGACACCCTGCTCTCCGGCGACTACATCGGTGCCGACACCGGCCAGGCCACCCGCCGCGCCAAGGTGTTCGTCGGCCTGGAGAACCCGCCGCCGATCACCTATGGCGAGCCCGGCCGGCGCTTCACCCTGCATGCCCCGGACCTGGGCTCGCTGGACATCGGCTCGCCCCTGTACTTCCGCAAGATCCCCGTCGGCCAGGTGGTGGCCTACAACCTGGACGAAGACGGCAAGGGGGTGAGCATCGAAGTGTTCGTGCATGCGCCCAACGACAGGTTCGTCACCGAGAACACCCGCTTCTGGAACGCCAGCGGCATCGACGTGAACCTCGGCGCCAACGGCGTCGCGGTGAAGACCGAATCGCTGTCGTCGCTGCTGGTCGGCGGCATCGCCTTCCGCGCCCCCGACTACAGCCCCAACGACCGGCCCGCTGCCGAGAACAGGGCCTACGAGCTGTTCGACGACCAGCAGGCCGCCCTCGCCCCGCCCAGCGGCAAGGCGCAGTACCTGCGCCTGCGCTTCGACCAGTCGCTGCGCGGCCTGAAGGTGGGCGCCCCGGTGGAATTCCTCGGCGTCGAGATCGGCAAGGTGGTCACGGTCAACCTGGACTACGACGCGCAGAAGCACAGCTTCCCGGTGGACGTCGGCATCGTCATCTATCCGCAGCTGCTCGGCCAGGCGCACATCAAGCTGCTCCAGGCAGTGCAGCACGACCCCAGCGACGAGGCCGGCGGCGCCCGCCTCATGGGCACCTTCATCGACAAGGGGCTACGCGCCCAGGCCCGCACCGGCAACCTGCTGACCGGGCAGCTGTACATTTCCCTCGACTTCTATCCCAAGGCGCCGAAGGTGGCCTTCGACCCCAGCGCCCGTCCGGTGAGCATCCCCACCCTCCCCGGCAGCTTCGAGAAGGTGCAGGAACAGTTGCAGGCCGTGGTCGACAAGCTCAGCAAGCTGCCGGTGGAGCGGATCGCCAACAACCTCGACAACAACCTGGTGGAGCTGCGCAAGGTGCTCGCGCAGTTCAACGGCAAGACGCTGCCCGGCGTGCAGACCACCCTCGAAGACGTCAGCAAGACGCTGCGGTCGGCCAGCTCCACGCTCGCCGAGGACTCGCCGCAACGCGAGCAGCTGACGCAGACCCTCGACGAGCTGGAGCGCATGTCGCGCTCGCTGCGCGAACTCTCCGACTACCTGGGACGGCACCCCGAATCGCTGATCCGCGGGCGGCCCGAGAACGCCACCCCCGGCGGCCTGTCGGCACCGCCGAGCCAATGAACACAGGAGCGAACCCATGACCGACCCGATCAAGCTCGTGCTCAGCGCCGGCCTGCTGCTGCTCGCCGCCTGCCGCAGCGACCCGATCAACTTCCACACCCTGACCCCTCTTCGGGCCGGCGATGGCCGGCCGGCGGGGGCGGACATCCAGATCGAAGGCATCAGCGTGCCCCCACAGGTGGACCGCCCGCAGATCGTCATCCGCCAGGGCGACAGCGGCCTGGTGATCCTGGAGACCGAATGGTGGGGGGCGAGCCTCGTGGACGAGATGAGCAGCGCCCTGGAGAACCAGCTCGCCAACAGCAGCCTGCCGCGCCGGGCTTCGGTGCGCCTGGACGTGCAGCGCTTCGACTCCTTGCCCGGCCGCTACGCGCTGCTCGACGTGCGCTGGCGCCTGCGCCCCGCAGACGCCGGCGACAAGGCCCTGGTGAGCTGCCGCAGCACCCTGCAGACGCCTGCCGGCGCCAGCATCGACGCCCTCGTCATCGCCCACCAGAAGAACATCGAGCGCCTGGCCGAAGCCATCGTCCGGACGGCCGGCAGCGACAAGGGGCAATGCCCGTAGAAGGCCCTGGCCAGGGCAGGCAGAAGCCGGTTCCAGGCCCTGGCGAGTCTGTTCTATTCTTGGCGCTGGCTCAGCGATTCCACGCGATTGAGGAAGGAGAAACGTCATGGCGACATTCGAACCCGGCCACCTGCACATCGAGCGTCACGCGCTGAACGAGCACGACGTCAGCTACAACCTGTGCATCGACTACGAAGTCTCCCAGGACCCGAAGGAAGGCAAGGGCATGCTCTTCACCCTGCACGGCAGCATCATGGGCAAGGAGCTCAAGGAGACCTTCTTCCTGCCCAAGGACCTGGCCTACAACTTCGCCAGCAACGTGACCAAGATCGCGGAGAAGTACGGCATACCCAAGGCCCTGAGCGGCATCGGCTCGATGCACAAGCACTACGACGCCATGTTCGAGGACGTGCGCGCGCAACTGAACATGAAATCCGGCGACCCGGTGAACCCCGAGCATCTGGAATGACCCGTCGGTAGCCCGGGCTACGGTGCCAGGGGCTGGGCTCGTGCAGGGTGTGCCGCGCGCACCCGTGCTCGGTGCTCCAGGCAAGGCAGGGGAAGGCTGAAACGCCCACGGCATGGGTTTCGCTTCGCTCTACGCCATCCTACGAAGCCCGTCGGTAGCCCGGGCTACGGTGCCAGGGGCTGGGCTCGTGCAGGGTTGCCGCGCGCACCGCTGCTCGGTGTTTCCGGCAAGGCCGGGGACGGCTGAAACGCCCACGGCATGGGTTTCGCTTCGCTCTACGCCATCCTACGAAGCCCGTCGGTAGCCCGGGCTACGGTGCCAGGGGCTGGGCTCGTGCAGGGTGTGCCGCGCGCACCGCTGCTCGGTGCTTCAGGCAAGGCAGGGGACGGCTGAAACGCCCACGGCATGGGTTTCGCTTCGCTCTACGCCATCCTACGAAGCCCGTCGGTAGCCCGGGCTACGGTGCCAGGGGCTGGGCTCGTGCAGGGTGTGCCGCGCGCACCCGTGCTCGGTGCTCCAGGCAAGGCAGGGGACGGCTGAAACGCCCACGGCATGGGTTTCGCTTCGCTCTACGCCATCCTACGAAGCCCGTAGCCCGGACTTCAGTCCGGGCTGCGTAATTGCGCGCGCAAAGGGGGTGGAAATCGCCGCGCCGCAAGGCCGCGATCCACCGCCACGAACACCGCCGCCCGAGGCGACATACGGGCGAAGCGCCGCTCCGTTTTGCCTGCTAGCGTCCTTAGTTGCACACAGGTGCCAAGGAGGCCGGAATGCTCGACTACGTCGCGCTGGGAATACTCATTTTCGTGGGTATCGTGCTGTTCTACGGTGTCATCGCGATTCACGACATCCCCTATGAAATCGCCGTGCACCGCAAGCATCCGCAACAGGATGCCATTCACGTCGCAGGCTGGATCAGCCTGTTCACCCTCCACGCCATCTGGCCGTTCCTGTGGATCTGGGCAACGCTCTACCGCGAGGATCGCGGCTGGGGCTTCTCCGCCACGCCGAAGCCGACGCCCGTGGACGACGCCCGCCTGCAGGAGCTGGAACGTGAGCTGGGCGAGCTGAAGCTGCGCCTGGCCGCCCTGGAGGCTCCCCCCGCCGTACCAGCCGAAGCGCCCGTGGAACTGCCAAGGCAGGAGGGTTGAGCCATGGACCTGTTGCTCATCCTCACCTACACCGCGATCTGCGTGGCGATCTTCAAGCTGTTCCGCATCCCGCTGAACAAGTGGACCGTGCCGACGGCGGTGCTGGGCGGCATCGTCCTGATCGGCACGCTGATCTTCCTGATGAACTACAACCACCCCTACTCCGAGGTCTCGCGCAGCTACTTCGTCAGCACGCCGATCGTGCCCGCCGTGAGCGGCCAGGTGATCGAGGTGCCGGTGCAGGGCAACCGCATCCTGGAGAAGGGCGACGTGCTGTTCCGCATCGACCCGACGCCCTTCGAGAACCGGGTCAAGTCGCTCAAGGCCCAGCTCGTCTCGGCCAAGGCCGACCAGTTCCGCGCCAGCGAACTGGCGCGGCGCAACGTCGGCAACCTGCGTGACGTCGACACCACCCGGGCGCGCATGGACGACCTCCAGGCCCAGCTCAACATCGCCCAGTTCGAACTGGACAACACCACCGTCCGCGCGCCGAGCAAGGGCTACGTCACCCAGGTGTCGCTGCGCCCGGGCATCTACGCGGTGAAGATGCCGCTGCGCCCGGCCATGGTCTTCGTGCCCCTGGAAGACCACTCCTACGTGGCCTGGATGCGGCAGAACAGCCAGCTGCGCCTGTCCCTGGGCGACGAGGCGGAAATCGCCTTCGACGGCATCCCCGGCGAGGTCTTCGCGGCACGCGTGAAGATGGTCATGCCGGTGATCGCCGAAGGCCAGGTGCAGCCCAGCGGCAACCTGATCGGCTTCACCGGCTCACCCCCACCGGGCCGCGTGCCGGTGGTGCTGGAGGTGACCGACCCCGACTTCGAGCAGTACCGCAGCCTGATGCCGGGGGGCGCCTACGGGCAGGCGGCGCTGTACTCCGAGCATTTCCACCACGTCGCCATCATGCGCAAGATCCTCCTGCGCATGGCCGCGTGGATGAACTACATCTTCCCCTTCCACTGAGAGCACGGACATGGCCAAGAAGAACCGACAGGTCGCCGAGAGGCTGGAGCGCAAGGTCTACGAGAAGGAGCTGAAACGCCTGCACATCGAACTGGTCAAGCTGCAGCAGTGGGTGGTGGCCAAGGGGCTGAAGGTCTGCGTGATCTTCGAAGGCCGCGACGGTGCCGGCAAGGGCGGCACCATCAAGGCGATCACCGAGCGGGTCAGCCCTCGGGTGTTCCGGGTGGTGGCGCTGCCGGCCCCCACCGAGCGGGAGAAGACCCAGATGTACGGCCAGCGCTACCTGCACCACATGCCTGCGGCCGGTGAGGTGGTGATCTTCGACCGCAGCTGGTACAACCGCGCCGGCGTCGAGCGGGTCATGGGCTTCTGCACCGAGGAGCAGGCCACCAAGTTCCTGTCCGTGGTGCCGCTGTTCGAGAGGATGATCGTCGAGTCCGGCATCCTCCTCATCAAGTACTGGCTCGAAGTCAGCGCCGAGGAACAGCAAAGGCGCCTGGAAGCGCGCATCCACGACGGCCGCAAGGTGTGGAAGCTCTCGCCCATGGACATCAAGTCCTTCCGCCGCTGGGACGACTACACCCGCGCCCGCGACGAGATGTTCGCCGCCACCGACTCCTCCTGGGCGCCCTGGTACATGGCGCGCTCCGAAGACAAGCGGCGCGTGCGCCTGAACATCATCAGCCACCTGCTGGCGCAAGTGCCCTACCAGGACATCACCAGGGAGCAGAAGGTCGAGCTGCCCAAGCGCGGCAAGATCGGCCGCTACAAATCCGTGCCCTACCCCTTCCGCATGGTGGACGAGCGCTTCTGACCGGCTCCGGGGTGAGCCGTACCATCGCCACGAAAAGCGCGGCGCCGTTCCGTGGAAGAATTCACTTGCGAAATGCCGGCACGCAGGCGGACGGCGCTCCACCCGCCCCACCCTTCGCAGCACGCCGTGGCACCGCTGGTGGAGGTGAAAAGCGACCTCCACTCTACGCAGCGGTCATGCCCAGCGGTGGCACGGCGCTTTGCGTGGGAGCGAATTCACTCGCGAAATGCCCGGTACACAGGTGGACGGCCCTCCCCCGTCCACCCTTCGCAGCACGCCGTGGCACCGCTGGTGGAGGTGAGAAGCGACCTCCACCCTACGCAGCGGTCATGCCCAGCGGTGGCATGGACGGGTCGCCACATGCCTCACGTGGAACCTCGGCCGCCCTGCCGTAGCGGAGGGACACGGGTTCTCGCCGGGGCACCGTCGATCCCGACGCAACCAGGTTGAGGTGGGCAACGATCGAGGGATTGTCCGTTTCCCACGATTTCCTGAAACAGTATTAGCGTAGAGTTCATCACCCACTGCGCATTCAGCTCCGTATGGACAACTGGCTATCCGTGCTCATCGCCTTGCCTGAAGCCAACGCCACGCAACCGAAGCCCGGGCAGCGCGCATGCGTTGCCCGGGCGGCACGAACCCTTCCCAATGACGACCCCCTGCTGACAGCTGCCTGCCTCTTCGACCGGCTACTGGCGGCATTCGCAAAAGACGAGCCCCCCAATGGATGAGACGACCCTGCCGCCTGCTGAACAGCATCCAGCCCGCACCGAGCCCGTCAGCCTGTTCCAGGCCTTTCTGTTCTGGCTCAAGCTCGGTTTCATCAGCTTCGGCGGCCCGGCCGGGCAGATTTCGATCATGCACCAGGAGCTGGTGGAGCGCCGGCGGTGGATCTCCGAGCGCCGCTTCCTGCATGCCTTGAACTACTGCATGTTGCTGCCCGGCCCGGAGGCCCAGCAGTTGGCGACCTACATCGGCTGGCTGATGCACCGCACCTGGGGCGGTGTGATCGCGGGGGCGCTCTTCGTGCTGCCCTCGCTGTTCATCCTGATCGCGCTCTCGTGGGTCTACATCGCCTTCGGCGACGTTCCGGTGGTGGCCGGGTTGTTCTACGGGATCAAGCCGGCCGTCACTGCGATCGTGGTCCAGGCCGCCCACCGCATCGGCTCCCGCGCCTTGAAGAACAACTGGCTGTGGGCGATAGCCGCCGCCTCGTTCGTGGCCATATTCGCCCTCAACCTGCCGTTCCCGCTGATCGTGCTCGGAGCCGCCGTCATCGGTTACTTCGGCGGGCGCCTCGCCCCGGAGGTCTTCAGCGTCGGCGGTGGCCATGGCGCGGCCCGACAGTCCTACGGCCCGGCGCTGATCGATGACGACACCCCCACGCCGGACCATGCGCGTTTCCGCTGGCCACGCCTGGCCTCGCTGGCGGCGATAGGCGCGGCCCTCTGGGTGGTGCCCATGGGGCTGCTGACTGCGCTGTTCGGCTGGGACGGCACGCTGACGCAAATGGGCTGGTTCTTCACCAAGGCGGCGCTGCTGACCTTTGGCGGCGCCTATGCCGTGCTGCCCTATGTCTACCAGGGCGCGGTCGGCCATTACGGCTGGCTCACCCCCACGCAGATGATCGATGGCCTGGCCCTGGGTGAAACGACGCCGGGCCCCCTGATAATGGTCGTGGCGTTCGTCGGCTTCGTGGGGGGCTACGTGCAGCAGGTGTTCGGCGCCGAGCATGCCTTCCTCGCCGGCGCGGTCGCCGCCAGCCTGGTCACCTGGTTCACCTTCCTGCCCTCCTTCCTGTTCATTCTCGCGGGTGGGCCCCTGGTGGAATCGACTCACAACGAGCTGAAGTTCACGGCGCCCCTCACGGCCATCACGGCCGCGGTGGTCGGGGTGATCCTCAACCTGGCGCTGTTCTTCGGTTATCACGTGCTGTGGCCGCAGGGGTTCGCGGGGCCTTTCGACTGGCCCTCGGCGCTGATCGCGCTGGCCGCCGCCCTCGCCCTCTTCCATTTCAAGCGCGGCGTCATCCAGGTGCTGCTGGCCTGTGCGCTGGCCGGATTGACGGTGTACCTGCTGCAAGGATCGCCAGCACCAGCCGCCTGACCGGCCCCGGCGGAGGCGAGGCGTGAACACGCGCATCGCCTCTCTTCCGAGCCAGACCCGAACCTCGCCCTGTGCCGTGCAGGAAGGCGTGCCGCAGTGCACCTCATGCCGCCCGGGGTCGCACCGGTACGGCCTCGCCGCGCAAACCCCTGCAACTTTCCGCCCTGCGCAGGTCCGTTGTTCCAGGCCGCTGCCGCATGGCACCCCGGGCGGCCTTGCGCACACTCCCCGGCATTTTCCCCGCGCTCACATAAACTGAAATGGTTTGGGCCGCGCCGTGCCGCGCGGCTCTCCACCCGTGAGGACTTGATGACAGACGCAACCCCGAGCACGGACAGGCCATTACCCAACCGCTCCAGCGTGGCGTTGACGCGGGCTTCCCTTCTGAAGTTCTTCGGTCTGCTCACCAGCGCCTTCCTGCTCGCTGCCTATCTGCTCATCTACCTGGGGCATGACCTGGACAAGACCGAGGAGATAGAGAGCGCGTTCTACACCGAGAAGGCCCTTCAATCGCTGGAGAAGTCGCTGCGTTCGACACTCCGGGACTACGCGTTCTGGGGGGATGCCTATCGCAACCTGCACCAGCAGGTGAACACCGAATGGGCTTATGCCCGGCAGAACCTGGGGCCGACCCTGTACGACGACTTCGGGCTGCAAGGGGTGTTCGTCGTGGATGGCGCCGGTCACACCCTGTACGCCGTGATCAATGGCCGACAGCAACGCACGGACGCCTCGCTTTGGTTCAAGCGCTCCCTGGGGCCACTCCTCGAACAGGCCCGCCTTGGAGCGGAGTCGGAAACCCCCGTGACGGCATTCGTGGATATCGACGGGCAGCCCGCCGTGGTCGCGGCAGCGGCCATCACGCCGGGAGCGGACCCGTCCATACGGCCGGATACCGGGCCGTCTTCGGTATTGATCTTCGTCCGCATCCTGGACCCGGCCTCCCTGGAACAACTGGGCAAGGAGTACGGCGTCGAGGGGCTGCGCACTGCAAACCCGGCCGACCTGAACGACAAGACGATTCTCGCCCTGGGCGAGCGCGGGGCCGCCGGCAGCCTCCATTGGAACGCGGAAAGACCCGGCCGGCGCCTGCTGGCGCTGGGCTTGCCGCTGCTGGGCGTCATCGCGTTGCTGGTTTGCCTGATGGCCTGGGCGTTGTTGCGCCGAACCACGGTCGGCGCCATGGCGCTAGATGCGAGCTATGCCTCCCTGCAGCGCAGCCAGGACGCCCTGGCGATAAGCGAGGCGCGTTTTCGCGACATCGTGGAAACCAGCTCCGACTGGATATGGGAAATCGACAGCCAGGGGCGCTTCACCTTCCTTTCCGAGCGCTTCGAGGCGGTCACCGGGCTGGACCGGGATGCCTGGATCGGCCAACCGATCGACGCGCTGCTGTCGCCCGAGAACGGCACCCTGTCCCAGTGGCTGAGCCGCACCAGCCTCCCTGCCGACAACAGCATCCTCTGCCGCTTCCTCGGCTGCGGCGGCCAGGAGCGGGTCACCCGTATTTCGGCGCGCGCCATCGACGACCGGGGCTTTCGAGGCACCGCAACCGATGTGACCGGAGAGCTCGAAGCGCGGCGGAGAATCGAGTTCCTGTCGCGCCATGACGCCCTCACGGGGCTCGCCAACCGTGCGCGGCTCAGGGAGTTCCTCGACGGCAAGCTGAAAGCCAGGCCGACGCGCGAGCAGCCGCTGGTGATGCTTTTCGTCGGGCTGGACCGTTTCAAGTCGGTCAACGACCTGCTCGGCCACGCGGCGGGGGACCAGGTGCTCAATGAGATTTCGGATCGCCTGGCCGATTGCGTCCGGCACAAGGACCTGGTCGCCAGGATCGGGGGCGACGAGTTCGTCCTGCTGCTCTCGCATATCGGTTCGCAGGCCAACGTCGAAGCCCTGTGCCAGCGCGTGCTCGACTCCATCAAGCGGCCCATCAGCATCAACCAGCAGCCCACCTACGTAAGTGCCAGCATCGGCATCGCCATGGCGCCCAATGATGCGGCGGAAGCCAGCGAGCTGCTGCGCTATGCAGACATCGCCCTGTACGAAGCCAAGGCGGCGGGCCGTGGCACCTGGCGGTTCTACTCGGGCGAGATGAACGCCAGGATCATCGAGCGCCGGCGCCTGGAAACCGACCTGCGCAACGCCATCACGCAGGGGGAGCTGAGGCTGCACGTCCAGCCGCGCTACCGCCTCGCCGACGGGCAGATGACGGGGGCCGAGGCCCTGGTCCGCTGGCAGCACCCCCAGCTCGGGCTGGTGCCGCCGAGCACCTTCATCCCCATTGCGGAGCAGACCGGGCTGATCATCGCGCTGAGTGACTGGGTGATCGCCACCGCCTGCCACCAGGCCGCGCGATGGCCGGCCCAGCTGTTCCTGTCATTGAATCTTTCACCCCTCGAATTCAAGGGCGACGGCCTGGCCGAGCGGATCGGCAAGGCGCTCGCCGACTCGGCCATCAGCCCCTCCCGGCTCGAACTGGAAATCACCGAAAGCGTCATGCTCGACGATGCCGGAGGAGCGCTGGAGATGATGCACAGGCTCAAGGCACTGGGGGTGCGCCTGGCGATGGACGACTTCGGAACGGGGTATTCGTCCTTGAGCTACCTGCGCAGCTTCCCCTTCGACGGCCTGAAGATCGACCGGAGCTTCCTCAACCGCACCCACGTCAGCGAGGAGGACAAGGCGATCATCCGGGCGATCGTGGAGCTGGGGCACGCCTTGTCGCTGACCGTGACCGCAGAGGGGATCGAGACCGCCGAGCATCTCGACATGCTCAAGGCGATGTCATGCGAGGAAGGCCAGGGCTATTTCCTCGGCAAGCCCATGGATATCGATGGCTTCAATGCGTTGCTGGGGGAGAAGCCGTCGCGAGGGTGAGCGCTCAACTCACCGCGCCGAGCGAATGCGAGGCTGTCGCGCGGGCGGCCATTGCACCAGCCGCCTGCAGGCTTCCTCGCCTTCGCTCTCTTGCCGCAGCGTCCTCAACTCACCACGTGCAGGTAGTGCAGATGCCTTTCGTACTGGTCGAGGATGTCCCCGATCACATCGTCCCGGCTCCAGCCCATCACGTCATAGTCCTGGCCGCCCTGGCGAAGGTGCACCTCGGCACGGAAATACTTGCGCGCCTCGGTGCCATCTTCGGTATCGCGCATGACGAAACTCGGCGTGGTGAACGCACGCGGCCGGACCTCGTAGAGAAAGCGACCCTCGCCGGCAAGGGACAGCTCGAGTGAGACACGGCCGTCATCGCGTTCATTCACGGCGACCTCGTAGCCTTGCTTGCGCAACTCCGCCGCGACCTCCTCACAGGCGGGCTTGACCACCTCGGCGATGAAGCGGGACACATGGGCACGACGCGGCATCAGGGCGATGTTGCGCAGGCGTCGCTGCCAGCCGCCGTGAGGGTGACGCGCATGACGCGCGGCGGGCAGGGCCTGGTTGCGCAGCCCTCGGCGGGTGGCGTCCAGATGCAGCGCCTTGAACAGCCCCCAGATGGACAGCAGGAGGATCACCGCGAAGGGCAAGGCACTGGCGATGGTCGCCGTCTGCAAGGCCTTGAGCCCATTGGCCAGCAACAGGGTGATGGCGACCACGCCGATGCTGACCGACCAGAAGATGCGTTGCCAGAGCGGGGAATGCGAGTGCCCCGAGGAGGCGAGCATGTCCACGACCAGCGCCCCGGAGTCGGCAGAGGTCACGAAGAACACGATCACCATCAGCACCGCCACCATGGAGATCACCCCCGAGAACGGGAAGTGCTCGAGGAAGGCGAACAGCGCCAGCGAGCTGTCCTTGTCGACCACCCTGGCCAGCTCACCGAACCCCTCGTTGAGGATCATGTGTATGGCCGTATCGCCGAAGATGGTCATCCACAGCAGCGTGAAAGCGGCGGGCACGAAGAGCACGCCACAGACGAACTCACGGATCGTCCTGCCGCGTGAAATGCGTGCGATGAACAGGCCCACGAACGGCGACCAGGACAGCCACCATCCCCAATAGAGCAGTGTCCAGCCGCCGATCCAGTCGGTGGGCTCGTAGGCGTAGAGGTTGAAGGTCTTGTTGACGATGTCGGAGAGGTAGGAGCCGGTGTTCTGCACATAGGCCTGCAGCAGGAAGACCGTCGGCCCGAGCAGCAGGACGAACACCATCAGGATCACGGCGAGGCTCAGGTTGAGCTCGGACAGAATGCGGATGCCCTTGTTCAGGCCGCTGGCGACCGAGAGGGTGGCCAGGGAACAGGTGGCCGCGATCAGCATCACCTGGATGGTCGGGTTGATCGGCAGGCCGAAAAGGTGATGGAAGCCGCTATTGATCTGCAGCACCCCATACCCCAGGGATGTCGCCACGCCGAACACCGTACCCAGAATGGCGAAGACATCCACCGCATGACCGATTGGGCCATGGATGCGTTCGCCGATCAGCGGGTAGAGCGCTGAACGCAGGGTCAACGGCAGCCCGTGGCGGAAGCTGAAATAAGCCAGGATCAAGGCGACCATGGCGTAGATCGCCCACGCATGGAGCCCCCAGTGGAAGAAGGTGATCTTCATCGCCTCCCGCGCGGCGGCGACCGTTCCGGACTCCCCTACGGGCGGGGTGATGAAGTGCATGACCGGCTCGGCCACGCCGAAGAACATCAGGCCGATGCCCATGCCGGCGGAAAACAGCATGGCGAACCAACTGCTGCTTCTGTACTCCGGCTCACTGTGATCGGGCCCCAGCTTGATATCGCCGTAGCGGCTGATGGCAATGAACACGACGCTGATGAGCACCAGCGCCACCGCGAGTATGTAGAACCAACTGGCGTTGACGATGATCCAGCGCTGCACGTCGTCGAACACGGCTTGCGCATGCTCCTGGAACAGAGCGGCATAGATCACCAGCAGTGAAACGAGGACGGCGCTGCTGTAGAACACCGGGGGGTTGAGGGTGATCTTGGGCTTCGTGGGATCACTCATTGCACGTGCATCCTTGTGGGCAACATGGTTTTGGACTCGGGTGGATCGTTGCGGCATCAAGGTAGACCGCTCTCGTCGATGTTTTGCTTTAGCTTCCAGAATTCAGAAGGCGCACTGCCGACATTCACCCGTTGCATGAGCCTTGACCTGCAGCAGACGGGAGCGCCATCGTCCCCGCTCGCCCACAGGAGAGATGTCATGCCCAGCCTGAATCCAAGCAAAGCCCAGCTCGAGCACTTCGATGAGGCGGTGCCCTCGGGCACACCTGTACTGATGCTCAACCTCCTGCGTTTCAGGGTGCAGGCCGACTACCCGGCGAACGACCATCCCGCCTGCAGTGGCCGTGAATCCTATGCCCGGTACTCTCGCATCGCTTTGAAAAAAGTCGCCGCGGCCGGCGGCGCGGTCCAGGTTCTCGCGGCCGTCCACGCGGCGCTCATCGCTCCGGAAGAAGAGCAGTGGGATGAGATCATTCTCGTGCGGTACCCCTCGAAAGAGGCATTCTTGGGCATGCTCGCCGACCCCGAATACCGGGCCGCAACCGTGCATCGCACTGCTGCCCTGGTTGATTCACGACTCATCGCAAGCGTCGAGCGCCTCCCCTGAACGGTGAAGGCGCCAGTGGAGCCACTCAAACCGGTGGCGCCTCCGCTGCGTGTGAAGTGCTCCTCGGGGGGCGCAGGTGGAGCGACATGTCCTCCGGCAACGAAGCCACATAGAGCGTCTGGGATGGGAAAGCGAAGCTGACGCCCAGTTCGGCGAACTCTTCCATCAACCCCAGGTTGATGGCCTGCTGAACGTCCATGTAGGTGTTGTAGCCGGGGTCCTGCACGATGTAGACCGCCTCGAACTCCAGCGCACTGTCGCCGAAGCCTTTGAAGTGCGCCCGATCGAACCGGGTATTGGCCTGGGCGCGGATGACCTTTTCCATTCTCCTGGGCACTTCCCTCGCCTGCGCGGTGGAGCAGTCGTAGGTGAGCCCGATGGAGAAGACGATCCTCCGCTCCTGCAGCCGCTTGTAGTTCTGGATGGTGCTGCCGATCATCTCGGCGTTCGCCATCACGATCTGCTCACCGCCCAGGCTACGGATGCGAGTGGTCTTGAGGCCCACATGCTCGACCGTCCCCGAGAGCGAGCCGACCACGATGAAGTCACCGACTTCGAAGGGCTTGTCCACTGCAATGGACAGCGAGGCGAACACATCCGCCAGGATGTTCTGGACCGCCAGCGCAATCGCGATACCACCCACACCCAGGCTGGCGACGAAAGCGGTGATGTTGACGCCGATATTCGACAGCATCGCCAGGATGACGACCACCCAGAGCAGGACCTTGGCGCCCCACAGGCTGAGCGTTGCCAGTGCGCTGCCCTGAAACAGATCACTGGAGGTCGTGCGTTTGAAATAGCGTCGGACTGCCAGGGCAATGGCGCGATTGGCCCATAAGCCAATCTGCAGCGCAGCCACCGCGAACCAGAGGTTGCCGACCCGGCTCAGCCAGCGCTCCGGCAAGTCGAGAAACCCGACACCGATCAATAATGACGCGAGCAACAGCAAGGTATTACTGGTGCCGGAGAGTACTAGAACGGCGATATTGCTGAACGGCGCATGGGGTGTTTCGTCAGATCTGCGAATACTCTTGAGCGCATAGGCGATGACACTTCTCAACAGCACGAAACTGACAATCGAAGCACACGCAGCCACTATCCAATTTGTCAGCGAAATGCCGAGAAACTGATACTCGGCAATGAAGTCCAATAACTCTTGCTGCATCCGGTTCTCCCAGTTCGGGTAGGTGCTTAAACCGGGCACACCGTAACGCCATGTCGGATAAAAATGCAAAACCAATGGCTCTACCCTTCCAGCCGAATCGTTCAACTTGGACTTGATAAATCCTTACCATTCAATAGGTTATGGCAACTTTGCCGACAGACACGAATATCAACATTGGCGGCCACAAGACACTTGATCGGTGGATATCCAATCGTTCGATAACGTCCAGCCACCGGTCATCGGGCTGACTCGACGGCTCACCGGATTCATTGAACGAACCGCTTCACATGCACGAACTCGCCACATTGAAAATCTCGGCCGATGCTGTACGCTCCCCGGCGCCTTGAGTGTGACCAACAATGAAGCGGGCGGCGCCAATAACACGTGTCGGTCGACAAGTCACGTAATCGTCGTGGAGATATACGCCCCCCCATGCTTGACATATCCGCTGTATTTCTTTGCATCACCGCTTTGCTCGCCTATCTCAATCGCCGCTATGTGGGGCTCCCTCCCGCTATCGGAGTCATGGGGATCGCGCTGGGCCTGTCATTGTTGAACATGGCCGCCGATGCACTCGGCTTTCACGCGTTTCATGCACTGGAACAGTCATTCGTGGAGTCGATCGATTTCTCCGAGCTGCTCATGCAGGGCATGCTCTCGCTGCTGCTATTTGCCGGCGCCCTGCATGTCGACCTGTCCGAGCTGCGCTCGTACAGATGGCAAGTCGCTTCGCTGGCCGTCGTCGGCACGACGCTGTCCACGCTGTTCATCGGTTTCACGCTCTGGGGCCTGCTGTCACTGATCGACCTGCAACTGCCACTGTCCTACTGCCTCGTCTTCGGAGCCTTGATCTCGCCCACCGACCCGATCGCCGTGATGGGCATCCTGAAATCAGCGGGAGCGCCCAAGAGCGTGGAGTTGGTGATATCGGGGGAATCCCTGTTCAACGATGGCGTGAGCGTCGTGCTGTTCTCGCTGATCCTGGCCATGGTGCTCAGCGGGCAGGCGCCCACGGTCACTGGCGCAGCCCATCTGCTGGCGCTGGAGGCCGGCGGTGGAGCGCTATTGGGGGCAGTGGTCGGCTACGTCATCTATCGCATGCTCAAGAGCATCGACAGCTACCAGGAAGAAGTCCTCATCACCCTGGCAGCGGTGCTCGGAGGCTACGCCCTGGCCACCCACCTGCATGTATCCGGGCCACTGGCGATGGTGGTGATGGGCTTGATCATCGGCAACCATGGGCGCACCTACGCCATGTCCGAGCAGACCCAGAAGAACGTCGACATGTTCTGGGAGCTCATCGATGAAATCCTCAATGCGGTGCTGTTCGTCCTGATCGGGCTGGAAGTGATCCTGATCCAGTTTTCCCAATCGCTCTTCATCACCGGCCTGGCGGCCGTCGTTCTCACCCTGGCTGCGCGGCTGCTGACCGTCGGGCTGCCAATCGCCGTGCTGGGCAATCGCTTCCGCTTACCGCAGGGTTCCTGGAGCGTGCTGACATGGGGGGGCTTGAGGGGCGGCATATCCGTAGCACTGGCGCTATCGCTACCGGCCGGGGAAAGTCGGGATGTGATTGTCAGCCTTACCTACCTGGTGGTGATCTTCTCGATCCTCGTCCAGGGACTGACCATCGGCAAGCTGATCAAGCGGGTGATCCCGTGCAGCGCCCCCAGCGCATCGACATAGCCTGGCGAGACGTCCCTGATGCACGCCGGCGGCCTGGTTTACACCCCGGCAATCAACGGCGTGCACGCCTCGGCCGGCTGAACATCCGCGCGCCCATCAGCTCACGCACGAACAACCCGAACAGCTCCGCCTGGGTGCCGATCTCCAGCTTGTCGTAAAGGTTGCGCCGGTGGACCTTCACCGTGCCCCGGGTGATGCGCAGCTGCTGGGCGATCTCGCTGCTGGAATAGCCCTGCAACAGCAGCTGCACCACCTTGCACTCGCGCGGCGTCAGCAGCTCCTGCGCAAACAGGCTGAACACCTCGCGCACATGGTCGCTGGGCTGCAACGCATCCACCGGCGGCTGGCCCCGCGCCTCACAGGCCAGGCGCACCACCTCCTGTACCACCGGCGTCGCGATGCCCAGCAGCTCCAGCTCCTCCTCGCCGAACGCCGCCCCGCCCTGCCCGCGCATCAACGACAACACCGCGCGGCAACCCGGCGTCGGCGTGGTGAAGAAGCCCAGCTCCTCGCTCAGCTCAAGGCGGTGGTAGTAGAGCTGGAAGTAGTGGTTGTCCCGAAAGCTCCCCGGCGCCAGCGTGCGCATGCTGTAGAGGCCATCCGGCCGCTCGAAGGTGCAGGCGAGGAAGAACGGATCGAACAGGTACGAACCGCCACGGTAGTCGTCGATGAAGGTGGCCTGCAGCTCGGCAGGCAAGGTGTGGAACAGCGGCAAGGGCGCATCGCTGCCTTCGAAGAGGAACAGCGAGACGTGATCGACCGGAGCGGTGCGCTGCAGCCAGTCGGTCAAAGCCTGCAGCTGGGGTTCGCCTGGGGGCTGGGTGAGGACGGTGGTGATGTCTTGGGTCCATGTTTTCAGGTCGCTGTGCATTCCCGGCAGTCCTTTCTTCAAGACGTAATGGGTCATAAATACCGTGGCCCTATAGACATCCTAGCCAGCAGATTCTCGCCATGGCAAGAATCTCCGCAGATCACGATAAAGAAGGCAGTCTCCTACGACTGGGCGAAGCCGTGCGCACTCGCAGGAAGACCCTCAATCTCTCACAAGAAGCGCTCGCCGATGCCGCCGGAATCGACCGCTCGCACATGGGCAAGATCGAACGCGGCGAACGTAACGTTACATTCCTCAACATCGTCCGAATCGCCGGTGCAATGGCGTGCAATCCTTCCGACCTGCTTATCGAGGCGGGTCTCTGAGCAAGGCCACACAGCAGGCATGGAACTCAAGCTCGCACTCGGGCAAGCCATCAAGGACCTGAGGATCAGCAAGAAGCTCTCACAGGAAACGATAGGCGCTAGCCAGGCCTACATCAGCGATCTGGAGCGCGGTATCAAGAGCCCCTCGGTGATCAAGCTGGTTGAGTTTGCCGAGAACATGGGCGTGCATCCGCTAACGATCCTGGCCAAGAGCTATCTGCTGGCATATCCCGAGCTGAGCACTGAAGAACTGCTTGAGCGAGTGCGCAGGGAGCTTGAGGAAGGATGAAAGCCCGCCCTTGGTGAGCCTTGCAGCGATAAGGATCGTTATGCACCACAGCCCCGAATCCACCCCACCACGCCGTTCGCTCACGCATCGACGCGCCCATCGCCTGACGACCCCAACCGCAGCATTGCTGTTGCTCACTGCCCTCCCCGCCCTGTGCGGCCCAGAACCCTCCTTCTCCGGGCACTGGTACCTGGACCTGCGCACACCGCAACAGCGAGAGGCGAAGGCCGAATGCGGCGGCACAGGCTTCGACCTGGTCCAACAGGGCAACGGCATAACCGGCACCCACTACTTCGCCACGGCCGACTGCGGTCGGGTCAACGAAGGTGGGGAAGTCAAAGGAGTGGCTGCGGGATCAGAAGCCATTCTTCATGTCACCAGCGGCCGGAATGGAGCGGTCACAAGAGGCAGGGCCACCCTGCAAGGCGACCGCCTCGAATGGCAGGCAGAGAACGAGTTGGAAGCGGCCGTGCCAGAGGGTGACGCCAGCCTCATCCTGGGCAAAGGGGTTCTCGAAAGATTGCCTGGTTCGGATGCGAAGTAGTGGGAGTGTGGATCTGCCCGTGGGTGTGGCTGCTTTCGGCCAGAAGCAGCCTTAATGACGTAGAGCTTGTGCGGAGAGACGGCTGAATACGCTGGTTCACTGTGCAGTTCAATCTTCTCGACACTAACAACCGGCCAGGGGGCCGACTGGTTTGGCAGCACCTCCAGACTAGCCATGAGCGAGTCGAGTCTTGAGCAGACTGGCATTCAGTGGCGATGGCCCTGGCCATCAGCTGGTAGGCACTTCACGATACCGATGGCTGCATAACGACAAGCCCTTCTAAGTGGGGGCTTTAGTTCTACTGGTGATATGAACTAGCCTCTATGAACCAGAAGCTGGCTTTTGTTTGTTTGGTGGAGTTGGCGTTATCGGAGATGGCTTAGCTTCGGATTCAGGTGCTGTCAGCGGCTTCGCTTGCTCTTCGCCAACAGCCTCTTTAATCAAGTCATTGACTAAAGTATGGTCTAAAAGACGATCACTTTTCAGAGCATAAAATTTCGCGGAGGCAGACTCATCAGCAAAAATTTTCTTGCATCGAGTATCGATTTCCGTCGGCACGGCCACACCGTACTGTTTTGCTGTCTGATATGCATCCAAACACACGTAGAAATTATCATTCTGACCCAGTATCTGATCCGTAATACTCTTCACAGTGGCCGTCACTGCTGACACGGTATTTTGATCAGCCCCTCCGCCCTGGATAGTTTGCGCATCCGTCGCTGTTGCAGCAGCGACAATAGCCTTTTCTGCCTTAGCTATTGCAGCGTCATAGCTTTCAATCTCTTTCTTAAGAGCAATCGTTTCTGGTTTATCCTTGTCAGCAGCTGGGACAGCTTTTAGGTTTGCTTCGGCTGCATCCTTAAGTTTTTTATTGAGATCAATAAGCTCCTTATTTGGCCCGATGGATGCACTTCCTGAAAGCTTAACGGATGGTGTCTTCAGCACCCCGGTTAGCTGCTCAATTGCCATCAGCGCCACGGTGTTCCGCTGATTCCGAGTAAGCATCATCTGATATGCTGGCGCGGATATCCCCTCGTTCGCGAACCCCTGGCATATCGCAAACAATTGGTCTCGCAATAACTGAATTGTGTGAGTGCGAAGTCCTATATTTGCGCCGGCCTCTGAATACGCTGCAGCGATAGTAGCTACCTCTTGCTTCTCCACATTCATAGATGCTGCCAAGGTCTTTAAGGCATCCGGACTTGGCTCCGCACACATAACCTTTATCTTTCTAGCATTATCAGCGTTGTTGAGTGGCCTCTCCGAGTAGATCAATAGGCGCTCCTCTGCCTCAAGCGCTCTTGCGTTCTTGTGAGTTGCACAGCCGGCAGCTGTTACAGCGAGTAGAACAACGAGGGAAATACGCGTAGGCGTGTTCATGCGGGCTCTTCCTTAAGTTGATTTGGACTGTTCCAGGGAACGGCCGAGTCCCTTCGTGGTGAGCATAGAAGGCAAAAAGCCACCATGCAAAGCTGCGCGATCAGCAATGTCCTAACTCAGTCTTCCGGACGCTCGGGTATTCCCCGCAGCCGCCTCGTCGCGTGCTCATTCGCTCCTGAGCCGTCCCTTT
This sequence comes from Pseudomonas sp. No.21, assembly GCF_054558415.1. Classification (NCBI taxonomy): domain Bacteria; kingdom Pseudomonadati; phylum Pseudomonadota; class Gammaproteobacteria; order Pseudomonadales; family Pseudomonadaceae; genus Pseudomonas; species Pseudomonas sp. No.21. The sequence goes on from NZ_BAAJNO010000009.1 coordinate 220,084, forward strand.
GCCAACGGCTACTATTGGCCGCATGCTGCCCTTTGATACCGGCCAGGAGCGATCTATTGCTCGCTCGAAATCGAACGTCATGCAACCTGAAGCGATGACTGCTGGCCACGCTGCCAGCGCTTGGGGGAGATGCCGGTCAGCTTGCGAAATGTCCGGGTGAAATGGGACTGGTCGGAGAACCCGCACTCGAAGGCGACTTCGCACATGGACATCGAACCTTCGGCGATCAGGAGCTGGGCCCGCTCGATACGTGACTTGAGCGTCCATTCCTGTGGCGACATGCCGGTGGTTTTCTTGAAGGCGCGGGAGAAATGGCTCCTGGACATGGAGCATTGCGAGGCGACCTCGGCGATGGACAGCTTGCCCTGGCACGTGGACGCCAGGATCCGTTTGGCCTTGCGCTCCTGCCAGGGCGCCAGCGCAACCCTGTCCCGAATGACCGCCACGTGATCCTCGTAGCGGACGACCAGGTGCTGGCAAAGACGCATGCCCAACTGGTGCAGGAACTGGGGTTCAGGCCGCGCACTGTCTTGCAGCGCTGCCTGGAACGCCATTGCGAGTTGGTAGGTTTCCTGATCGAGCACGGCCATGTTCATCACTTTCTCCTGGTAACGCGCGCAGCCGTGCCCACCACCGAGAGGGTATCGGCTTGCGTCTTGATCATTCGGCTGGAAGGGCCGCCCCCGAGAACCGGGGGCGCCCAGGCTTAGAGGGGAGCGGCGACCGGGGCCAGGGTCGGACCGTGCGCCACGCGCTCAGGCGCCTTGTGAACCATGGTGTACGCGTAGTCGACGCCCATGCCGTAGGCGCCGGAGTGTTCCTTGACCAGGTTCATGACGGCGTCGTAGCTGTCGCGATTCTTCCAGTCGCGCTGCCATTCCAGCAGCACCTGCTGCCAGGTCATCGGCACCACGCCAGCCTGGATCATGCGCTGCATGGCGTAGTCGTGCGCTTCCTTGGTCGTGCCGCCGGAAGCGTCGGCGACCATGTAGATCTCGTAGTCGGCATCGTGCATGGCGGAGAGTGCGAAGGTGGTGTTGCACACCTCGGTCCACAGGCCGGCGACGATGATTTTCTTGCGCCCGTTCTTCTTCAAGGCATCACGGACCTTCTGGTCGTCCCAGGAATTCATCGAGGTGCGCTCGAGCAGCGGCGCATCGGGAAACACCGCGAGCAGCTCGGGGTAGGTATGGCCGGAGAAGCTCTCGGTCTCCACCGTGGTGATGGTGGTGGGGACGTCGAAGATCTTCGCGGCCTTGGCCAGGGCCACCGTGTTGTTCTTCAGGGTTTGCCGGTCGATGCTCTGGACACCGAAGGCCATCTGGGGCTGGTGGTCGATGAAGATCAGTTGGCTGTTCTGGGGCGTCAGGACTTCGGTTTTCGGGTTGTTCATCGTCGTTACCTGTCGATGGTGTGGAGGGTCTTGGTGGGGTTTCCGGCGGCTGCATTCGCGTCGTGATCACCTGGCAATCCAGGTGTCTTTCGGAGCGGCTGCGGCCTGAACACGAATCCAAGTTATCCGATCGACCGGCACTTCGTTTGTGCATTTTTGCGCTTACGATGGCGCAAAAATGCGCCGTCGAGCGCGCATCGGCGCTGCTAGCATCTGCCCTCCACCCACCGAACCGACGCGATCCAGGCGTCCGATCCGAGCAAGGAGAATGCAATGGCAGCTTCACGTCCCGATGGCCAGAAAACCGCGTACTGGGGTGTTCCCTGGGAAGAGGGATATGGCTACCCACAAGCGCGACAGGTGGGGAACGAGATCTATGTATCCGGCCAGTTCAACCACGATGAAGACGGCAACCTGGTTGCCCCCGCTCCGCTGGACAGCAAGGGCAAGCCACGTGATTTCTCCGCGATGGGAGAGCAGATGCGCACCGCCTACGACAACATCGCCAAGTTGCTCGCCCTCTATGGGGCCACGCTTGAGGACGTGGTCGAAGAGACGCTGTACGTGCTGGACATGGATGCGGCATTCGCCGTGGTGGGCAGTGTTCGCAAGGCTGCCTATGGCACCGAACGCCCGCAGTGCGCGAGCAATATCATTGGCGTGTCCCGGTTGGCGCAGCGTCCGCAACTCATCGAAATCGCCTGCAAGGCCGTCATCGGTGCGCGAGCCGAGCAAGCGGCCCGGAACTAATCGGCCGGGTGGACGAGTTGCCCCTCGATGAGGGGCTTCTGGTTCGCCACTGCCGCGGCGCAGAACGTCATGAACGCCTTGACTCGCCAGGACTTCCGGATGTCCTGGTGAGTGAGCAGCCAGAGTTCATCATTGAGTTCGGACACCACGGGGCCGACGCGCCTCAACCCCGGGGTGATATCGCCCAGCATGCAGGGCAAGAACCCCAAGCCGAGCCCCGCCGCGATGGCAGCGCTCGCTGCAGCGACAGAGTCGGTGCGGTAGGAGATGCAGTGCGCATCCACTCGGTTATCGACGTAGCTGGTGGCTTTCAGGCCGCTAAGGCCACCGGAATACGACACCCACGACTGGCCTTCAGTGAAAAGCGCAGGAGCAGGCGCGCTTCTCAGGTTGCCGTACGGGGCCCAGGCGATCGTCGCGAGTTTGCGCCCCACCAGGCTTTCCGAGGGTTTCTTGGTCGCTCTAACCGCGATATCCGACTCGTCCCGGGCAAGGCTCAGCGTTTGGTTACCCACCAGGACCTCGATCGTTATCCCTTCGTTGACCGCCCTGAAGTCCGCGATGATCGGGGTGAGGAAGTACAGGAGCAACGAGTCGCTGGTGGTGATCCGCAGCTTGCCCAGCAGTCCGTGCTCCGCACGTGATATGCGCCGGGCGACGCTGACGATATCGAGCTCGACGCGTTCGGCCAGGGCTCGCAACTCGGCACCTTCGGTGGTGAGCATGTAACCCGAGCGGCGGTGATCGAACAGAGCGATCCCCAGTGCTTTCTCGAGCTGGGCCACTCGGCGTGAGACGGTGGATACGTTGATCCCGAGCTTCTTGGCAGTGAGGGCGCGGTTACCGCAGTCGCTGAGGGTTTTGATGATCCGAAGATCGTCCCATGAAAGCTGGTTTACAGCTTCGCTCAGGTCCCACTTGGCACTGCCTTGCGTACCCTGCCCCGATGAAACGCCTCTAGGTGATTTCACGCCAAACATTCCAGATCTCGTGTGCGCGCATCATACGAAAAGGCCTTTGGGAGAACCATGGCGAGGCTGCGGCGGTGCCGTTGGCGGTCTAAGCACCCTCCTCCGCCCCTTAACCGTTGTATCGAGGTCGCCCTGTTCGGTTCACACCTTCGCGCTGAATTGCAGGCCTGCAAGAACCGCTTCCAGAGCCGGACACTTAACCAGGTGCTCCGGGATGCAGGACCTGGCCATCCACAGGTATCAACAGCCGATGGGCGACACCGGCATCGATCGCCGCACGCGTCAGCTCCCGGCGCGTAACGGGGCAATGGTTGATCGCTTCCAGATGGTTCGCGATGACAGTCCCCCTGCCTAGCCGCGTGAAGTCGAGTACATCGTCCAGCCCCATGATGATGTCGCCCCCCACGTCGAAGCGCGCCCCGCCGGCAGGCACCACGCTCACCTGCGGCTGATGCCGCTGCACGAAGTCACGCACGCCGGGGGTCAGAATCGTATCGCCTGCCAGGTACAGGCTGGGCTCGCCGGGCAGCTCAATCAGATAGCCGACGCCGTGCTCCATCAACCGTCCAACCAGGCCCTCGCCATGGGTGCAGCGCACCGTGCGGATCACGCCACCCAGGAAGGGCTTCGGCTCCTCATGGCCATCCGGCAGGGGCTGCACGTTCAAGCCCAGCCTCGCCAGGTAGGCCGCATCATGCGGTGTGCATATGACCGGGATCTGTCGCTCTCTCAACCAACGCGAGCCGGCCCTGTCCAGGTGATCGAAATGGCCCTTCTGGCAATGGGTGATCAGGCAATGAGTCACCGATTCCAGAACCTCCGAAGTCCCCTCTGGCAAATCGACAATCGGGTTCCTCTGCCGCCCCGCGAACACGCGCAGGGAAGGCAGCGCGCCCTTAGGTGCCAGCATGGGATCGACCAGGACACGGTGGTCGCCCAGTTCGAGAATGATCGTAGCGTTGCGGATCTGTCTGATGTTCATCACGAGCCCTCCTCAGGTGTGGGCTCATGGTGCCGGGCTCGTGCATCGCCCATAATGGCGGAACCTGACATAAAGGATTCATTATCCGCCATGACCACGTTGCGAATCGGCCTCCTGCTCTTCCCCGGCTGTATGCCCGCAGGGCTTCTGGCCTTCGCCGACATGCTGCACGCCGCCAACCGGAGGACCGGACACGCGCTGTTCGAAACGCACTTGGTTGCCGAGCAAAGCGGACCGATCGATTGCGCCCACGGCCTGCAGTTGACGGCCAGCTACGGCGTGGCAGAACTGGCACTGGACGCGGTCCTGATTCCGGGTTTCTGGGCGGAGTCGCCACAGCAGGTCGAGTCCAGCCTGGAGGGCAACGCCTCGCTGCTGGCTGGCCTGGCGAGACTTGGCAAGCGGTGCCGTGTATGGAGCTACTGCACCGGAGTCTGCCTGGCGGCCGCCAGTGGACGCCTGGACGGGCAACCCGCCACGGCGACTTGGTGGCTGGCGGATGCGTTGCTGCAGCGCTACCCCAGGGTGCGGTGGCAGTACGAGCAGAACTGCGTCTTCACCGAACGCACGGGTACCGCCAGTGGCGTCAACGGCTACTTGCCCCTGGCCCAGGCGCTGATCGAGCGACATGTCAATGCAACGGCCTTCGAGGACCTCAATCGGCTGATGGTGCTGCCGCGTCCAACCCGATCTCACGATGCCTTCAAGGCCTTGAGCCTCATCGAACAACCCAGCCAGCTGCTGCGCAGGCTGCATGCCCTGGTGCAGGAGATGCCTGCCGAACGGATCACCGTCCAGGCCCTGGCGCATGAGTTGGGAATGAGCGAGCGGACCCTGGCACGCAAGGTCAGGGATGAAACAGGCAGCGCAGTGGCCAGCTACGCCCGCCGCATCAAGTTGAGCCAGGTAAGCGAGCGCCTGACACTGACCTCTGCCCCACTCAAGACCCTCAGTGGCGAACTCGGCTTCAGCAGCGATTCGAATCTTCGACGAATGTTCAAGGAGCTGACTGGCTTGACCCCGGCGCAATACCGGCAACGATTCGGCCGCGTCTAGCGCAGCCGGCGCCCAGGAGGCGCCCCCCTGTCCTCGGGGTGCTCGTGAGGGTTGCTGGTGCTCCGCATGGGTGACTCAATGGCTGCGGCCCCAAGACCTGGGGCACGCTCCATGACCCGCCCCTGTGGCAGCTCAGGGCCTCAGAGATTCCCCGGAACCAGTAGCCCCTTGCGTCGATACGCCCCGATATCGATGCCGAAGGCCCCGCTGCTATGCACTTCCCGCACTCGACAGGCCCTGCCGACCGCGACATCGGCGAGGTCCAGTATTCTTTCCTTGCAGGGCTCTTTCTCAGCGTTGCGGACGATCAGAACCCTTGGCTTGAGCTTGTTGCCTGCGGCGCAGCCGATGATGATGCCAACCTCCCCGGTGCTTAGCTCGGCAATCTCCCCGGGGGGGTAGATGCCGACCATGCGTATGAAACACCCGACAATCGCTTCATCGAAATGGCTGTTGGCCGCCTCGAGCAGGATGCGCAGTGTTTCCAGGCTGGATTTGCCCTTGCTGTAGACACGATCACTGTTGATGGCGTCGTAGCTGTCGGCCACCGCGACGATCTTGGCGAAGTAGGGAATCCTGGCGGCATCCAGTCCACGCGGGTAGCCTTTTCCGTCCATCCGCTCATGGTGCGAGTAGGCGACATCGACGGTCGCAGGGGTGATCTGCTGATTGCTCATCAGGAGCTTCCGTCCTTCGGACGCATGGCTCTGCATGATCCGCAGCTCTTCGGCGGTCAGCGCCCCAGGCTTGTTGAGTATTTCGTTCGGCACCTTCAACTTGCCCACGTCATGGAGCATGCCGCAAACACCGATCTGCTCGAGCTGGTAGGCCGGCATACCAAGTTCACGCCCCAATGCGATCGACAGGATGGAAACTCTCAGCGAATGCTCGGCCGTGTAATCGTCGCTGTTCTTGATACGCGCCAGCCACAGCATCGCTGCAGGATTTCGCAGAATACTTTCTACGCATTCCTTGATCACAGCCTTGACTGCGACGACATCCAGCTCCGCCCCCAGTTTCACTGCATTGAGGATACGTAACGACTCCTCGCGCGCCGCATCCCAAACGGGCGAGGCGCGCTCCAGTTCCTGGGAAAAGTCGACCTTGCCGATGGTGGGCGAGAGGGGAGCTGCAAGGTTCTCCGCGAGCTGGCCATGCACACCCAGCGAACGCCGGGCGTCGACCCAGACGTAATCGCAAACCTCCTGCAACAAGCGGATTTCCTGTTGCTGACGGATTCGAAACCCTTGAAATAGAAAATTGGTATCCGTCCAGGGGCGATCCAGCTCCGCCACATACATGCCGATAGTCAGCTGTGCGACTTCGACTTTTATGCGGTCGTTCGTCGCGCTATCAGCCATGAGGGGCACTCCAAAGACTGCAATGAGCAATATCAATTAGCCATCAAACAAGCCGCTCAGAGCCAATTATTTTTGGCTATGGCGCGACTTCACCAGATAAGTGTCAGCGAGGGGCACGGGACTTCATCGAGCCCAAAAAAAGCCCGAGATCCGCGCAGAGGCACCGCAAAGAGTGGATGCAGGCGGCCAGCCAGGGCGGGCCATCCAACACCGGACGCGAACCAGCAGCGGACCATGGCCAACCTGGACGAGGTGAAACGACGGGTCGCTTCTGGGCCCCCTGCAGCCACTCACAGGTTCCCCCGGCACTCATCGGCCCCCGACTGCCCGGGCTGCCTCCACGGCGCGATTTTCATCACGGGCCTCACCCTTGATGGCCCTCGGACGATATCCTGCGAAGAATAGTCCTTCGCCCCTCAACCGTTGCATCGAGGTCACCATGTTCGGTTCACACCTTCGCGCTGAATTGCAGGCCTACAAGAATCGCTTCCAGAACATCGACCAGAAACTGGCGGCGATACGCAGCAGCATGGCGATGATCGACTTCACACCGGCCGGCGAGATCCTGGACGCGAACCAGGCGTTCCTGAACGTCGTGGGTTATCGCCTCGAAGAAGTGGTAGGCCAGCACCACCGGCTGTTTTGCCCTGCGAGCCTGGTGAACAGCCCGGAGTACCGCCAGTTCTGGAGCCGACTCGCGAAAGGCGAGAGCTTCAGCGACCGTTTCATGCGGCTGACCAAGGACGGCCGCGAGATCTGGCTCGAAGCCACCTACATGCCCGTCCACAACGGCGAGGGCCAGGTGGTGAGCGTCATCAAGGTCGCAGCCGACATCACCCGGCAGATCCAGGCGGAGAACAAGCAGATCAGCATGCTCACCGCCCTCGACCGCTCGATGGCCGTGATCGAGTTCAACCTGAACGGGGAAGTGCTGGAAGCAAACGAAAACTTCCTGGCCACCATGGGGTATCGGGCAGAAGAAATCCGTGGCAAGCACCACCGCATGTTTTGCGAGCCTGCCGAGGTCAACAGCGACGGCTATCGCCGTTTCTGGCAACGCTTGAATCAGGGCGAATACATCCACGAAGTCTTCAAGCGCGTGGCCAAAAATGGCCGCGTCGTATGGCTCAGAGCCACCTATAACCCGCTTTATGATGCGGCCGGCAAACTCTATGGAATCGTCAAGTTCGCCAGCGACATCACCGCGCAGGTCGAGCGCCGGAACGCCGAGTCGGCCGCAGCGCAACTGGCCTATGAGATCGCCCAGGAAACGGACGAGGGCTCGGTAAGGGGGGCTGCGACGGTGGATGAGACCATGCAGGTGGTTCGCGGGATATCCGAGGAACTGGACCAGGTCTCCGAGCAGATCAGCGCACTCAGCACCCAGTCGGAACGCATCGGCAGCATCGTCCAGGTCATCAGGGGCATCGCCGACCAGACCAACCTGCTCGCCCTCAATGCCGCGATCGAGGCGGCGAGAGCCGGTGAACTCGGCCGAGGTTTCGCGGTGGTGGCGGATGAGGTTCGCAACCTGGCGTCGCGGACCAGCCAGGCGACCCTGGAAATCAACGAGGTGGTGCAGCTGAACCAGAACCTGACCCAGAGCGTCGTGACGAGCATGCAGGGCAGCCAGGAAAAAGTGAGGAAGGGTGTCGCCCTGGCAGGAGAGGCCGGAGAGGTCATGCTGGAGATCCGCGCAGAGGCGCAGCGGGTGGTGAGCGCGGTCGGCCAGCTACGGGAGACGGTTCAGAACTAGGCCTGGGACCCTGGCCCCCGCGCGGCAACGGCCCGCCTCCGGCCAGATGCGCCCCACCCCGCCCCTGCCCGTGCGCGCCGCCCGCGCCCTCATTTCACGTCGCGTGCCCTCGGCTCGCCGAACATCTCGTCGAGGATATTGAGGTTGAACTGGCGCTGCAGGGTGACGGCGTAGAAGCGTTCGGCGATGTCGGGGACTTCGGCGTACAGCTCCAGTGCGCCGCTGCGCAGTTCGTCCTGCACCACCACGGCAGGCAGCAACGCAATGTCGCCGGAATCCCGCGCCAGCAGGCGCAGCATGGCCATGTCGTCGACCTCCGCGCAGATGTCCGGCTGCACGCCGTGGCTGTTGCAGTAGACCTCGAACTGGCTGCGCACATCGCTGCTGCGGCCGGGCACGATCAGGCGGGCCTGCTGCAGGTCGCGGCGCAGGTCGAAGGGGTGGACATCCCCGCGCGGCGGGCCGATCAGGCACACGGCCTGGCGATCGAGCAGGCGGCACTGCCAGGTGCGCTGGCTATCGGCACTGACCGCCTTGTTGGTCAGCACCACATCCAGCTTGTGCAGGGCCAGGCGCTCCAGCAGCTCGTCCACGCTGCCCGACTCCAGCGTGATGCGCAGGCCTTCGCGGCCGAGGAAGGGGCGCAGCAGGTTTTCCTGGAAGTTCCGCGACAAGGTGGCGACAGCACCGATGCGCAACGTCTGGCTGGCCTGCCGGGTGTTCTGCAGGGTGGTCTGCAGCTCGCTGCCGAGGGCGAAGATGGTATCGGCGTAATCCAGCACCAACTGGCCCGCCTCGGTAAGCCGCAGGCTGCGGCCGGAGCGGATGAACAGCACATGGCCGAGCTGGTCTTCCAGCACACGGATCTGCGTGGAGAGGGCCGATTGCGATACGTGCAGCGCGTCGGCGGCCCGGGTCAGGTTGCCTTCCTTGGCCACGGCCCAGAAGTAATGCAGGTGATGGAAATTCAGTCGGCGCATTTTCGTTCTTCTAAAGTGAACGATCAGTTCTTATCAATCTATTTTTAATAGTTCAAGCACTCTCCGACACTGGCGCCATCCAGTGTTTGCGGAGCGTGCACCATGCCCACCCTGTCTCTTTCCCTGGCCCAGCTGTTGCCCTGGGTCTACGCCCTGGCCCTGCTGCCGGCCGCCTGCATCGGCTCGCCACGCAGGGTCTGGTGGCCGGCCCGCGCAGCGGGCTACCTGGGGCTCACCCTGGTCGCTGGCGCCTGGCTGCAGGCCGCCCTGGACGGGCGAGACAACGACAGGCTGGGTCTTGCGATGGCCGGCCTGGTCGGCCTGCTGGCCATGGTGATCACCGACTATTCGCACCGCTACCTGGACGGCGAGCCGGGGCAACGCCGTTATGTGCTGGCCCTGCTTGGCACCCTGGCTGCCGTGGCGACGGTGGTGACCAGCACCGACCTGTTCCTGCTGGTCGGGGCCTGGATCCTGTCCAGCCTGTGCCTGCACCAGCTGCTCACCTTCTACCGCGACCGCCCGCAGGCCGTCGTGGTGGCTCACAAGAAGTTCCTGGCCAGCCGACTGGCCGATGCCTGCATGCTGCTGGCCACGGTGCTGCTGGTGCGCGCCAGTGGTGACAGCCAGATCGCCGCCATCCTGCAGATGGTCGACGCACGCCTGCAGGCCAGCGGCCAGCCCGGCTGGGATCTGCAACTTGCAGCCCTGCTGCTGGCCCTGGCGGTGATCCTCAAGTCCGCCCAGTTGCCGGTCCACGGCTGGCTGATCCAGGTGATGGAGGCGCCGACACCGGTCTCGGCGCTGCTGCATGCCGGGCTGGTCAACCTGGGCGGGTTCCTGTTGCTGCGCTTCGCCCCGCTGCTGTCCGCAGCCACTCCGGCGCAAAGCCTCCTGGTGCTGGTCGGCGGCCTCACCGCGGTGATCGCCGCCCTGGTGATGATGACCCGCATCAGCATCAAGGTCCGCCTGGCCTGGTCGACCTGTGCGCAGATGGGGCTGATGCTCCTGGAGTGCGGCCTTGGCCTGTACGAGCTGGCCCTGGTGCACCTGCTGGCCCACTCGCTGTACAAGGCCCACGCCTTCCTGGCGGCCGGCGAGACCGTCGCCCAGGCCCGCCACCATGCCCTGCATCCGCAGACGCCCGCGCCCGGGTTGGCCCGGCTGGTGCTCGCCCTGTTGCTGGCGGGCGCGGCGCTGGCCCTGCTGCACGTGCTCTGGACGTGGGCGCTGCCTGGCCATGCGCTGCCACTGGTGGCCCTCGCGCTCCTGGCAATCGGCCTGGCGCCCTGGTGCCTGCGCCGAGGCCAGCTGCCCTATGGACTGGCCATGTTCACCCTGCTGCTGGGCGCCTACCTGCTCTGGCACCAGGCAGCCGGATGGATCCTCCAGCAGCCCCTCGCCGAAGCGCCGCTGCCGCTGAGCTGGCTGGCCGTGCTGCTGTTCCTCGGCCTCTATCTGCTGCAGGCCGTGATTCTCGCCCACCCCCAGGGCGCCGTGGCGCAACGCCTCTACTCCCTGGCCTTCGCCGGCTTCTACCTGGACGAGCATTTCACCCGCCTGACCTTCCGCCTGTGGCCCGTACGCCCGCCGCAGCACCTTCCCTCACCTTATGGAGAACGCCCATGACCGCGCTCGAACCCATCGCCGGCCTCGAACCGGACGCCCTGCACGAGGTCGCTCGCCAGGCCTGCGCCCGGATCGCACCCACCTGGCCGCTGGATCGGATGATCGCGGTCAGCCCGCTGTGGGAGCGTCGGGACCAGGACTGGCCGACCGTCGCCAGGCAGCTCTGGCAGCGCGCCGGCATCCGCTTGACCCTCAGCGCCGCCGACTATCGCCAGGCGTGGCGGGACGGTGGTATCGCCGCGCGCCATCTGCACCTGGCACTGGCCGAGCACGGTGCGGCGGGAACGGCCGCACAGCTGCTGCAGGCACTGGACGCCGCCGAGGAGACCGATCGGGGATTGCCGCTTCTGGAAGACCTGACCGAGCCGGGCATCCCCCTGCCGGGCTGGCCTGTGCTGATCACCCAGCAGATCGGTCAATGCTGCGCCGCCTGGTTCGACCACGAGCAGGCGGACTGGCGCCCGGGCGAGGGAACCGGGCTCTACCAGGCCTGGCGCACCAGCATGCTGGCAGACAGGGGTTTGAGCGTGCTCAGCGCGTGCCGCGACCTGCACCAGCGCATCGTCGAGCTGCCGGAACACCCCCGGGCGGCCCTGGAGGCGGCAGTGCGGCGGCTCGGCTTGACGCCGGGCGACTGGGCACCCTGGTTCGACTGCCTGCTGCTGCGCTCCCTGGGATGGGCGTCCTGGTGCGCCTACCGGCGCTGGCAGGCCCATCTGCAAGGCGAAGACGACCAGACGATGCTCGAGCTGCTCGCCATCCGGGCGGCCTGGGAGTCGCTGGTGGATGACCGTCGGCGTGACGGCGACAGTCGCTGGCAGCGCTGGCGTTCGGCCTGGCAGGAGCGCCTGCTGCAGCCGCCTTCGGCCACCTGGCAGGCTCTGCAGGTGTGGCAGCGGGCCGACGAACTGGCGTGGCAGGAGCGACTGCAGCAGGCGCTGTGCCGGGACACGCCCGCCGAACGGCCGCAGCTGCCGGTGGCCAAGCTGTTCTTCTGCATCGACGTGCGCTCCGAACCGCTGCGGCGCGCGCTCGAACACGCCTGTCCGGAGCTGGAAACCGGCGGCTTCGCCGGTTTCTTCGGCCTGCCGATCGCCTACACCCCGCTGGGCACCCATGCCACGCGCCCGCAGCTGCCGGGCCTGCTCGCCCCACAACTGCAGGCCAGCGACGGCAGTGGCGACGCCATCCGCGATCGGCAACTGGCGCAGGAGCGCCGGGGCCGCCTGGCGCGCCAGGGGAGCTGGCGCCTGTTCGAGCGGCTGCCGGCGTCTACCTTCACCCTGGTCGAGAGCCTGGGCCTGGGCTACGCCGGAGCGCTGCTGGGGCGGACCTACGGCCTGGCCGGCGGCGCAGCCCAGCCGGAGCGCAGCGCCTGGCGCCGCGTCGAATGGCAATGCCTGGAGCCCCGCCTGCTGGACGTGACGCTGCAACAGAAGGTGGAGCTGGCCGAGCGCATCCTCAAAGCCCTGGGCCTCGCGGGGCCGGTGCCGCCGCTACTGGTGCTGCTCGGCCACGGCAGCCAGAGTGCCAACAACCCCCAGGCCGCCGGGCTCGACTGCGGCGCATGCTGTGGCCAGAGCGGCGAGATCAACGCGCGCCTGCTGGCCACGCTGCTCAACGACACCGAGGTCCGGACGGGCCTGCGCGAGCGCGGGCTCGACCTGCCGGGGCACTGCCATGTCCTGGCCGGCCTGCACAACACCACGACCGATGAGGTGCAGGTCTTCGGCCTCGAGACGCTTGCGCCGGCGCTGCAGCCCAGCTGGCTGCGCCTGCGCGCGGCGCTGGACAGCGCCACCACGGAAGTACGCCGGCAACGGGCCATGAAACTGGGGCTGGCCCCGTTGCGCGAGCAGCCTGGCAAGCTGCTCGGACGGCTGCGCCGGCGCGCCCGTGACTGGGCGCAGACCCGCCCCGAGTGGGGCCTGGCCGGCAATGCCGCGTTCATCGCCGCGCCCCGTTCGCGCACCCGTGGCGTGGACCTGCAGGGCCGCGCCTTCCTCCATGACTATGACTGGCGGCAGGACGGGGACGGCAGGATGCTGGAGCTGATCATGACCGCGCCCATGGTGGTGGCGCACTGGATCAACCTGCAGTACTTCACCTCGACCACCGACAACCTGCGCTTCGGCAGCGGCAACAAGCTGCTGCACAACGTGGTCGGCGGGCATATCGGCGTGTTCGAGGGCAACGGCGGCGACCTGCGCATCGGCCTGGCCCGGCAGTCGCTGCACGACGGCCGGCAATGGATGCATCGTCCGCTGCGCCTGCACGTGGTGATCGAGGCGCCGCAGGGCATGATCGACCGGGTCATCGCCACGCAGGCGGTGGTGCGCGACCTGGTGCAGCACGGCTGGCTGCACCTGCTGCGCATCGACGGCGAGCCCGCGTGCCTGGAGCGGCGCACGTCCGAAGGCTGGCAGGCGCTACCGACGGCCTGAGCGACCCGCCAACCCCGGCGCAGCGCCCGACGCAGGAGCCGCCCGCATCGTCAGGCGGCTGCTGTGGCGATCGATCTAGTTCCCGGCCTGCAGCGGAAGGACAGCCTCGGGCAGTCGTGCGATTTCGGGCCGGGCGAAGAGGTAGCCCTGCATGAGCTCTATGCCCAGAGCGAGCAGCGCATCGCTCTCCTCGCGCGTTTCGATGCCCTCGGCCACGACCACTATGTCCAGGCGTTTGGCGACCAGCACGATGCCTTCGACTATCGCGGCCCTCACCGGGTCCCGATCGATATTCCGGGTGAGCGCCATATCGATCTTCAGCACCTGCGGCTGGAACATCGCCAGCAGGTTCAACCCCGAGTAACCCGAGCCGAAATCGTCGATGGATGTGGTGAAGCCGCGGCGCTCGTATTCCTCGAAAATCGCCTTCAGATGCAGGGGGTCGTCGACACGCTCACCCTCGGTCACTTCGAACATCAGCCTCTCTGGCGGGAACTCGAACAGCCTGGCGGCCTCCAGGGTGGCTCGGATGCAGGTCTCGGCCCTGTACACGGCATTTGGCAGGAAATTGATGCTGAGCTTGCAGTCCGCAATGCCCAGCAGCCCCAGCGCCGTGGCCTTCTCGATGGCCTTGACCCGGCAGGCCTGGTCGAAGCGGTAGCGGTTGGCATCATCGACGCGACTCAGGATGCTTGCCGCGGACTCGCCGTTCACGCCGCGAACCAGGGCTTCATAAGCGAAGGCCTTGCGGGTTCTGACGTTGACTATCGGCTGGAAGGCCATCGTGAAATCGAACCCCAGCCCTTCCAGGTTGCGGCACTCCGCACAGCCGACCGATTCGAATCGCGCGAAATCCTGCGGCATGGTGGAACCTCCATTCTTAGCGAGCGCCAGGTGCAAACGTGATGCCTGGGCAGATTGACAAGGCCGCATAGACGTTAGCAGCACGCCCGCTACGTATTGTGAAAACTCGACAGCGTCCTGCCTCGGGGCACGGATCGCAGCCCGCTTCGGTATATCGGCACTCAGGAACGAGGGCCCATTATTTCACCCTCTCCAGGCGCCCGCATCTGGGATTGCACGAGCTTGCGCTGAGCCATTCCCGCCCCGGCCAACCGGCGCAGGCCGCAGGCGCGCCTAGTGCCTTCATCGCCCTGCCCGCGCGGGCGTCCGGCTCACGGCGGCCTTCAGGCGATCAACCCCAGCGTCAGCCCTTTCAGCGTCGCCGCCGCCCGGGTGGAGCATCCCAGCTTGCGGAAGATGCTTTCCATGTGCGTGCGCACGGTACTCGGGCTGATCGCCAGGTTGCGCGCCACCTCCTTGTTGCTGGCGCCCTGGCTGATCTCGAGAAGAATCCGGCATTCACGCGGAGTCAGCAGTGCGCCTCTAGGCTGGGTGAAGGTGCGTTCGCCACGGGCGGCGGCGATCACGGCATCGCAGACTTCCTCATCGAACAGGCCACGGCGGGCATCCTGCTTGAGCAGCCTGGCGGCATCGGCCTCGCCGTGCGCGGCGCGCCAGGGCCTGGTACCGCGCAATGCCACCCACGCGACGGCAGTGGCCAGCAGGCGGTTCTCGACGCACAGCGCTTCCGCCCGTGCCCCCCGGTAGTAGCCGCTGCCGTCGAGACGTTCGTAGGCATGGGCAGCGATCTCGCCCGGCGTGTTCAGTTCGCGGATGGACCGGGTCGCCTTTTGCGTCCAGTACGGCACCAGGTGCACACGCTCGGCAGCGCCGTAAGGCAACGGCCCGGTGGTATTCCAGATGTGGTTGGAAACGGCCGCCCGGCCCAGGCCATGGATAAGCGCGGCCCTGCCGATTTCCGCCCGCGCGGGCTCGGCCACCCCCCACAAGCGGGCGGCCTCCGTGGCGACATGCGCCACCTGCCGCGAATGCCCTGCCAGCCACGGCAGCTTGAGATCGATCACGTCGCCCACCAGGCTCAGGCACACGGGGCGTTCGCTGTCGGCATCACCCGGCTCATCGGTCGCGCCGTCCAGCCCGGCCAACCACTGCCCGGCATCTTTCACCAGCAGGCTTGCGAGGTCGGCCGGGTAACGTCGGTCCGCCTGCTCGCCGATCCACGTCAGCGCCGCCTCCACGCCGTGGGCGCGGCTGAGAATATCCAGGTCCCCGGCAAGCACCACCAGGTAGGCCGCCTCCGGGATGTGTTCATGGGTCAGCCCCATCGGCCTGCCGCTGCCATCGAAGGTTTCGAAGACCCGGCTCAGCGCGGTCTGCACGGCGGCGCCCAGCTCCAGCGTTCTGGCGATTTCGCTGGCCACTTCGCAATGCACCACGGCGAGCGGTGCCGCCTTGTGCACGGCGTTCATGTCGTCGGCGTTGAGCGTGCCGTCCAGCATCGCGCGGCGGCCGTCCACATCGTCACCCAGAAGGTGGGCAAACCCGTCGGCGTTGGCCGTGCAGCCCGACCAGCGCAGCAAGGCCACCTGCTCGACCACCTTCACCTGCCCGGGGTCGGCCCGCCTCGCCTGCGCCAGCTGCCCGGCCAGTCGCGCCACGCGCAGGGAGTGCCCCAGCGGCTGGCCCATGCTGAGGTCACCGACCTGGGCGATGGCCGCCAGTGCTGCGTTCAGGGAAACCTCGTATCGCGGCGCGCTATCCATGAAAACTCCCCGGCTCGGATAAATGACCGATATCGGCCTTGCAGGCCCATCAGCAAACTGAAGCTCCCTACACAGGAGCCACCCCAATGAAAACAATCAACACTCGCATCGCCACCCTCGCCCTCGCCCTGGCCACCACCCTGGGTGCGAGCATCAGCCACGCCGAGAGTACCCCGCCTTCGGTGGTGATCGTACACGGCGCCTTCGCCGACGGTTCGGACTGGGCCAAGGTGGTTCCGCTGCTACAGGCCAAGGGCATCGCGGTGACCGTCGTGCAGAACCCCCTCACCTCCCTGGCCGATGACGTCGCCGCCACTCGACGCGCACTGCGCAACCAGCCGGGCAAGGTGGTGCTGGTCGGCCACTCGTGGGGCGGTACCGTGATCAGCGAAGCGGGTGACCAGAACAATGTCGGCGCACTGGTATACGTGGCCGCGTTCGCACCCGAGGCCGGGCAGATCAGCGGTGAACAGGGCAAGGGCGCGCCGACACCGCCCGGCATCAGCCAGATCAAGCCCGATGCCAACGGCTTTCTCTACCTGACGCCGGAGGGCATGGCCAAGGACTTCGCCCAGGACCTGCCGGCTGAGCAGACGGCCGTGATGACCGCGACACAAGGGCCGATTCGCGCTTCCGCATTCGAGGAAAAGACCACGGTCGCGGCCTGGAAGACCAAGCCCTCCTGGTACGTACTGGCCAGCGAAGACCGCATGATCCACCCCGATGTACAGCGCTCGTCCGCCAAGCGCATCGGCGCCCGGCTGACCGAGCTGCACAGCAGCCATGTGCCGCAACAGTCGCAACCGGCCGATGTCGCCGCGGTCATTCTCAAGGCGGTGGACAGCGTCGCCGGCCAGTGATCGGCGCAGCTAGAACCTGGGCGCCCATACGGGCGAAGGGGGCTATCGGGCTGCGGGAACGCAGCCCGGTTGCCCGACCCGTATGCCTGGACACGGGGCCACCCACTAGAATTCGGCGATGTAGAACGGCGCCTCCCCCATGTACGCGTTCAGGTCGATGCGCCCCCGCTCATTCCTGGCTTGGCGCCACATCGTGCCGAGCGGCTCGAGCAATGGCCCGGCGTCCAGCAGCTGCCGAATCTCGGCACAGTAGGCAGCACGCTCGGCGTCGACGCCTGACTCCGGGTACCGCGCCACCAGAACCAGGAAGCAGTTCAAGTAGAACTGAATCGACTCCTGCTCCCGGATTTCGCCCATATGGGCTTCGTCCATGCTCATGAACCAGCGCGAACCCATGTAGTTGTAAAGGCTGTAGGTGTTGCTAGGCAGGGTGCCATCCAGCCATTTGCAACGGTCGTAGTAATAGATATGGCCGAAGTGGAAGCGAGGATCGAATAGTTTCTTGCCATCGTATTGCAGGTGTTCAGTGCCGGGTGTTTGCCCACTGAGGAAGTGATAGAGCTTCTTCTCAAGGCCGCCCATGAACCCCAGCGGCGGAACGACATCGGAACCGGCAAAGGGCTCGCTACCGTCGAAGTGGCTGGCCCCGGCCTTCTGGACCAGGATCTGATACGAGTCGGCAAGACTCCTCGCGATGACATGCCCGCCCAGATTGCCCCTGCTGGCTTCAGCCCAGGACTCGCCATCACCGGTCGGCTCGATGCTCACGTCGGTTCTCCAGGCTCTGGGGCCCGCGAGAAAGCGCTCGGTAATCCTCAACCATCCTTCAAGGCTTTGATCCTGAGCCAGCCAAAGACGGTAGACCAGGGGCATCGGATCCTCTTCATAGGGGCGCATGACCGGCTCTTTGCCCTTCATGAAATAGGCTTCGAAGGTTTTCAGAGGAACTCGGCACTGGGCGTACTGCAGGCGAAATTTTATGTCGGCCCAGGCGGCCTTGCGCTCTTCGAGTTGTTGGCGTTTCAGATCGTCCATGAAGGGTCCTTCGGGATTCGGTGGGATGAGCGGCGCGACGTAGTGTGGTGGGGCGCTTGATGCAAAGCAACCGGCGCCAGCGTCTACGCGAAATGGAATTTCCGAAGGGCAGTCGCTGCGAAGCTTTTCAGGGGCACCTCCTTGCCAAACCCATGCCCTTCACAACACTCGAAGCGTCCTCGGCTCTTTCTGCAACGCATCCCTGAACGGCGTTCCCGAGGCAGTGGAACCTCTTCGCGCTGTCGTAATCGAGCAGCCGAACAGGCATTGCACGAGAGCCCCTGGGCGGCTCTCGTGCCGGAGGATCAGTTGGGAAGCATGTCCACCAGGAGGCGCAGGTAGGACGTCATGGTCTGGCCACCCAGGGTGCCCTTGTAGCCCTGGCTGTCGAACTGGGTGCTCTTGACCAGGTTGACGCGGTAGCGTGGGTTGGTTTCATAGGTGCGCCCCAGCGTGCTGGTCGAACGGCTGTTGAAGAGATCGGCACTGACGGTGACGAACTCGCGCGGCTTGCGCCGGCCGTTGGCGCCACTGTTGTTGGGGCTGCTGAAGATGTCGCCGGTGGCCGTCATCGCGCTGCTGTACTGCTCGCGGCCGCGCAGGCTGGTCTTGCCGCTGGCGATCACGTACTGGCCGGTCTGCGGGCGGTACTTGTCGCCGCTGGTCAGGTAGCTGGCCAGCACATCGTACAGGGCCCAGCTGCTGCCACCGCCGAGTTCGGCATTGCGCAGGTCGAAGACGAATACGCCCCCGGTGCCGATGACCTCCATCTCCACCTGGCCGAGGCTGGCGTTGTTCTGCACCAGCAGGCCGGTGTTCTCGTCGACGCCGAAGGCGAAGGGGACGCCGGTGTAGTCGGCCAGGCGCACGATGCGGCCCTGGCGGCCGCGCTCGCTGAAGTGGGTATCGAGCAGGCCGTAGTCGAAGAAGCCGAAGCCGCCGTCCGGGTCATAGGAGAGGTCATCGCCGGACGGGGTCGTGTAGGGGCCGTAGCGCAGCGCTTCATAGCTCTCCCCGCCCGTGACCATCGGGCCGTCGACCATGATCGCCGTGCCGGCACTGGTGCCGGCCAGCACGGCACCGGCGGCATACCGGCTGCGGATGGCCGCCAGCGCCGGCGAATCGCCGCGACTGGCCGTCTGCAGGGTCTGGACCAGGCGCGACTGGTCGCCACCGCCGAAGAAGAAGCCGGTCATGCCGTTGATCTGGCTGATCACGGTCGGGTTGGCATTGTTGGCGATAGTGTCCAGGTCGATGGGTATCCACTCCGCCTTCACGGCGCCATAGCTCTTCAGCAGATTGGCGTAGTAGAGGCCGTTCGCCTTGGCGTTGGCGGCATTCGCCGTCCCGGCATCCGGGTCCTGGCTTTCCGGGATGGAGGCGGCGGTGATGACGCCGATCCTGGCCTGGCCGCTGCCGCCGGCCAGCTGGATGAAGCGTTGGTAGATGGCGCTGTTGTCGTCCTTGAGGCCCCCGCCGACCAGCAGCAGCGCGCCGGCCGCATGACCCAGCCCTGGAACCAGCGCGACCAGCAGGACGACGTGGCGACACAATTTACTCAGTCTCATCTTCAGTTCTCCGTGGCTGCAGTCAGCTGCAGCGTCGTTGTGGATGTTGTGCAACGGGTACTGCGAAAACGGCGGATCGATGGGCGCAGAAGCCTGGGAAGCGCGGGTGCCCGGAGCCGCATGCGGGCCCGACCGCAGGCAGGGCATTCCCATGAGCGACGCCCGTGGAAAAAAAGGCGCCGGGCAGGCGCCCCAAGGCCAAAGGAGCAATCGAGCGGACCTTGCAATCGAAGCGGCCGGCATCCGTGCCCGAGGGACGGCGGCCGGCGCCCTGGAAACGGCCCGCGAGCGCGCGGGCCACAGCGTCAGAGGATGCTCAGCGGGTAGTCGACGATCACGCGGAACTCATGCAGATCCCCCTCGCCCTGGTCCTCGTTGGCGTAGTGGAAGGCCTGGCGCAGGCGCACCGAGAGATCCTTGGCCGGCCCGTCCTGGACGACGTACTTGATGTCGATGTCGGTCTCGCTGTGTTCGCCGTCCTCGCCGTAGAAGCCGGCGTAGCCGCCGTTCGCATCCGCATCGGTGCCGTCGATGTCGGTGCCCTTGACGTAGGTGACCTTGGTGGTCAGGCCCGGCACGCCGAGGCCGGCCCAGTCGTAGCCGTAGCCGATGCGCCAGGACCGCTCGTTGGGCGCGTTGAAATCGGAGAACTGCATGGAGTTGGAGAGGAAGATCGAATCGCCTCCCACATAGTCGAACGGGGTGTCGCCGTCGACGCGCTGGTAGGCCAGCAGGATGGAGTGCGAACCCAGCGCGTAGGTGGCCGCCAGGCTGTACGTGGTGTTGCTGATGTCGCCCTGCAGGGCATCGCCCGTATCGCCGGTGCGGTACAGGTTGAAATCGACGTTCAGGCTCTGCCCTTCGCTGATGCCCAGGGTGTAGTTGAGGTTGCCGTAGTACTGGTTCCAGGTGTCTTCGAAGCGCGAGGCATACAACGCCACGGACAGGTCATCGCTGACGGCGTAGGAGCCGCCGGCGAAGTCGATGGTCTTGCCGACCTCACCACTGCCGTAGTTGAGGTACAGCTCTTCGTCGCTGTTGGTCGAGTTGCGGTTGTTGTAGGCGGTGAAGTGACCGGCCTCCAGGGCCAGGCCCTCGATCTCGCCGCTGGCGATATGGAAACCCGTCGCGGTTTCCGGCAGCAGGCGGCTGTGCGCCGTGGCGAACACCGGCGCCTCGGTGCGCATCTCGCCGTACTTGAGGGTCGTCTTCGAGATCCGCAGCTTCGCCGCCCCGCCGGCCTCGCCGTACTCATCCTGCGCGCGCCCCTCGTCGCTGATCGGCAGCAGGCCCGTGCCGGCCCGACCACGGCCGCTGTCGAGCTTGATCCCCAGGTAGCCATAGGCATCGACCCCGAAGCCGACGGGCCCCTGGGTGAAGCCCGAGGCGAACTCGGCCATCACGCCATGGGCCCACTCCTCGCGGTAGCTCTGGCTACCGGGCTGGTTCTTGAAATCGCGGTTGAAGTAGTAGTTGCGATTGAGCAGCTTCAGCGCGCTGTCGTCGACGAAGCCCTTGGACTCGGCCTGGCCGGCAACGGCCAGCTGACTCCCGGCCGCAGCGACCGCCAGTGCGAGACAACTCAGTTTCACGAGGTTCATGCCTTACTCCGTTCTTGGTGTTGTTGTGGTGGCTGGGCCCTCGGGCCCTTTCTGGTTTTGCCCGGTCAGGCGAAGAGCTCCGCCGTCAGCACGTCCGGGCGCCGGCCCTGGCTGATCACCGCCTCCAGGCACAGGGTCGACTCGCCATCGGGCCAGCAGACGAAGTAACCCGCGGCCTTCCTCGGGCTCTTCAGCCTGAATTTCCACTCGCGTTCGGAGAGCTCGCCGACATCCCGCAGGCGTTGCTGCAGCTCGATCACCGCGAAGAAACCGTCACGGGTCTCGACACGCTCCAGCACGCGGGCCCCGGCGTCGTGGAGGACCTGGCCGGCGATCTCGTGGTCGTGCAGCAGCTTGTCCAGGGCGAACAGCTCCAGGTTGTTCAATTGCATCGGTGCCTCTCGTTTGGGATTTCACGGGCAAAGGCTGTCCGTCCGCCCCGTCACGACGGGGCGAAGCAGGTTTGGGAACAGGGGGTCAGGAAGGTTTGGCGAGCCCTATCAGGCGGGCCAGGGTGCGGGCAGCCTCTTCGCGGCTGACCGTCGCCTGCGGGCGGAACCGACCGGACTCGGCAGCCATCCAGCCCTCGCCCACCAGCAGTTCGGCAGCCTCGGCGACGGCAGGATCGACTCCGCCCAGGTCCGTCAGCGGCGAGCGGCTTTGCAGGCGCGTCCCGGCGAAGCCCTCGACCAGCGCCTTGCAGGCCAGGGCCCATTCCGCGCGGGTCACCTCGCGTTCGCCATCGAAGCGTTCCCCGGCCGGCAACCAGCCGTTGGACACCACGACCTCGATCTGCTCGCGAAGCGGATGGTTGCGCTTGACGTCACTGAGCGTCGGCAACCGGTCCGGGACGGGTTCGGCGGCCAGCGTCATCTGCAAGGCGTTGGCCAGCTCGAAGCGGGTCAGTGCACGCTTGGGTTCGAAGTGGTTCGTCGCATCGCTGGTCATCAGGCCACGGAAGCTCACCGCGCGAACCGCATCCGGCCAACGGCTGCTGACGGCGTCCTGCGGGCCGCTGCGCGCCGGGTCGCCGAGGAAGGCATCCACCGGGGCGATGTCCAGGCGCACGTTCTGCACCGTGTAGCGGGTCAGCGAATCCTGGAAGCCGCTGTGGGCCAGGAAGCCCGGAGCCTCGCTGAACTCGAAGCGATAGCCGTAGTGGTAGCCGTTGGCCGGGTTGTAGCGGGTCATCAACCCCACCTGGCGGGTGGCGGTGTTGTCGGCCAGGCCGTAGAGCACCGCTCGCGACATGGCGGAAACCGCGGAAAGGTCCGTGATCAGTTGGTTGCCCACCAGGTATTCGTTGCCCGCCACTATGGCTTCCTGGCCCTCGGCCGGTTGCACCTTGCCGGTCGCCAGGTCGTAGCGGTCGCCGTTGCCGAGCATGGCCAGCCGTACGTTCTGCAAGCGCGTGCCGTACAGGCCGAACTCCTTGCGCGCCTGGCTGGCGTCCATCACCGTGAGGTAGCCCTCGCCCAGCACCTGCAACTCGCCGCCGGGCTGCACCCAGATGGCGGTATTGGTATCCAGGCCGAATCCCCTGGCCGGCTGCTGGCCGACCAGGTAGCTGGCCATGCGCGCGGCGCGCCCGGTGCTGGTCTCTTCGATGCGGTCGAAGTGCTGGTCGATGATGCCGGCCTTGAACAGCCCTGCCCCCTTGAGCAGCGCGGTGCCGCGCTGGTCGGCCCTGGCTGCCACGCCGAAATCCAGCGTGTCCATGACCACGCCGTAGGCGGTCGGCATGGTGCTGCCGAGAATGCTCGCCCCGGCACTGGTGCCGGCCACCACGCCGCCCTTGTCGAACACGCCACGCACCGCCTTGAGCGTCAGCGACTCGCTGCCATCGGCGTTGTACAGCGCACGGGCGATACGCGCCTGATCACCACCGACGAACCAGACGGCGCTGGCTTCGCCCAGGGGCTCGAGCACCGCCGGGTCGTTCATGGTCCTCTGGTAGTTCTGCTTGTCGATACCCACGATGGTGATGCGTTCGGCCGGTACCCCGAGCGCCTGCAGCTCGGCCTGGAAGCGTTTGCTGGAGCCCAGGCTGCCGCTGGCCGTGGGCATGATCGCTATGCGTGCCCGCTCGACACCGCCGGCCAGCTCGATGAGCTTCTGGTAAACCGCGGTGTTGCTGGCACGCAACATGCCGCCTACCGCCAGCAGGTGGCCTTCGGCTCGGCTCGGCGCGCAATGGCCGGCGAGGATCAGGGCGGCAAGCAGCACGCCCGGCTTGGTCAGCATTCTCATTTCTTGTTGCTCTTCTGAGGATAGGTGCGGACCTTTCGAATGAATCAAAGAAATTCACCGAAAGCAATTTGTGAAATGTTTTATATCAACAAAAAGTCAACCACAACCCCTCTCATCGCCCTCGAATCCGTCCAGACGGCCAGCTTTTAAAACAGAAATCCCATTGGAAAGCGCCTTCCAGGGAAGATGCGCGGGATGAAATTATTTTTTCAGCAAAAACACGCATTGACACGAATAATTCTTCTAATTAGCTTTGCTGACACAAAACGCGTCACTCATCGCAAGCACCACGCAACGAGCCAGGCCACCTCGCCGAGGGGCGCCGGGGCCCGCCCCAGCCAGGGCCGGGCTCCGGCGTTCGTCGCACCGCGAAGCCTCAATCCCGCCGCACCGGCGGGACCCAACCATCCGCAACTGGAGTCATAAGATGAACAAGATCGCTCTGCTCGGCGCCCTGGCGCTCTCCGCCTGCGCATCCCTGGCACACGCCCAGGACACCCTGCGCATCGGTATCGAGGCTGCCTACCCGCCCTTCGCCTTCAAGACACCGGACGGCCAGATCAGCGGATTCGACTACGACATCGGCAATGCCCTGTGTGCCGAAATGCAGGTCAAGTGCGAGTGGGTCGAGCAGGCCTTCGACGGCCTCATCCCTTCGCTCAAGGTGCGCAAGGTCGACGCCGTGCTGTCCTCCATGTCGATCACCCCGGATCGCCTGAAGGCCGTGGACTTCACCAAGAAGTACTACCACACCCCCGGCAAGCTGGTGATGAAGGCCGGCACCGAGGTCAAGGACCCGCTGGTGGACCTCAAGGGCAAGCGGGTCGGCGTGCAGCGCGCGTCGACCTACGATCGCTACGCGAGCGACAAATTCGCGGACGCGGGCATCGAAGTGGTGCGCTACGGCTCGCAGAACGAAGCCTTCCTCGACCTGGCCTCCGGCCGCATCGATGCCTCCCTGGCCGACGTGGTGAACATCGGCGAGGGCTTCCTCAAGACGCCGGAAGGCAAGGATTTCGCCCTGGTCGGCCCCGACTTCAACGACCCCAAGTACTTCGGCAACGGAGCCGGCATCGCCGTGCGCAAGGGCGATAAGGCCACGGCCGAGAAGTTCAGCAACGCCATCGCCGCCCTCCGCGAGAACGGCAAGTACAAGGAGGTTCAGGACAAGTACTTCGCCTACGACATCTACGGCCAGTAAGAGCCTGCTCCGCAGGGGTGTCCGGCACGACCGGGTGCCCCTTTTTTCTGCCCAGACATCAGGTTTCCCATGCATCGGATCGAGCATTCACTTCCCTGGAGCACACCCGGAACGGAGCGCCGCCTGACCCTCTTCGCGTTCGGCCAGGGCCCGCGCAAGGCTTACATCCAGGCGGCGCTGCACGCCGACGAACTGCCCGGCATGCGGGTCGCGGCGGAGCTGCGCGGGCGCCTTGCCGAGCTCGAGGAGGCCGGGCGACTGCTGGGCCGCGTGGAACTGGTCCCCGTGGCCAACCCCATCGGGCTGGCCCAGGTCATACAGGGCACCCACCAGGGGCGCTTCGACTTCGCCAGCGGGCGCAACTTCAACCGCGACTTCCCCGACCTGGCTTCGCTCGTCATCCCCACCCTCGAGCGGCACCTCGGCCAGGACGCCGACCACAACGCCCGGCTGCTGCGTGAAGCCATGGCCGATGCGCTCGGGCAGCTCCCGCCGCCCGCGTCCCCCCTGGAGGGCTTGCAACGCCTGCTGCTGCGCCACGCCTGCACGGCCGACCTGGTGCTCGACCTGCACTGCGACTTCGAGTCGGTGCTGTTGCTGTACGCCCTGCCTCAGGTGTGGCCTGCGCTGCGCGGCCTGGCGGCGCACCTGCGCGCCCGGGTCGCCCTGCTGGCAGAAGACTCCGGCGGCTTCTCGTTCGACGAAGCCTGCGCCGGCCCCTGGCTGAAACTGGCGGCCGCCTTTCCCGGACACCCGATTCCCCAGGCGTGCGTGGCCGCGACACTGGAGCTGGGCGGCATGGCCGATACCGAGCCTGATCGCGCCAGGCACAGCGCCGAGGCCATCCTGGCCTTCCTGGCCCGGGAGGGCTTCATCGACGGCGAATGGCCCGAGGAGCCCGAGCAGGACTGCCTCGCCCTGCCCTTCGCCGGCGCCGAATATGCCTATGCCCCGCACACCGGCGTCGTCAGCTACCTGCAGCCGCTGGGAGCACGGGTTTGCCCGGGTGACCCGCTGTTCGAAGTCATCGACCCCCTTTCCGGCCAGCGAAGCGTGGTACGGGCGAGCACCACCGGCATCCTCTATGCGCGGGAACGCCTGCGCTTCGCCCAGCCCGGGCTCTGGCTGGCCAAGGTGGCCGGCGCCTCCCCCATCCGCAGCGGCCGCCTGCTGAGCGACTAGGGCTGCCTGGGATCCGCCGCCATCGGATACACTCGCCCACCCGCCCTCCAGACCGAACTCAGCGACCGCCATGACTCCAGCTCCGAACGATCTGACTGTCTACACCTCGCCGATGATGCGAAAGCTGGCATCGGCCTCGCCGGACCTGCAACCGTCGCTGCGCAAGGTGGCGGACTTCATCCTTCGCCACCCGCTCAAGGCGGCGACGCTGACCATCGAGGAGCTGGCGCAGGAAACCTCGACCTCGGCGGCGGCAGTCAATCGCCTGGCCCGCGCACTCAAGCTGCCCGGCTTCACCGCCCTGAAGGCCGCCCTGGTGAGCACGCTGCAGGACCTGGTCTCCCCCGTGGACAAGTTGCGCAACGAGCTGGCACAGCGCCCGGACGGCGCCTTCGGCCTGCATGAACAGATCCAGGTCGCCAGTGGCAACCTGGGGTCGGCGGCGAGCAGCAACAGCCCCAGCACCTTCGAGGCCTTCGTCGACTGCCTGACCCAGGCCCGCCGCATCTACATCCTCGGGTTCGGCAACAGCGCCTACATGGCCGGCCTGGCCGCGGCGAACCTGATGCCCTATTGCGCCGACGCGGTGGCCATCAGCATGGAAGGCGGCAACGAGAATGCGGCCTACCGCCTCGCGGCGATCACCGAGCACGACGTGCTGCTGGCCATCTCGCTGCCACGCTATTCGCTGGACACCATCCACCTCGCGCGTTTCGCCAACGAGCGAGGGGCGCGGGTACTGGCCATCACCGACTCGCCGGCATCCCCCCTGGTACGGCTGGCCGAGCAGGTGCTCTTCGCGCCCGCCGACCACCCGGTATTGATCAGCTCCAACACCGTGGTGCTGGCCCTGATCGAAAGCCTCGTCGCCGCCGTCATGACCCGCAACAAGGAAGCGGTGAAACTCGCCGCCGAGCTCACCGAGAGCGTGCTGTCCTACCTGCACGTGCAGGCCGAACAACCCCGCCCGCGCCGAGCGATCCGCAAGCGCAAGGAGTGATCGCGGCGCGCCGCGACCGGTCGCCCCTCGCACGGCCGGGCGGGCGATGCCCATGAAACCTGGGGTTTCCAGCACATATGGATTTCCGTATATTCGAAAATCCATATGCAATAGGAAGCTGCCGTGCTGACCCCGCCCGAGCTGTTCAAGTGCCTGGCCGACGAGACCCGCGCACGCGCCACATTGCTGATCACCGCCCACGGAGAGCTGTGCGTCTGCGAGCTGATGTGCGCGCTGGACGAAAGCCAGCCCAAGGTATCCCGTCACCTGGCCCTGCTGCGTAGCAGCGGCCTGTTGCTCGACCGCCGCCAGGGGCAATGGGTCTATTACCGGCTCAACCCGGCGCTGCCGGCCTGGGCCGCTGAGGTACTCGAGGCCACCCTGCAAGCCAATGCCGACTGGCTGGCGAGCAACACCGCCCGCCTTTGCGACATGGATGGACGCCCTGTCCGCACCTGCTGCTGACCCCGCCTGGAAGAGCCCCCATGCTGATTGCCGCTGCCGTTTTCCTGCTCACCCTGGTCCTGGTCATCTGGCAACCCAGGGGGCTTGGCGTTGGCTGGAGTGCTGCGCTGGGCGCCCTCCTCGCCCTCGTCGCCGGGGCGGTATCGCTGCAGGACATCCCCACCGTCTGGGCCATCGTGTGGAACGCCACCGCGACCTTCATCGCGGTCATCATCATCAGCCTGTTGCTCGACGAGGCCGGCTTCTTCGAGTGGGCCGCGCTGCACGTGGCCCGCTGGGCGGGTGGCAGCGGCCATCGCCTGTTCGCTTTCTGCGTATTGCTGGGCGCCGCCGTATCCGCACTGTTCGCCAACGACGGGGCTGCGCTGATCCTCACCCCCATCGTCATCTCGATGCTGCTGGCGCTGCGCTTCAGCGCCGCGACGACGCTGGCCTTCGTCATGGCGGCCGGGTTCATCGCCGATACCGCCAGCCTCCCCCTGGTGGTGTCGAACCTGGTGAACATCGTCTCGGCGGACTACTTCGGCCTGGGCTTCGCCGAGTACGCCTCGGTGATGGTGCCGGTCAACCTGGTCAGCGTCGCGGCGACACTGCTGGTCCTCTACCTGTTCTACCGCCGAGACATCCCGGGACGCTTCGCCCCCGAGGGCCTGAAGGCACCCGTCGAGGCGATCCGCGACCGTCCGACCTTCGTCGTCGGCTGGTGGGTGCTGCTGTTGCTGCTGGTGGGCCTGTTCGCCCTCGAGCCGCTGGGCATCCCCATCAGCGTGGTAGCGGCCATCTGCGCGGCCATCCTCTTCGCCGTGGCGGCCAGGGGACACGTCATTTCCACGCGCCGGGTGCTGCGGGAAGCCCCCTGGCAGGTCGTGGTCTTCTCGCTGGGCATGTACCTGGTGGTCTACGGCCTGAAGAACGCCGGCCTGACCGACGCCCTCACCCAGGTTCTGAACCGCCTCGCCGAGCAGGGCCCATGGGCCGCGGCCCTGGGCACCGGGCTGCTGTCGGCGGCCCTGTCATCGGTCATGAACAACATGCCCAGCGTGCTGATCGGCGCCCTCTCCATCCAGGCCAGCGAAGCCAGCGGCATCGTGCGCGAGGCGATGATCTACGCGAACGTCATCGGCTGCGACCTGGGCCCGAAGATCACCCCCATCGGCAGCCTGGCCACCCTGCTCTGGCTGCACGTACTGGAGCGCAAGGGCATCCGCATCACCTGGGGGTACTACTTCAGGGT
This sequence comes from Pseudomonas sp. No.21, assembly GCF_054558415.1. Lineage (NCBI taxonomy): Bacteria > Pseudomonadati > Pseudomonadota > Gammaproteobacteria > Pseudomonadales > Pseudomonadaceae > Pseudomonas > Pseudomonas sp. No.21. The sequence continues at coordinate 248,429 of NZ_BAAJNO010000009.1, forward strand.
CGGCATCCTGCTGACCTTGCCGGTCCTGTTGATCACTCTCTCGGCCCTGGCCCTGCGCCTGGCCATCTGAACGAATGGAGCACCGCATGCGAGTCCTCTTCATGTGCACGGCCAACAGCTGCCGCAGCATCCTTTCCGAAGCCCTGTTCAACCACCTGGCGCCCGAGGGTTTCGAGGCCGTCAGCGCCGGGAGCTTCCCCAAGGGCCAGGTGCTGCCACGCAGCCTCACGACCCTCCAGCAGGCCGGCATCGCCATCGACGGGCTGAGCAGCAAGGGCAACGATGCCTTCGAGAACGATCCGCCGGACATCGTCATCACCGTCTGCGACAAGGCGGCGGGTGAAGCCTGCCCGGTGTACTTCGGCCCGGCGCTGAAAACCCATTGGGGCCTGGAAGACCCCTCCGAGGTGCACGGTGACGAAGAGCAGGTGGCGGCCTTCCGGGCCACGCTGGCACGCATCGACGCGCGCTGCCGCGCCTTCTTCGCCTTGCCCTTCGGGCAACTGGGGCGCGAGGCGCTCAAGCGTGAGCTGGACAGGATCGGCACCCTTTGAGCGAGCGCGAGCGATGAAAGACCCCCTACCGAATCTCGATCCGACCCTGTTCGACGCACCACCACCGGCCCATGAGGCCAGCCTGCACAAGCCGCGCATCCTGCTGCTCTACGGCTCGACGAGGGAGCGTTCCTTCAGCCGCCTGCTGACCGAAGAAGCGGCGCGACTGCTGGAGCACTTCGGCGCGGAAACACGCCTGTTCAATCCCTCCGGCCTGCCGCTACCGGACGATGCGCCGGTGGAGCATCCCAAGGTCCAGGAGCTGCGTGACCTGATCCTCTGGTCGGAGGGCCAGGTGTGGTGTTCGCCCGAGCGTCACGGTGCGGTATCGGCCGTGTTCAAGGCCCAGATCGACTGGGTTCCCCTGGCCCTGGGTGCCATTCGGCCCACACAGGGCAAGACGCTGGCAGTGATGCAGGTCTGCGGCGGCTCGCAGTCGTTCAATGCCGTCAACCAGCTGCGCATCCTGGGTCGCTGGATGCGCATGTTCACCATCCCCAACCAGTCCTCGGTGCCGAAGGCCTACATGGAGTTCGACGACGCCGGCCGCATGAAGCCGTCCGCCTACTACGATCGCGTCGTCGATGTGATGGAGGAGCTGGTGCGGTTCACGCGGCTACTGAGGGATCATCCCGAGCTGGTGGATCGCTATTCGGAGCGCAAGGAGGCCGCGCAAGCGCTATCCGAACGGGTCGACCTGGGTTCGATCTGATCCTGCCGCCGGCGGCTCGAACCACTCCACCGCCTCCATCCGGACACCCCGCAGGCCCGCCGTCTGCAGGTGCGACGCATGCAGCGCCCCGGCGTAGTAGGCGATGAGGACGGAGCGGCGGCGCGTGCCGAGCAGGTTCAGGCTGCCCGCATGCACCAGGTCGACGTCGAACACGAGGATGTCCCCCGCTGTGCCGGAAAGCGGCACGGAGCGGGACTCGTCGCTGAAGTCGAACGGCATCTCGCCCGGCGCCGGTCGGTGGCTGGCGGGCACGATGCGGGTGGCGCCGTTGCCGGGGCCGTAGTCGTCGAGGAAGACCAGGGCGTTGGCGATGTCGCCCGGGCGGTACGTGGAGAGGTCACGGTGCAACGGCTGGTGGCCGCCGCCCGCCAGCGGCTCGCGGCCTTCCGCCTGGGCGAGGAAGAAGCGCTCGCCGATCAACTCGCCCACCACCGCCAGCAGCGACGGCAGGCGGCACACCGCCCGCACCCTCGGATCATGGTCCAGCAGCGAGTGGCGCCAGTCCCTGCCGCGCGGTACGGGCCATTGGTCCGAGGGCTTCACGCCGGCATCGAAGGTGGCGCGCAGCGCATCCAGCCACTCGGCGGGGACCGCCTGGCGCAGCAGTGCATAGCCGTCGCGATGGAGTTGTTCCGGATTGCTCATGGTGCTGTCGATGTCCTTATCGTGGGTATGTCCCGCAAGCCGCTGACCCTGCGATCAGGCGCCCTGGGCGCGCGGGCGGAACTTGACGAAGACCAGCTCGGGGTCGCCCTCGTCCAGGTTGTCGATATGGCCGCTGGGAACGAAGCCCAGCTTGGCGAGCAGGCCGCGCATCGGCGCGTTGGAGGCGTTGGTGGAGGTGAACATCTTGGCGCCGGTGCCCTGCCCCTCCAGCGCGCCGATCAGGGCGGAGGCGATGCCGCGACGCCGCGCCGACTCCCTCACCACCAGCCGCGGGATGAAGTCCTGCTCGAAGAAGGCGTCGTTGATCACCCCGTAGCCGAGCAGCGCCGATGCAGCGTCCGCCTCGGTGGCGACCCAGCACTGGCCGGCGGCCACGGCGGTGGCGATGAAGTGCCTACGGCCCTGTTCCGGGCAGGCGATGGGGTCCAGCGCGCAGAGGGCGGCGATGTCCCCATCCAGGGCGGGTCGTATGTGCGGTCGGTTGGCCATGTGTCGAGCGGAAGCCGTGGTTGCGGAGCCGCCAGTGTAAGCGCCGGCTCACTCTGTTCGCAGCAGTTGAATTCGTTTCGCCAGCTGTGCCAGCCGTCATCACTTCGGCGCCACCTTCTTCGGACGATGCCGCACCGCACAGGAGACCGGCGCGCAGCCAGCCTCTCTGCCCACAACGCCGCACACGGCTATGTTCGCTAACGAACAGACGACACGGACGCCGCCCGATAGGCTCGTCAACCTTCAAAATTGCCCTCGGGCAACACGCCGCTTCATCGAGCCATCTACCCCGGCTCACCGCCACCACGCCTGCTGCGCTCGATAGGCAGGCGCGTCGTGCAAGGGACCCATATGGATAGCATTCGTACCCGCGCCTGGCTGGCGCGCCTGCATTTTCGCTACGCACAGTGGCGTACCTCACGACGCAAATTCGAGTATGAGCCCATCCTCCGCGCGGAACTGTTCAGCAGCGAGCAGATGGCCGCATACGGCGCCTGGCTGGCCCAGCACCACCATGTAGGCCGGCATCCGGTCCGCGATACGTTGCTGGCACGCCTGGCGCAGAACGAGATCACCCTGACCAGCAGTTGCCTGGCCCTCAACAGCGCTCCCGGGCCGAACCAGAACGTCACACCGGCAGCGGAATGGCTGCTGGACAACTTCTACCTGGTCGAAGAGCACATCCGCACCGCCAAGAGCCATCTGCCAAGAGGCTACAGTCGTGAGCTGCCACGCCTGGCAAGCGGCCCGTCGGCGGGCCTGCCCAGGGTCTACGACATCGCGCTGGAAACCATCTCCCATGGGGATGGCCGGGTCGACGGCGAGAGCCTGAGCCGCTTCGTCGCGGCCTATCAGAGCGTCACGCCCCTGACCCTGGGCGAGCTATGGGCGATCCCCATAATGCTGCGCCTGGCGCTGATCGAGAACCTGCGGCGCGTCGCCTCGCGGGTGATGGTCAACTGGGACGAGCACATCCTGGCCAACGACTGGGCCGACCGCCTTATCGAAACCGCCGAACGGGACGCCAAGAGCGTGGTGCTGACAGTGGCGGACATGGCGCGCTCCGCCCCTCCGCTCACCGCGTCCTTCGTCGCTGAGCTGACAAGACGCCTGCAGGGGCAGAGCGCCGCACTGGTCCTGCCCATGACGTGGATCGAGCAGGCACTTGCCGAAGGAGGCCTCAGCATCGAGCGCCTGGTGCGCCTGGACGCCCAGCAGCAGGCTGCCGAGCAGGTCTCGATCGGCAACAGCATCGGCAGCCTGCGCCTGCTCTCGGCTACCGACTGGCGTGAATTCGTCGAAAACCTGAGCCAGGTCGAACAGGTGCTACGCACAGATCCGGCGGGCATCTACCCGCTCATGGACTTCGCCAGCCGCGACCGCTATCGACACGAGGTCGAACGCCTGGCCAGGACCTGTGCCCGCAGCGAAGAGGACGTCGCCGAAGCCGCTGTCCTGCTCAGCGTCGCCAACCCGGAGACGGCCCCGACCGGGCACGTGGGTTACTACCTGATCGACCATGGCCTCGCCGAACTGGAACGGAGCATCGCGGCGCGCATCCCAATGGCCCAGCGCTGGCAGCGCCTGCTGCGAAGCGCACCCCTGGCGTTCTTCCTGACGCCCGCCCTGCTCCTCACGCTGGCGTTTGCCTGGCCATTCATCGACGCCTCGCGGCGCGATGGCGTCCCGACCTACCTGCTGGTACCGCTCGCCATCGGCGCGCTGCTGATGACCAGCCGACTGGCCATCGGCCTGGTGAACTGGCTGGTGACCCTGACCGTCGTACCCAACCCCTTGCCACGCCTGGACTACAGCAAGGGCATCCCGAGGGATGCCTGCACCCTGGTCGTGATACCCACCTTGATCGCCCATGCCGGAGACGTCGAGGAACTGGCCGAAGGCCTGGAAGTCCGCTATCTCGCGAACCGGGACGGCAACCTGTACTTCGCGCTGCTCACTGATTTCCTGGACGCCCCCACCGAGGTGATCGACGCGGACGCTGGCCTGCTGGGCATGGCGCAGCTGCAGATCAAAGCGCTCAACGCGAAGTACCCGAACAGCGAGGGAGATCGTTTCTTCCTGCTCCACCGGCCACGGCAATGGAACCCGTCCGATCGGACCTGGATGGGGTATGAGCGAAAGCGCGGTAAGCTCGCGGAACTCAATGCGCTGCTCCGAGGACGAGGTCGGGAGCGCTTCGCGCTGATAGTCGGTGACATCGACGCGCTGCCGGCGGTCCGCTACGTAATCACCCTGGATACCGACACCCAGCTGCCACGCGATGTCGCCCGCCAGCTCGTCGGCGCCATGGAGCACCCGCTCAACCGTGCGACCTTCGACCCGCGCCTGGGACATATCAGCAGCGGCTACGCCATTCTCCAGCCACGCATCGGCATCAGCCTGCCGAGCACGGCAAGGTCGGCCTATGCCCGCCTTTTCGGCAGCGATGCCGGTGTGGACCCTTACACGCGTGTCGTGTCGGATGTCTACCAGGACCTGTTCCAGCACGGCTCCTTCATTGGCAAAGGCATCTATTGCATCGATGCGTTCGAGCAAGCCCTTGAAGGTTGCTTCCCGGAAAACTGCATCCTCAGCCACGACCTGATCGAAGGATGCTACGCGCGCTCAGGCCTGCTCAGTGACGTGCAACTCTACGAAGAGCACCCCGCCCGCTACAGCGCCGACGTCAAGCGCCGTCACCGCTGGATTCGCGGTGACTGGCAACTGCTGCCCTGGGCGCTGCCCTGGACGCCCTGCCCCGAAGGCGGCACCGAACGCAACCGCCTGAGCGTCCTCGCACGCTGGAAGATCCTCGACAACCTGCGGCGCAGCCTGGAGCAGGTGGCGCTCCTGGGCATGCTCGCCTGGGGCTGGCTGGTGTCCTCCCAGCCCTACATCTGGACCTCTGCACTGGTACTGCTGGTGCTCGCCCAACCGCTGCTGAACACATTGCTGGAGCTACTGCGCAAAACCCCCGAGATTCCGCTTCGCGAACACCTGTCGGCGGCCTTTCGAACCTCCGGCATGCACTTCACCCGTGCACTGCTGAACCTAGCATGGCTGCCTCACGAAGCGCTCTATAGCCTCGATGCGATCATCCGGACCCTGTGGCGCATGGTGGTCAGCAGGAGGCACCTGCTGGAGTGGAACGCCTCCCGGGAGGTGGAGCGAAGCACCGGCAACGCGTTCCTCGGCCTTTATCGCAGCCTGTGGATCGCCCCACTGCTGGCGCTGTCGTTGCTGGCTCTGCTGCTGCCCAACCCCGACGTGCTGGTACTGGCCAGCCCCTTCCTGACCATCTGGCTGGTCAGCCCGGCCCTGGCCTGGTGGCTCAGTCGCCCCGCGGCGATCGCACATTTCTCCTGCTCCACCGACGACCTGCGTTTCCTGCATGTGCTGGCGCGCAAGACCTGGGCCTTCTTCGAGCAATATGTCGGCCCGGAGGACAACTGGTTGCCACCGGACAATATCCAGGAGCAGCCACGTGCCGCCATCGCTCATCGGACCTCACCCACCAACATGGGCATGGCGCTGCTATCCCATCTGGCCGCCCATGACTTCGGCTACCTGAGCGGTGGCTGCCTCCTGGATCGCCTGGAGCGGATGCTGGCCAGCATGGCCGGGCTGGAGCGCCATCGCGGCCACTTCTACAACTGGTACGACACCCGCACCCTCCAGCCCTTGCCGCCGCGCTACGTTTCCACCGTCGACAGCGGCAACCTTGCCGGACTGCTGCTGACCCTGCGTCCCGGTCTCATGGCACTGGCTGATGAACGACTGCTGGATCGGCGCGTGGCCGGTGGCCTGATGGACGGCATCGACACCGTTCTCGACGCGCTCCTCGCAACCGACCTTGATACCCGTGCGCTGATCGATCTGCGCGGCGAGGCCGAGGCGATGAGCGTGCAGAGCGGACTCGCGGACATTCCCCGGATGATCGGGCTGCTGCAGAGAACGGCAGATACCACCCGCCTCCTGTCACCAGGGGACACGACGGACGCAGCATTCTGGATCGACCAGTTGCATGGGCAGTGCATGGACCAGCAGCAGGAGCTGCAGCGTTTCCAGCTGCCGGAGCCCCTCCAGGCGAGCGATGCGGAACACAGCACCTGGCGCCGGATGGCCCAACTGGACGCCCGCCTCTGGAGCCCCGAACACCAGGACAGGGTGCAGGCGGTGCGCACGCTCGCCGCCGGGCGTGTGCAGGCCCTGGAGCGGCTTGCGGAAATGGCGGCCGCACTGGCGGACATGGATTTCACCTTCCTCTACGACACACGCCGAGACCTTTTCGTGATCGGCTACAACGTCGATGAACGTCGGCTCGACACCGCCTTCTATGACCTGCTCGCTTCCGAGATGCGCCTGACCAACTTCGTCGTCATCGCCCAGGGCCAGTTGCCGCAAGAGGGTTGGTTCACCCTTGGCCGGCTGCTCACCAGCAATGGTGGAGTACCGGTGCTTCTGTCCTGGTCCGGCTCGATGTTCGAGTACCTGATGCCCCTGCTGGTGATGCCCGGCTACGAAGGCACGCTGCTCGACCAGAGCTGCCGCGCGGCGGTGGCCAGGCAGATCGAACATGGCAATCAGAACGGCATTCCCTGGGGGGTTTCCGAATCGGGCTACAACACCCTCGACGCACAGTTCAACTACCAGTACCGCGCCTTCGGGGTACCGGGGCTGGGCCTCAAGCGCGGCCTCGGCGAAGACAGGGTGGTAGCCCCCTACGCCAGTGTCCTGGCCCTGATGGTGGCGCCCGAAGCCGCCTGCCGTAACCTCCAGCGCCTGGCATCGCTGGGCCTCGCGGGCCGCTTCGGACTCTATGAGGCGGTGGACTTCACAGAGGCGCGCCTGCCCCGTGGGCAGTCCTCGGCCATCGTCCGCTCCTTCATGGCCCACCACCAGGGCATGAGCCTGCTGGCACTCACCTGCCTGCTACTCGACCGCCCGATGCAGCGCCGCTTCGAGTCCGTGCCGCAGTTCCAGGCCACCCTGCTTCTGCTGCAGGAGCGTGTCCCCAAGAGCGCGGTCCAGTACATCCACGCCACCAACGCGCCGGCTGACGAAGCCACGCGCCAAAACGAAACCAAGCTGCGCGTCTACGCTGATCCAGGCCGCAAACGCCCCGCCGTGCAGCTGCTCTCCAACGGTCGCTACCACGTGATGCTGAGCAACGCCGGTGGCGGTTACAGCAAACGGCGCGACCTGGCGATCACCCGCTGGCAGGAAGACTTCACCCGGGATGGCTACGGCATGTTCTGCTACCTGCGGGATGTCGCCAGCGGCGCCTACTGGTCGGCTGCGCACCAGCCGACCCTGCGCCACCCGGAATTCCATGAAGCCATCTTCACCGACGCACGAGCTGAATTCCGTGTTCGCGAATGCGACTTCGACAGCCACATGGAGATCGTCGTATCCCCGGAGGACGACATCGAGCTCAGGCGCCTGCACCTCACCAACCGCAGCCGCACGAGACGGAGCCTGGAGCTGACCAGCTATAGCGAGGTGGTGCTGGCACCTGCACTCAGTGACGCGATGCACCCGGCCTTCAGCAACCTCTTCGTGCAGACCGAGCTGCTGCGTCCGCTACAGGCCATCGTCTGCACCCGCCGCCCCCGCGCCAGCGACGAGGCGGTGCCCTGGATGTGCCACCTCCTGGCAGCGCACGGCGTGGACATCGACAGCATTTCCTACGAGACGGACCGCGCCCGTTTCATCGGCAGGGGACGCACGGTGGTAGCTCCGGCGGCCCTGGCCGAAGGCACGGAACAGCTCTCCGGCACCGCCGGCCCGGTACTGGACCCCATCGTGGCCATCCGCTGCCGCATCACCCTGGACCCCAACCAGACAGCCACCATCGACCTGGTGACCGGCATCGCGGACAGTCGCGAAGACTGCCTGCACCTGATCGAGAAATACCGCGACCGCCATCTGGCCGATCGCGTCTTCGACCTCGCCTGGACCCACAGCCAGGTGCTGTTGCGCCAGCTCAACGCGACAATGGCGGATGCCCGCCTGTTCGAGCAGATGGCGGCTGGCATCCTCTATGCGAATGCCGCACTGCGCACCGACCAGGCGACGCTGGTTGCCAACCGGCGCAACCAGTCAGGGCTATGGGGTCAAGGCATATCCGGCGACCTACCTATCGTTCTGCTGCAGATCGCCGCTCCTGCCAGCATCGAACTGGCCAGGCAGATGGTGCAGGCCCACACCTACTGGCGGCAGAAAGGCCTGGCGGTGGATCTCGTGATCTGGAACGAGGACCAGGCCGGCTACCGCCAGCACCTTCAGGACCTGATCATGGGGCTGGTCACCTCCGGCAGCGAGGCCAACCTGGTGGACCGCCCCGGCGGTATCTTCGTGCGCCCTGCACAACAGCTCTCAGGCGAGGACCGAACCCTGATCCTCGCCGTGGCACGCCTGGTGATCAACGACAGCAAGGGCAGCCTCGCCGAGCAGGTCCAAAGGCGCCGGGCCGAACCATCGCTGGGCCGCTTCGAGCCATCCGCCGCAGCCCCGCAACCACGTGCACTGCCGCAAGACCTGCCGCGCCCACCGCAACGGGTGCTGACCAACGCTTACGGCGGCTTCAGTGCCGACGGATGCGAATACATCATCGACGTGCAACGCGACCGCCCCACCCCGGCGCCCTGGGTCAACGTACTGGCGAACCCGAAGCTCGGTAGCGTCGTCTCCGAAAGCGGCAGCGCATACACCTGGGGTGAGAACGCCCACGAATACCGGCTCACGCCCTGGCACAACGACCCGGTCAGCGACCCCAGCGGCGAAGCCCTCTACCTGCGCGACGAAGACAGCGGTCACTACTGGTCGCCAACCCCCCTGCCCTGCCCGGGCCGCGGCGCATATCGAATTCGCCACGGCTTCGGCTACAGCGTCTTCGAGCACGAGGAGAACGGCATCAACACCGAGCTGTGGGTCTACGTCGCCCTGGAGGCACCGATCAAGTTCTCCCGGCTCAAGGTACGCAACAGCTCCGGCCGGCCCCGCCGGCTTACGGTGACCAGCTACGTGGAATGGGTGCTCGGCGACCTGCGCAGCAGATCGGCCATGCACCTGGTCACCGAAGCTGACCCCTTCAGCGGTGCGCTGCTAGCGCGCAACGCCTACTCCATCGACTTCTCCAGCCGAGTGGCCTTCCTCGACACCGATGCCGAGAACCCGGGATTCACCGGCGACCGCACCGAGTTCATCGGACGCAACGGCAACCTGGCATCGCCGGCCGCGTTGGAACGTGGACGCCTGTCCGGCCGCACCGGCGCAGGCATGGACCCTTGTGGCGCATTCCAGGTGCCCTTGGTACTGGACGAGGGTGAAAGCCGCGAGATCGTCTTTCGGCTGGGCTTCGAGAACGATGCCAAGGCGGCCAACCTTCTGCTGCTCAAGCATCGGGGCACCCTGGCCGCCATCAGTGAACTGGACAAGGTGCGCAGGTACTGGCGGGACACCCTGGGCGCCGTCCGTATCGAGACGCCCGATCCATCCATCGACTTCATGGCCAACGGCTGGCTGATGTACCAGGTCATCGCCAGCCGCTTCATGGCACGCAGCGGCTACTACCAGTCTGGCGGTGCCATCGGCTTCCGCGACCAGCTGCAGGACTGCATGGCGATGGTCCATGCCGACCCGGGCTCCGCGCGCCGTCACCTGCTGCTCTGCGCCGCGCACCAGTTTCCCGAAGGCGACGTGCAGCACTGGTGGCATCCACCGCAGAACAGGGGCGTGCGCACGGGCTGCTCGGACGATTTCCTCTGGCTGCCGCTGGCCACAAGCCGCTATGTCCAGGTCACCGGGGACGTCACTGTGCTGCACGAAAAGGTCGGCTATATCGAAGGTCGTCGGCTGAACGCGGGCGAAGAGTCCTACTACGATCTGCCGGGCCACTCGCCTCTGGAGGAAAGCCTGTACCAGCACTGCGTGCGAGCCATAGAGAACAGCCTGCCGCGCGGTGAACGCGGACTGCCCCTGATGGGTTGCGGTGACTGGAACGACGGCATGAACCGGGTGGGCGAGCAGGGACAGGGGGAAAGCGTTTGGCTGGGCTTCTTCGGCCATGAAGTCCTGCTGCGATTTGCCGAGATGGCCCACCTGCAAGATGACACCTCGTTCGCCCAACGCTGTACCGAACAGGCGCAACTGCTGAGTGCCAGCCTGGAAGAACATGGCTGGGACGGAGGCTGGTATCGACGTGCCTATTTCGACAACGGACAAGCGCTGGGATCGTTCCGCAACGAGGAGTGCCGGATCGACTCCATCGCCCAGAGCTGGGCGGTGCTTTCCGGCGTCGCGCCGGACGACCGTGCCCGCCGCGCCATGGCCGCACTGGACGAGCATCTGGTTCGCCGAGATATCGGCATCGTGCTACTGCTGGACCCACCGTTCGATCACAGCTCGCTGGACCCCGGCTACATCAAGGGCTATGTGCCAGGCGTCAGGGAAAACGGCGGCCAGTACTCGCATGCCGCCGTCTGGGCAAGCATGGCCTTCGCCCGGCTCGGCGACAGCAAGCGGGCCTGGGAGCTGCTGCACATGATCAACCCGGCCGGCCAGCACGGCACCGCGCGGATCGAAACCTACAAGGTGGAGCCCTACGTAATGGCGGCGGACGTCTACGGCGCTGCGCCCCATGCAGGCCGTGGTGGCTGGAGCTGGTACACGGGTTCGGCCGGGTGGATGTACCGCTTGATCGTCGAGTCCCTGCTGGGCCTGCAGCGCAACGGCACCACACTGCGCATCCAGCCGCTGCTGCCCGCGCATTGGCCGGGCTATACCCTGCACTACCGATTCGGAGCAACGCGTTATCGGATCGAGGTCCGTCCGGCCGGCAGCGGCAGCGGTTCACTGAGCCTGGATGGGCAGGTGCAGGCCGATGCGACCCTGGTGCTACGGGACGACGGCGGCGAGCACCAGGTCGTGGCGCTGTACCGAGCAGCCTCGGCAAGCCTTGAGCAGGCCTGACCGGGGCGGAGCTCAGGGGGCCGGCGGCCCCACGAAAGGCACGATGCAGGGCTCGGGAGGGTGCTTCCGGGCGACTGCGGGGGGATCGGATGGGTCCGGGAAGGAATAGCGCTCGGCGCGTGAATAGATAGGCCGTTGCGGAGCCCGCTCTGCCGCGATCTCAGGATGGGAAAAGAGGATATCGAGCAGGGGATCGTTGTGGCATGGAATCTTCATGGGGCCCTCGAAGGCAACCCGGCTCTGCAGGATCTTGTTCCGGGGCCTTGAGCTTAGCCAGGCTCGCATGCGACTTCGGTGCGTTGGCGCGCTTAACGGGCAACCCGGCGTCGCAGGCAGGCGCTGTCGAAATCATCCAGCACATGGGACGCGTGGATCAGGTCCCTGCCGGAGGCGTACAACGACGCATGGCGCCGCTGCCCCGAGCAGGGGGCCAACAGGTGGATGATGGTCGGGGTGTCGTCCGGGACGCTCTCGCGCCGTATCAACCGGATCACATTGCCGCTTTCCCGGTCGATGACGAAGTAGAAAGGAAGCCGCATGCCCTGTAGCCCACGGCCGCTCATGGCTGCGGCCCCTGGTGTAACGGCTCGCCCGCAGGCCCATGGATATCCCTCTCGTCGGTTTCCAGACAACGCCTGAGCAGCAACTGTCCTGCGGTGACCTGAAGCGGGAAGCGCCTTGCCACAGGCTTGCCGGGCCGACGGACCAGATTGGGATCGGAATGTCTTTTCATCTCTACCTCACAAGGCTTCGCAGGTGCGCTCGCTCCTGGCGAGCATCGCAGATGCTCCCGTCGGCCTCGGTGCGTTAGGGCGCTTAGGGCCGATATAAGTGCTCCAACGCACCGACACCCATGGGCGAAGTCTGCAATTGTACGGACTACCCTCAACCCAGACCCGGGAAGCACCATGACCGTTTCGATTGCAAGTGCCACGCCCCCACCGGGCCACATACCCGAAACCGCTCAGGAACGGGCGATACGTGCACGACGGACCCAAGAACTGCAGCAGTTCCTGATCGCCATCGACGCCATCATCAGAAAACGCTGCGAGCTTTCCCCGGAAGAACGCAGCAGCGCTGCGAGTGAACTGCAGGCCCGTTACGAAGCGGCACGCAACGCCATGGATGCGTTGCAGGCATCACTCGCCCGCCGCGCCATCCGCACCCTGCAGCCGAGAGCCTGTCAGACGACCGGTGCGGAGCTCCTGAAGGCCTGCAGGCCGGAGCGACGCTACGAGTAGAGTCCCCACGCCCACGGTACCGACCTGTCTCGCCCCATCCGGATCGTTTCCCACGTTCAAATGAACGCTCCGCCACCACGGCGGACGGAGGGATTCATGCACACGCCAGAGGAAGACCGCATGGACGCGCTCGAATCGAACCCCGTCGATCCGCCGGAACGGCGCAAATCGACACAGGACAAACGCCAGTTCCTTGAAGCACTGCGCGCCGAAATCGCCCTGTACGACAGGCAGCTGTCCTTGCCCCTGGATACTCCCGGCAAGCCTGACAGGCGCTAGCCTGTCGCCCCCTCACTGAGGCCTTGCCATGAACGGTTTCTTGCCAAGGCGCAGCGGCATGCCGCTGTAGGTGGGCAACTCAATGCCGGCCCGGTGGCCATCCGTAGCCAGCCAGAGCTCCCCCCCTTTCCTCAACTTGAGATCCAGCTGAATCTGCTTGACCAGGGCGTCAAGCTGGTCAGCATCGGCCAATGCACCGGCGGCAACTACTCTCAGGTAGCGATTGCCCGCCCGCTCGAGGCACACCACCAGGCTACCGCCCGGTCGCGCGCTCATCGTCACACTGTGTTCGGGAAAGGAGTTGGCGAGATAGGTGGTAATAGGTTTCATGGGCCCCCCTGGGAGCGACGGATCTGTCCGCAGCCCCGTAGGTTGCACGAGCCATCCCCTGGCGTCTGTACGCCAGCGCACCCATGGAGACCAGGAAGGCACCGTACGTGGACGCGTAAGTGGAGTAGTGTGGGCCACCTGGGGCCTCCACTTCCCCCTAGGCGACCACTATGACCCGCATACCCAAGCCCCAGCAGAACCACCTGCTGTCCGCATTGCCGGACGACGCGCGCAAGCGTCTGCAGCCCCACCTTGAGCTCGTCGAGTTCCCGCTTGGCAAGGTGCTCTACGAATCAGGCGACGCCATGCGCCATGTGTTCTTCCCCATCGACGCCATCGTTTCCCTGCTCTACGTCATGGAGAACGGCGCATCGGCAGAGATCTCGGTGGCAGGCAACGAAGGGATGATCGGTATCGCAGTGTTCATGGGCGGCGAAAGCACGCCCAGCCGCGCCATCGTGCAGAGCGCCGGCTACGCCTACCGGTTGCCGGGGCAACGTCTGAAGGACGAATGCAACCGCCATGGCGAGATGCTGCAACTGATGCTGCGCTACACCCAGGCGCTGATCACCCAGATGGCCCAGACCGCCGTCTGCAACCGCCATCATTCCATCGACCAGCAGCTGTGCCGCTGGCTGCTGCTGTCGCTGGACCGGCTGTCCGGAAACTCGCTGAACATGACCCAGGAACTGATCGCCAATATGCTCGGGGTGCGTCGCGAAGGCGTTACCGAGGCTGCTGGAAATCTGCAACGCCAGGGCGTGATCGAATACAGCCGTGGCCACATCAGGGTGCTGGACAGGGCCAGGCTCGAAGCGTTGAGCTGCGAGTGCTACGCGGTGGTGCGCAAAGAGACCGAGCGTCTCCTGCCCTACCTGCCTTCCCAGGACACTGCCTGAACGGTAGTGATCAAGCCTCGCCCCCCCACCGCCACCAGAATCCCGACTCGATTAGCAACGTGAGCCCCGTAACGCCAGCCGAGGAGCGCGCAGGGTAATCTGCGCCGATATCCACCCCGCCATCCACCACAGGGCAGACCAGGGACGAAATGAGATTCTCCGATGAGGTTGCGGCCGCCTTTCCGGCCGCCAATCCGATGCCCAGCCTGTTGCGCCAGGCCATCGAACGGATGGAAGCGCACGGCTGCGTCCGTACGCTCCGCAGCGGTACCCGCTACATGACCCTGCACCCGGAGCCCGAATTCAGCGACATCTCCACCACCTCCATCCACGTACCGGACCCGACCGACACCCGCGCCTGGACCAACAGCGACGCCCCGGCGGTGAACGAGCGGCTGGTGATCTTCCTCAGGACGGGCGGAGACGGCTCCTGGGCAGGCCTCTGGCTGGACGATGCCGGCGAGCAGCGCATCGTCCACCTGGGCTCGGGCTCCGGCTCGGTGATGCTCTGCGTGCTGACACAGACCATCGAAGACCTGCTGCGCCTGCTCGCCATCGGCTACGACGAACTCTGCTGGCCGGAGCAGTTCGGTGTGACGCCCCAGCAGATCAAGGACGCCGACTACGAAGACGCCGACTACCCGCCGCCCCCACGCCTGTTCCGCGAGCACGTCGAGCGCACGCTGGGACTGAGCATCCCCGTGCGCGCGAAGGAGATCGTGCACAGCACCGCGAGCATGGACGACGATGAATCGAGCGACCCCTTCTGGAACTGGCTGAAGCGGGTTCGAGGGGATTGATCACACCACCATGGCAAAGGAATTGCGGATGGACAGGTTTAAACGGAAGCGCCTGGCAGCCTGTGCTGTGTTGCTGGGCCTGCTTTCACCGGTGGCGCTAGGAGATACCGAGGAAAGCGTGGCGGCATACGTTCGCCTTCAGGAACAACGCATCGCCGAGGAGATCGAGAACATCCCGTCACTGGTGGAGCGATACGCCAGCACCCTCGGCTGCAGCTATGCGATGGCCCCCAAGAACGTCGTGCCCTACACCCTCGACCGGAGGGCTCACGTGGCGCTGTATGCCTTGGACCTGGGGTGCAGTGGCGGCTCGCAGATGCAGGCAACGCAGATAGCGGTCGTGGTCTATGGGAGCTACGACAAGCTCTATATCAGCCCTGAGCATTCCCGAATCGCGAATAGGCCCCCAAGAATCGTCGAGCGGCTTTATCTGGAGGACGGCGCACTGCGCTACGAAGGCAGGAAACTCAGAGGCGAAGATGCGCTGTGCTGCCCGAGCGGGATCGTTCGCGGCACGCTGAAATTCGATGGGAGCATGTGGACGTTCGTGAACGACGCCGAGCCTCGATAGGACCGCTCCGAATAGGCCCGCTGCCCAGTCTCGAATGCCCACCGCAGCGACTCCCGATCGCAGGAACCCCGTAACCGCCCCCCGACCTGGCCCGCCAAAGCGGGCCAGGCCTCCCCCTCAGAAGGTCAACGACCCGAGCCCCATGCCCGGGTCACTGAAGCCTGGGCGGCCGTCTTCCATGCGCCCGCTGAAGCGGCGCAGGAAGCCCTCCACGCCTTGCGCGCGGACGCTGAAGTCGTACCAGTTGCCGCTGCTGCGCAGCGAGTAGCGCACTTCCCTGCGCTGGCCCGGCGGGACGGTGAGGGTCTGGCTTTCGCCACGGAAGTAGAGGTTGTCCTTGATCGTCAGCTTCAGCGGCTGGCGGCCACGGTTGATCAGTTGCACTTGCAGCCTGCCGAGCAGCGGCTGGTAGTCGACGCGCACTTCCGGCAGCGGTGCCTTGCGGTCCGCCGCGTCGCGGCGCAGGTTGCCGCGGAACACGCGCAGGAAGCCGTTCGGGCCGTGCACTTCCAGGTGGTAGTCGCCGCTGGCGTTGCCCGGGAAGCTGTCGTGCAGGCGGCGGTGCGCGCCGACGGTGTAGCGCTTGGGCGCGCTGACGCTGTCCAGCAGGTTGAACACCTGGAACACCGCACCCGCCTTGCCGGTGTTGGCGAAGGTGAGGCTGAGGGCTTCCTCGCCTGCGCGGTAGCGCGCGTGCACGCCCAGTTCATAAGGCAACGCCCGGGCGCGGCGGATGCCCATTTCCTGCACGGGCATGGCGGCCACGGCCGGCGGCTTGGGTTTCGGCAGCTTGATCTGGCTGGCGACGATGGCGTCGGCCTGGCTGGTGTCCGGCAGCCCCGGGAACGATCCGTTGGGGTTGGCGAAATCGAACGCCGAGGTCAGGTCGCCGCACACGGCGCGGCGCCAGGGGCTGATGTTGGGCTCCATGACGCCGAAGCGCTGTTCGAGCAGGCGGATCACCGAGGTGTGGTCGAACACCTGGGAGTTGACCCAGCCACCCTTGCTCCAGGGCGAGATCACGTACATGGGCACGCGCGGGCCGAGGCCGTAGGGCTGGTTGCGGTAGCGGGTGTCGCCCTGGGTGTGCCATTCGAGGGTGGCGTCGGCGGTGGTCTTGCCGTGCAGCGTGCCGTCGGCATTCAGGCTCGGCGCGGCAGGGGGTGCCATGTGGTCGAAGAAGCCGTCGTTCTCGTCGAACATCACCAGCAGTGCGGTCTTGCTCCACACCTCGGGGTTGGCGGTGAGCGCATCCAGCACCCAGGCGGTGTACTCGGCGCCCCAGATCGGGCTCGACGGGCCGGGGTGCTCGGAGTACTTGGCCGGCGCCACGATCCACGACACCTGCGGCAGGGTGTTGGCGAGCACGTCGCGCTTCAGCGCATCGAGCTTCCAGGTGCTCAGGCCGTTGACGATCAGGGGCGAATCCGGCGCGGCCGCGCGGTACTGGCGGAAGCCGATCAGCGGGTTGTCGGAGAAGTTGTCCGCCATGTCCTGGTACACGCGCCAGCTGATGCCGGCGGCCTGCAGGCGTTCCGGGTAGGTGGTCCAGGTGTAGCCCTGCTCCACCGGGCCTTCGCTGTCGTGGTCGTTGGTGGTCACCGGGCCGCCGTGCTGGCCGAGCGGGTCGTTGGTGCCGGTCCAGAGGAACAGGCGGTTGGGGTTGGTGCCGCCCTGGAACGAGCAGTGGTAGGCATCGCAGACGGTGAAGGCATTGGCCAGGGCGAACTGGAAGGCGATGTCCTGTTCCTTGTAGTAGCCCAGGGAGCGCTCGGTCTTGGCCGGCAGCCACTTGTCCATGCGCCCTTCGTTCCAGGCCTGCTGGGCGTCGGGCCAGGTGTGCGGGGTGCCGTCCACGCGCTGGGCGCTGGTGGTGAGGGTGTCGAAGTGGTACGGCAGGACCTCGCCCTTGCTGCCCTTCTGGTGCCACACGCGCTGGCCGTCGGGCAGCGGAATGGCCATGCGGTCGCCGAAGCCGCGCACGCCCTTGAGGGTGCCGAAGTAATGGTCGAACGAACGGTTCTCCTGCATCAGGATCACCACGTGCTCGATGTCCTTGAGGTTGCCGTGGCGGCGGTGCGCGGGGATCGCCAGCGCCGCCTGGATGCTGGCCGGCAGCAGGCTGCTGGCGACGGTGGCACCGACCGTGCCGGCCGCCAGCTGGATGAAGCTTCTTCTGCTTTTCGAAATCATCGGGGAACTCACCAGGTCGTATGAGTGGCAAAAGGCTGCTGAGCGCTTCCATGACGCTGGCAGCGAGATGTTCGAACACAGGCGACGCTAGTAATGGAAAAAGACGCTTTGGTTTCAACACGCCTTGCAACAACAATTCATGCCAACCCGATCACGCTTCCAGGCCATGTTTTTGGTCTAGGCCAGCTTTCGCTTGACAGACCCGGCCGATTGGTAAGGCCCAGGATAGAGCGGTTGCTGACATCGCCGTGCCAGTACGCGCCGTCGATTCCGAGTGGTACAGACCAACCCTCGGATAAGCGCGTGGCCACCGCTCGGTGTGGCGGCGGTCGCAGGGGGACGCCGCCGCCCCCATCCACCATCGGTGCCCGGCCGGGCACCGATCGGTGGAGGAAAAAAGCGACCTCCACCCTACGCGGAGCAACGCATCCTGCGCCGGCCCGGCATCGCGCCGTAGGGCCTGGCTGCGCTCGGAACCAACCTGGGGCTCATCGCCATGCCCCGGGTGCACCGTGTAATGCAAAACGGGACGCATGGCGTCCCGTTGGTTGGCTGCTCGCCTGGGCTCAGGCCAGTTCGCGGCGCAGTTGCCGTGCCGCAGCGACCATGTTGACCAGGGCCGCTTCGGTCTCCGGCCAGGCGCGGGTCTTGAGGCCGCAGTCCGGGTTGACCCAGAGCCGCTCGACCGGCACGCGCCGGGCGGCCTTGCGCAGCAACTTGATGATCTCGTCCGTGGTGGGCACGCGCGGCGAGTGGATGTCGTAGACGCCCGGGCCGATCTCGTTCGGGTAGGCGAATGCCTCGAAGGCATCCAGCAATTCCATGTCCGAGCGCGAGGTCTCGATGGTGATCACGTCCGCGTCCATGGCGGCGATGGATTCGATCACGTCGTTGAACTCGCTGTAGCACATGTGGGTGTGGATCTGCGTCTCGTCGCGCACGCCGCTGGCGGTGAGACGGAAGGCCTCGGTCGCCCAGTCCAGGTAGTGCTGCCACTGCGACTTGCGCAGCGGCAGGCCCTCGCGGAAAGCAGCTTCGTCGATCTGCACCACCTTGATGCCGGCGGCCTCCAGGTCGACCACCTCGTCGCGGATCGCCAGGGCCAGCTGGCGGGCCTGTACCTCGCGGCTCACGTCCTCGCGGGGGAAGGACCACATCAGCATGGTCACCGGGCCGGTCAGCATGCCCTTCATCACCTTCTGCGTCAGGCCCTGGGCGTAGCGGATCCACTCCACGGTCATCGGCTTCGGACGGCTGAGGTCGCCGACTATCACCGCCGGCTTCACGCAGCGGGAGCCGTAGCTCTGCACCCAGCCGAAGCGGGTGAAGGCGTAGCCGTCCAGCTGTTCGGCGAAGTACTCGACCATGTCGTTGCGCTCGGCCTCGCCGTGCACCAGCACGTCCAGCCCCAGCCTCTCCTGCACTTCCACCGCGTGGCGGATCTCGCTGTGCATGGCCTCGGTGTACTCGGCCAGGGACAGCTTGCCCTGCTTGTACGACTGGCGTGCCAGGCGGATGGCGGAGGTCTGCGGGAAGGAGCCGATGGTGGTGGTCGGGAAAGCCGGCAGATCCAGCAGCGTGCGCTGCTGGGCGATGCGCTTGGCGAAGCGCGAGGCACGCCGGGCATCGTCCGGGCGCAGGGCGGCGACGCGGGCCTGCACGGCGGGCTTGTGGATGCGCGGCGAAGCGGCGCGGCTGGCCTGTACCAGGCGGCTGGCTTCGCGGGCGGCGAGCACCTCGGGCGCTTCCGGCTCATCCAGGGCACGGGCCAGCACGGCGACCTCACCGCACTTCTGCACGGCGAAGGCCAGCCAGCTCTTCAGTTCGGCATCCAGCTTGTCTTCACGCTCCAGGTCCACCGGGCTGTGCAGCAGCGAGCAGGACGGCGCGACCCAGAGGCGATCGCCCAGGCGCTCGTGGGCGTGCTGCAGCACCTCCAGGGCCTTCTCCAGGTCACAGCGCCAGACGTTGCGGCCGTTGACCACGCCCAGGGAGAGGATCTTGTACGCCGGCAGGCGGTCGAGGATGGTCGGGTACTGCTCGGGAGCGCGCACCAGGTCGATGTGCAGGCCATCCACCGGCAGGCCGGCGGCCAGGCCGAGGTTGTCTTCCAGGCCGCCGAAGTAGGTGGCGACCAGTTTCTTCAGCGGCTCGCGCTGCAGCAGGTTGTAGACGCGCTCGAAGGCGTTCTTCCAGTCCTGGGGCAGGTCCAGCACCAGGATCGGCTCGTCGATCTGCACCCACTCCACGCCCTTGGCGGCAAGGCGCTGGAAGATCTGGCCGTAAAGCGGCAACAGGCGCTCGACCAGTTCCAGCTTGTCGAAATCCCCGCCCTTGGCCTTGCCCAGCCACAGGTAGCTCAGCGGGCCGATCACCACGGGCTTGACCTCGTGGCCCAGCCCCCTGGCTTCGTCCACTTCCTCGAACAGCTGCTCCCAGCTCAGCTCGAACTGTTGGTCGGCGGTGAACTCGGGGACCAGGTAGTGGTAGTTGGTGTCGAACCACTTGGTCATCTCCTGCGCATGGGCGCCGCCGCAGCAGCTCTCGCCATGGCCAGTGGCCACGGAACCACGCGCCATGGCGAACAGGGTGTGCAGGCTGGGCTTGGCGTCGCCGTGACGGAAACGCTCGGGGATGACGCCGAAGGTCAGCGAGTGGGTCAGTACCTGGTCGTACCAGGCGAAGTCGCCCACCGGCAGCAGTGCGATGCCGGCGTCCTTCTGCAGCTGCCAGTGCGCCGCGCGCAGTTCGCGGCCAACGGCGCGCAGGCCGGCCTCATCCAGTTCGCCCTTCCAGAAGGCTTCCTGGGCTTTCTTCAGCTCGCGGTCGCGACCGATCCGTGGGAAGCCAAGCGTGTGTGCCAAGGCCATGGGTGTTCCTCCATCGAAAATGTATGGGGGAATTCTCGGTGCATGGCACACATGAGACAAACTCAATTAATTCTTCATGAACTCAAGTTTCACTCATGTTGTTTCGTGGCGGGAAAACCACCTATCCAAGGTGCAGCCCTGGTCCCCGCTCACCCCCTGCCGCCGCGCCTCGGCCGCCATTCTGTGCCGATCCGGCGCCTCCATCGCCTGCTGGAAGATCAGGTCCTGCCCCCGGTCGGCCTTCGAAGATTGACGCGTTGGATCATCCGATTGGCGTGGTCGGTCATGTCGGCGACGCTGCCCGTGGGCACACTCGGGGGTCATGGATCTTCACCTAGGCTGAATCACCCGACCCCGCAGGAGAGCACGATGTCCAGAGGCGCCCCCATTCCCCGCAACCCCGAGAACGACTACACCCGCGAGCAGGCCACGCTACGCCGTGACTTCATCAAGGAGCAGACCGGTGCCGCGCTGGACACGGTCGGCCAGTACGCCATCGACCCGGCCGTCACCCAGGGCAATATCGAGAACTTCATCGGCGTGGTGCAGATGCCCCTGGGGCTGGCCGGCCCGCTCCGCATAGAGGGCGAGCATGCGCGCGGCGACTTCTACATCCCCATGGCCACCACCGAAGGCACGCTGCTGGCCAGCTACAGCCGAGGCATGCGCGCCATCAGTGCTTCCGGCGGGGTGAAGACCACGGTGGTCAAGCACTCCATGCAGCGGGCACCGGTGTTCTTCTTCGAGGATGCGCTGCAGGCCCGCGAGTTCGGCGTCTGGCTGGTGCGCGAGTTCGAGGCGATCAAGGCGGCGAGCGAAACCACCACCCGCAACGGCAAGCTGTTCGAGATCGAGCAGTACCCGGTGGCCAACATGCTCTACACCCGTTTCTGCTACACCACCGGCGATGCCGCCGGGCAGAACATGACCAGCAAGGCCACCTACGCCGCCTGCGAATGGATCAAGGCCAACCACCCGTTGCGGCCGCGATACATCCTTTCCGGCGCTATCGACACCGACAAGAAGCACTCGGCCATGAACATGATCCAGACCCGGGGCAAGCGGGTGATCGCCGAGTTCACCCTCAAGCGCGAGGTGGCCCACGAGTTGCTGCGCGTCGACCCCGCCAACCTCTACCGCTACCGGCAGATCGCCGCCGTGGGCGCCTTCCAGGCCGGCTCGGCCTACAGCGGCGCGCACTCGGCCAACGGGCTGGCGGCGATGTACATCGCCACCGGGCAGGACGCGGCCAACGTGGCCGAATCCCACGGCGGCATCACCTACGGGCAGTTGCTGGAGAACGGCGACTACTACTGGTCGGTGACCCTGCCCGCAGTGATCTGCGCCACCCATGGCGGCGGCACCAACCTGCCGACCCAGCGGGAATGCCTGGAGCTGCTGGGCTGCCACGGCGCCGGCAAGGCGGACAAGCTGGCGGAAATCATCGCGGCCGTGGTGCTGGCGGGGGACGTATCCCTGACCTCGGCGATCCTGGCCGGCGACTGGGTCAGCAGCCACGAGGCGCTGGGGCGCAACCGCTGAGGGTGCAGGCCCGGCTGGCGGGCCGGGCCTGCCCGCCTCTGCCACGGGCTCAGGGATAGGCCCGCTCGAACGCGCCGAGGTCGCAATTGACCAGGCCGTCGCCATCGCCATCACGCTGCCGGTCGAGGCCACGCTGGTCATGGCTGGCGCAATTGCCGACACCGGCGTCGATGGCGGCACTGGTGCGCCTGAGCGGGTGCACCAGGGCGCCGTTGTTGTCCTGCAGCGGGAACAGGTGGCGGGTGAAGGTCATCTCGTCGGCGATGTAGGTTTGCGCGATGCAGTTGCCGGCGTCCGTGCCAAGCAGCAGGCCGCGCGCGCGCAAATCCACCGCGCCCGGCTGGTTGCGGCAGTTGCGTACGTCCTCGAACTCGCTGGAGCGGTTGCCGGCGATCAGGCTGTTGCGCAGCAGCAGATCACCCCGGTTGGTCAGCCCCCAGCCGTCGTTGCCGGCGATGGTGACGTGGACCAGCTCGGCGCGGGACTGCGCGGACAGCTCCGTGAGCCAGGGGTGGCCATTCTCGAAGGCGCCACGCTCGATGCTGCGGTTGCCGGAGAGGGTGCTGTTGGCCAGGCGCATCCACCCGGCGTTGGCGATGGCCGAACCAAAGCCGCTGCGCAGCACCTGGTTGCCCTGGAAGGTGGTGCGGGCGATGTCCGCCGTGCCCTGGTTGTAGAGCGCGCCGCCCATGCCCATCTCGCTGTAGTCCGATGCCCAGTTGGCGGTGAACAGGCTGTCGCGGACGGTGATCGCGCCCTCGTTGTAGAGCGCTCCGCCGAGGCCCGCGCCCTGGGCCTCCTCACCGGCGTTGCGGTTGTCGCGGAAGGTCGTGCGCTGCACCTCGAGCACGCCGAAGTTGGCGATGGCCCCGCCGTTGCCGGCCAGCGCTGCCGGATAGGGCATGTAGACGGCGACGCGGTTGCCGACCAGTTCCACCTGGTACAGGTACAGCTGGCCACGGTTGAGCACGGCGCCGCCGTCGTAGATCTGGCGGCCGCCGGTGAGGGTCAGCCCGCGCAGCCGTACCTGCGCGCCGGCGTGTACATGAAGCAGGCGGTCCAGGCCCTGGCCGTCGAGGCGGGTCACGCCCACGCCCTTGCCGATCAGGCTCACCCGGCCATGGACATCGAAGTCGCCGATGGCGTTGGCATCTTCCTCCACCGGCCAGTTCAGGCCGGGGTCGGGGTTGGCCTTGTGCAACAGGTAGTCGCCGGCCTCCAGGCGGATGACGCTCTCCCCCGGCGCGGCGTTGGCGGCCGAGACGGCCTCGCGCAGCGAGCAGTGGGCCGGCGTGCACTGGCCATCGTCCTCGTCGGCAAAGGTGCTGACCCGCAGGTCCAGCGCATCGGCGGCCAGGGGCGAGGCCAGGGAAAAGGTGAGCAGCAGGGTTCGGTGGCAATGGCCTGGCATGGGAAATTCCTCGTTCAGGAATCAGCGCTCGACAGCCCGGCTGAGGCCAACATCACTGTGGATTCAGGACTACTGCGGCGGGTGCCGCTAGCAACTGACCCGCCGAACCCACGGAAGATTCCTGAAGACTGTTCCTGCGCCTGCCGAACGCCCCGCTCAATGCGCCTGCAATCGCTCCAGCAGGTTCTGCAGTTCCGCCTCCGCCGCCTTGAGCGAGGCGTCCATGGCGATCTCCCAGGGGCGGCGCAAGGGCTCGAGGTCGCGCTCGGCGTCGACCTTCAGGCACCACTGGAAGTGGTCGTGCCAATCCCCCAGGGCGCCTTGCACGGCCTTGAGAGAGGCCGCGGCCTTGGGCGAAATCGGCGACAGGCTCGGGTAGGCCTCGTGGGCATAGCGCATGCGCTTGACCAGGATGCGCAGTGCGTGGCGGTCATAGGCAGGGTCCTGCAGGGCGGCGACCAGCAGGTCGCGCTGCTTCTTCAGGCGCTTGCGGATGAAGTCGCGCAGCGCTCGCAACTCGCCCGCCCGCTGGGCATCGCGGAACAGCTCCGGCCAGTCGTCCAGGCAGGTCATCAACCGGCGCATGGTGGGGCTGTCCTCGACCATCCGGTAGCCCTGCTCCAGGCGCTGGCGCCGTGGCTGCGCCAGGTCGGGCAGCCCCTGCCGCTGCAGCTCGATGATCATCACCTCCAGATCGCGGATCGGTGTGGTCAGCCGCCCCACTTCGGCTGCTGCGGCGTCCAGCTCGCGCACCGACTCCAGGTTGCGGATGGGCCGCAGCAGGCTGCGCAGCCGGCGCAGGCCGATGCGCAGGTCGTGCAGCGCCTCGTCATCCGTGCGACAGAGCAGGCGCACGCAGCTGTGGTGAATCCCCAGTTCTATTCGAAGCACTTGCGCAACGATCGAGTCGACGAAGGACATCGGGCACTCCAGGGTGAGTAATCAGTGGCCGGCGTGGAGCCGGGCCTAGCATAAGGGCGTTGGCACAACGCCAGGAACACGGGATTCGTCACGCCATTTTTCCTACCGGCGCGGGCATGCTGCGCCCCCTGCATGACGGTCATGCCTTCACGTGCAGCACCATGGCGCCGAGCAGCACCAGCGTCACCCCGACGACCTGGATCGTCGACAGGCGCTCCTCGAGGAACAGGTAGCCGAGGATCGCCGCGACACCGCCCGACAGGGTGCTGATCACCGTGACCACCGCCACCGAACCCGCCATCGCCCCGAGCGCGAACGCCGAGAAACCGCCCAGGTTCATCAGGCTGGTACCGGCCAGCGCGAAGGCCTGGCGCGGGCCGGGCACCTTCAGGCTGTCGCGGCTTCTCAGCATCAGCGTCAGCAGCACGCCTATACCCACCAGGTAGCCCAACCAGAGCATGCCGACCGTCCCCAGCCGGGGCAGCGTGAAATGGCCCTGCAGCCAGAGGCTGGTGCCGTAGAGCAACGCCCCGAGCAAAGCGTAGGCGACGGAACGGCGGGGCTCGATATGCCGCGGGATATCCGCGCCCTTCTGGATGCTGGAGAGAATCACCCCGAGCACGCACAGGCTGATGCACGCCAGTTGCAACAGGCTGAGCCGCTCGCCGCTGGCCCAGGACAGCAGCGTGGTGACCACGCCATAGGAGGTGATCAGCGGCGCGATGATCGTCGCCTTGCCGATGGAGAAGGCCTTCGACAACGCCAGCGCGCCAGAGACGGTGAACATGGCCGCCAGCACACCCATGCCCCAGTCCCCGGGCGCTGCGCTGGCGAGCCTGTCGAAGAACGCAGGGACGGCCGCCAGCAACAGGCTCATCAGCACCAGGCCCAGGGCCTGGCTGAAGAACACCGCCCGCTTCACCCCGACGGCCCGGGCATTGAGCCCCACCATCAGATCCGTACCACCCCAGAGCAGGGCGGCGAGCAAGCCCATGAACACGTCCATGTCCGGCCTCCGCCATCGCATCCATCGAAGAAAAGACCTCGACTATGCCTCGGCGGGTAAGCGGCCAGCCAGTATCAGTTCGGCTGTTTCTGCCCATGGCAGTTCATCGACAGCGCCGGTGGCGGCAGATGCCCCGGCGGCTCATCGCGGCATTTCTCCCGGCTGGACGTCAGGGCCCATCACCGGCTCGATGCCCCAGTCGCCCTGCTCGTGCCAACCCTCCCCGAAGGTCTCGATGGGGTGCATGGTGCGGTCGGCACCATTGCCGCACGCCAGGTCACTCGCCGCGCAGTAGCGGTCGCACCCCCAGCAGATGCGCTCGGGGTGCCGGGGATTCACGGGAAAGGGCTTGGCCATGTGGACGCTCGGTTTGGTCTGGGAATGCCTCACGTTACCGCGCACGCGCCGCAGCGCCTTGATCGCGATCAAGAGCACCAGGCACCCGCCCTCCTGCGCTGGCCATCACCACCAGCCATGGGCGCACCACCGTCCCGTGAAACATCGCCCGCGGTTGTTGCAGCGGCCACAGGCAGATCGCTACCATGCGAATAATTCTCAATCACCAACCTGAGTTCCCGACCGGGAAACAAGGCATGTCTGCGGCAGTCCCCTTTCCAGCACGCTATCCACGCGCCCTACAGCGACCATCACGGCTGGCTGTTCACCTGGCTGCGCCAGAAGCTCGGCGCACGCTACAAGGGCAGCACTGCCGCCCTACACCCTGCTCGAGGCCATGGCCAGCTACGGCATCGGCGACAACTGGGGCGTGACGGTCAACGCCAACAACCTGGCCAACAAGAAGTCCAGCTACTGCGAGTTGGCCACCTGCCGCTACGGCGGCGAAAGCCCCGCACCGCCCTTGACCCGCCGGCTCGGCCCTGCACCGCCGGCGTTACATTCCAACGCCCCAGCAAGGAGCTGCCATGTCCCTGATCTCGCAACGTGTTGAACTCGCGCGCAACGGCGCCAACGACAAGGTTATCTGCCGCATGGCCTCGGGTTGGGCCGTGATGGGGGACGTGCAGTTCCTGCCGGGCTACTGCCTGCTCCTGCCCGATCCCGTGGTGCCGAGCCTGAACGACCTGCACGGCGACGCCAGGACGGCCTACCTGCTCGACATGGCCCGCCTCGGCGACGCGGCGCTCCAGGCAACCGGTGCGCTGCGCATGAACTACGAGATCCTCGGTAACTCAGAGCCGGAACTGCACTGCCACATCTTCCCGCGTTACGACGCGGAGCCTGAAGGCAGGCGCCGGATGCCGGTATGGTTCTACGACTGGAAAGCCGCCCCGCCCTATGACGAAGCCGTGCACGGCGCGCTGCGCATGCGCATCGCCCGGTTGCTGGAGGAATCCGCCCCGGGCGTGTGAGTGGCCCATACGGCTCAGAGCGCCTGCAGCAACCTCTCCAGTTGCCCCCGCTCCCACTGGCTCAACAACTGCGTGGGATCGGTGCCGAACCGCGCCCAGCGCTCATGATCGCCGCGCCGGCCCTCGGGTGAGGTGCACTCGCTGCAGTGGTCGAGATGGCCGAGCTCGTTGTACAGCACCAACCGCCAGCCCTCGACATCCAGCGCCACGGCGCCGGAGCCTTCCCCGCTCCAGCCCCGCTGCCCGGCCTTGCGCAGGAGACGCACGCCAAGGGCGATGTCCTTGAGCAACTGGTAGACCTCACGGGCGGTGAGGAAGCGGTCGTTCGTCATGGGTTCACTCGTCGTTTGGTCCAGGGAAAGAGGTCATGGCCGGAGACAGTGCAGTCCGAATGGCCGTGAACCGTCCATGAAGCACGGAGCCACTTTGGGTGGGAGCGGTTCCACCGCGAAGGTTCCGGCGCCGTGTGCCGAGCACGAATGAATCCGCCCGCGAATAGGTGGCGCTGCGCGGAGCCTGGCGACGGAAGCCCGCTGCACAGGTGATCCGAGCCACCGCTCAAGGCACCAGCGGTGCCACCTCGGGCGCCGAATGGCAGAGGGATGGGGCGTCGTCCGCCCTGCCCGTCCGACTCACGAGGATGCCTGCGCAAACCACCTGGCCCTGCGACGCCTCAGCGC
Organism: Pseudomonas sp. No.21; assembly: GCF_054558415.1. NCBI lineage: Bacteria > Pseudomonadati > Pseudomonadota > Gammaproteobacteria > Pseudomonadales > Pseudomonadaceae > Pseudomonas > Pseudomonas sp. No.21. Next base: position 275,957 of record NZ_BAAJNO010000009.1, read on the forward strand.
GCAAGCATCCTCTGCAACCCCAGCGCCACCAGGGCTGTGCCGGCGCTGCCGTTGATGCCCCGTTCTATACGCAGGTAGGACGCACGCAGGGCCGCGGAACCGAACACCCGGGCGAGCCCGATGTGCCAGCCGAACGACAGTGCGCCGATCAGCGCGACGGTGACCGGGTAGAACCACAGCGGCGCGCCGACCGGGAAGATGGCCGCGAAGGCACTGGTCCAGAAGGCCGCGCCCTTGGGGTTGGTCACGCAGGTCAGCAGGCCCGTGCGATAGGCCGCCAGCCGCGAACCGTTCAGCTCCGGCTGCTGCACATCCGTACGCCGTGGCACGGGACGGAAGGCGGACCACACCAGGCGGCCGCCGTACCAGACCAGGTAGGCAGCGCCCAGCAGGCGCACACCGGACTCCAGCCAGGGATGCTGCGACAGAAGGGTCGCCAGCCCGGCGATCGACACCACCACCCAGAACACCGAGCCGGTGGTGATCCCGAAGGCGACGTAGCGCGCATCCCGGTGCCGCTGGCTCAGGGCCATCTGGCTGAGGATGAAGAAGTTCGGCCCGGGGCTGGCGAGCACGGCCAGGTAGATGCCGCTGATCAGCAGCAGCGAATAGGCGTAGGTCATGGTCAGGGCTTCCGAGGGCTGGGGCGTTCTCGAACCCTACCAATGGCCCCCAAAGGGCCGATAGATACAGACGGCCCCGATTTTCGACATACAGGCTGCGTAGGACGGCGTAGAGCGAAGCGAAACCCATCAGGCGGCGCTACAGGCATCCCCCCAAACCGAACCCCGCCCCGTTGGGCCTCGCTGCGCTCGGCGCCAACCTACGACCCGGCCACGAACGCCTAGGGCACCACGCCTTCCCATTGCCTGCAACCCTTACAGCATGGGTTTCGCAAGGCTCTACCCATCCTACGCAACCGGAGTCGCCTCCCATTCCGTGTCCACACGACACAGGGATGATTCGCAGGATGGTGTAGAGCGAAGCGAAACCCATCAGGCGGCGCTACAGGCATCCCCCCAAATCGACCCCCGCCCCGTTGGGCCTCGCTGCGCTCGGCGCCAACCTACGACCCGGCCACGAACGCCGAGGGCATCACGCCTTCCCATTGCCTGAAACCCTGACAGCATGGGTTTCGCACGGCTCTACCCATCCTACGCAACCGTGGTCGCCTCCAATTCCGTGTCCACACGAGCCTTTGTAGGTCGGGTGTAACCCATGGGGCGACGGAACCAGGCGTCCCGAAATGTCCCGCGCCACCCCCCGCTAGAAAGCGGACTCCACCTGCCGATCGAGGTAGCACTCGAACCCCTTCGCCCACACCTTGAAGCGCACGCGGATGCCCTCGTGCAGCCAGTGCAGCGTGTACACATTGGGGTGGTCGTCCCGGTAGGTGGCGGCCACATCGAGCGTATTCAGGTGCTGGCGCGCAGCCTCGAGATCGACCGTCGCATCGCCCACGGTGTAGATCTCGAAGGCCTCGCGGCTGCCGTCCGAGAGCGCGACATAGTGGCCGAAGCCGTCGAAGGAATAGGCGTCGATCCCCTTCAGCAGGGCGAACAGCTCCGTCAGCTCCACATCCAGCAGCGAGGTGGCGCCCAACCGTTGCACGAAGGCATCCGGCTGGCCCTGCAGCTCCTGCAGGTAGCCGCTGATGAGCGGCGCGAACGGCCCCTCCATGAACGCCTTGTTGCGGCCACTGAATTTGACCTTGCGGGCCTTGGCCGGGGCGATGCTGCCGAGCTGGAGCTTGGTGGGCCGGCGGGCGAACGCCACCGTCTCGCCCTCGTACTCGCCCAGTTCGAAGGTGGCGGAGAAGGTGCAGGTCTTCTCGTGATCGTCGGCGGTCATCGCCGTCAGCCCGGACGCGCCCTTGTAGAGAAACAGGCGCCCGTCCTCGGCCTGCATGCGCATCACGCAGAAGCGTTCGAACTGCGATTCCTTCCACGCGTGGCTGAGCAGCGTGGCCTTGACCGTCACCCGCCCCTCGGGCAGGAACAGCTCGGCGCCCGCCTTCAGGGGCGGCTTGGGCATGAGCGCGGCACTGGCCTCGAAGGCCTTCTGCGACACCCGCTTCAGGCCGATGAAATGATGCCGCTGGCCGCCTTCGTCCCGCGACTCACTGAGCACCGTGCGGGTCGCGCCCAGGTGCACCAGGCCCGGGACCAGCCAGAGCGGCGGGTCGATGCGCCCGGCATAACCCGTCACCAGCAGCGTCGAATCCTCGCGCCCAAGGCGCTCGATATCGATGACCTGCTGCGGATCGTGAGCACCGACGGGCGCCAATGAAGCAAGGCTGGCGGTCAGTTCGTGGCCGTGGGCTTCGGCGGCAGCGCTCAAGGCCTGCAGCACCTGCTGCGCCTGCGCCTCATCGCTGAACTGCACACGCAGGGTGATGGCGGTTTCGGACATGGGTGGCAGTGCCTCCTTGCGGCTGCGGGCGGGGGTTGCCCGGGAAGGCACCCACGATACCGCGCCACCGGAACACCTGACTCGGCTGCAATAGCACATTGCCAACCCCGGCACAGAAACTGCCGCCGGAGTCTTCGGCGAACCCGGGCGGCAGGGCTCAACCGGCCTGCCGCAGCTCGGCGCTCCCAGCGCTGATGGGCATCACGCCGTTGTAGCGGAGAAAGAAGTCATCGGCGCGGGCGACGATCTGCGTGTACTGGCCGCGTAGCGCCAGCCGCATCATCTCCACCTGCAACTCCTCCTGCGCCACCATATATTCGAGAAACGCCCGTGCGTCCGCCGGCCCCTGGCGCTGCAGATCACGCAGCCAGGCCAGGTACTTCACCGTCTCGCGGTACACCAGCTTCAGCAGGGGCTGCTGCATCGCCAGTGGTAGCGACGACAGCACCCAGGCCTTGAGCCGGGTCAGTGGCCCCGGTGGACGGTGCAATCCCCAGCGGATGGCGGCGGCCTGGTAGCGCGGGCCGTTGAAGTGCTCCAGGTCCAGGTAGGTCCTCCAGAACACCCCTGGTCCCTCCTCGCCCAGCCGCTCGACCATGCGCCTGACGGCCAGCAGGGCGAAGGCCCGGTTGGCCAGTTCATGGCGGAACCCCTTGATGAATACCTTGGATGGCATGCTGCTTTTCACCTTCATTCAATGAAACTCGAAACGATGCTGGAACCCGCCACCCTGCGTCTCATGAACCGCCCCTGAGGCTGCCGATGTAGTCGACGATGGCCTGGCGCTCGGCGCCCTCACCGATCTGCAGCGAGATGCCGCGCATCCAGAGGCCCAGCTCGTCGGCATGCGCCTCGCCACCCCGCACACCCTGGACATAGTGCGTGAGCTGGCGCTCCAGGTAGGCGGCATCCAGCAGGCCGAGGTTCGGTGTACGCAGGTGGGCGAAGCCCTGGCCGGCAGGCCCGTGGCAGGCGGCGCAGGTGCCCTGGTAGAGCGCCTCGCCTCGGCTGGCATCCGCCGCCGGAGGCACCTCGTCCGCCGCCACGTCCAGGCGTGAGAAGTAGCGGGCCAGCGGCTCGAAGTCGCGCTCCTGCATCCTGGCGACCACCCCGCGCATCTGCGCGCCGTGCAGGTCGCGGGCGTCATAGCCACGGCGCCCGGCCTTGAAGTTGCGCAGCTGGTCGAGCAGGTACTCGGCCTGTTGCCCCGCCAGGCGCGGCGCCCCGAGCAGGGCATTGCCCTGGCCCTGCCCGCCGTGGCAGGCCGTGCAGTTGAAGGCCTGGGTGGGTATCGCCTCGGCCTGGGCGTGGAGCGTCGCGGCGAGCAGCAGCGCGCCGGTAAAGAAACTGACCTTCATGGCTTCAGGTTCCCTGTGGTTTTTCTTGCTCGGCGATCCGCTGCAGCAACTCGCTGCGGACCCGTTGGACATCGGCCGGCACCGCCCGCCGCCACCCGCTCAGCTCGACGCCGGTGTAGGGCTTGAAGCCCGCGGGCACCCCGGCCGCATCGAAGGTCGCCAGCATCCAGTTGAGGACGCCGGCCAGCGCCTCGTCGGAGAGCCCCGACAGCGCCGAGCCCGGCACCTGCACCAGGTACTCGCGCCCGCCCGGCACGCCGAGGAACTTGCCCAGCTGCCCGGGGAACGCCGGCACCTGCCGCTGCGGGTTGCCGCTGCCGTCGGGCAGGTGGCAGCCCTGGCAATTGAGCATGTAGTCGAACTGCCGGGGCTCGGTGGCCCGGGCCGCCAGCGAACCCGCCAGCAGCAGCCCGGCCAGGGCGAGGTGGAACAGTGGCCGCCCCGGCATGGCTATTCCTTCACCCCGATCACCACCGACAACGAGCAGTGATAGGGCATGTCGGCATGGCTGCCGGAGCACCAGTTGAGGTCGTTGGAGCTCTGCGGGCGGTACAACGGCGTATCACCCTGGTCGCGCTGGCAGACGCAGCGCCCGCAATTGCTCTTGCCGCAGCAATCGTTGTACGAGATCACGTAGTCCTTGCCGTCGGACGGGTTGCGGCAGGTGCCGATCCAGGTGATGTCCGAGCGCACGGTGCCCGGCGGGCAGCTGTTCACCGTGCCGCCGCAACAGCCGCAGAGAAAGCCGTCGATGGCGCAGTGGCGCCAGTAGTCGCAGCTGTCGGGGTCGCCGCTCTCCACCAGGGAGGGGCTGGTCTGGGCGAAGGCGCCGCTGCGGAACACCGGCAGCAGGGTGGCCGCCCCGGCGCCGATCATCAGCGTACCCAGCCCCCCGAGGAACCCGCGCCGCGAGGTGCCGCGCGCCACCCGGCGGGAAAGCATCTCCACGGCTTCGTCGAACCATTTGATCGTCATATTCAGTGCACCTGCTCGAAAAGGACGGGCTGTGCGGCGCGGTAGGCCTGGATGGAGGCGAAGCCCAGGTCCTGGGCTTCCAGCAGGCTCTCCAGGTGTTCGCGGCTGTTGACCAGGCCGTGGGTGACCACGGTGCCGCTGGCGTCGATCAGCACGCCGTAGGGCAGCTTGCTGATCTGGTAGGCCAGCCCGACCTCCCGCGACAGCACATAGGGGAAGGCCTGCAGGCGCTGCGCCGCGATGAACGCCTGGTGCGCGTCCGCCTCGCCGTCGCTGGCCAGTACCACCCGCAGACGCGCCCGCTCCTGCTGGCGCAGGGAGGCCAGCACCGGCAGCAGCGTCTTGCACACCGGGCAGCTTTCGGAGAGGAAGAACAGCAGGGTCGACTGCCCCTGGGCATTGGCGCCACCCAGGCTGACCGAGCCGCCGGTCAGGCTCGGCAGGGTGAAGCGTGGCGCCGTCTCACCAGCCTGGATGGCCTTGCCCAGGGACAGTGCGCCCACGGGGCGGAGGCGCTCGTGCAGCAGGCCGACCTGGCGGGCCAGTGCCCAGACGGCGAGGATCAACCCCAGGTTCATCAGCCAGGAAAGCAGCCCGGAAACGATCAGGGCATGGGTCATGGTCATCACGGTTCCCTCAGGGATAGGCGGTTGGAAATCAGCAGGTTCGCCAGCAGGTAAAGCGCCACGCCGCAGCCGAGGGCGAACCCCAGGACGGGCGCGTCGAGCCCGGTCAGCGGCCGCGCCGCCACCGGTGCCAGCAGGTTGAGCGCCAGCGCCACCAGCAGCAGGTTGCGCCAGGCCAGCGCGGTGCTCGGGGGTTGGCGCGTGCCGCCGAGGTGGCAACCGCAATCCCCGATCACCGCGCCACGGCGCGCACCGAGAGCCAGCACGGCGGCATACAGGGCCAGCAGCAGCGCAGCCGGCCAGGCAGCCGAGGGCGACCAGAAGCTCGCCAGCACACCCACGGCGGCCAGCAGCTCCAGCAGCGGCAGCGCCCAGGCCAGAGCAGCCACGGGCAGGCGGCCGCCAAAGGCGTGGTCATAGCCCGCCAGCACCTGGGCGAAGCCCGGCCGATCGCGCAGCTTGTGCAGCGCCGAGGCGCCCAGCAGCAGTGCCAGCCCGGCGGCGCTGGTGAGGTGCACGACGGGGTCGTGCAGGTAGGCGGCGATCACCATGGCGCCACCACGTTCATGGCGCCCAGGGGGATGTCGCCGATGCTGCGCAGATGCTCGCCGCTGTTCGCGTCGTAGAGGTTGATGCCCTGGCGCAGCAGCGGCATCAGCCCCGCCTCGCCTTGGGTCAGGTAGATCCACAGGGTGAAAATGCCCGGCATCGGCGCCACCCAGTCCAGGCTGTAGAGGCGCGGCTGCTCGCCCTGGCTGACGCCGATGGCGGTGCTTTGCTCGTCCAGCTCGATGCGTGCCAGGCGCTTCTGGCGGCGCACGTCGAAGACCCACACCTCGGTGCCCGGCTTCTGGTAGTTCTCCGGCTTGTCCTGGTGCATGAGCACGAACAGCCGACCGCTGTTCACATGCAACGCGGTGCCGTGGTTGCCGGCGATGCCCCAGCCGTCGGCGCGCTCGGCGTCGCTGACCAGCGACCAGTGCGCCGCCGCCTCGATGCCCTCGGCGCCCATGCGCAGGCCATAGGCGTTGTTCTGCTGGGAGACGAAGTACCAGGTATCCCCCAGGCGCGAGCCGGTGGTCAGCAGCAGGTCCTGCAGCGGGTCGAACAGCGGCTGGGTACGTTCCTGGGCAGCGACCTGGCCCTGGTCGTCCAGGCGCAGGTGGAAGAAGCCGCCGTTGCCGCAGATGGCGTAGAAATCACGCGGGCCAGCCGGGTAGAGGGAGGCGCACCCGGGGATCGCAACCTCGCCGACGAAGCGCCGCTGTTCCAGGTCGACGATGGAGACCGACTGCGCCGGGGTGAAGTTGAGCACCAGCAGGAAGCGCTCGTCATCCGACAGCACGCTGAGGCCGGTGGAGATCAGCGCGGTCATGCGCTTGGGCGGGATTTCGATCTCGTGCTTGGGGCTCAGGGTGCGGGCGTCGTAGACGGTGACCACGTCGCTGCGGGTGCCGCGCACGCCCCGGCTGAAGTAGATCTCGCTGGCGTACAGCTCGTCGCGGCGGTGCGACATGACCAGGCCGTTGCTCCACATGCCGGTGCTCAGCAATCCACGGCTACGACCGCTGTCATCGAACAGGTAGGCGCGGCCGTCGACCATGTTCGGCGCGTTGCTGCCCCAGATCCAGAACCAGTTCTGCCCACGGTGATCGCCCAGCACCTCGACCCCGGCCTGCTCCGGCACGAAGGCAGCCAGGGTGGGCTGCGCCAGCGCGCCGAGGGAAAGGCCACAAAGCAGGTATCGCAACGAACGCATCAGCATGGGGAAGAGACTCCGTGGTGTCTGGAGGACCCGTGGGGCGGGCGCCCCGCCTGGTTGGAAGCCTATCGACGGGGTTGCCCGGGTGACTTGCCCCGAGGTGACAACTGGCTTGGCATCCGGCGTCATTTCCCTTCACCGCCCTCTTGGGTGACCACGCCGGCGGCGCCGAACAGCAGCAGTTGCCCGCCCGCACCCTGGGCCAGCGCCGCGAGGTTGAGGCGGTCCTCCCGCTGCAGCGCCGTGAAGCGCGCGACACCTGCATCGGAGAGCGCCACCAGGCCGCCGTTGCCCACCAGCGCCACGCGGCCATCGCACAGCTGGGTGAGCGCGGTGATGGCCTCGCTGCTGCCACTGTCCAGCACGCGCCAGTGCCGCCCCTGGGGGTCACCCAGCAGCACCCGCCCGCTCATGCCGGCCAGCAGCACGCGGCCATCGCGCAGCGCCGCCCCGCTCCACAGCGAGCCGCTGGCGCCGGTGTCCAGCGCCTGCCAGGTGGCGCCACCATCCCCGGAGCGATAGGCGTTGCCCGCCTCCGCGGCGATGAACAGGCTGCCGTCGCGGCTGGCGAACACCTGGTTGAGGTGGAAGTCGTCACCGCCCTCCCCGACCGCCAGGCGCTGCCAGGTCTGCCCGCCGTCGCGGGTCTGCGCGGCGTAGCCGTAGGCACCGACGACGATGCCGTGGCGCGCATCGCCGAACCACACCGAGAGCAGCACCGGCTGCCCGTCCAGGCGCTGTTGCAGGGTCCAGTTCTCGCCGCCGTCCTCGCTGTGCAGCAGCACCCCGCCGTGGCCTACCGCCCAGCCCTGGCGCCCATCGACGAAGCTCAGTGCGGTGAGCAGGCCGTCCACCGGCACGCCCTGGGCCTGGCGCCAGGTACGGCCGTCGTCGGAGAGCAGGATCACGCCGTGGTCGCCCACCGCCACCAGGCGCGGCCCGGCCTGGGCCACCGCCACCAGCGGCGCCCGTTGCGGGGCGTCGAGGGCGATGGCCGGAACCACCGCCTCGGCGGCGCAAAAAGGGCTGGCAACGGCCAGCAGCAGCGCCGCCAGGGGCAGGCGCGGAAAACGCATCGCAGGCATCGGCATCGTCCTCGTCAGTGCGCGACCAGGGGCGCGCGAACCGGCCCCCGACGCGGAATCAGGGTTTCCAGCACCACGGCCAGGGCCGGCAGCAGGGTGATCGCCATGACCATGTTGGCCATGAACATGAAGGTGAGCAGCAGGCCCATGTTGGCCTGGAACTTCAGCGCCGAGAAGGCCCAGGTGGCGACACCGACCGACAGCGTCAGTGCGGTGAACACCGTGGCCACGCCCACCTCGCGCAGGGCCTGCTGGAAGGCGCTGACGATGTCGCGCCCCTCGGCGAGGTGCATCTGCAGGCGGTTGTAGATGTAGAAGGCGTAATCCACGCCTATGCCCACCGCGAGCACCATCACCGGCAGCGTCGCCACGGTCAGGCCGATGTCCAGGGCCTTCATGAACCAGTAGCCGAGGAAGGTCGCCAGGGTCAGCGGCAGGCAGCAGGCGAGCATCGCCCGCCAGTCGCGGTAGACCAGGAACACCAGCAGCACGATGGTCAGGTAGACGTAGAGCATCATCGGCAGCTCGGAGGCCTCCACCACCTCGTTGGTGGCGGCCTGCACACCGGCATTGCCGCTGGCCAGGCGCACCGTCACACCCGCCATGGCGTGGGCAGCGCGGTACGCCTCCACCGCCTGCACCACGCCTTTCAGGGTGCTGGCCTTGTGGTCGGCCAGGTACAGGTTGACCGGCAGCAGGGTGCAGTCGGCGTTGTACAGGCGCAGCGCCTCGGGCACCTGGCGCACCGCCTCGCCGAGGGAGAGTTCGTCCCGGGGCAGCGCCGCCCATTTCGGGTTGCCCTCGTTGACCCCGGAGGCCGCGAGCTTGGTCAGCGCCGGCAGCGACTGCGCCGAGAGCACGCCGGGCACGTTGCCCAGCTGCCAGGTGAGACGGTCGACGTAGGCCATCACGTCGTGGCGGTAGCAGCCGCCGGCCGGGGTCTCCACGGCGACGGTGAACAGGTCCAGGCCCAGGGCGAAGTGGCTGACCACGCTCTGCACGTCGAGGTTGTAGCGCGAATCCGCGTGCAGCTCGGGCGCCCCCGGCAGCACGTGCCCCACATGGCGCCCCTGGCTCTGCCACACCGCCAGCACCATCAGCGCCAGGCCGAGCACCGTGCACAGCGCCGCGTTGCGCGGCTCGGCGATGCGCCCGAGGCGGGCCATCAGCGCGTCACGTCGCGCCCGCAGGCGCTCCATGCGGGCGACGTAGGCCGGGGTGAAGCTGAAGTAGCTGGCCAGCACCGGCAGCATGATCAGGTTGGTGACGATCTTGTAGGCCACACCCACCGAGGCGGTAATGGCCAGCTCGCGGATCATCGGGATGGGCACCAGCACCAAAGTGGCGAAACCGACGAAGGCGGTGATCAGCGCCAGGGTGCCGGGAATCAGCAGGCCGACGAAGCTGCGCCGCGCGGCGGTCATGCCATCGGCACCGGCACACACCTCCTTGGCGATGAAATTGACCTGCTGCACGCCGTGGGACACGCCGATGGCGAACACCAGGAACGGCACCAGGATCGCCAGCGGGTCGAGCCCGAAGCCCAGCAGCGTGAGGGTGCCGAACTGCCAGACCACCGACACCAGCGAGCAGAACAGCGGCAGGAAGGTGAGCACCAGCGAGCGCGTGTAGCCGTACACCGCCAGTGCGGTGAGCACCAGGGCCAGGGCGAAGAACTCCACCACGCTGCGCGCCCCCGCGCCGATATCGCCCATCTGCTTGGCGAAGCCGATCACCTGCACGTCGTAGTCGGCGTCGGCGTACTTCGCCCGCACCTCGTCCTCCAGGCGCTGGCTGAATTCCAGGTAGTTCAGGGGCCGGCCGGTCTGCGGATCGGGGTCGGCCAGCTCGGCGACGACCATGGCACCGGAGTGGTCGTTGGCCACCAGGCTGCCGACGAAACCGCCCACCAGGGTGCGCTCGCGGATGCCGGCGATGGCGCGCGCGTCCAGGGTGCCCACCGTCACGTCGCCGCCGACCACGTCCTCGGCCTTCATGCCCTCCTCGGTGATCTGCACCGCGCGGGTGTTGGGCGTCCACAGCGAGGTGACGCTGCGGCGGTCCACCCCCGGCATGAAGAACAGCGTCTGGGTCAGCGCGTACAGGCGGGTCAGCGCCTGCTCGTTCCAGATGTCGCCGTGGCGGGCGTGCAGCACGACGATGATGCGGTTGGCGCCGAACAGCACGTCGCGGTACTGGTTGAAGGTCTTGATGAAGGCGTGCTGCTGCGGCAGCTGCTTGTCGAAGCCGGCCGACATCTCCAGGCGCGAGGCGAAAACGCCCATGACCAGGGTGATGGCGGCCAGCAGGCCGAGGGTCGCCAGGCGATGGCGGAACAACAGGCGCTCGAGCGCCGTGACCAGGAAAGCCAACATGGAATGCCTCGATACAACGGGTGCGCGGCTGGCGGGCCGGGGGCGGCCCGCCCACCGCGAACGGGGCTTCAGAACGAGTAGGAAATGTTGCCGCTGAGGAAGTCGCGATCGGCCATCAGGTTGTTGTCGCCGCCGCCCCAGTACTGCACCCACTGCAGGCCGCCCTTCCAGCGGTCGCGGTAGTTGAACAGCAGGGAGGCGGTCAGCGACTTGCGCCCTTCGACGAAGGGCATGGCGTTGGGCGTGGTGCCCTTGACGTCATGGCTGAAGTCCAGCTGCGGGGTGAGCACCACCCCGGTGCCGAACAGGTCCGGGTAGTTGACGCCGATCTCGGTGACGTAGCCCCAGGAGGTGCGGTCCGGCAGCGAGTAGTCCGGCAGCGCGTAGGGCACCTTGCCGGAGGTGTCCAGCCCCGGGTAGCGGGTGACCACCGCCTCGGCGAGGATGAACGCGTCGGAGGCGCCCAGCGCGCTGGGGATGAAGCCCAGGGGATCGCTGGCGGAGAAGTTGTAGATGGCGTTGACGTCGGCCTGCCATTTGCGCGCTTCGACGAAGCCCTTGTTCACCCCGGTATCGAACAGGCTGTAGCGGTTGTAGCTGCCGGTGAGGCCACGGCCGAAGGGCACCGTGGGGTCGATGCCGACGCTGTCACGCGGGCGGTAGGACAGCTCGCCGGCCACCGCCACCGGCCCCACCATGGTGCTGGCGGAGAGGCCGAACAGATCCTTGTCCTCGCCGTAGTTGAGGAAGTAGTTGTCCACCACCAGGGCGTCCGGGTTGCTCAGCGCGGTGTAGCCGACGAAGGGCACTTTGTCGTGGTAACGCTGGTAGAACAGGCCGAACTCGGTCTCGATGCTCTCTGCCGTCCAGCGCAGCGCCACGCCGTACTGGCCGCTGTTCTTCGCCTTGCGCTCGCCGCCGTAGGGCACGGCCAGGCCCAGCGCCACCAGGTCCTCGTCGCTCAGCCCGCTGATGTTGGGCGCACCGCAATGCCCGGTGGGCGTACCGGCGCAGATGCCCGGCATCAGGCCTTCGATGTGGCTGGTCGGGTAGTAGATCGGCCGGCGCCCTTCCCCTGCCACGTCGGCGCTGGAGAAGTAGGTGCCCACCGGGTCCAGGGAGGAGCCGCTCCAACGGAACTGGTAGTAGGCCTCCAGGCTCAGGGTGTCGCTCAGGCCGAGGCTGAAGGAGGCCATGGGCGCGGGGATGAACACCTCCTTCAGCTGGGTGCCCGGCGTGTGGTACTTGGGCAGGCTGAGGGCGTTGATCTGGTTGATGCCGCCGGGCATGAAGATCTCCGCGCCCCAGTTGATCACCTGGTTGCCCAGCTTGACCTTGGCCGGCATCGCGCCGAGGTCGAAGCGCTTGGCCAGCCACAGGTCGAGCAGGTCGAAGCGCTCGGTGGCGTCGCGCTCGGCCTGGTCGTCCAGCGCGGTGGTGCGCACGTTGTCCATCTTGAAGTCCCTGGCCCAGGCCACCCGGCCCAGGGAGCTCCAGCCATCGCCGAAGCGCAGGCTCAGCTCGTGGGTGCCCTTGAGCACCTGGGAGAAGACGTCGTGCTTGCGGTAGTTGAGGTTGCCGTCGTCGGCGTTGCTGTAGTTGATGTCGGCATTGGCGTAGCCGTTGCCCCGTGCGGGGTTGTAGTAGCGGCCCAGGTCGTTGTCGGTGCCGGTGTTGCAGCCACCGCTGTCGTTGCCCAGCAGGTGGCAGTCGGGCGACTGCAGGCGGCTGGCGAAGCCATAGGAGAGGGTCGAGTCGAAGCTGCCCGAGAGGCCATCCTCATCGCCGAACAGTACGGCGTGGCTGGGCGACGCGATCAGGCCGGAGGCGACGGCCACGGCCAGCGCCAGGGCATGACGCGGGCGAGTCGGGGCCTGCAGCGCCTGGGCGCCGCACGGAAGGTGCTTGTGCATGGTGGGCTCTCCGGGGCGATCAGCGTTCGCCGCGACGGCGCAGTTCGTTGGAATTGAATATCTTGTCGGTCACCCGGCCCTGCAGGCCGGCGGTGAGGTCGAACGACAGCCCCTCCTGGGTGAATCCGTCAGCGAAATAGCGCCGGGCGATCAGGTCATAGCTGACGTACTCGGAACTGGTGCAGGCCTGGATTTCCGGGGCGGCCCACAGGCTGCCTTCCTGCACCCGCCAGAGGTTGCCCTTGGCGTCGTACATGTCCACGTGCAGCAGGCTCCAGCTGTCCTCGTCGAAATAGAACATGCGTTTGGCGAAGGAGTGGCGCTTGTCCGCCTTGACCGTGGCCTCCACCACCCAGACGCGGTGTTTCTCGTAGCGCTGCACGTCGCGGTTCAGGTAGTCCTGGCCGATCAGTTGCTCGTACCTGTTGGCCTTGTCCACCAGGCGGAAGGAGTTGTACGGCACCAGCATTTCCTTCTTGCCGAGCAGCTTGAAGTCGTAGCGGTCCAGGGCGCCGGTGAACATGTTGATCTGGTCGACGAAGTACAGGTTGTCGGAGCCGGCGATGGGGTTGTCGTAGGCGAAGGACGGCGCCAGGCGCACGCGACGCTGGCCGGGGAAATAGATCCACGAGCTTTGCGCTTTATTGAGGAACGCGTGCACCAGGTACATCTCGCCGGCGCGGGACGAGGGCGAGAGCACGTCGTAGAGCAGCTTGGCCTCGATGCCCCCGGTGTCATCCGGGTCCTTCACCGCCGGGTCGTTGTAGGGGTAGTACTCGTGTACCCATTGGCGCACCTCGGTGAGCGCGCCGCCCTTCTCCCGCACCAGCAGTGCAATCTGTCCGCGCCGTCCCTTGGCCATGTAGCGCAGCTTGTAGTTCCACAGCACCTCGATGCCGTTCTGCGGCACCGGGAACGGCACCGCCGCCCCCACCGCCTGCTCCAGGCGCCAGCCATCGGCGCCGATGCGTGCCTGCCCAGCAAAGGCTTTCGAGCGCTCGGCTACCTCGGCGGGGATCGCGCAGCTGCGGTGGGTCGGGTAGACGTCCAGGCGGTAGCCCGGGTAGGCCTTGATCAGCGCCGCCTGGCCTTCCGGCAACAGTTGCTGGTACTGGGCCAGGTTGCGGGCATCGACGGAGTACAGCGGCTTGTCGGCGGCGAAGGGGTCGCCATGGCCCGGCGACCAGCCGGCCGGTGCCTGGGTCAGGCCACCGGTCCAGGCCGGAATGCTGCCATCGGCATTGCCGGCCTTCTCGGCACCGATGGGCGTCAACTCGTTGCCCAGCCTGGCGAGCTCGGCCGAGGTGGCGGCGTAAATGGGGGCATTGCCGAGGAGCGCCAACAGCGCACCACCCAACAGCGAAAGCGGGAGGTTTTTCATGAACTTCTCCTGGTGGAGCTTTTTGTGGTTATCGGGAAGCAGTTCGAAGCCGCCCGGTGCAATCGGGCGAAGGGAGATCTGCACGTGGCAGGGGGGATCGTTGCGGGTGCCACGCGATGACGCAGGCGTAGGTGTTGCTCGCGGCCATGTACCGCCCTCCGGTGTTTTCTTGTTGTACGGATGGGTGGCCGGGCGCTCGGAAAAAGAGCGGGCCGGTGGAAACCACGCGGCCCTGAAACATCAGGCTCACCTGGCAGGGAAAACTATGCAAAGCCACGACGGGCGGCTTGCCAGGAGGTGACAGGGTGATTGACATCCGGTGCCAATCGACGGGAAACGAGCCCTGTCGTCGGAGCGGAAAAGCCCATCGCGCAGCGGGGCTTACCCGCCATGGCCGGATGCGATTATCGTAAATATGGCACTCACGCCCGCCATGGCCCCACGGCCGTCACCCAGCGTGCACAGCCCCCGGAAGCGGAGGCACATGACAAGAACAACAAGGTTTTGGCACAGATGAAATCCGTACGTACGGTGTTGTCCGAGAACTTCTTCCGCCGCTTCAGCGAGGTCTTCGCCCCTCACCTCGGGCCGCTCGGCATCGACCCGCGCGTGCTGGAGCGGGCGGACATCGAGATACCCGGCGAGCGCTACGTGGCGCTGTGGGAGGCGGCGGCGCAACCCAACCCCAATGTCGGCCTGGAGCTCGCCATGCAGACCGAGTTCGACGACTTCGGCGCCCTCGGCCATGCCCAGGGCTGCGCGGCGAGCATCGAGGCGGCGTTGCGCACCCTGCACCGTTTCATCGTGGTCTTCGCCCAGGAGTCGCTGTTCGATTTCACGATCGACGCGCACACGGTGATGGTGGAATACCGGATCGTCGCCCCGACCATCCTGCAGCGCCGCCAGGACGCGGAGTTCGCCATCGCCTCCGTGCTGCGCATGCTCAACCTGCTGACCGGCTGCAGCCTGCGCCCGCTGCGCATGGACTTCGAACACCCGCGCCCCGCCGACACCTCGGTGCACAAGCGCCTCTTCCAGTGCCCCCTGTACTTCAACCAGCCCAGCAACCGCATCCACCTGCCGGCCGACATCCTCCAGTTGCCGGTGCTCCGGAGCAACGAGCGGTTGTACCGGGCCCTGGAGCCCTACCTGGAGCGCGAGCGCCAGGAGCGCTCGGCGTCCGACGAGCTGCTGGCGCAGATCACCCGCATGATCGCCGCAGACATGAGCAGCGGCGCGCCCTCGCTGATGGACATCTGCGAACGGCTGGGCCTGAGCCGGCGCACCCTGCAGCGCCGCCTCAAGGACCAGGGCATCGAGTACTCGGCACTGGTGGAGGACGTGCGCCGCGAGCTGGCGCTGGCCTACATCAAGGACTCGGACTATTCGATGACCGAGATCTCCCTGCTGGTGGGCTACGCCGAATCCGGCTCCTTCACCCGCGCCTTCCGCCGCTGGACCGGCCAATCGCCCCAGCAGTACCGCTCGGCCAATACACTCCGTCCCTGAGCCCTTTCCCAACCAGGTGCGCGCCGCCGATCACTGGCGCGCACGGTTCAAAAGCTGGCACCTGCGGACAATCCAGCGCCGCGCCCCGCCGTTAACCTGCCCCTGCCACGCCAGCCCATTCGCCAGCGGCCTTCTCCAGGCCCGGTGCCTGGAGCGCTGGCGCCACCGCTGCTTTCCCAATCACACGATCGACAACAAGAGATTGAGAGCATGACCCACCCAGACCCGCGCCTGGACAGCCTGTCCTTCTGGCAGCACGATTTCGGGCCCTACCAGCCCAACCCCGCCCTGAACCAGGACCTGAAGGTGGACGTGGCCGTGATCGGCGGCGGCTTCACCGGCCTCAATAGCGCCTGGCAATTCAAGCAGGACAACCCCAACGCCCACGTGGTGGTGCTGGAGGCGGCGGTGGTCGGCTTCGGTGCCAGCGGCCGCAACGCCGGCTTCAGCACCAAGCTGTTCGGCCTGGAACCGGAGCTGGTAATGCTGCGCTGGGGTCGGCAGAAACTGATCGACGCCCGCCACTACCTGGAGAAGGCCGTAGCCCACACCCGCGACCTGATCGAAGCGCACGGCATCCAGTCCGACTACCGCCACAGCGGCCTGGTGAGCATCAGCTATTCCGACCCACAGCAGCGCCGCCTGGAGAAGACCTACGCGCTGCTGCAGGACCTGGGCATCGCCGGCGACCTGACCTGGCAGGACCGATCGAGGGTGCAGCAGGACTTCCACTCCGAGCGTTTCAACGGCGGCATCTACGAGACCAACACCGGTAACCTCAACCCCTGCAAGCAGGTGCGCGGCCTCAAGGGCCTGGCCGAGTCGGCGGGTGTCGCCGTCTACGAAACCACCCCGGTGACGGCCATCGAACGCCAGGCCACGGCCATCGCCATCGACACCCCGGGCGGCCGCATCACCGCGGACAAGCTGGTGGTGGCGACCAACGCCTACTCGCGGCAGGTGCCCGACACCCGCCGCCTGCAGACCCGCCAGTACCCGCTCTGGACCTACCAGGTGGTGACCGAGCGGCTCAGCGAAAAACAGTGGGAAAGCATCGGCTGGAAGGACCGCCAGTGCTTCGGCGACAACCGCCAGATGCTCCACTACTTCCGCCCCACGGTGGACGGGCGGATCGTCATGGGCGGCGGCGACGCGCTGGCCTACCGCACGGCGCCCATGGCCGAGACGCCCTCACCCGCGAGCTGGCAGCACTGCGAAGCCCACCTGAAATGGATCTACCCGCAGCTCAAGGACGTGCGCATCGACTACCGCTGGGGCGGCCCCGTTTCGGTGAACATCGACATGGTGCCGGAGATCAGCTTCATCGACGACGAGCGCATCCTCTACTCGGGGGGCTGCTTCGGCCACGGCGTCGCCCTCACCCACCTCAACGGCCGCACCATCGCCGACCTGCTCAATGGCAGGAAGACCGAGCTGACGGACTTCTGGATCGTCAACCGACGCTCCATCTCCATGTCCAGCGACACCCTGTCGTACCTGAGCGGCCGTGCCGCCCGGGGCGCACTCAAGGCCTTGGACTGGTGGGAGGAACGCAGGCTCCAGCGCAGCTGAATCCCGTCCCCCGGACCGCACTGACGCCGCAGCGGGCTCCGCTGCGGCCACTCACACCCGCTTCGCCCCCTCTCCCGCCTGGTTTAAGCTTCAAGCAGCCGCGCCAGCGGGGCGCCCCTGCCCCATCGCGCCGGCCCGCCCGGAGCGCCCGCATGAATGCCCTGTACTTCTCGCCCCTGCTATTGAGCATCAACCTGATGGTGGCCAGCGCCCTGGGTTGCACCGCACTCTGGTACTACTCGCGGCCCTACCGGGGGCCCGGCGTGTGGACCTGCGGGGTGCTGATCCTGGTGACGGGGCTGTTCCTGCTGCTGCTCGAAACCCCCTCGCTGCGCCTCCTCGGCGGCGCCCTGCATACCGCCGGGGAGGCGATGCTGGTGGTGGGCGTGTGCCGCTACCTGGGCCTGAAGGAGCCCTGGTGGCTAGTGCCGACCGGCGCGTGCGTGATCGGCGTAGCCATGGGCTGGCACAGCTGGGTCGCGCCCTACAACGCCGAAGTGCTGGTCGCCCTCTCCGCCGGCCTCAGCACCTTGATCGCGGCCCTGGCCAGCCGCGTGCTCTGGGCCGGCCCCGGCGAGCCCGAACTGCGGGGCGTGCGCCGCTTCGTGGCGCTGACCTTCGCCGGCTATTCGCTGGTCAGCGTCACCAGCGGGCTGCTCGCCCTGGCCAACAGCCTGCGGGGCATCGCGTTCACCCTGGAGACGACCTCGGTGTCCTACCTGCTGCCAATCAACTTCGGCATCCCGCTGTGGGCCCTGTGCCTCATCGGCCTGGCACTGCTGACCATGCGCCGCATCCTCCTCGACAGCCAGCGCAACGCGCTGGCCGCCAAGGCCAGTGCCAACCGCTTCGAACGGCTCATGGGGGTGACCAATGGCGGCGTCATGCTGCTCAAGGACGGCCGCCTGCTGGATGCCAACCCGATGCTGGAAACGCTCTTCGCCCAGCCGTTGGCGGAGCTGCTGGGCAAGCCCCTGGCGCACCTGTTCGAAACCTGCGACGACCTCGCCACGCAGATGGCCGACGCCGACAGCCGCCCCCATGACCACCAGGCGATCCGGGGTGACGGCAGCCGCTTCGCCGCCGAACTCAGCGTGGCCGCCCTCGACGACGGCAGCCTGGTGGCGGAGGTCCGCGATGTCAGCCAGCGCAAGGCACTGGAGGAAGAGCTGCGCCAGCTGGCCTTCCGCGACCCGCTGACCGGTGCGCTGAACCGCCGGGCCTTCGCCGAGCGGGCCGAGCAGGAACGGCTGCGCAGCACTCGCCAACACCGGCCGCTGTGCCTGGCAATCTTCGACCTGGACCACTTCAAGCAGATCAACGACACCTATGGCCATGCCGTCGGCGACCTGGTGCTGCAGCGCTTCGCCGGGCTGTGCCGGGGCGGCATCCGCCGCACCGATCATTTCGCCCGCTTCGGCGGCGAGGAGTTCGTCCTGCTGCTGCCCGACACCAGCCAGAGCCAGGCCAGCGTTCTGCTCGAACGCTTGCGCGAGCACTGGGCCGAGGAGCCCCTGGATACCCCGTTGGGCATGCTGCAATCCACGGTCAGCATCGGCCTGGTGCAGATCGACGACGCCGCGCCCCTGGAGGCCTGGTTGGAGCGCGCGGATGTGGCGCTCTACAAGGCCAAGAGTGAGGGGAGGAATCGACTGGTGATTGGTTAAGGTGTTGCCGGTGAGTTCGCGCCCAGTTGATTGCTGAGTTTTGCTGATGCTTCTGGTTTCGCCCCCCCGGGCGAGTCTCTTTTGGCAGTCGCCCCAAAAGAAACCAAAAGGCCTTGCCCCATCATCCGGCCCCGGCTTCGCCGGGGTTCCCTCACTCCATCGTCGCTATCGGGGGCCGGCACGATGGGCCATCCATGGCCTGGCGCGCCTCTCGCGGCATCCATGCCGCTCGTCCCCCGGCGCAACGACTGCGTTCGGCCTCCTGGAGGGGCGTTGGCGGCTGCTCCAACTTTCTTCGCTCGAACCCTCACATTGATGTGCGCACCAACCCTGCGCGCGTGTCGACAGCTTTCGTAGGATGGGTCGGGCGGCGTTCCGCGAGCGGAGCGAAACCCATGCGGTGGAGCGTTGATTAGGCCACCGCCCTCTCCGCGCGCTTTTCTTCCTCCAGCTCGCGCACCAGCGGCAGCACATGCTGGCCGAAGTACTCCACCTCCTCCTGGAAGTGCAGGAAGCCGGAGAGGATCAGGTCCACGCCCACGGCCTTGAGGGCGACGATGCGTTCGGCGATCTGCCGGGGTGTGCCGATGAGGTTGGTCTTGAAGCCGTCGTTGTATTGCACCAGGTCCTCGAAGCTGGACTTGGCCCAGTTGCCTTCGCCCTCGGGGCTGGCGGCGCCGGCGTTCTTCACTTCGGCGCCGAAGGCGTTGACCGCGTCCGGGTTGGCCTTGTCGATGATGTCCTGCAGCACCGCGCGGGCTTCTGCCTCGGTGTCGCGGGCGATGATGAAGGCGTTGACCCCGACCTTCACCGAATGGCCGTTGGCAGCAGCCTTGGCGCGGATGTCGTCGACCTGCGCCTTGATGCCTTCCACGCTGTTGCCGTTGGTGAAGTACCAGTCCGACACGCGCGAGGCCATGTCGCGGGCGGCCCGCGAGCTGCCGCCCTGGAAGATTTCCGGGTGCGGCTGCTGCAGCGGCTTGGGCTTGAGGCTGTAGTTGCGCAAGCGGTAGAAGTCGCCGTTGAAGGTGAAGTCGTCCTGGGTCCAGATGCCCTTCAGGGCGCGGATGAATTCCTCCGAGCGGCGGTAGCGCTCGTCGTGGTCCAGCCAGGGTTCGCCGATGGCGTGGAACTCGCCACGGAACCAGCCGGAGACCACGTTGATGGCGATGCGGCCGTTGCTGAGGTGGTCGATGGTGGCCAGCTGCTTGGCCGCCAGCACCGGGTTCCACGGGCCGGGCAGGATGGCGGCGATCACCTTGAGCCGCTCGGTAACGGCCAGCAGCGCGTGGCTGATGGCCACCGATTCGTGCTGGTTCTCGGCGCCGTAGCCGGCGGTGAAGCGGATCTGCGACAGGGCGTAGTCGAAGCCCGCGCGCTCGGCGATCTGCGCCAGTTTGCGGTTGTAGTCGGCGTCCCAGCTGGTGCGCTGTTCGATGTTGCTGACCACCAGGCCGCCACTGACGTTGGGCACCCAGTAGGCGAAGCGGATCGGTTGCTGGCTCATGGCATTGACTCCTCGGGGCTTGGGAAATCAGGCGGCGCGATCGGCCGCGTGGTGGAAGAAGACGAGCACCGGCTCCAGCGCCCGCTCGATGCGTTCGAGCTGGGCGGGGTCGGTGAGCTGGTGATCGGTGAAGGCCTCGGTGGTGGCGTAGAGGCCATAGGGCAAGGTGTGCGCCTGGAAGAAGGCGAACAGCGGGCGCAACTGGTGGTCGATCACCAGGGCATGGCGCTCGCCGCCGCCGGTGGCGGCCAGCAGCACCGGCACGCCCTTGAGCGACTGGTAGTCCACCAGGTCGAACAGGTGCTTGAACAAGCCGGTGTAGGAGGCGCGATAGACCGGGCTGCCGGCGATGATCAGGTCGGCCGTCTCGATGGCCTTAAGGTGCGGCAGCAACGCCGGCGAGGCGGTGTCACGCTCCAGCGAGCCGGCCAGGGAACCGGCGAGACCAGCCACGCGGACCCAGTGCAGTTCGACGTCCAGGCGCGCCCGCAAGCGCTCCGCCAGCGCCTCCAGCAGCCCATGGGTGCGCGAGGGGTTGCGCAGGCTGCCCGAAACCACCACCACCTTTATCGTCCGACTCATTCCGACCTCTCGCCACGGCGACGTGCGTGTACGAGGGGTAGAGCAGCAGTCGTGCCAACACGGAAATCACATGGGGATCAATCAGATAGGAAAAACCACCAACAGCTGCGCTGTTGGGTGCCTGGCAGGAATGCTGAACAGCTGTTGCCCCGGCAACAGCTGTTCCCACCCAATACAGGCATATCCCGGGGCGTAGGGTGGAGGTCGCCTTTCACCTCCACCAGCGGGGCCACGCCGGACTCCGCAAGGTGGACGGGTGAAGCGTCGTCCACCCTACCCGTTCCCACCCGCACAGGCGCATCACGGGCGTAGGGTGGAGGTCGCCGTTCACCTCCACCAGCGGGGCCACGATGCCGGCCAGCAACCGGCCAGGCGCTGCGAACCGCCGACGAGCGCCGCCGAGAAGAAACGCAACGGCGGCTGAGGCCTCCGGCCCATGAAAAAAGCGCCCCGAAGGGCGCTTTTCGATGACCTGGCGGCCCTGCTCAGAAGCGCGAGCCGGGCCGGCGCTTCGACAGCTCCTGAACCATCGCACTGGCGATCACCGCCGTGGGCAGCAGGATCTGCGGAGCGCCGGGGCCCCGCAATCGATAGCCGCGAACCTCGGTGGAGCCGTCCTGCCGCACCGCGACCCACTGCACCACGCTGAACTCGCCCTTGGTGAAAACCGTTGCTCCTGACTGTTCCATCGTCCATTCCGTTACTGAAAAGCAGAACGGTCGAGCCTAGCCCCTGGAGCCCGCAGCGCAAGTCGGCGGGGGTGGTACACCCGGGTGATGGCACTTGACCCTGGAGTCGCTACAGCCTTCATCCTCGGCCCGAACACACCCCGAGGAACACCGATGGACCGTCTGGAAAAACGCATTCCCCCCGCGCTGGCGACCCTGATCTGCGCCCTGCTCATGGCCTTGCTGGCGCACCTGCTCCCCCCTGTGGAGATGGCCTGGGCCTGGCGGCTCGGGGCCGCGCTGGCGTCGTCGGCGCTGGGCGCGGGCGTGTGCCTGGCCGGCGTGGCGGCCTTCCGGCGGGCCCGTACCACGGTCAACCCGCTGGTGCCGGAGCAGGCCTCGGCACTGGTGCAGGCCGGCATCTACCGCCACACGCGCAACCCCATGTACCTGGGCTTCGCCCTCCTGCTCGTCGCCTGGGCGGCGCTGCTGGGCGCGCCGCTGGCCCTGCTTGCGGTGGCGGGGTTCGTGCTGTACCTCGACCGCTTCCAGATCATCCCCGAGGAACGGGCGCTGACCGGGCTGTTCGGCGCCGACTACACCCGCTACCGGGAGCGGGTGCGGCGCTGGGCCTGAGTGGGGCTCAGGCCTTTTTCGTCGAGGGCAGGAGGAGGGTGAGGATGCCCAGCAGCGGCAGGAAGGAGCAGAGGAAGAACACGTGCTCGATGCCGTGGATGTCCGCCAGGTGCCCCAGCAGCGCCCCGCCGATGCCGCCGAAGCCGAACATCAGGCCGAAGAACACGCCGGCGATCATGCCCACGTTGCCGGGCACCAGTTCCTGGGCGAAGACCACGATGGCGGAGAAGGCCGAGGCGAGGATGAAGCCGATGACCATGCTCAGCACGCCGGTCCAGAACAGGTCCACATGGGGCAGCGCCAGGGTGAAGGGGGCGACGCCGAGGATGGAAAACCAGATCACCTTCTTGCGCCCGATGCGGTCGCCGATGGGGCCGCCGAAGAAGGTGCCGGCGGCGACGGAGCCGAGGAACAGGAAGAGGTAGATCTGCGAGGTGGCCACCGACAGGTCGAACTTCTCGATCAGGTAGAAGGTGAAGTAGCTGGTCAGGCTGGCCATGTAGAAGTACTTGGAGAACACCAGCAGCGCCAGGATCACCAGGGCGAAGGTCACCCGGCGCCTGGACAGGCCGTGGGTCGCCGCGCCGCCCTGCTTGAGGCGGAACAGGTTCAGGTGGTTGCGGTACCAGCGACTGAGACCGTAGAGCACCAGGATGGCGAAGGTGGCGAACAGCCCGAACCAGGCCACGTGGCCCTGCCCGTAGGGGATGACGATGGCTGCCGCGAGCAGCGGGCCGAACGCGCTGCCGGCGTTGCCGCCGACCTGGAAGGTGGACTGCGCCAGGCCGTAGCGCCCGCCCGAGGCCAGCCGGGCGATGCGCGAAGCTTCCGGGTGGAAGGTCGAGGAGCCGATGCCCACCAGCGCCGAGGCCATGAGGATGGCCGGGAAGGAGCCGACGAAGGCCAGCAGCAGGATGCCCACCAGGGTGCACAGCGAGCCGGCCGGCAGCAGCCAGGGCTTGGGGTGGCGGTCGGTGTAGTAGCCGACCCAGGGTTGCAGCAGCGAGGCGGTGAGCTGGAAGGTCAGGGTGATCAGGCCGACCTGGGTGAAGCTCAGGCCGTAGCTGGCCTTGAGCATCGGGTAGATGGACGGCAGCACCGCCTGGATCAGGTCGTTGATCAGGTGGGCCAGCGCGCAGGCGCCGATCACGCGCATGACCAGCGGGCTGGCCGGGTTCGCCGCCGGGGTCGCGGCCAGGGGAGAAGCGGTGGTGCTGACGGACATGCTGGAGCTTCCAGGCAGGAGCAGCGCACACCGCGGGCTGGGAGGCCGCGGCACGACGCTGCCGGACTTCGGGATCGGGCGCCATCCTATGCCGCGCCGCCCTGGCTGTCTCACGCAATCCGGCCAACCACCATCGCAAAAGAGACATCCTGCGCCGCCACCCGGCAGCCACTTTCGCAGGGTGGCCTAGCGCGCAGCGAAACCCACCGCCCGGCCGCTCGGCTCAGCAGCGCCAGTCCCCTTCCCCGCATTGCACGCCAGCCTCCCGCCTCGGCAGGTCCATGGGGAACAGCAGTTGCGACAGCAGGAAGCCGGCCTCGGTCTCCACGCACGCGGGCGTGCCGAGGCGGGAACGGGCATCACGGTCGGGGGCGTCGTTCCAGCGGGGAATGCCGTCGGCCCAGGGGTTTTGCTGGATGGTCATGATGGCGAGCCTCCTCACAGGTCGAGCACAAGGGGTTGGGCGCCCTCTTCGTCCGCCGCCGGGACGGCGCAGCAGATCAGCACCATGTCGGCCTCGGGCATTTCCGCCGGCGGGTTGGGGTAATGCACCTCGCCGCTGATGCGGCGCGTGCGGCAGGTGCCGCAGGAGCCGCCCCGGCAGCTGAACTCGGGGGCCAGGCCGCGGCTTTCCGCGAGCTCCAGGAGGCTGCCGCTCTCCGGTGTCCAGCGTGCTTCCTTGGCCGAATGGGTGAAGTACACCGGCACCGGGCGGGTGGCCGCCGGTGGCTGCACCCGAGTCGGCGCCTGCCCGTCGACCTGGCGCCGCAATGTCGAGGGGCCGAAGGCCTCGGCGTGGATGCGCGAATCGGCGACATTCAAGCCGCGCAGGCCGTCGTAGATCGACTGGGTGAAAGCCGCCGGGCCGCACAGGTAGAAGTCGTAGTCGTCGAACGGCAGGCTGGCCTGGATGCGTGCCAGGTCGAGGCGGCCGCTCAGTTCGAAATCCTGCCCCGGCCGAGCCTCCGCCTCGGGAGCGCTGAGGGCGCGCACCAGGTTCAGCAGGCCACCCGAGCGGGTCGACAGCGCCTGCAGCTCGGCCTGGAACGGCAGGTCGTGCAGGTTCCTCGCGCCCTGGAACAGATGGATGCGACGACCGACCGGCTGCCGCTGGTTGAGCGCCACCAGTTCGCGGGCCATGGAGACCATCGGGGTGATGCCCACGCCCGCGCCGATCAGCACCACGGGGCGCTGGCTGTCGGTCTTCAGGGTGAAGCCGCCCAGGGGCGGGCGTGCTTCCAGCACATCGCCGACCCGTACCTGCTGGTGCAGGTGCCGCGAGCCCTTGCCCTGGGCCTTGACGCTGATGCGCAGGTAACCGTCGCTCGGCGCGCTGGAGACGCTGTAGGTGCGCACCAGGGCTTCGCCATCATCGGTGCGCAGGCGCAGGGGAATGTGCTGGCCGGGGGCGAAACTCACCTCGCCCCCCTCCTCCGGTGCCAGCACCAGCGAGCGGATGTCGCGGCTTTCCTGCTGCTGGCTCAGGACGCGCCAGCGCTGCCACTGGCGACGCCGCTCGGTCTCGCGCAGGCGCTCGTCCGCCTCGGCCCAGGTGCCGGTGAGCAGGCTGGTGGGCGCGTAGTCGTCGAAGTCCCAGCGCAGCGACACCGCGCTGGGGCGGAACACCACCTGCTCGATATCGAGGGTCCAGATGCGCTCGGCACCTTCGAAGGCGGTGATCAGCGGGCTGTCGAGGATCACCTCGGCACGGCCCTGTACCTGCAGCACGTTGCCCTGCTCGAAGTCGACGAACAGCAGGCCGGCGCGCGGGTTGCTCAACAGGTTGCCCAGGGTGTTGAAGTGCAGGTTGCCGGCGTAGTCGGGGATGGTCAGGCGGTTGCCTTCCACCCGCACGAAGCCTGCGCGCCCGCCACGGTGGGAGACGTCCACGGAGCGGCCGCCGTCCTCGTGGTCGACGTAGCTGGCGACGAAGAAGGTGTCGGCGGCGCGGATCATCGCGCGGGTGCGTTCGTCCAGCTCGGCGGCGTCCTCGCGGACCGTGCCGCGCGGCTCGGGGGAGCTGCTCCATTCGCGTCGCTGGATGTACTGCGGGCAGTTGCCGAAGGAGTGCTCGACCCGCACCTCGAACTGCTGTGCCGAGGCCTGGCCGATCGCACCGTTGAGGCGGTTGCGACGCCGCGTGTGCAGCTCGATGCCGAGCAGGCCGAGGGCGGCGCCGGCACCCAGGCCGGGGGTGGCCGGGTCCAGCGGGTCCAGCGGGCGGGCGGCCAGGTCGACCACCAGGTGCCTGGGGTCGGGCGAGGTGACGAAGCCTTCGGGGCCCTCGATCAGGGTGGCCCAGGGGCGGCCGTCGCCATCCACCGCACCGGCGATCAGGAAGGGCAGTTGATGGAAGAAGGCACGGTGCTGGTCGGGCATGTGGTCGCGGATGACCTTCTGCCCGTGGGCCTCCATCCGCTCGGCCACGCCGACCGTTTCCTGCAGTTGCCGTTCACCGGCATGCCAGGGCGAGGGGCGCTGGCTGGGAGTCTGTTCCATGGTCTGCCCTCCGGAGTGGGGCTGCCGAGGCTCGGCAGCCCGGGTGGCTCAGGCGGCGTTGAGGCCGGCGGCGGTGCGTTGCATGGGCACGAAGCCCGGCAGCGCCTCGATGCGGGCCAGCCAGGCACGCACGTTGGGATAGGCCTCCAGCGACACGTTGCCCTCCGGCGCATGGGCGATGTAACTGTAGTTGGCCACGTCGGCGATGGTCGGCGTGTCACCGGCGAGGAAGCGGGAGGTGTCCAGCTCGCCTTCCATCACCGCGAGCAGCACATGGGCCCGGTGGATCACTTCCTCGGCATTGAAGGAGGCGCCGAAGACGGTGATCAGGCGCGCGGCGGCAGGGCCGTAGGCGACCTGCCCGGCGGCCACCGACAGCCAGCGCTGGATGCGCGCGGCGGCCACGGCTTCCTCGGCCAGCCAGCGCCCCTCGCCGTAACGCTTGGCCAGGTAGACGAGGATGGCGTTGGAGTCGTTGACCACGGTGCCGGCGTCATCGATCACCGGCACCTGGCCGAAGGCGTTGAGGGCCAGGAAGTCGGGCTGCTTGTGCGCGCCCTTGGCCAGGTCGACGAAGACCAGCTCGGTGGGCAGTTGCAGCAGCGAGAGCATGAGTTCGACGCGATGGGCATGGCCGGACAGCGGGTGGCGGTACAGCTTGATGGCGGGACGGGACATGGCGGTGGCTCCTTATGGGTTCGGGGTGTTCACCGTGAACCGCCCGGTTGGGCGTTCGCGACGATGGAGCCATGTTGAGCCCATGCAGCGATGAGCAGAATCACCACCAATGGCAATCCACTCTTTCATTTTCTGAAATTGATTGGATCTTGATGCAGGGGCGTGTGCCACACGCGGCTCCGCCCGGTGAAGGTAAAAAGCGACCTCCACCCTGCACAGGGCCCATGCCCGCGCGCTGGCTCGGCCTGCTTACCGTGGGGGCAACTGATTCACCCCTCGAAAGCCGGATGCGCGCGCAGCCGTGGCACGGCGAAGTCGAGGAAGCTGCGCACCCGCGCGGCGGCGCGGCGGCCTTCGCGATAGAGCAGGTGCACCGGCAGCGGCGCGGCGGCGAAGGGTTCCAGCACGGTTTCCAGCTGGCCGGCCTGCAGCTCCTGGTGCACCTCGTGGCTCAGGCAACGGGTCAGCCCCAGCCCGGCGACGGCGGCGCGGATGGCGGCCTGCGGGGTGCTGCAGAGCAGCCGAGGCGTGATCTTCACCGCGCCGTCGACGAAGCGCCACTCGCCGGCATGGCCGGTGGAGGTGGCGGCTATGGTCGGCAGCCCGGGCAGCGCCTCGGGGCTGGCCGGTCGGCCATGGCGCGCCAGGTAGCCAGGCGCCGCGCAGATGAGGGGGCGGACCCGCCCCAGGGGCACGGCGAACCCCGAGGAATCCGGCAGCGGGCCGGTCACCAGGGCGACGTCGACCCCCTCCTCCAGCAACCGGGGCAACCCCTCGCGGGCGCGGATGTCCAGGGTCATCCCGGGGAAGGCGTCCAGGTAGTCGAGGGCGATGGGGGTGAACACCTGGTGCGCCATCAGCAGCGGCATCGCCAGGTGCAGGGCACCGGCCGGCTCGGCGTGCAGGCCGGTGACGGAGCGCTCCGCCTCCTCCACCCGCCCGAGGATGCGCTCGCAGCTTTCGGCGAAGCGCTCGCCCTCCGGGCTCAGGCTGGCCCCGCGCGGGCCGCGCAGCAGCAGGGCGTTGCCCAGTCGCGCCTCCAGGGCGGCGAGGGTGCGCGTCACGGTGGCCTGGGACAGGTGCAGCCGGCGCGCGCCCCCTGCCAGGCTGCCCGCCCGGGCCACGGCCAGGAAGACCTGCATCTCGCGGTGGCGGCTCATCGCGCGACCGGCGCCCCCGCTGCGCGCAAGGCGGCATCGGCGCGGAAGCGCGTGGCGCAGTGGTCGACGAAGGTACGCACCTTGGCCGACTCGCGCCGGCCCCCCTGCTGGATGATGTACACCGGCAGCGCGGGCATGGCGAAGGCGTCGAGCACCGTCTCCAGTTCGCCCCTGGCGATGGCCTCGGCCACCTGGTACGACAGCACGCGGGTGAAGCCCCAGCCCAGGCGCGCGGCCTTGATCGCCGCCTGGTTGGAGCTGACCAGCAGGCGTGGCGTCGGCGTGAACCCGAACGGCCCGTCCGGCCCCATGAACTGCCAGTGGGTGAGCAGCCCGCTGGCGGACGACATGACCACCTGGGCGCTCTCCAGGTCCTCGGGACGGCTCGGCCTGCCGATGCGGTCGAGCAGCGCCGGCGCGGCGCAGACCACCGGGCGTATCTGCCCGACCTGCAGCGCCAGGTGCTCGCCTTCGCGGAGCGAGCCGATGCGCACGGCGACGTCCACGCCCTCCTCGACCATGTTCACCACGCGGTCGACCAGCAGGGCGTTGATCTCCACCTCCGGGTACAGGTCGAGGTATTCGGCGATCAGCGGGATGAGGAACAGCTCGCCGAACATCACCGGCGCCGTGACCGTCAGGCGCCCGCGCGGGCGCACGTGGCTGCCGGCGGCCAGCTCCTCGGCCTCTTCCAGCTCCAGCAGGATGCGCCGGCAATCCTCCACGTAGCGCCGCCCGGCCTCGGTGAGGCGCAGGCTGCGCGTGCTGCGGGCCAGCAGCAGGGTGCCGAGGCGTGCCTCCAGCGCCGCGATGGCACGGGTCACGCTGGGCGGCGAGAGGCCCACCAGCTTCGCGCCACCGGCGAAGCTCTGCGCCTCGGTCACCGCCAGCAGCACCTTCATTTCCTGGAACCTGTCCACCCTCACCGCCTGGCGTCGTGCCCTTTCCGAGAGGCCGCCAGCTTAGCGCCCAGGCCGGGGCGAAGACGAGAGACAGTGCAACCCGCACCAGGGCACCGACCAGTGTGTAGGGTGGCTGGCGCTCTTTTCATCCACCAGGCGATCTGGCCGCCCGCACCGCCACCCACCTCGTGGGAGCGCATTCATTCGCGATGGAATACCCGCGCATGCAGCAGCCCTGTGCCGGCGATGGGTCTTTCGCGGCTGAAGCCGCTCCCACAGGGGGTGTTGGGCTGAGGGACGAAGCCCAACGTCGCGTGGCCAGGCATCGCTGTGCTGGGCCTCGCTGTGCTCGGCGCCAACCCGCAGCACCGGCCTTTTGTAGGCCGGGTGCAACCCGACGCCGGCCGTGCACACACCCGGCAGCTGCTTTACCATGCCGCGCCGAACTGCCATCGAGGCCCCCCATGAGCACGCCCACCTTCCGCAACGCCACCCTCTCCGACACCGATCGCTGCTACCAGATCGAGATCAGCGCCTATGAAGGCGACGAGGCCGCCACGCGGGAGAAGATCGCGACGCGCATCGGGCAGTACCCCGAGGGCTTCCTGATCCTCGAACTGGACGGCGCGGTGGTCGGTTTCATCAACAGTGGCTGCGCCCACGAGGTGGTGATGTCCGACGAGGCGTTCAAGGAGCTGGTGGGCCACGACGCCGAGGCGCCGAACGTGGTGATCATGTCGGTGGTGATCGACCCGGCGCACCAGGGCAAGGGCCTGTCGTCGCTGCTGATGCGCACCTTCGTGCAGCGCATGCGCGAGAAGGGCAAGGCGACCCTCCACCTGATGTGCAAGGAGCGCCATGTCGAGTTGTACCGGCGCATGGGCTACCGCTATGTGCAGCCTTCCTCGTCCGACCACGGCGGCATGGCCTGGCACGAGATGGTGATGGACCTGCGCATGGCGCCGTGACCCTGCACGAGGCCTGCCCGTGGTATTGCGCCAACGGGACGCGCTGTCGATTCCCGTCTTCCTCCACTCCCTCACGGGGCGGCAACGCCCGCCATGAAAACCTGAAATCGAAGGCTTGACCTTCAACTTCACTTGAACGTTAAGGTTTTTTCGCCCCTCCGGAACGGGCCCGTGGATTGGCTTCCCGGGCGCCACGGCACGGGCTCAACCATGACGCAGACAGTGGAGATCCAGAGACGATGAAACTCACAAGCATGGCGGTGATGGCGGGCGCGCTCCTCGGCGCCGTCGCGTTTTCCTCCTGGGCGGGCGATGCCGCCACGGCCCCGGCAGCCACCGCCACCACCCGCATCGCCGGCCAGGACGTCCCCGTGGTCGCGGGCGGGCTGTATGACCGCTACCACTCCAACCCGCCGCTCGAGGCCATCGCCGCCGAAGCGCCGGACATCGACCTGAGCTGGTTCAAGACGCTGCACAAGACCCGGGTGGATATCGGCTTCGAGTCCTATTCGCCGAACTTCTACTACCGCAACAGCCGGGTGACGGCGGTGTTCACCGCAGACCTGGAAAAGCTCCGCTCGCTGATGCCGGCCAAGGTGCTGGAACAGGTCCAGCCGCTGCAGGTGTGGCCCGGCCGTGGCCTGGTGGCGCTGACCGCCTACGCCTATCACTACTGCGACAACGACAGCTACAACGAGATCGCCCTGTCCATCGTCACCAACAAGCCCGGCAACGCCAACCTGGGCCCCATCACCCTGGTCGGCCAGTCGATGTCGCAGGACTTCTGGGGCTACGTGCTCAAGCTGCCGGTCAACACCGAGCTGGCGCGGGTGCGCGGCGTAGTCGGCTACAACCTGCCCAAGTGGCTGACCGGCATCGACTACCGGGAGAGCGACGGCTCGGTCATCTACGAGATACGCGACAGCCAGACGGGCCAGGTGGATGTGACCCTGGAGACCCGCAAGCTGGCCGACCTCTCCGATGAAATCGAGCTCACCACCAGCAGCTTCACCAACCTCGACCACGAGGGGAAGCTGACCTACGGCTACGCGGTGTCGCGCCAGCAGCGCCACGCATCCAGCAGCGACGAGGACGCGGTGAGACTGGTGCTGGGCGACGGCAGCCTGTCCAGCTACATCAAGGAACTGCAGCTCGGGAAGATGATGAAGTACGAGTACGTGCCCGAGTTCCAGAGCGCGCTGTATGCACCGGCGCCCCTGGAAACCCTGCTGCAGGCCGAGTGATCGCCAGGCGCGCCCGGCCAGGGGTTTGGCCGGGCGCGTCATCAGCAGGTCAGCAGGTCAGCGGGTCAGCTCGTAGGCGCACATGTTGACCGTCGAGGCCAGGTTCAGCGACTCGATGGCACCGCTGCCGGGGATGGTGAAGGGCCGGGCGTCGAGCGCGGTGAGTTGCTCACGCGGCACGCCGCGCGCCTCGTTGCCGAACAGGTAGCAGTCGAAGGCCTTGAAGGCGGCGGACTGCACCGGCTCGCCGTGCATGTCCAGGCAGGCGATGCGCTCGAAGCGGCTGCCGAGGGACTCCAGCGCCACATCCAGCTCCAGGGGCGCATGGAAGATGGCGCCCATGCTGGCGCGCACGACCTTGGGATTGTAAGGGTCGACGCTGCCGGGGCTGAGCAGGCAGCGGAAACCGCCGAACCACGCCAGGGTGCGCAGGATGGTGCCGAGGTTGCCCGGGTCCTGGATCTCGTGCAGGTAGATGGCGCGCTCGCCGGCGACCGGTGCCGGCGCGCACGCACCCGGCATCGGCACCAGCGCGATGATGCCCTGGGGCGTCTTGGTATCGGCCACCTGCGCCATCTGCCGGTCGCTGATCACGTGGGTCTCGAACGGGCTGTGCCAGTGCTCGTAGGCGGCGGTCACGTACAGCTGGCTGCGCAGCAGCTGCGGGTTGTGCTCGGCGGCCTTCTGCAATTCCAGCAGCAGGTGCTCGCCCTCCACCAGGAAGTGACCGAACTCGGCCCGGTACTTCTTCTGGTGGAGCTTCTTGATGTCGTCGAGTTTCATCGATGCGGCGCTCAGTGGCTGTGTGCGGACAGCAGCGACCTGGCCAGGGCTTCGGCCACCTTGATGCCGTCCACCCCCGCCGAGAGGATGCCGCCCGCGTAGCCGGCGCCTTCGCCGGCCGGGTACAGGCCCTTCAGGTTGAGGCTCTGCAGGGTCTCGTTGTCACGGGTGATGCGCACCGGCGAGGAGGTGCGGGTCTCGATGCCGGTGAGCACCGCGTCGGCACGGTCGAAGCCACGGATCTGCTTGCCGAACGCCGGCAGCGCCTCGCGGATGGCCTCGATGGCGTAGTCCGGCAGCGAGGGGGCGAGATCACCCAGGCGCACGCCGGGCTTGTAGGAGGGCTCCACCTCGCCGAACTCGGTGGACGGCACGCCACGGATGAAGTCGCCCACCAGTTGGCCAGGGGCGCAGTAGTCGCTGCCGCCCAGCTCGTAGGCACGGGATTCCAGGCGCTCCTGGAACTCCACGCCGGCCAGCGGGCCGCCGGGGAAATCCTGCTCGGGGTTGATGCCCACGACGATGCCCGAGTTGGCGTTGCGCTCGTTGCGCGAGTACTGGCTCATGCCGTTGGTGACCACGCGCCCCACCTCGGAGGTGGCCGCCACCACGGTGCCGCCCGGGCACATGCAGAAGCTGTAGACGGCGCGGCCGTTCCTGGCGTGGTGCACCACCTTGTAGTCGGCGGCGCCCAGCTCCGGGTGGCCGGCGTACTTGCCCAGGCGCGCCTCGTCGATCAGGCCCTGGGGGTGCTCGATGCGGAAGCCGATGGCGAAGGGCTTGGCCTCCAGGAACACGCCCTGGCGGTGCAGCATGCGGAAGGTGTCGCGGGAGCTGTGGCCCAGCGCCAGGACCACATGGCGGCTGTGCAGGGTCTCGCCATTGGCCAGCACCACGCCTTCGAGCTGGCCGTCGTCGATCAGCAGGTCGGTCACCTTGCTTTCGAAGCGCACCTCGCCGCCCAGGGCGATGATCTCCTCGCGCATGGTGGCGACCACGCCAGTGAGGCGGAAGGTGCCGATATGCGGCTTGCTCACGTACATGATCTCTTCCGGCGCGCCGGCGCGGACGAACTCGTGCATCACCTTGCGGGCGTAGAACTTCGGGTCCTTGATCTGGCTGTAGAGCTTGCCGTCGGAGAACAGGCCGGCCCCACCCTCGCCGAACTGTACGTTGGACTCGGGGGTGAGGACCTTCTTGCGCCACAGCGCCCAGGTGTCCTTGGTGCGGCTGCGCACGTCCTTGCCGCGCTCCAGCACGATGGGCCTGAAGCCCATCTGCGCGAGCAGCAGCGCCGCGAACAGGCCGCAGGGGCCGAAGCCCACCACCAGCGGGCGCTCGGCCAGCCCGGCCGGTGCCTGGGCGACCGGGTAGTAGCGGGTGTCCGGGGCCGGGCGGATGTTGTGGTCGTCGGCCAAGCGCGCCAGGATCGCCGCCTCGTCGCGTGCCTCCAGGTCGATGATGTAGATGAACAGGATGACGCTGTTCTTCTTGCGGGCATCGTAGCTGCGCTTGAAGACGGTGAAGCCCAGCAGGTCGGCGTCGCCGATACCCAGGCGCTTGACGATGGCCTTGCGCAGCTCATCGGGGGAGTGGTCGAGGGGCAGGGACAGTTCGTTGATGCGAATCATGGCGGTAATCCTGGCCGGTCAACCCGGCAAAGGAAGCAACAGGGGAAGGGTAAGGCGCGAATTGTACCCGCCGCCCCCGCCCCTGTCAGTGGCGGCCTGAGGGTCGCGCGGAAGGCGCCGCGCAGCCCGGCGCGGCACCCTCCCCGTCCGGCGAATTTAACCTGTGCGTCATTCTCGGCTTATAATCGCCGCCGCTTCGCACCCATGACCTTTCCTCTGCACCGCCCATGGGTTCGCTCCCCACCTTGATTTTCCGTGGTTGGCTCTAACATGAAACGATCCAAAAGCAGCCGCCGCTGGCTGGATGAACACGTCAACGACCCCTATGTGAAACGGGCCCAGAAGGATGGCTTGCGCTCGCGCTCCAGCTACAAGCTGATCGAGCTGAACGAGAAGGACAAGCTGATCCGCCCCGGCATGCTGGTCATGGATCTGGGCTCCGCCCCGGGCGGCTGGTCGCAGGTGGCCGGCAAGCTGGTGGGCGATACCGGGCGCGTCCTGGCCACCGACATCCTGCCGATGGACGGCCTGGACAACGTCGACTTCATCCAGGGCGACTTCACCGATGACGGCGTGTTCCAGCAGCTTCTCGACAAGCTCGACGGCCGCAGGCCCGACCTGATCGTCTCCGACATCGCCCCCAACATCAGCGGCGTCGCCGCCGCCGACCAGGCGTCCTCGATGTACCTGGTCGAGCTCACCCTCGACATGGTCCGCCAGGTGCTCAAGCCCAACGGCAACTACGTGGTCAAGGTCTTCCAGGGCGAAGGCTCCGACGAGTTCCTCAAGGACGTGCGCACCTCGTTCGAAAAGGTCTTCATCCGCAAACCGGAAGCCTCGCGTCCGCGCTCGCGGGAGGTCTACCTGGTGGGCAAGGGCTTCAAGGGCTGAGCCCGCCCCTTCGACCCTCGGCGTTCGGCCAGCGCCCGGCCGGGCGTCGCCGAGCGGTGGCACGAGGCGGACGCGACATCCCGCACCGCTTCCCCCTCGCCGATCCCGGCCCTGTAGAATCGCCGCCCCTTTCAAAATGAGTGGACCATGCGCATCACCAACGGACGCAGTGCGACGGCCTGCGGGCTGGCGGCGATCCTCCTGTGGAGCACCGCCTCCGGCCTGATCCGCAGTGTCAGCGGATTCTTCGGCCCCATCGGCGGCGCCGCGCTGATCTACACCCTGGGCGCCCTCCTCCTCGTCGCCCTCCTCGGCCGCCCGCGCCTGCGTGCAGGTTCGCGTTTCTACCTGGTCACCGGCTCGGCGCTGTTCGTCGCCTACGAAGTCTGCCTGTCGCTCGCCCTCGGTTTCGCCACAAGCAGCACCCAGGCCATCCAGCTCGGCGTGGTCAACTACCTGTGGCCGAGCCTCACCGTGCTGCTGGCCATCCTGATGAACCGCCAGCCGGCCCGCTGGCTGGTCCTGCCCGGCACGGCCATCGCGCTGTTCGGCATCCTCTGGGTGGTCAGCAC
The DNA here is from genome assembly GCF_054558415.1 of Pseudomonas sp. No.21. Taxonomy (NCBI): domain Bacteria; kingdom Pseudomonadati; phylum Pseudomonadota; class Gammaproteobacteria; order Pseudomonadales; family Pseudomonadaceae; genus Pseudomonas; species Pseudomonas sp. No.21. Next base: position 310,538 of record NZ_BAAJNO010000009.1, read on the forward strand.
GGACGGCCTGTCGTTGCCGAGCATCATCGCCAACGTGCGCTCCAACCCCCTCAGCTACAGCCTGGCGGCGGCCTGCGCCATCACCTTCGCCCTCTACTGCAACGTCACCCGGCGCTACGCCCGCGGCGAGAACCACGTGGCGTTCTTCTTCATCCTCACGGCGGGGGTGCTCTGGGTGAAGTTCGCCTTCGTCGGCGAGCCGCTGCCCGCCTTCACCCCGCGCGGCACCCTCGAACTGCTCGCCGCCGGCATCGCCATGGCCGGCGGCTACGCCCTGTGGAACATCGGCATCCTGCGCGGCAACCTCACCCTCCTGGCCACCGTTTCCTATTTCGCCCCGGTGCTCTCTTCCGCCTTCGCCGCGCTCTGGCTCGGCGCCAGCCTGACGCCGCAGTTCTGGCAGGGCGCGGTGCTGGTCACCGCCGGCTCGCTGCTCTGCTGGCAGGCGACGCGGTCGCCCAGCGGCGCGGGCTGATCGCGCTTCCAGCAACAGGTCGCCGGGCCCTAAGATGGCGCTCCACCACCGGCCAGGAGGCCACGATGAGCACCCAGGGAAACGACCGCAAGATCGACAACATCGAGTTCAACGTCAGCGACATCGCCCGCAGCAAGGCCTTCTACGGCGCTGCCTTCGGCTGGACCTTCGTCGACTACGGCCCCACCTACACCGAGTTCAGCGACGGTCGCCTCACCGGCGGCTTCACCACGGGCGAGGCGGTCCGCCCGGGTGGCCCGCTGGTGATCCTCTACGCCGACGACCTGGCGCAGGCCCAGGCCAGGCTGGAGGCAGCCGGCGCCCGCATCAGCCGCGAAGTGTTCGCCTTCCCCGGCGGGCGCCGCTTCCACTTCATCGACCCGGACGGCTACGAGCTGGCGGTGTGGTCCGCCGCGTGAGCAGAGCGCCCGGGCCGATCACCGTGCGGCCGATCGGAACCGGCGAATGGCGGACCTACCGCCACCGCGTCCGGCAACGACCGGGGGCTGTCGGCGCTGGCGGGCGATGGCCCCTGCGGCCTGCTCTGGTGCCGCCGCTCGGCCAGCGAGCCCGAGGCGGCCGACCTCCACCAGATGTGGGTCGACCCCGCCGTTCGCGGCCAGCAGCGCAGGGGGCTGCGCTGCTGGCCCAGGCCATGGAGCTGGAGCTCCCCGGCCTGGCGGGCTGAGCGCCAGGCCCGCTGGAGTCTCACTTCGCCTTGAGCTTCAGGTAGCTCTGGTGCATGTCCTTCGCCCAGCCATCGATCACACCCGTGACATCCGCCGGCTTGAGCACCTGGGCACTGTTCTCCAGCGGCGTGCCGATGCCCTTGCGCACCACCTGGGCGATCACCTTGTTGCTGCCGCCGTCGAGGAACTGCGCCTCGGTGGCCAGCTCGGTCTCCTGGTCGCGGATGCCGCTGGCGGTGCTCACCGCCGCCGCCACCAGCGCCACCGGGATGACCTCATAGGGCTTGAGCCCCTCGGTCTTGCTGCTCACCCCGGTGATCGCCGCACGCACGACGATGACGCCGGGCCCGGGCTTGGTGGCCAGCGACAGGCTGTTGCTGATTTCGCGCTTGAGCGCCATGTCGTAGTAGCGGGTGATGCCGTCCAGGGTGCTCTGGGGGATTTTCTCGGTGGCCTGGGGGCGTGGGTAGAACTGGGTGGGCTCGACGTAGACGGCGGTGTAGCGGCCGATGTCCACCTTGGGGTCGATCCAGCGCATCACTTGCGCGCCGGAGGGAGTGGTCGCCTCCTGCAGGCTGCCGTAACTGGAGAGGAACCCGGAATACTCATTCGGCTGGGTAACCGTACTCGAGCAGCCGACCAGCGCGGTGGAAAGCGCCAGCGCCACGCCCAACGCCAATGCATGTTTCATGGAAGACTCCTTGTCCGAGCAAGTTTGGGAAGGCTGGAAGCGTCGGCGACGTCCTCACGTCATCGCCACACAGGCACGCCACCGAAGGTCTCGCACGGATGTGAGGAGTCGGCCCCGGCGTCTCGCGCCGCCCCGCTCGAGTACGAACACGAGCGAAACGGTGGATGCCGGATTGACGCTAGCAGACTCCCGCCAACTGCCAAGGCGGGGCGACCGAAACGCGCTTGCGACGGCGCCGCGGAGCGCCGGCACGCGGCGTCGCCCAGGCCTTCACAGGCCCGCGGGTGGTGGACGAATGCGTGGACCCCAGCTAGCGTCCAATCACTTCCCCGCGCATGGAGCCACCTGATGAACCGACTCAGAATCGCCCTGGCATCCGCTGCCCTGCTGGGCACCACCCTGGCACCCGGCCTCGCCAGCGCCGACGACATCGGCTTCGGCATTGGCCTGAGCTACGTCTTCGGCAGCCAGGGCGGCCTGTCCGTGGGGATCAAGGCCTTCTCCAACGACGAGGACAACGAAACGGTCGGCTCCCTCGGCCTGGACTATGTGGTGCAATCGGGCGCCTTGCGCCCCAATCTCGGCGTCAGCTACCAGGGCGAGGGTTACTTCAGCGGTGCGGACGTCGGCTACAACCTGGGCAGCCAGTCGTTCGACTTCGGCGTCGGCGCCGGCTGGTCGAACAGCGACGACGACCACAAGACCCCGGCCCCCGCCCCGGCACCGATTCTGATCTGATCGGCCACGCCAGCCAGAACGAACCCCGCCTCGCGCGGGGTTCGTCTTTTCTGGCCGGTGCCGCCATGGCCCCCTAGCGCGAGGCCAGCGGTTCGAGGAAGCGCTCGCGCAACCGCGCGCGCAGGTCGTCGTCGATGCCGAGCCCGTCCCTGAGGAACCCCTCCACCGTCCCGTAGTCCTCGCGCATCGCCTGCAGTGCCGCCTGCAGGTACCGGGGCCGCACCTCCAGCAGAGGCTGCAGGATGGCGGGATCGGTACGCCCGCCGGAGGCCTGCCGGACCCGCTCGCCGATGCGCCGGTTCCTGTCCTCCAGGTACGGGTTGGAGGCCAGGTAGTCCTGCATCACCGTGCCCTCCGGCACGCCGAGCGCCAGCAGCAGGATGGCGGAGGCGAAGCCCGTGCGGTCCTTGCCGGCCGTGCAGTGATAGAGGACGGGCGTGCCCTGTTCGTCGAGCAGGCCATGCAGCCAGTCGCTGAAGACCTGCCGGTGCTCGCGGACGAAGCTCCTGTTGGCCTCCACCAGCAGGTCATCCAGCCGAAGGTCGCCGACGTCCCCGCCGTTGATGCGCCGGCTCAGCTCACGCACGTCGATGGTGCCCGCGCGCACCGGCATCTCCACCCGCAGGGCAGCCAGCTCCGGCGGCAGGCGATCGGGGGCGTCGTCGATCTCCTGGCGGCTGCGCAGGTCGACCAGGCGACGCAGTTGCAGGCGCTGCAGTTCGCGCTGGTCGGCCTCCTCGAGCGCATCGAGGGTGCCGGCGCGGTAGAGCAGGCCCCACTTCACCGTGCGCCCATCGGCGGTGCGATAGCCGCCCAGGTCCCGCAGGTTCGGGACGCTGGGCAAGGCGAAGAGCCGCTGCGCCTCCCGCTCGGCGGCGGGCAGGTCACGGGCCAGCGGCAGGGTGGTGGCCTGGGCCAGGCCACAGAACAGCGCGAAGCTGAAAACCAGGCAGATCCGGGTCATTGCCATTGCTCCTCGGCGGGTCACTTGGCGCGCTTGCGCACGGTGGCGGGGGTGAAATCGCTGGCATCGTGGGCGAGCTCGGAAAGGCGTATCGGCGCGTGTTCGTTGGTCAGCCGATCCACCAGGTAGGCGCCGGAGATGAGGTCGTGGTAGACCGACGGCCCGGCCTGGTAGCTCTGGGTGTCGTAGGCGTAGAAGGTGGTCTGCAGGTTGGTGCGCCACAGGTAGTCGCGCGCGTCGTAGCTGTCGGCGAGCACGGCGCCCCAGGTGTCCTCGTCGAGGTAGAAGCGGCGCTTGGCGTAGATGTGCCGCTTGCCGGTCTTGAGCCGGGCCTCCAGCACCCACACCCGGTGCAGCTCGTAGCGCAAGGCGGCAGGGTTGGGATGGCCCAGGGTCTCGGTGAGGGCCGCCAGGCTCAAGGCCGGGTCGTTGATGCGGTAGTTGTGATAGGGGATGAACAGCTCCTTCTTGCCGAGCAGGGTCCACTCGTAGCGATCCGACGCCCCGTTGAACATGCGGCTGTCATCGTTGACCCGCAGGCTGCCGCTGGCGCCGCTGGAGGGGTTGTCGTAGCCGACGTTGGGGGCCCGCCTGACGCGCCGGCTGCCGGGGTCGTACTGCCAGCTTTGCTGCGCATTGGCGAGGGGATCGACGAAGCCGTGGCCGAAGGTGATCTTGCCCAGCTCGCGGGTCGGCTCCAGGGTCTTGTACATGAAGTGGCTGAGGATGGGAGCCTCGACCTCCACGCGGGGATTATCGGGGTTGGTCCACACATTGAACGTCTGGTGATGTTGCACCTGGCGTGCCCGCTTGCCGTTGGCCAGGGTCACCACCAGCGTGTAGATCCCCTCCTCGCCGGGACCGCGCCCCTGGAGGGAGTGGTTGAGGATCAGCTCGTTGCCGCTGCGGGGTATCGGGAAAGGCGATCCGCCGAAGGCGCCGGTGACGCCATGGCCGTCCTCGGTCAGCTTTGCAGTACGGCCATTCTCACGGAGGTGGCGCTCGATGTTCTCGCTGGCACGGAAGTCGCGATGGCTCGGGTAGATGTCCATCCAGTAGCTCTGCGGATAACGCTTGAACAGCGCCACCTGGCCATCGCTCAAGCGCTCCTGGTACTGCCCGACGTTCTCGGCCGTGATGCGGAACAGGGGGCGCTCGGAGGCATAGGGATCGGGCTGGAGCGAGCCGCTGCCGGCGAAGTCGACATGCTCCGGCGCACCGCGCCAACGCCCGCTCCAGGCCGGGATGCTGCCGTCGGCATTGCCGGCTCGCTCCGCGCCCATGGGCGTGAGGTCCTGGTCGAGACGGGCCAGCTCGGCCTCGCCGAGAGCGGCCTCGGTCAAGGGGCTGAGGCCGATGGCGGCGGCGAGGAGCAGGTGACGCAAATCGGATTGGCGGGACATGGAAGGTCCTCCTGTCGTATGGGGTCGAAGGCGGTCAGAAGCTGTACTTGGCGCTGAAGGCGATGTGGTCGCGATCGGTCTGGGCGTTGTCGGCCGGGCTGCCGAGGTAGGCGTTGTAGCTCGCCTCCAGCGACAGGTTGCCGAGGTGCTCCCAGGTGGTACCGACGGACAGGCGGTTGCGACCCCGGCTGTAGCTGCCGAGGGAGGACTTGCCGTTCACGCCCTGGTTGAAGGAAACCGGAATGGACAGGTCCCAGCCGGGCAGGACCTCGATGTAGCGCGCGCTGGCCCTCAGGGTGTAGCCCCATGCCGAGCGGTCGTTCCACAGCTCGTCGCTGGCGGCGCGCCCGGCCAGGTGCGCGCTGTCGTTGTCGAGCACGCGGTTGTAGCCGACCTCGCCGTTGAGGGTGAAGTTGTCGGCGAACGGCGTGTGGCCGAAGCCGTGGGTCACCGACAGCAGCGCCTGGCCGGTGCGGCCCCGCGCTGTGTGTCGGGCGCCGCCGATGTTCACCGCCAGCGGCAGGTGGTTCTGTACGCTGATCTCGCCATTGACGTTGGTGTCCACCACCACCGTCGCGAAACTCGCGCCGTAGAGGTCGATGTCGTCGAAGTAGCGGGCACGGTAGGTGCCGCGCCTGCTCAGGTTGTCCACCACCGGCGTCTTGGCGTGGTAGCGCAGGCGGTAGACGCCGAACTCGGTGTTGTTCAAGCGCTCGGCGACGTAGCGCAGGGCCAGGCCGAACTGGCCGCTGTCGCCGGGCTCGTCGTCACGCAGGCGCTGCAACTTCCCGGTGGAGTTGCTGAAGCCGCCCTTGTCGATGAGGTCGGTGGTGGAGAAATAGTTGCCGACCGCGCTGAGTCGGGTCTTCTTCCACTCGTACTGGTAGTAGGCCTGCAGGTCGAGCGTTTCGGTGAGGCCGAAGGAGGCGAACAGCTGGCCCACCGGCAGGGTGCGCTCCTTGACCTCGACACCCGGCACGTTGGACTTGGTGGCATCGAAGGGGCTCATGGCCGAGGCGACACCGTTGCCGTTGTAGACGCTTTCGCCCCAGTAGACCACCTGCCGCCCGAGCCGCAGGTTGAGCGGCCGTCCGTCGATGTGCCAGGTGCCGTAGAGGTAGCTGTCGAGCATCTCGAAACCACCGCCATGGGCGTCGCGGGTCTGCGAGGAGAAGCGGTCGGGGCGCGAGCACTGCCCGGCGGCGAGGCAGTTGGAGGTGCCCGTACGGTTGTCGTTGCCACGGTGGTAGACGTCGTCGTAGTAGGCGCTGCCACGGATGAACAGGCCGAAGTCCTTGCGGTAGCTGATGTCGGCGTCGCTGACGATGCCCAGGCGGTGGCTGATCAGGCTGCCGCGCTTGAAGGCGTTGTTGCCGTCGTTGCCGTTGGCGTTGTCGTGGCCGCCCAGGGCGTGGGCCGGCTTCTCCGTACGCCAGGCCAGCCCGTAGGAGATCACGTGGCTGGCCTGGATCCTCACCTCGTCGCCGGGTTCCAAGAGCGCCGCAGCGGCAGTGGTGCTGGCCAGCAGCAGGCCGGCCAGGGCCGGAAGGTTGAAGCACGCTGTTGTTGTCATTGTTGGCCTCCAGCCCGGTTGGCGAGATGCCGCCGGGCTCAGTCATGGGGGAGGCCACTATCGAAACGAGAGGCGGGGCCGGTCATAGTCCGTTGGGACTAGGCTCGCCCTTCACGGTCCCTGGTGGGCGAGGCACCGGGCGCGGCCGAACGTCACGGCGCAGAGCGGCGCGAGGCGATCCGCGCGTGTCCCCGGGCCGGGCGAGCGAGGCACCGTCGTACGGAGGCCCGGGCCATTTCCACGGCAGGAAGCGCCCATCCGCGCGCGCCGCATCGGAGCCCGTCGAACGCCCGCCGCGCAACGTTTGCGTAAGGTTCGCAAACGCCCCGTAAAGCCTGCGTAACGACGCGAGACAGGGCCTCGGCTTACTGCTTAATTGAGGCGCACCACCTCTCAAGCGGGCCCGTGAAGATGTCTTCGGTTCAAGCCAGTCTCAGCAGCATCCCCCCCGACTCCATCCAGGCCGTCGGCCTCGCGCAGGGCCTCCTGCAGCGGCGCAACGGCGGCCAGGTGCTGATCATCGTCGAGCGCAAGGAGGACTGGTCCTCCTACATCCCCAGCGAGGAAATGCTCACCGCGCGGGAGTACCTCGAGCAGTCGCGGGGCGGCGAGCTGGACAAGAAGGTCCAGGTCATCAACCTGTGCCGCCACTACAAGTACCTGGGCCACGGCTACTACTGTTCGCTGCTGGCCGAGGCACGCGGGCACAAGGTCATCCCCTCGGTGCGCACCATCAGCGAGCTGGCGCGCAAGTCGCTCTACGGCCTGGCCCTGGACGACCTGGAGAAATCCCTGGAGCTCGCCCTCGCCCAGCACCCCTGCGCCAACACCGAAGGCTTCACCCTGAGCCTGTACTTCGGCCGCACCGACTTCGAACCGCTGCAGGAGATCGCCCGCCAGCTGTTCGAGGCCTTCCCCTGCCCCATCCTGCTGGTGGACTTCCGCAAGGGCGAGACCTGGCGCATCGCCGGCCTGCGCACGGGCTCCCTGCACAAGCTGCGCGAGGACCAGGAAGACCTCTTCGCCAGCGCCCTCGACGGCTTCAACCGCAAGGTCTGGCGCCTGCCGCGCTCGCGCCAGGTGTCGCGCTACGACCTGGCCATCCTGCACAACCCGGACGAGCCGCTGCCGCCGTCCAACGCCCTGGCCCTGGAGAACTTCGTGCGGGTCGGCAAGCGCCTGGGCATCGAGGTCGACCTGATCGAGAAGAAGGACTATTCACGCCTGGCCGAGTACGACGCACTGCTGATCCGCGAGACCACCAGCGTCGATGACCACACCTACCGCTTCGCCAAGAAGGCCGAGAGCGAGGGGCTGATCGTGATGGACGACCCGGCCTCGATCCTGCGCTGCACCAACAAGGTGTTCCTCACCGACCTGCTGCGCAGCCACGGCCTGAGCATGCCGGCCACGGAGATCCTCTACCGCGACAACCCCCAGGAGCTGGAGAAGATCGGCGAGCGGCTGGGCTTCCCCCTGGTGCTGAAGATCCCCGACGGCTGCTTCTCGCGCGGGGTGATCAAGGTGGAGAACCTGCAGCAGCTGCGCGAGGCCAGCGCCGGGCTGTTCGAGCACTCGGTGCTGCTGCTCGCCCAGGAATTCCTCTTCACCGAGTACGACTGGCGCATCGGCATCCTCAACCGCCGGCCGATCTTCGCCTGCCAGTACTTCATGTCCAAGGGGCACTGGCAGATCGTCAACCACAAGGCCCAGGGCACCGAGGTCATCGGCGAATGCCGCACCCTGCCGGTGGAGCGCGCACCCAAGGCAGTCGTGGAACTGGCGCTGAAGACCGCCAACCTGATCGGCGACGGGCTCTACGGCGTCGACCTCAAGGAGGTGGACGGCAGCGTCAAGGTCATCGAGGTCAACGACAACCCCAACCTCGACGCCGGCATCGAGGACGCCCACCTGCGCGACGAGCTCTACAGCCTGGTGCTGGAAGACTTCATCCGCCGCCTCGAACTCAAGCGCCGCGGCGGCGCCAACTGAAGGAGCGCGGCCCATGCGCCAGAGCTACAGGCTGATCGAAGGCACCCTGCGCCCCTGCACGGACGAGGAAGCGCCGCTGCACCTGTGCATCGCCCCCGAGGCCGAGGAGCTGGAGTGGCTGCGCAGCCGCTTCGGCCTCGACACCCACGCCCTGGCCTCGGCCCTGGACCCGGACGAGGTGGCCCGCGTCGAATTCCGCGCCGGCTCGCTGTTCCTCATCTGGAAGCGCCCGGAGAACTACTCCGGCGGCGAGCGCTTCGCCTTCGAGGTGTCCTCCTTCGGCATGCTGCTGGAGGAGCGCCAGCTGGTGCTGATCTCCCACGCCGACTCGCTGCTGGGCGGCCTCACCGGGCGCCATGACCTGCACCAGCCGCTGGATGTGCTGCTGGCCATCCTGCTGGGCAACATCCACCACTACGAAGGCCACCTCAAGGTGATCAAGATGGTCGCCCGCGAGCTGCAGCAGCGCTTCAACCAGAGCCAGCACAATCGCCACCTGCTGCAGATGCTCGGCCTCAGCGAAAGCCTGGTGTATTACCTCAACGCCATCCACGGCAACGGCGCGGTGCTGGCACGCCTGCGCAGCCAGGGCGAGCGCCTGGGCTTCCCCCCGGCGAGCCTGGAACTGCTCGACGACCTGATCATCGAGAACGAGCAGTGCATCAAGCAGGCGGAGATCTACTCCTCGGTGCTCGCCGGCCTCATGGAGGCACGCGGCAGCCTGCTGAACACCACCATGAACGAGATGCTGCGCAAGCTCACCCTGATCAACGTGGTGTTCCTGCCGCTGAACCTGATCGCCGGCATCGGCGGCATGTCCGAGTTCAGCATGATGACCGCCGCCGTGCCCTGGTGGCTCTCCTACCCGCTGTTCGTCCTCGCCCTCACCGTGCTGGCGGGCCTGATGCTGCTGGCCCTGCGCCGGCTGGTGGCCGCCGGCTCGGCGCCGCCCGGCTGACGCACGCTCCCGATCCCAACGCCACCGGGCATCCCGCACCTGTGGCGGCACCCACCAGAAGGAAACCCCATGGAACCCCTGCACATCGCGTTCGGCGTGCTCGCCGCCATCGTCGCCCTGAGCATCACCATCAACTACGTCGACAGCCGCATGAAGCCCGGCGACATCGCTCGCCAGGCCCGCGACAAGGCCCCTCGACGCACGCCGCGCCGCTGATCATGCGCGTGCCGGGAAGCCCCATGGACTTCAGCTTTCGCGATGCCCGTCCCGACGACCTCGACGCCCTGCTCCACCTGGAGAACCAGTGCTTCGAGCAGGATCGCCTGTCACCGCGCAGCTTCCAGTGGATGATCAGCCGCGCCCACGCCAGCCTGGCGGTGGCCGAGGCCGCCGGCCAGGTCATGGGCTATGCGCTGCTGCTGTTCCACCGCGGCACCTCGCTGGCCCGCCTGTACTCCATCGCCATCGCCCCCGACGCCCGTGGCCATGGCCTGGGCAAGGCGCTGCTGGCGGAGGCGGAGCGCCGCGCCCGCGACCACGACTGCGCCTACCTGCGCCTGGAGGTGCGCCCGGACAACCACCCCGCCATCGCCCTCTACGAGCGGGTCGGCTACCGCCGTTTCGCCTGCATCGACGACTACTACGAGGACCACGCCCAGGCGCTGCGCTACGAAAAGCGCATCGTCCAGCGCCCGCTCGATGCCGCGCGGGCGGTGCCCTACTACCAGCAGAGCACCGAGTTCACCTGCGGCCCCGCCTGCCTGATGATGGCCATGGCCGGCCTGCAACCGGGACGCCCGCTCACGCGGCGCGAGGAAGTGCAGCTCTGGCGTGAGGCGACCACGGTGTTCATGACCTCCGGCCACGGCGGCTGCAGCCCCCAGGGGCTGGCCCTGGCCGCCTGGCGCCGGGGCTTTCGCGTGCGCCTGCAGGTCAGTGTCGCAGGCCCCTTGTTCCTCAGCGGCGTGCGCAGCGAAGGCAAGCGCGAGGTCATGCGCCTGGTGCACGAGGCCTTCTGCGACGAGCTGCGCGCGAGCGACGTCGAGCAGGTGCCCGCCAGCCGCCAGGACCTGCCCGCGCAACTCGCCGAAGGCGGCCTGCCGCTGGTGCTGATCAGCAGCTACCAGCTGACCCGCACCAAGGCCCCGCACTGGGTGCTGGTCACCGGCTGCGACGAGGATTTCGTCTACCTCCACGACCCGGACATCGACCACAGCCGCCACCGCCAGGCGCTGGACTGCCAGCACATGCCGGTGAGCCATGCGCGCTTCCAGCGCATGCGCCTGTTCGGCGGCAACAAGCTGCGTGCGTCCGTCGTCCTCTACCCGCCCACCGACGCTCACGCCCCCAGGCGCAGCGACAGTTCCACGTCCTCGGCGAAGGGCACGGAGAGGTAGCCGCTGCCCGCCTCGCGCACCCGCGCCAGGTACTCGGGGCTGTGCTCGGCGTTGTCGGCGATCACCAGCGCGCCGGGGCGCAGGCGGCTTTCCACCAGGGCGAGAATCTCCGGGTAGAGCGCCTTGGCACCGTCGAGCAACAGCAGGTCGATGGCCTCGGGCAGGTCCCGCGCCAGGGTGCTCAGCGCATCGCCCACGCGGAACTCCACCAGGTCCTCCAGCCCGCCGGCGGCGAGGTTGCCACGGGCCCGCGCCACCTTGGTGGGTTCGAACTCGCTGGTGATCAGCCGGCCGCCGCCGTTGTCGCGCAGCGCGGCGGCCAGGTGCAGCGTGGAGATGCCGAAGGAGGTGCCGAACTCGACGATGGTCCGCGCACCGCTGCTGCGCGCCAGCATGTACAGCAGGCGGCCGGTCTCGCGGGAGACGGGCAGCGCCACGTCCTTGAGGCGAGCGTAGAACTCGCGGTATTCGGTCTTGCTCCGCATCAGCCTCGCCACTTCGCCCTCGGCGAGGTCGGAAAGGCTCGGCCCCAATGCCTGCCAGGCCGTGTCGGCCTCGGCGAACAGGCGGTCCAGCAAGGCGGTGAGAGCGGGTTGAGTCAGGGTGTTCATGCATTGTCTCCTGGGGTTGTTGAGCGCATCGTTGGCGCCGGAATAGAATGCGATCAATCCGTCAGGTTTTACTATTCGCATTGCCAGGCCCCGCCATGACCGAACGCCAGAACCCGCGTATTTCCTCGCGCAAGCACCCCCAGCAGGCCCGCTCCAACGAGCTGGTCGCCACCATCCTGCAGGCCGCTATTCAGGTTCTGGCCAAGGAAGGCGCCCAGCGCTTCACCACCGCCCGGGTGGCCGAGCGTGCCGGCGTCAGCGTCGGCTCGCTGTACCAGTACTTCCCCAACAAGGCGGCCATCCTGTTCCGCCTGCAGAGCGACGAGTGGCGCCAGACCAGCGAGCTGCTGCGCCGCATCCTCGAAGACCTCGCCACCCCGCCGCTGCAACGCCTGCGCACCCTGGTCCACGCCTTCCTCCACTCCGAATGCGAGGAAGCCGACATGCGCATCGCCCTCGACGACGCCGCCCCCCTCTACCGCGATGCCCCCGAGGCACGGGAAGCCAAGGCCGCGGCCGGGCGCATCTTCGAAACCTTCATGGAAGAGGTCCTGCCCCACGCCTCCGAAGCCGCCCGCACCCTGGCCAGCGAGCTGATCACCACCACCCTCGGCACCGTGGGCAAGCGATTCTCCGAGCGCCCGCGCACGAAGGAGGAGATCGAACGCTACGCCGACGCCATGGCCGACATGTTCGGCGCCTACCTGGAAGCGGCCGCTGCGCGGGGATAGAGGGAGCGGAACACCGCAGTGCAGGGCCGGACATCGCCGCGTTGGGCCTCGCCGCGCTCGGTGGGCTGAAGCCCACCCTACGAAAGCGCCGTGCCACCGCGCGGGCATGACCACCTGTAGGGTGGATGGCGCTCTTTTCATCCACCAGGCGGGGTCGGTCCTGCACATCCGAATTAACCAATGAGCACCGGACGGTGGGCTGAAGTCCACTCTGCAAGAGCCGGACAGGCAACTTACGGCCGCCAACTGCCGCGCGCAGACATGCATCCGAAGTTGCCACTCTCGATGCGTTACTTGCTCAAATAATGTTGCCCCGACAACAACTTCCAGAGCGCCTATTCCATATCGATATGGCCTGCATCGTACTGTTGTATTGGTGGCGCGAGAGTTCGCTTGGATAGCATCGGCGCACTTTTCCTGCCGATGAGAACAATAAGGTGAATTTAGGAAAGATCATCAGCCGCAGCGCGCTGTACTGGCCCGACCACGAAGCGCTGATCGACAGCCGGCAACGCGTCACCTTCGCCCAGCTCGAACGCCGCACCAACCGCCTGGCTTCCGGCCTCCTGGCCCTCGGCCTGGCCGAGGGTGCGCACGTGGCGATCCTGGCGCTCAACCGCGTCGAGCTGGTGGAGGCCGAGGTGGCCTTCTACAAGGCCGGCATGGTCAAGGTGCCGATCAACGCCCGCCTCTCCCTGGACGAGATCATCCAGGTGCTCGACGACTCCCACAGCCAGGCGGTGATCGCCGACGGACGCTTCGCCGCCGCGCTGCATGCCCGCCGTGGCGAGCTGCCGCGCCTGCGCCTGATCGTCTCGCTGGACGATGTCGCCGGCGACGCCGACTACGCCAGCGTGCTGGAGCGCGGCAGCGAGACCCCGGTGCATTGCGACCCGGCCGACGAGGCCCTGGCGGTGCTGCACTACACCTCCGGCAGCTCCGGCGTGCTCAAGGCCGCGATGCTCTCCTTCGGCAACCGCAAGGCGCTGATCCGCAAGAGCATCGCCAGCCCCACCCGCCGCGCCGCGCCGGGTGACGTGATGGCCCACGTCGGCCCCATCACCCATGCCAGCGGCATGCAGATCATGCCGCTGCTGGCGGTGGGCGCCTGCAACCTGCTGCTGGAGCGCTACGACGACCAGTTGCTGCTCGAGACCATCCAGCGCGAGCGGGTGACGCGCCTGTTCCTGGTGCCGGCGATGATCAACCGCCTGGTCAACGTCCCCGGCGTCGAGCGCTTCGACCTTTCCAGCCTGCGCCTGGTGATGTACGGCGCCGCGCCCATGGCACCGGCCCTGGTCAGGCGCGCCATCGCCCTGTTCGGGCCGATCCTCGCCCAGGGCTACGGCGCCGGCGAGACCTGCTCGCTGGTCACGGTGCTGACCGAGCGCGACCACCTGATCGAGGGCGACGACCACAGCCGCCTGGCCTCCTGCGGTCGCTGCTACTTCGAGACCGACCTGCGCGTGGTCAACGAGGATTTCGAGGACGTGCGCCCCGGCGAGATCGGCGAGATCGTGGTCAAGGGCCCGGACATCATGCAGGGCTACTGGCAGGCACCGGAGCTCACCGCCGAGGTGATGCGCGACGGCTACTACCTCACCGGCGACCTGGCCCGGGTGGATGAGCGCGGCTACGTCTTCATCGTCGACCGCAAGAAGGAAATGATCATTTCCGGCGGCTTCAACATCTACCCCACCGAAGTGGAGCAGGTGCTCTACACCCTGCCCCAGGTGTTCGAGGCGGCGGTGGTCGGCGTGCCCGACGAGCAATGGGGCGAGGCGGTGCGCGCGGTGATCGTGCTCAAGCCCGGCGAGAGCCTCAGCGCCGAACAGGTCATCGAACACTGCGGACGCTCCCTGGCCGGCTTCAAGAAGCCGCGCGCGGTGGACTTCGTCCCGGAACTGCCGAAGAACCCCAACGGCAAGGTCGTGCGCCGCCTGATCCGCGAAGCGTACTGGCAGAACAGCGAACGACGGATCTGACGGGAGACACGCAATGATCGAACCAAGCGAAAAGGCCGCGCGCATCATCGCCGGCGTCCAGGCCTTCGTCCGTGACGAGCTGGCCCCGCTCGCCGAGCGCGAAGGCATCCTCTGGGGCGAGCCGGTGCCCCGGCCACTGCTGCGCGACATCTGGCGCCGCTCCTGCGAACTGGGCTTCTACAACGTGATGCTGCCCGAGGCCCTGGGCGGTGCCGGGCTCAACGTCGCCGAGCTGTGCGCGGTGAAGGAAGCGGCGGTGCTCACCGGCTCGCCCCTGGCCCCCCACGTGCTGGGCGAGCTTTCCGGGCCGCCGCGCATCGGCCACCTGTTCCGCGTGGCCAGCGAGCACCAGGTCGAGGCCTTCCTGCGCCCGGTCTGCCGCGCCGAGAAGGCCGTGTGCTTCGCCCTCACCGAGGCCGAGGCCGGCTCCGACGCCACCGCCATCACCACCGAGGCGCGCCTGGAGGGCGATCACTACGTGCTGCGCGGTGCCAAGCGCTACATCTCCGGTGCCTCCTATGCCGACCTCGCCGTGCTGCTCGCGGTCACCGGCCCCGGCCGTGGCCCGCAGGGCATCTCGGCGTTCTTCGTCGACCTCGCCGCGCCCGGCGTGCGCGTGGACAGCGACTATGCGGTGATGTCCGGCGGCGGCGCCCATGGCGACATCGTCCTGGAGGATGTGCGCGTGCCGGTGGCCAACCGCATCGGCGGCGAGGGCGAAGGCTTCAGGCTGGCCATGGGGCGCATCACCCTCAACCGCCTGCTGCACTGCCCCACCATGCTCGGCATGGCCGGCCTGGCCTTGCAGCTGTCGCTGGACCACGCCCGCACCCGCAAGCAGTTCGGCCAGCCCATCGCCATGTTCCAGGCGGTCAACCACATGCTCGCCGACATGGCCACCGAGCTCTATGCCGCGCGGGCCATGATGTACGCCACGGCGGCCAGCAACGATGCCGGCGGCGACATCAAGGTGCAGGCGCCGATGTGCAAGCTGTACGCCTCGGAGACCGCCTTCCGCATCATCGACAAGGCCGTGCAGGTGCATGGCGGCGCGGGGCTGATCAAGGGGCATCCCGTCGAGTGGCTGTTCCGCGCCAGCCGCATGATGCGCATCCTCACCGGCACCAGCGAGATCCAGCGCAACACCATCGCCAAGGGCATCCTGATGCCGGGCTGAGCCCCGACGCGCACTCCCGGGGGCGCGTCGGCCACGAATCCGGCCGCCCCCGTGGGCTGCGCCCTTGCGCGTTTTCCGCCCTGCACGGCCCCGGGCCGTCGCAGCCCCGTCCGCCAGGGAAGCCGGACGGGCCTTCCAGAACAAGAACAACGAGAGTCCCCATGACCCGAGAAGACACTGCCTTCCGCCCCGGCCCCGCCTGGACGATCGCCTTCCTGCTGGCCTTCATGATGCTGGTCAACTTCCTCGACAAGGTCGTCATCGGCCTGGTCGCCGTGCCCATGACCGAGGAACTGGGCCTGTCACCCACCGAGTTCGGCCTGATCGGCGGCGCCCTGCACTGGCTCTTCGCCGCCTCTGCGGTGGTCGGCGGCTTCCTCGCCAACCGCCGCCCGACCCGCACCCTGCTCCTGGGCATGGGCCTGTTCTGGGCGCTGATCCAGCTGCCCATGCTGATGGCCAGCTCGCTGTGGATGATCGTCGCCTGCCGCGTGCTGCTCGGCATCGGCGAGGGCCCCGCGTCCCCCGTGGCCACCCACGCCCTGTACAAATGGTTCCCCGATGACCGCCGCAGCCTGCCGGTGGCCCTGCTGCACTCCGGCAGCGCCATGGGCCTGCTGGTGGCCGGCGCGATGATCCCCTGGGTCAGCCTGCACTACGGCTGGCGCACCAACTTCGCCGTGCTCGCCGTGATCGGCCTGGTGTGGTGCGGGCTGTGGCTGCTGCTGGGCCGCGAAGGCACGCTCGACTCCCTGCGCCGTGGCCAGCTGGCGACGCCCGACGCCCACCGCCTGCCCTACCGCCGCCTGCTCGGCGACCCCAGCGTGCTGGGCAACTACCTCTGCCATTTCGCCGCCAACTGGTCGCTGGCCCTGACCCTGACCTGGGTGCCCAGCTACCTGCAGGTCGGCCTGGGCATGGACCCGCTGCGCACCGGGCACATGTTCGTGCTCTTCGTGGTGGTCACCACACCGCTCAGCCTGTTCATGGCCTGGGTGTCCCAGCGCCTGCTGCGCCGCGGCCTGCCCTCGCGCCTGGCGCGTGGCGCCTTCGTCTCGGGCTGCCTGATCGCCGGCGGGCTGTTCTCCGCCTCGCTGATGCTGGAGCTGCCGGTCGCGGTGCGCATCGTCAACCTGACCCTCAGCGGCGGCCTGGCCCTGGTGATGTATTCGGTGGGGCCGGCGATGCTCGCCGAGTTCACCCCGGCCAGCCAGCGCGGCGGCATCCTCGCCATCGGCAACGCCGTGGCCTCGCTGGCGGGTCTCTCGGCGCCGGTGGTCACCGGCCTGCTGGTGAGCGGCGCCGGAGCCGCCCATCCGCAGGGCTATGCCCAGGGCTTCCTGGTCTGTGGCGCGGTGCTGGTGGTGGCGGGCCTGGTCGGCCTGGTGACCATGAACCCGCAGCGCTCGCGGGAGCGCCTGGCTCAGGAAGAGACGTCGGCCGCCTGCTCGCGGGCCTGAACGCCCTCGGCGCCGCGCTCGATCAGGGCGCCGCGCCAACGTCCGCTGGTCACCGCCTCCACCAGCAGCGAACGCACCAGGTCACGCATGCAGGAGGCCGCGAAGGACAGCGGCCGGTGCACCGAATAGGCGATGGACACGGTGCGGGTGATGCGCGGCTCGACGATCAGCCGCGCCGTGGTCGGCTGGAACAGCTCCAGCAGCGGCGGCCAGTTGCTGATGGTCGCCGCCAGCCCGCTGCGCACCAGGCTGGCGATGCCCGGCGTCGACTGTTGCTCGTAGGCCACGTTCAGCACCACCCCCGCCTCCATCGCCGCCTGCTCGATGCGCCGCCGCAGGTGCAGCGCCCGGGGCGCCATCACCAGGCGCGTGGCGCCCGCCTCGGCGAGGCTGATGGGCGCCTCCGCCCCCTCGCCATGCCCCACCCAGTAGAGGTCCTCGACGAAGATCGGCTCGGCGGCCACGTGCTGCAGTTCCTCGGCATTGGGCAGCACGCCGAAATCCACCTTGCCCAGCTCGATGGCCTGGCCGCCCTCGCGGGTCAGCCCGTCGCACACCGTCAGGGCGATGCTGGGGAATTTCTCCGCCGCCCGGGAAATGATCTCCGGCAGCAGCAGCGCCGAGGCCGTCGCCGGGATGGAGATGGACACATGGCCCTTGGGATCGCCCCGCGTTGACGTCAGTTCGTCCTTCACCGAATCCAGCTTCTGCACCACCGAGCGCGCCACCTCGTAGAGCTGGCGCCCGGCGTCGGTGAGCGCCACGCCGTCGTGCTGGCGCTCCAGCAACTGCAGCTCCAGCTCGCTTTCCAGCAGGCCGATCTGGCGGCTAAGCGCCGGCTGGGCGATGTAGGCCCGGCGTGCGGCAGCGGAGAAGCTCCCGGCTTCGGCGATGGCGATCAGGTAGCGCAGCTGTTTGAGGGTCATGCGGTTCTCACTGGGTATGCCGAAGCGTTATGGCAACTATCCGAAGACACTATTTGTGGGCCTTTTCGAGGGCACCTAGTATCGCCGAAACATAAGGACGAAGGGAGTAGCCAATACACTTGAACGCCCGCGCATAACAATAAGAACCGTTGTTTCGACCCCTCTTGAAGTTCGAACAACCCCACCGCCGAATTAGGATGGGTTCGTTATAAACGGGCCGGGGTCCTTATTGCCTGAACAACTTCGGAACTTATTGTCCCTGCGCGTGAAACCGACTGTTCACTCGACAACAAAGAGGATAATGAGTGATGAGATCCACGTTGCACGACATCATCAAACCGCCTTACCTGCTGACCCTCCTGAGTTGCATGATCGGCAACGCCATGGCCGTCGATTTCCAGTTCGGCGACCTCGAAGGCCAGCTCGATTCCTCGCTGTCCATCGGCACCAGCCTCTCCACCGCCAACCCCGACCCGAAACAGCTGCAGAGCGCCACCGGCGATGACGGCCGGCGCAACTTCCGTTCCGGCGACGCCTTCTCCGGCATCTTCAAGGGCAGCCACGACCTGGAGCTGCGCCACGGCGACGTCGGCCTCTTCCTGCGCGGCAGCTACTGGTACGACACCGTGCTGCGCGACCAGAACCAGCGCTTCAAGAACGTCGAGGACGACAACCGCAAGCGCTCGGCGAAGACCGCCGGCGCCGAGCTGCTCGACGCCTTCCTCTACTACAACTACGCCATCGCCGAGCAGCCGGGCTCCGCGCGCCTCGGCAAGCAGGTGGTGAACTGGGGCGAGAGCACCTTCATCCAGGGCGGCCTCAACGTGATCAACCCCTTCAACCTCTCGGCGCTGCGCCGCCCGGGTTCCGAGGTGAAGGAGGGCCTGGTGCCGGTGAACATGTTCTACCTCTCGCAGAACCTCACCGACTCCCTCTCCGGCGACGTCTTCTACCAGCTCGACTGGGAACAGACCCAGCTGGACAACTGCGGCACCTTCTTCTCCAGCAACGACTTCCTCGCCGACGGCTGCAACGGCCTCGACGTCGGCGCCAACCTCACCGGCAACGCGTCGGCGGTGGCCGGCCTGACGCCCTTCGGCGTGAACCTCACCGAGGAAGGCATCCGCATCCCCCGGGCCCAGGACCAGGACGCCCGCAACAGCGGCCAGTGGGGCCTGTCCCTGCGCTGGTTCGCCGCCGCCCTGGACACCGAGTTCGGCGCCTACCTCGCCAACTACCACAGCCGCCTGCCCTACATGGGCACCTTCAGCAGCCCCTACTTCACCAACACCGCCTTCGCGCCGCAGCTGTGCGCCAACCTCGGCGTGCCGCTGGCCAACTGCGCGGCCTTCCTCGCCGGCAACACCGGGCAGACGCTGGCCGGCGCGCTGCGCATGGGCACCTCGCAATACAGCGCGCAGTACCCGGAAGACATCCGCCTCTACGGCCTGTCGTTCTCCACCAACCTGGCCACCGGCACCGCGCTGCAGGGCGAGATCAGCTACCGGCCGAACATGCCGATCCAGCTCAACGGCACCGACATCATCCAGTCGCTGCTGAACAACGCCTCGCGCTCGCCACTGATCGCCGACGGCACCCGCGCGGCACAGAACGGCGCGCTGTTCGACGGCTACCGCCGCAAGGAAGTGACCCAGGCCCAGGTCACCGCCACCCACTCCTTCGCCCAGATCCTGGGGGCGGACCAACTGGTAGTGGTGGGCGAAGCCGGCGCCACCTGGGTCGGCGGCCTGGAAGGCACCTACGGCCCGCGCTACGGCCGCAGCGGCACCTTCGGCAGCGGCGTGCTGGCCAACAACGCCGTGTGCCTGTCGACCTCGCGCACGCCACAGCACTGCAACGACAAGGGCTACCTCACGCGCTTCTCGTGGGGCTACCGGATGCGCGCAGCGCTGAGCTACCCCAACGCGGTGGCCGGCATCGACCTGCGCCCCAACCTGTCCTGGCAGCACGACGTGGACGGCAACGGCCCCGGCGAGGGCTCGGCCTTCAGCGAAGGTTCCAAGGCCATCAGCGTCGGCCTCGATGCCTCGCTGAACAACACCTACAACGCCAGCCTGGCGTACACCGACTACATCGACGGCGACTACGGCACACGCGGCGACCGCGACTACCTGTCCATCAGCGTCGGCGTCAACTTCTAAGCGGAGTCCAGCATGAAACCCACCCACCACTGCCTGACCCATGGCGGCGCCCTGCTCTGCGCCCTCCTCCTGGCCGGCCACGCCGGCGCCGCCGTCACGGCCGCAGACGCGGCCCGCCTGCAGGGCGAGCTCACCCCCATCGGCGCCGAACGCGGCGCCAGCGCCGACGGCCGCATCCCCGCCTGGGACGGCGCCGCCGCCAACCCGCCGCTGGCGAGCAACGGCACGCCCAGCGACCCCTACGCCGGCGAGAAGCCGCTGTTCACCATCGATGCCGGCAACTACACCCAGTACCAGGACCAGCTCAGCCCCGGGCAGATCGCCCTGCTCAAGCACTTCCCCGAGAGCTTCCGCCTGCCGGTCTACCCCACCCACCGCTCGGTGCCGGTGAGCGATGAGGTGCGCGACGCCGCCGCGCGCAACGCCACCCACGCGCACCTGGTGAACAATGGCAACGGCATCGAAGGCTTCGCCGGCGTGATCGCCTTCCCCATCCCCGGGGACGGCCTGGAAGTGCTGTGGAACCACATCACGCGCAACCGCAACCGCAGCTTCAGCGTCGTCTCCGACAGCGCCGCGCCCCAGAAGGACGGTGCCTACACGGTGATGACCACCCAGCAGTACTTCACCCGGCGTGACGCGATCACGGGCCTCGCGCCGGACCAGGCGCGCAACATCCTCTACTACTACAGCCACAAGCTCACCGCGCCCTCGCGCATGGTCGGCGAGGTGGTGCTGGTGCACGAGACCCTCGACCAGGTGGCCGAGCCGCGCCTGTCCTGGGTCTACAGCGCCGGCCAGCGCCGCGTGCGCCGCGCGCCGAGCATCGCCTACGACACCGCCGGCCCCACCACCGCCGGCCTGCGCACCGCCGACAGCCGCGACATGTTCAACGGCGCGCCGGACCGCTACGACTGGAAGCTGGTGGGCAAGAAGACCCTCTACGTGCCCTACAACGCCTACCGCCTGGCCTCGCCCGAGAGGCCCTACGACACGCTGATCCAGCCGGGGCACGTCAACCCGGACGCCACCCGCTACGAACTGCACCGCGTCTGGGAGGTGGTCGCCACCCTCAAGCCGGGCCAGCGTCACATCTACAGCAAGCGCCACTACTTCATCGACGAGGACACCTGGGCCATCCTCGAGGCCGACCACTACGACAGCCGTGGCGAGCTATGGCGGGTCGGCGAGGCCCACGGTTTCTACCACCCCACCGGGCAATCGGTGGTGGCCGCGATGGAGGTGACCTACGACCTCAACAACGGCCGCTACCTCGCCTCGGGACTGACCGGCGAGCAGCGCAAGCCGTTCGACTTCAGCTACCAGGCCAGCGCCTCCGACTACTCGCCGGGCGCGCTGCGCAGCAAGGGCCTGCGCTGATCCCACCCACGCCGCCGGCCCTCGGGCGCGGCGGCTCCACCGTGCAGGCCACCATGAACCAACCCCGCCCCCGCCAACCCCTGTCGCGCGCCCTGCTGGGCGGCGACGAGCCCGACCCCCGCCTCACCCTGGCCAACGAACGTACCTTCCTCGCCTGGATACGCACCGCCCTCGCCCTGCTGGGCGGCGGCATCGCCGTCGAGACTTTCGCCGGGCACGCCTTCGAACCCCGCCTGCGGCTGGTCATCACCCTCGGCCTGCTGTCGCTGAGCCTGCTCATCAGCCTCGGCGCCTGCCTGCGCTGGCTGGCGGTGGAGCGCGCCCTGCGCCATCGCCGCGCCCTGCCCCTGCCGGCCCTGGTGCCGGCGCTGGCACTCGGCTGCTGCGTGGCGGCGCTGGTCCTGGCCGGGCTGTTCTGGCCGCGCTGGCATGGGTGAGACCCAGGCCGAACGCACCGAACTGGCCTGGCGCCGCACCCAGCTCTCGCTGCTGGTGATCGCCTGCCTGGCCCTGCGCGGTGCCGAACCGACGCTGGCCCTGCTCGCCCTCGGCAGCGCCGTCGCCCTCTGGCTCGGCCAGCGCCCACGCTACCGCCACGGCCTCGCCATGCTCCGCGACGAACGCGGCCGCCCCCGCACCGCCGCCGTGCTCGGCACCGGCCTGGCGATGGTGGCGATGACGCTGCTGGCGATGGTGAAGGCCGCGATGACGGGCTGACCCGCATCCCCGGGCTGAAGCCCGGGCTACGCAGGCGGATGCGATGGGCAGTAACCGGACCGCAGAGCGTGCACCTGGAGTTCGCCGGAAGCAGCGTGCGGCGGTCTTGAGAACGGCGCTTTGAAGGCCATTCTGGATGCCTGGAACGCCCATCTGCGTTAAGTGTTGCTGGATGATTTCGAGTTCAGTTGATTGCCGAGCTTTGCTGATGGCTTCTGTTTCGCCTTGCCGGGCGAGTTTCTTTCTTCAGTCGCCAGGAAAGGAACCAAAGAGGCTTGCCCCTGCATACGGCCGACTGCGTCGGGTTCCCTCGCTCCATCATCGTTTCAGGGGCACGCCGCGAAGGGCCATCCCTGGCCCATCGCGGCTCTCGCGACATCCATGTCGTTCAACCCATGAAACGATGATTACGCTCGGCCTCCTGAAGGGGCGTCTGGCGGCTTTCGTAGGATGGTGTAGAGCGAAGCGAAACCCATGCGGTGGGCGTGCCAGGAATCCAGAATGGCCCTGAAGGCGCCGCTCTTGAACCTTTGCATTGAATCCACAACAGCTAACGCAGACAACACCAAAGAACTCACTCCTGCGGGCTTCCCCAATGCGCAAGCACCCTGCCCACCGGCCCCGGCGGGCATGACGCGGGGTTCAGGGGGTGACGAGGTTGAACTGCGGGTTGGGCTCGTCCAGCCCGCCGAGCAGCCGCAGCAGCTTGATCCGCCCCTGCTCGATCTCGATGCCGCCGATCATCGACTCCTTGAGGAAGCCCGTCTCCTTGAGGGCGATGCGGTCGAGCAGCGCCTTGGTCATGCTCAGGCTGACGTCCGGCTCGGCATGGCGCGCGCCGTTGCGGTGGGTGAGCACGCCGTTGCGCAGGGTCAGGGCGTAGTCCTCGCCCAGGTCGCTGAAGCGCCAGTTGATCAGCAGGTCCTCGTCGGCCGCCTTCATCGCGTCGATGCGCACCGCCAGGTAGTCGAAGAACATACTCGGGGTCAGCGCCCGGACCATGTCCGGCGCGCTGTTGCGCGCCTTGGCACGGGCCACCCCCTGGCGCAGTTCCAGGGCGCCGCTGAGGTAGACGTTGCGCCAGGTGGCGTTCTCGCTCTGGTAGCCGAGCTGCTCCAGGGTGTCGGCCTGCAGCTCGCGCGCCGCCGGGTTGTCCGGTTCGGCGAAGACCAGGTGGTTGAGCAGCTGGGCCGCCCAGCGGTAGTCGCCGCCTTCGACCGCCTTGCGTGCCCCGGCCAGCACCGCGCCGGCGCCGCCCATGGCCTCGACGTAGCGCTTGCCCGCCTCTTCCGGCGGCAGCGGGTCGAGGTTGGCCGGGTTGCCGTCGTAGAAGCCCATGTAGCGCTGGTACACGGCGCGCACGTTGTGGCTGAGGGAGCCGTAGTAGTCGCGGCTGTACCACTTGCCGGCCAGGCGCGGCGGCAGGGTCGTCAGCTTCGCGGCGATCTCGGTGGGCGTCAGCCCCTGGTTGATCAGGCGCAGCGTCTGGCTATCGAGAAAGGCGTACATGTCGCGCTGGTCGGCCAGGTACTCGCGGATCCGCGCGCCGCCCCAGGTCGGCCAGTGGTGCTGGGCGAACAGCACCTCGGCCTTGTCGCCATAGCGCACCAGCGCGTCGTCCAGGTAATGCGCCCAGACCTTGGCATCGCGCACCAGGGCGCCGCGCAGGGTCAGCACGTTGTGCTGGGTGTGGGTGGCGTTCTCCGCCATGCACAGGGTCTTGAACTGCGGGAAGTACAGGTTCATCTCCGCCGGAGCCTCGGTACCGGGAGTGAGCTGGAACTCGATCTCCACGCCGTCGACGATGCGGGTCTCCACCGCCTGGCTGATCACCTCGCTGGGGGCGATCAGGGTCACCGTGGCGTTGCTCGGCGTGCCCTTGCCCAGGCCCGCGTCCACCTGGCCCCGTTCGCCGCGCGGCAGCAGCGCGCCGTACATGTACTGGGCGCGGCGCATCATCGCCGGGCCGGCCAGCACGTTCTCGCTGACCGCGTGCTCGAAGAAGCCGTCCGGGGCGATCACCCGCACCTTGCCGGCCTTCACGTTGGCCTCGTCTATCACCCCGCGCACGCCACCGAAATGGTCGACGTGGGGGTGGCTGTAGATCACCGCCACCACCGGCTTGCGCGGACGGTGCCTGTAATACAGCTCCAGGCCGGCGCGGGCGGTCTCGGCGCTGATCAGCGGGTCGATGAGAATCAGCCCGCTGTCGCCCTCGATGAGGGTCATGTTCGACAGGTCCATGCCGCGCACCTGGTAGATGCGCTCGCGCACCTCGAACAGCCCGGCGATGTTGTTCAACTGGGCGATGCGCCACAGGCTCGGGTTGACGCTGGCCGGCGCATCATTGCCATCGAGGAAGTTGTAGGCGCGGCGGTTCCACACCGCCTTGCCCTCGGCGTTGGCGATGACGCCATCGAAGGGCTCCAGCAGGCCGCGCCGGGCGTCGTCGAAATCGGCGGTGTCGGAGAACGGCAGGCGCTGCAGCCAGGACTGGTTCAGCTCGGCGGTGATGGCCGTGGCGGGCTTGCCGGGAGCGGCGGAGTCGGCGTGCACAGTGCCGCAGGACAGGAGCGCCAGGGCGATGGCGCTGAGACGGGAAATGGGCATGAAGGGGCTCTTTCTGGTCTTGTTGGAATGAGCGACCGCAACGGACGCCGCCCGACTGTAGGGAGCACGGCGCGCACCGACCAATACCAGAGGCGCATGCCCCCCATGCCGCACTGCGATGCCCCGCAATGCACGACGCCTCCCGAAGGAGGCGTCGTGGTCAGGCCCTGGCGGTGTTCAGCGCAGGTCGAAGCGGTCGAGGTTCATCACCTTGGTCCAGGCGGCGACGAAGTCCTTGACGAACTTGTCCCCGGCATCGGCGCTGGCATACACCTCGGCGATGGCACGCAGCTGGGCGTGGGAGCCGAACACCAGGTCGACGCGGGTGCCGGTCCACTTCAGCTCGCCGGTCTTGCGGTCGCGCCCCTCGTAGCTGTTCGCCGAGGCCGGCTTCCACTCCACGCCCATGTCCAGCAGGTGGGTGAAGAAGTCGTTGGTCAGGGTTTCCGGGCGCTGGGTGAACACGCCGTGCCTGCTCTGTCCGACGTTGGCACCGAGCACGCGCAGGCCGCCGACCAGCACGGTCATCTCCGGCGCGGTGAGGGTCAGCAGCTGCGCCTTGTCCACCAGCAGCTCCTCGGCGGAGACGCTGTAGTGCCCCTTGAGGTAGTTGCGGAAGCCGTCGGCGATGGGCTCGAGGAAGCCGAAGGACTCGACGTCGGTCTGCTCCTGGGAGGCGTCCATGCGCCCCGGCGAGAACGGCACGGTGATGCTGTGCCCGGCGTTCTTCGCCGCCAGCTCGACGCCGGCGCCACCGGCCAGGACGATCAGGTCGGCCAGGGAGATCTTCTTGCCACCGGCCTGGGCCGCGTTGAACTGCGCCTGGATGCTCTCGAGCACGGCCAGTACGTTCTTCAGCTGCTCCGGCTGGTTGGCTTCCCACGAACGCTGGGGCTCCAGGCGCAGGCGCCCGCCGTTGGCGCCGCCACGCTTGTCCGAACCACGGAAGCACGAGGCCGCGGCCCAGGCGGTGGACACCAGTTGCGACACCGAGAGCCCCGAGCCCAGCACCTTGGCCTTGAGCGCGGCGACGTCGGCGTCGTCCACCAGCGGGTGGTCGACGGCCGGGATCGGGTCCTGCCACAGCAGTTCCTCGGCGGGCAGCTCCGGGCCCAGGTAGCGGGCCATCGGGCCCATGTCGCGGTGGATCAGCTTGTACCAGGCGCGGGCGAAGGCGTCGGCGAGCTGGTCCGGGTTGGCCAGGAAGCGCCGCGAGATCTGCTCGTAGGCCGGGTCGAAGCGCAACGCCAGGTCGGAGGTGAGCATCGAGGGCGCACGGCGCTTGGCCGGGTCGTGGGCGTCGGGGATCTTGCCGTCGCCGGCGCCACCCTTGGGCCGCCACTGGTGCGCGCCGGCCGGGCTCTTGGTCAGCTCCCACTCGTAGCCGAAGAGGTTCTCCAGGTATTCGTTGCTCCAGCGCGTGGGCGTCGAGGTCCAGGTCACCTCCAGGCCGCTGGTGATGGTGTCGCCGCCCTTGCCGCTGCCGAAGGCGTTCCTCCAGCCCAGGCCCTGTTCCTCCAGGCCGGCCGCTTCGGGCTCGGGCCCGACGTTGTCGGCCGGGCCGGCGCCGTGGGTCTTGCCGAAGGCGTGGCCACCAGCGATCAGCGCCACGGTCTCCTCGTCGTTCATGGCCATGCGGCCGAAGGTCTCGCGGATGTCCCGCGCGGAGGCCACCGGGTCCGGGTTGCCTTCGGGGCCTTCCGGGTTCACGTAGATCAGGCCCATCTGCACGGCGGCCAGGGGGTTCTCCAGGTTGCGCTGGCCCTGGCCGGTGCGGCTCTCTTCCTGGCCGTGCTTGCCGGGCTCGGCCACCAGGGTGCCGTCGCCCGGCTCCTGCACCGCCCTGGTGTTGCCATAGCGCTCGTCACCGCCCAGCCAGACGGTCTCGGTGCCCCAGTAGACGTCCTCGTCCGGCTCCCACACATCGGGGCGGCCGCCGGAGAAGCCGAAGGTCTTGAAGCCCATGGACTCCAGGGCGACGTTGCCGGTGAGCACGATCAGGTCGGCCCAGGACAGGTTGCGCCCGTACTTCTGCTTGATCGGCCAGATCAGCCGGCGCGCCTTGTCCAGGCTGACGTTGTCCGGCCAGCTGTTGAGCGGGGCGAAGCGTTGCTGGCCGGTGCCCGCGCCGCCACGGCCGTCGCCGGTGCGGTAGGTGCCGGCGCTGTGCCAGGCCATGCGCACGAAGAGCGGACCGTAGTGGCCGAAGTCGGCGGGCCACCAGTCCTGGGAATCGGTCATCAGCGCGTGCAGGTCGCGCTTCACCGCCTGGAAGTCGAGGCTCTTGAAGGCCTTGGCGTAGTCGAAGTCCGGGTCCATCGGATCGGACAGGGAGGAATGCTGGTGGAGGATCTTCAGGTTCAGTTGCTTCGGCCACCAGTCACGGTTGCTGGTGCCGCCGCCAGCGGCATGGTTGAACGGGCATTTCGATTCGGTCGACATCTGGATCCACCTCGGGTCGCGTGTGCCCCTCTGCCCGGGGTCGGAACGGTCGCGCCGGCCGCCGTCTGCGGAGTGGCGGTCGACGGATCGCACGGTTCCACGGATGCACGGTGCAGCGATGTTCCAACAGCGGGCAGCAGGGCTCTGTTGTTATCCCTTCATCAGGTCTGGCGCGGGACCGAGCCCAACGCTAGAGCAAGACTAGACCTCCATTGGAGGAGGTCTAATAGAGGCAGCATTGAAGGTCGATAGTCTGGCTCTTTCAGCCGTTGCGCCCCGTGAAGTAGGGCCTTGGGCCGGGTGCCGACGAGCGGCCACCGGCGTGCAGATGGTGGGCCGTCGCGGCGCCGGGAAATTGTGCCGTTGTGCTTTTTTCGCCACGGGTCCCTCAGGCCGCCCCGCTCCCCGCCCGTTGCGCGAACCGCAACCCCACGCGCGCCTTCAGTGCCAGCGACAGATCCAGGAGCAGCGCCAGGACGATGGCGCCCAGGGCGACGGCGAACAGCGCCTGATACCTGCCGCCGCTCGCCGAGAACAACATCGAGTAGCCATAGCCGGCCAGCGCCTGGAAGGTGGCGAAGGACACCGTCGCGCGGCTCCAGGTGGCGGTCTGCCGAGGGTGGTCGGCCACCAGCTGGTGCACCCGCGCCAGGGCCAGCGGCACGATGCCCGGCGGGAAGGAGCCGATCAGCAGCGCCGCCGCAGCCAGCACGCGCAGGTCGCCGGACTCCAGCAGCACGCCGAGGGCGACGGCCTGCACCGCCAGCACCAGGCGGATGGCCCTGCGCGCGCCCAGGTGGTCGGCGAGGAAGCCGTACACCACAGGTCCGAGCGTCGCCCCCAGGCCGTACAGCGTCCACAGCAGCGCCCCGGCGTGGTGGCCGGCCCCCAGGCTGCGGCTCACGTAGTCCACCAGGAACATCATCGGCGCCACCAGGCCGACCGCCATCAGCGCGTACTGCGCGAACAGCAGGTGGACGCCGCCTGCGCCACCGGGTGCGGGCGACGGCGCCACGTCGGCCAGGTGCGCCCCCTCGCGAGGCCAGGCCCACCAGCTGGACAGCGTCAGCAACGCCGCCACCGCGCCGAGCCCGACCCAGGCCTGGCGCAGGCCGGAAGACAGCAGCAGCGGCACCAGGGTCCCGGAGCCGGCGATGCCCAGGCCCAGGCCGAGAAAGATCGCGCCCCCCGCCAGGCCCCGGCGCTGCGGCGGCACCCGCGGCAGGATGGTACTGGCGGCCAGCACCATGATCACGCCACCGGAAATGCCGGAGAACAGCCGCCAGGCGAAGAACCAGCCCAGGGACAAGGGCACCGCGCAGGCGAAGAACGACAGGGTCACCAGCAGCATCATCGCGCGTAGCACGGCGGGGCTGGAGAAGCGCCGGGCCAGCGGCCGACCGGCCAGGGCACCGACCAGGTAGCCCGCGAGGTTCGCCGCGCCGAGGTAGAACACCGCCGAGGCGGAAAACCAGTGCGCCTCGATCAGCGCGGGCACCAGCGGTGTATAGGCGAACCGGGCGAGCCCGATACCCACCAGGCTGGCGCACATGCCCGCCCAGATGGGCAACCAGGGCGAGCGGCGGGAGGATGCGAGTGACGGGGCGGAATCCATGATGACCTCTCGGGTGACGTGACGGCGTCGCGATGAGAGGAGGATAAGCCGGTGGAAAGATGAAATAATGCAGCGTTTTCCAACCACAGCCATGCATTTTTGCATCAAGCAGGAGCCCCGGATGAACTGGGACGACGCCCGCATCTTCCTCGCCCTGTGCCGCGAACAGACGTTGCGCGGCGCCGCCCGCGCGCTGGTCGTCGACCAGGCCACCGTCGGCCGCCGGCTCGCCTCGCTGGAACAGTCCCTGGGCGCCACGCTGTTCCTGCGCACCTCGGCAGGCTACGCCCTGACCGCCGCCGGCGAGGTGGCGATGGCCGCCGCCCTGGACATGGAAGCCTCCGCCGCCGACCTGCAGCGGCGCATCCTCGGCATGGACGACCGCCTGGCCGGCGTGGTGCGGGTCACCACCACCGAGTCCTTCGCCACCGACTTCATCATCCCGGCCATGGCACGCATGCGCCTGGAGCACCCGAACATCGAAGTGCAGCTGCAGGCCTCGACGCAGATGCTCAACCTGACCAAGCGCGAAGCGGACATCGCCGTGCGCAACCAGAAGCCGGACAACCCCGACCTGGTGGTACGCCGGGTGGCGCGCTGGAGCGCGGGCCTGTTCGCCACGGCGGGTTACCTGCAGGCACATGGCACCCCCGAACCGGGGGCGTCCTTCGCCGGCCACGACCTGGTGCTCTACCAGCCCTACCTGGACAGCGGCAAGGACGTGACCCTGGCGTCCGAGCCCATCGGCAACGGCCGCATCGCCATCACCTGCACCTCGGGCCTGATGGTGCGCCATGCCGTCGCCAGTGGCCTGGGGCTGGGCGAGATACCCCTGCCGCTCGGCGCGCGCGATGGACTGGTGCGGGTGTGGGAGGAACGCGAGATCCGCCCCTACGACGTCTGGCTGGTGACGCACAAGGACGTGCGCCATACCGCGCGGGTGCGGGTGGTGATCGACGCCATCGCCGAGGCCTTCGCCACGGCGACGGACTGAAGCCCCGTGGGCCGGCCACCCCTGCGGGCGGCCGGACGCGCGGTCACTGCGCGAGGAACGCCAGCAGGTCCTCGTTCAGCTGCTGCGCGTGGGTCACGGCGAAGCCATGGGGGGCGCCTGCGTAGACCTTGAGCAGCGCACCGGGGATCGATTCCGCCGCCAGCTTGCCGGTGGCCTCCAGCGGCACGATCTGGTCGTCGTCGCCGTGGATCACCAGGGTCGGCACGTCGACCTTGGCCAAGTCGCCGCGGAAGTCGGTGCCGGCGAAGGCGGTCACGCAATCGAGGGTGCCCTTGAGCGAGGCCAGCAGGGCGATGTTCAGGGTCTGGGTGAGCACGCCCTGGGAAACCTGCTGGCCATGGTTGATGCCGTAGAAGGGCGCGGCGAAGTCGGCGATGAACTGCGCGCGGTCCTTCAGCAGGCCGTCCTTGATGCCATCGAACACGGCCTGCTCCACACCCAGCGGATGGTCGGCGGTCTTGCCGAAGATCGGCGTCACCGCGCCCAGCAGCGCCAGCCTGGCGACCCGCCCGGTGCCGTGGCGGCCGATGTAGCGGCTGACGTCGCCACCGCCCATGGAGAAGCCCACCAGGGTCACCTCGTGCAGGTCCAGGTGCTCGATCAGCTGGGCGATGTCGTCGGCGAAGGTGTCGTAGTCGTAGCCGCTCCACGGCTGGCTGGAACGACCGAAGCCACGGCGGTCGAAGGCGATGGTGCGGTAGCCGCGGCTGCTCAGGTACTGCATCTGGTATTCCCACATGTCGGCATCCAGCGGCCAGCCATGGCTGAACAGCACGGGCTTGCCGCTGCCCCAGTCCTTGTAATAGATCTCGGTGCCGTCACGGGTCACGAACGTCGTCATGCAAACCTCCAGTTGAGCGTGGGTTGGAATCGTCATCGATGGGTGTCGACAGGTCATTGGCAGCCGTCGAGACCACCACTATCCACCGCCATCGGACAGCGGGATTGCACGCATGTGCTGCACTGGCAACGCCCCTGAGAAGTTGCCTGCCGAGCAGGCGCCAACGGCTCTGCAACGCGCATTGCGGCGCGCACAACAGCTCAGCACACCGGTGCAATATCGGCACCGGCGGCTTTGCCATAGTGGTTCGAGCTTCGCCGGTGTCCGCCGGCGATCATCGTCGTATCGCCATCCACGAGGAGACCTCCATGGCCACCGCTTCCGCCGTTCCGGGCAAGACCCTGCTCAACCCGCTGGACCACACCCTGATCCTCATCGACCACCAGTCGCAGATGTCCTTCGCCACCCAATCCATCGACGCGGTGACCCTGCGCAACAACGCCGCCCTGGTGTCCAAGGCCGCCCGGGAATTCGGCGTCGCCACCATCCTCACCACCGTCGCCGAGAAGAGCTTCTCGGGGCCGATCTTCGACGAGATCAAGTCGGTGTTCCCCGAGCACGAGGTGATCGACCGCACCACCATGAACACCTGGGAAGACCCGCGCATCGCCGTGGAAGTGAACCGCCTGGGCAAGAACAAGATCGTCCTCGCCGGCCTCTGGACCTCCGTCTGCATCGTCGGCCCGGCCCTCTCCGCGCTGGATCAGGGCTTCGAGGTCTACGTCATCGCCGACGCCTGCGGCGACGTCTCCGACGAAGCCCACGAGATGGCCCTGCAACGCATGATCCAGCTCGGCGCCCGCCCCATGACCTCGCTGCAGTACCTGCTCGAACTGCAACGCGACTGGGCCCGTGGCGAAACCTACGACCAGACCGTGAAGACCTCCATCGAACACGGTGGCGCCTACGGCCTCGGCCTGATCTACGCCAAGACCATGTTCAACGCCTCCGAAGGCCACTGATGCACCCGGGGGGCGGCGCTGCCGCCCCCCCCACCTCCGCCACAGAGGGCGCCAGGTGACCTACGCCCCCCGAACCCTCGCCGGCCTCCTGCTGCTGGCCGGCAGCCCCGTGCACGCCGACACCACGCCGCTCGCCGACTGGTCGCTGCTGGCGCGCAACTACCTGCTGGACAACGAATTCCGCTCCACCTCGCCTTCCGGGCAGGCCTACCGCCGCGAATGGGCCCAGGGCTTCATCGCCAACCTGGAGTCGGCCCTCACACCGGGCCCCCTCGGCCTCGGCGTCGACCTGCACGCCTTCCTCGGCCTCAAGCTCGACGGCGGGCGCGGCCACGCGGGCACCGGCCTGCTGCCCCTGGACAGCGACGGCGCCAGCGAGCGCGAGTACGCCAGCGCCGGCGGCGCGCTCAGGCTGTCCTTCGCCGACACCCTGCTGCGGGTCGGCGAGATGACCGTGGAAACCCCGGTCTTTGATACCGCCGACAAGCGCCTGCAACCCGAATACGCCACCGGCTGGTTCCTCGACAGCCAGGCCCTGGAGGCGCTGCGCCTACAGGCCGGGCGCTTCACCGCGTTCAGGAACCAGGCCGCCAGCTCCGGCCACGATGACTTCGACGGCTACGGCGCCAGTACCCGCCACGGCGGCATCAGCCTCGCCGGCGCCCGGTGGGCACCGGCCGGCTCCCCCCTCGGCGGCGCGCTCTACGCCTCGCAACTGGATGACACCTGGCGCCAGGCCTACGCCAACCTCAACGGCCGCCTCGGCGACCTCGCCCTGGACGCCAACCTCTACCGCACCCGCGACACCGGCGAGCGGCGGGCCGGGCGCATCGACACCCTCGCCTACAGCCTGCTGGGCCGCCTCGCCCTGGGCAGCCACGCGCTGAGCCTGGCCTACCAGAAGGTCGAGGGCGACACACCCTTCGACTTCGTCGGCGGCGACTCCATCTACCTGGCCAACTCCATCAAGTACGGCGACTTCAACGGCCCCGGCGAACGCTCCTGGCAGGCGCGCTATCAATGGGACGCCAGCGCCGCAGGCTGGCCCGGCCTCACCCTCTCGGCCCGCTACGTGCGCGGCAGCGGCATCGACGGCAGCCACGCCCCGCAAGGCGGCGCCTACGCCCCGTTCGACGATGCCAGCGGCCGCTTCCAGCCCCAGCAGGGCAGCGGCGGCCGCCACTGGGAGCGTGATCTCGACCTGCGCTACACCCTGCAATCCGGCCCCGCCCGCGATCTCGCCCTCAGCCTCGCCCACGTCACCCACCGCGCCAACGACGCCCAGGCCGGCGCCGACATCGACCGCCTCTACCTGATCGTCGAATACCCGCTGGGCGGCAGCCTCTGACACGCCCGCTGTACAGGATGAAGGGCGCCTTCCCTTCCACCAGCGGGGCCCTGCATGACCCCGGATGGTGGACCGATGGCGCGTGGCCCACCCTGCATCCCGGGTCGGTCCGACGTGGCCGGTGGCGGCCCATCGCCAATCAATTCGCTCTTGCGGGGAAAGCACTCAGCACTCCTGTACAAGGAGCCGCCCCGCCACCTGTGATTGACTGCCCCGTGGCCGCCCGAGCCGGGCCGGCCGGTCACACGAACCCCACGCACAGGCATGAGCATGATCCGTCTAGGCAACGCATGGGTGTCGCTGGAGCGGCGCGAAGCCTTCCACGAGGACGCCCCGGTCCGCCTCGGCAGCCGCGCATTCGATGTCCTCGAGGCGCTGCTGGCGGCGCCCAACCGGCTGGTGACCAAGGACGAGCTGATCCGCAGCATCTGGCCGGACACCGTGGTCGAGGAGAACAACCTGCAGGTGCACGTTTCCACCCTGCGCAAGGCCCTGGGGCTGGACCGCCAGATGCTGGAGACCATCCCCGGGCGCGGCTACCGCCTGAACCTGGCGCAGATCACCCGCGTGTCGGTGGGCACCGAAGCCAACGCCGCCGACGCCTACCCCCCCGGCGAGGAGCTGCCGAAGGTCCATGTCCATGTGGTGGACGACGAGCCCGCCGTACGCGCGGCCCTGGTGCGCCAGCTGCGGTCGGCGGGCATCAGCGCCATCGGCCACGAGTCGGCGGAGGCCTTCCTCGGCCACTGCGACTTCACCCTGCCGGGCTGCCTGCTGCTGGACGTGCGCCTGAGCCAGGGCAGCGGCTTCGACCTGCAGGCCGAGCTGATCCGCCGCGAGGCACCGCTGCCCATCGTCTTCATGACCGGCTTCGGCACCATCGACATGTCGGTGCGGGCGATCAAGGCCGGCGCCGAGGGCTTCCTGACCAAGCCCTTCGATGAGCGGCAGTTGCTCGGCAACGTGCACGAGGCGATGCGCCAGGCGGCCGCGCGGCACGCCGAAAGCCGTCGCCTGGCCGCTGCGCGCGAGCGCTACGCGGGGCTGACGCCGCGCGAGCAGGAGGTGTTCCTGCTGCTCCTGGAAGGCTGCATGAACAAGGAAATCGCGGCGCGACTGGGGCTTCAGGAAGTGACGGTCAAGGTGCACAAAAAGCACATCATGACAAAACTGGGCACACGCACGCTGGTGGACCTGCTGCTGGTGGGTAAGATGCTCGGCAGGCTTCCCGAGCCGCATCAACGCAGCGATCCGCAGGCTTGAAAGGGCTCGCGGACATGCTGTCGGTGGCGCCCCCTTCCTCCCACCGTCCAAGGCCCAGCATGCGCGTCGTGTGTGTGATCGACGACGACCCTTCAGTCCGCAAGGGCGTCGCCAACCTCCTCAAATCCGAGGGCTACAGCCCGGTCTGCTTCCAGTCCGGCGAGAGCTTCCTCGCCTCCCCCTGGAAGGAGCAGGCCGACTGCGTGCTGCTCGACCTGTGCATGCCCGGCCTGCAGGGCCAGGACGTGCAGCGCAGCCTCAACGCCCGGGGCAGCAGGGTGCCGGTGATCTGCATGTCGGCCCGCGCCAGCGAGCAGGCCATCGGCCTCGCGCGGCAACAGGGCGCAGTGGGTTTCATCGCCAAGCCCTTCACCGCCGAGGTGCTGCTGGCGGCCATCGGCGAAGCGCTGCTGGGGCAGCCATGACGCCACCGCCGCGCGCCGCCATCGCCCGCCAGGGGGACGCCGACGACCTGCTCGCCTTCGACGAAGAGCGGGTGGCCCGGGCGCGCTGGGAGCGTATCGACGAGCACGATGGCCTGACCCGTTGGCGCCTGCATGACGCCACCTCGCAGCGGCGCTGGCTGCTGGTCGGCGCCGGCCCTCGCGCCTGCGCCAGGGAGCAGGCCCGGCTGGACCGCGAATACGCCATGGCGCCCTGCCTGGACGCCGCCTGGGCCGTACCGCCGCTGGCCCTGCTGACGACGCCGCGCGGCCCCGCGCTGCTGCTCGACGACCAGGATGGCCGCCCACTGTCCGGCCTGATCATGGGGGCGCTCTCGGTGGAGCGTTTCCTGCGCGTGGCGGTCGCCGCCGCCAGCGCCCTGGCCCAGGCGCACCGTCGCGGGCTCGTGCACCGCGACATCCGCCCGGAGAACCTCTTCCTCGGCAGCGACGGCGAAATCCGCCTCACCGGCTTCGCCTTCGCCGTGCTGGGCGAAGGCTGCCCGGACGCCCCCCTGCACAGCACCGACAGCAGCCTCGCCTACCTCGCCCCGGAGCGGGCCGGCCGCCCCGGCGCTCCCGGCTCCCAGCGCGGCGACCTGTACGCCCTGGGCGTGACCTTCTACCGGCTGCTCACCGGCCACCTGCCCTTCAACGCCAGCGACCCGGTGCAGTGGCTGCACATGCACGTGGCCGTGCCCGCCCCCGCCATCGCCCGCTGGCGTCCGGGGCTGCCCGCCGCGCTGGAAGAGCTGGTCGCCTGGCTGCTGCACAAGCAGCCGGAGAAGCGCCCCGAGTCGGCCCTGGCGCTGGAAGCCGAGTTGCGCCGCTTCCTCAACGAATGGCGCGAGCTGGGCAGCATCGGCCGCTCCGACGCCCAGCGCGACAGCTCCCCCGGCCGCCGGCCGAGCGCACCGCTGGTGGGCCGTGAAGCCGAACTGCAGACCCTGCATGCCGCCGTGCGCCG
This sequence comes from Pseudomonas sp. No.21, assembly GCF_054558415.1. Taxonomy (NCBI): domain Bacteria; kingdom Pseudomonadati; phylum Pseudomonadota; class Gammaproteobacteria; order Pseudomonadales; family Pseudomonadaceae; genus Pseudomonas; species Pseudomonas sp. No.21. Next base: position 346,073 of record NZ_BAAJNO010000009.1, read on the forward strand.
CCTGCAGCGGGGGTGCGGCGGCGCCCTGCTGATCGAGGGCGAGCCCGGCATCGGCAAGACCACCCTGGTGCGCCACCTGTGGCGCAACCTGCCGGCCGACACCCTGCTGTTCGCCAACGGCAAGTGCGAGCAGGCCCGGCACAACCTGCCCTACGCGGTGCTCGCCTCGGCGCTGTCCTCGCTGTTCGCGCGGCTGGTGGGCGAGTCGCCGGAAGACGTGAAGCGCTGGGGCCGGCGCCTGCGCGATGCCGTGGGCGAGCACGGTGACCTGGCCGCCCGCGTGGTGCCGGAGCTGGAATGGCTGACCGGCCCCCTCGGCAGCGCCGGTGCGCCACCGGTGAGCGAGGCGCGGCGCCACCTGCACGGCACCCTGCAGCGCCTGCTGGGGCTCATCGCCCGGGCCGAGCACCCGCTGATCCTGTTCCTCGACGACGTGCAGTGGATCGACCCGGAGAGCCTGTCCTTCCTCGAAGAGCTCGGCCCCACGCTTTTCGACCACCTGCTGCTGATCGCCGCCTACCGCGACGAGCCGCTCGGCGAAGCCTCCCGCCTGCCGGCGTTCATCGAACGTTGCCGCGCCCTGGGCGGGCGCACCCTGGAGCTGCGCCTGCACCCGCTGGCGGCCAGCGAGATCGCTACCCTGCTGTCCAGCGAACTGGACCTGCACCCTGCCGAGCGCTCGCTGCTGGCCGGGCGCCTCAGCCAGCGCGGCAACGGCAACCCGCTGTACGTGTCGCAGGCCATCGCCGTGCTGCGTGAAAGCAGCGAACGGCCCGAAGCGCCGCCGGCGCTGTTCGACGATGTCGCCGCGATGATGCGCTCGCGCCTGGAGCGCCTGCCCGAGCGCACCCGTCGCGCCCTCGGCCGCCTGGCGCTGCTCGGCAACCACACGCCCCCGGAGGCGCTGGCGCTGGTCAGCGGCACCGACGTGCCGCAGCTGTTCAACCTGCTGCGCCCGGCGTTCAAGGCGGGGCTGGTGGGCGAATACCAGGACGGCCTCGCCTTCACCCACGACGCGGTGTGGGAGTCGGCCCGGGCGCAACTGCCCGAAGCCACCCGCCAGGCGATGCACCTGGCGTTCGCCCAGGCGCTGCTCGACGCCCTGCCCGCCGCCGCCCTGCCCGAGGCCGTGTTCCGCGTCGCCACCCAGGTGCTGGCCATCGGCGGCGAGACCCTGGACGCCTCCCGCCGCCTGGACTTCATCGAACTGCTGATGCACGCCGCGCGGCTGGCCAAGGCCTCCGCCGCCGCTTCCACCGCGCTGGCCTACCTGCACCACGCGGCAGAACTGCTGCGGATGCAGGTGCCGCACCACGAATCGCTGGGCCGCGCCGTGGAGCTGCTCTACGCCCAGTGCCTGATCCTCAGCGCCGACTACACGGCGGCGGAAGCCTGCATCGGCGTGCTGCTGGCCAAGGCCGACGGCCACACCGAGCGCTGCGAGCTGCACAGGCTCAAGTGCGAGATCAGCTGCCTGCGCGGCGACTACGCCGGGGCGGTGCACACCGCCATCGACGGCCTCGCCTCCCTGGGTTTCGCGCTGCCCCGGGACCCCGGCGACGAGGAGACCGAGCAGGCCTGGCGAGCCGTGGAGCGGGCGCTCTCGGCGCAATCGCCAGCGATCCTAGAACGCCTGCCCAGGGTGCGCGAACCGCAGTTGCTGGCGACGCTGGAGCTGCTCGCCAGCATCGTCATCCCCGGCTCGTTCATCCACCCCAACCTGATGCTGCTGAGCACCTGCCGCCTTCTCGAACTCAGCCTGCAGCACGGCATGAGCGCCGCCGCGGTGCACGCCCTGGCCTGGCTCGGCGTGAGCATCGCCCAGCGCCATGACGCCTGCCGCGAGGGCTTCGAGCTCACCGCCCTGGCGCGGCGCCTGGCCGACCAGGAGGGCTACGCCTCCGCGCGCATCTCCACCCTGGTGGCGCTGGACCAGGTCAGCGCCTGGACCCGGCCCCTGCCCTTCGCCCTGGAATGCGCCGAGACCGCCTACCGCCAGAGCCTGGCCCAGGGCACCCCGAGCTTCGCCTGCTACGCCAACACCCATGTGGTGTCCGACCTGCTGGTACTGGGCGCCCCCATCGAGCGCATGCTGCGGCAGATCGACTCCGGCCTGGAGCTGGCGCGCAACCTGGAGTTCGTCGACGCGCAGACCATCCTCTACACCCAGGCCCTGTACATCCGCCGCCTGGCCGGCGAGGTCGGCACGCCCATCCCCATTCCCGCCCCGGAGGCCATCGCCGAACGCGTCGCGCAGAGCAGCATGGGGCCGCTGCATTTCTGGTGGCAGCTGTTCGAAGGGCTGTTCCACTTCCTCGAAGGCGCCTTCGAGCGGGCCGCCGGCCACCTGGACCGGGCCTGGGCGCTGACCTGGGCAGCGCCGGTGCACATCCACCAGATCGACCTCGCGCTGTTCACCGTGCTCAACCGCGCCGCACTGCAGAGCAGCAGCGGCGTGGCCCAGGACTTCGAGCAGCCGCTCGGGCGGCTGCGCCTGTGGGCCGGCACCAACCCGCGCTATTTCGCCGACCGCCTGGCCCTGGCCGAAGCCGAGGTGCTGCGCATCGGCGGGCAGGACATGGCGGCCTTGCAGCACTACGAGGACGCCATCGCCAAGGCCACCCAGTGCGGTGCCATCCATATCCGCGGCCTGGCCCACGAGCTGGAGGCGCGCCACCTCGCCGCCCTCGGCCTGGCGTTCGGCGCCCAGACCCACCTGCGCCTGGCGCGCGACGCCTGGCGCCGCTGGGGGGCGAAGAAGCTCGCCGACCAGTTGGAGGCGCAGCACGCCTTCCTCCGTGAGCAACCCGCCGTGCCGCCCCCGGGCGTCGTGCTGCCGGGCGCGCAGCAGCTGGACATGGTCGCCATCACCCGCGCCTGCCAGGCCCTGTCGCGGGAGATCGAGCCGGACGCGCTGATCAAGACCCTGCTGGCCAACACCGCCATGCATGCGGGTGCCACCTATGCCGCGTTGCTGCTGGCCGATGCCGGGGCGCTGCGGGTCGAGGCCAGTGGCCTGGCCGACGCCAGCGGCATCGACATCCGCCTGCGGGCCAACCCCACCGCCACCGACGCCGCGCCCCTGAGCCTGGTCGCCCACGTGATGCGCCACCGTGAATCGCTGGTGCTCGACGGCACCGAGGCGCTACGCCGCTTCGAGGACGACCCCTACCTGCTGCGCCTGGAATGCGCCTCGGTGGCCTGCGTGCCGCTGCTCAAGCAGAACGAGACCATCGGCGTGCTCTACCTGGAGAACACCCTGACGCCCGGGGCCTTCGAGCCGGCGCGGGTGGACGTGCTGGAGCTGCTGGCGGCCCAGGCGGCCATCTCCCTGAGCAACGCGCGCCTGTACACCGACCTGCTGGCGGAAAACCGCAGGCGACGCCTCGGCGAGGACACCCTGCGCCGCACCCAGGCGCTGATGGCCATCGGCCAGGCGGTGAGCCGCTACAGCACCTTCGTCTGGCGCCCCGCCGAGGAGCCCTCGCCCTGGACGCGGCGCCTGGTGGCGGAACTGGGGCTGCCGCTGCCCGGTGGCGGCGATCCGCTGCACGACCCGGCCCTGCTGGTACACCCCGACGACCGCCTGCGCTTCCACACCACCCTCGCCCACGCCGTCGAGCAGCACGAGGCCTTCCGCCTGGAGTTCCGCACCCTCGAGCTGGACGGTGGCCCACGCTACCTGGAGCTGGCCGGCGAACCCGACGACGGCGCCGAGACCTTCATCGGCGTCATCTCCGACATCACCGAGCGGCGCCGCACCGAGACCGACCTGCGCACCGCCCGCAGCGAGCTGGAGCGCACCGCCCAGGCCACCGTGCTCGGGGAGCTGGCTGCCTCCATCGCCCACGAAATCAACCAGCCGCTGGCCTCGATCCTCTCCAATGCCGGTGCCAGCATCCGCTGGCTCGAGCGGGCCCGCCCGCAGATCGACGACGCCCTGGAAGGCATCCGCGACATCCTCGCCGAAGGCCAGCGTGCGGCGGGCATCGTCACCGCCGTGCGCGCCCTCGCCCGCCAGGCGCCTCCCGACCACGCGCCCGTGCAGGTGGACGAGGTGATCCGCTCCGTGCTCGCCATCACCCAGGCCGACATCCACGACAAGCACGTCAGCGTGACCCTGGCGCTGGCCCACGACGCCCGCGCCCGGGGGGATGCGGTGCAGCTGCAGCAGGTCATGCACAACCTCATCACCAATGCGGTGGAAGCCATGCAGTCCCTGCCACCGGGCGCGCGGCGGCTGACCATCGGCTCGCAACGGGTGGGTGGGGAGATCCTGGTGACGGTGGAAGACACCGGCCCCGGCATCGCCGCCGAAGACCAGGCACGGGTGTTCCAGGCCTTCTACAGCACCAAGGCGAGCGGCATGGGCATGGGCCTGGCGATCTGCTCCTCCATCGTCGCCGCCCACGGCGGCACCCTGCGCGCCACCCAGGGGCGCCATGGGGAAAGCCTGTTCTTCTTCACCCTGCCCGCGCTCGGCGAGGCTGAAGGGCGCATTCAGGACGTTTAAGGCTCCCCAAAGGACGCGACGGCAGCGAAGCGGCAGGCTGGTGCCACCTTGCACAGGAGAGCCGCCATGACCGACCTTGCCGCCCCGGTCGCCACCCTCGACCACCGCACCTACGAACTGCTGCTGTCGCTCAAGGACAGCCTCCAGGCCCCCGAACCGGCGAGCGGGCCATCCCTGCAACAGGCCAGCCTGCAACTCTGCGAACACCTGCTGCAGCGCTACCGCGCGCCCCTGCCGGCCCGCTGCGAACGGGTCGCCCTGGCGCCCTGGCAGGAGCGCAAGGCCAAGGAGATCATGGCCGGCAGCCTGTCCTCGCGGCTGTTCATCGCCGAGGTGGCCGAGCAGTGCGCGCTGTCGCGCAGCCACTTCTCCCGCGCGTTCAAGAAGGCCACCGGGCTGTCGCCCCAGGAGTGGTCACTGCACTACCGCATCCGCCGCGCCAAGGAGCTGCTGCTGAACCCGGGCATGCCCATCTCGCGGATCAGCCAGGAATGCGGCTTCTCCGACCAGTCGCACTTCTGCCGCGTGTTCAACAGGCTCGAAGGCACCACCCCGAACAAGTGGCGGCGCTTCCACATGCCCGATATCCAGGCCGCCAGTGCCTGAGCCCTACCCCAAGGGGTAATACCCGGAGGGGTAGACCCGATCGCAGTCGTCGTGAAACGAAGCGAAGTTGCAGCCACAGCCGAAGGCCGGCGAGCGGCCTTTGGCGGCTGAAGCCGCTCCTACGGAGGAGCCCCCGCCAATCCCTGGCCCATTACCCGCGACCGCGCTGCCTGTACCCCGCCGGCGACTCGCCCAGGTGCTGGCGGAACACGCGGCTGAAGGACGCCTGGCTGGGGTAGCCGACGTCCAGCGCGATGGCGCCGATGCTCATCGCCGTGCCTTGCAGCAATTGCTGCGCGCGCTCCAGGCGCAGGCGCGTCACCAGGGTGGCCGGCGGGGTGCCGGCGAGCTGGGTGAAGCTGCGCATGAAGCTGGAGCGCGACATGTTCGCCTCGGCCGCCAGCGCCTCCACCGTCCACGCTCGCGAGAGGTCCGCCAGCAGCGCCAGCGCCGCCTTGCCCAGGCGCCGGTCGCGCAGCAGGGCGAAGATGCCCGGCAGGTCCTGGCGCGCTTGCAGGTAGGCGCGCATCACCAGGGTGAAGAGGATCACCGAGAGCCCGTCGACCATCACCTGGTTGGCCACCTCCTCGCCCTCGGCCTCCAGCCGCATCAGCTCCACCACCGCAGCCAGGCGCCCCTCCGGGGCGCCGCCGGCCTGCACCACCAGCACATCGGGCAAGGCCTCCAGCAGGGTCGCGCGCGGGCTGTAGTGGATGCGCCCGCAGAGCATCTCGAAGCCCTCCCCGCCCTGGCCGATGCGCAGCAGCGGGATGCGCCCGGGCTCCTCGTGCGGGGGTGTCGCGGTGCGCAAGCGTCCCGGCTGGTCTGCCTGCAGCAGGTGGGAATCGCTGCGCGGCAGCAGCAGGATCTCACCCGCGCGCAGGCGTCGGGGCGGCTGGCCGGCGAGTTCCAGGCGGCACTCGCCGCGCAGCAGGATGTGGTAGCTGGCCTGGCCCGCCGGCAGGCGTGGGTGGTCCAGGGCCCAGTTGCCGTGCAGCTGGCAGCGCAGGTCCAGCACGCCACGCAGGTTGGCCAGGTCGATCAAGTGGTCGAATGCATGCATTGGGACGTTTCGGCAAAGGGATGGGCAGGAATGCAAAACGCCGGGAGCGCGCCAGCGGGAAACTCTCCTCACCGGCCGATTACCGGCCCCGTGCAAAGCTAGGAGAAGCCATCATGCTGTTCAACTGGTCCGACTACGTTCCCGCCGTGAAGAAAGCCTTCGGCAAGCTCGGCAAGTCCCATCCCAAGATGCTCGCCGCCTACCAGGCCCTGGGTGCCGCCGCCAGCGATGGCGACGCGCTCGACGCCAAGACCCGCGAACTGATCGCCATGGCCGTGGCCATCACCACCCGCTGCGACGGCTGCATCGGCGTGCATGCCGAGGCCGCGCGCAAAGCCGGCGCCACCGAGGCCGAACTGGCCCAGGCCCTGGCCACCGCCATCTCGCTCAACGCCGGCGCCGCCTACATCTACTCGCTGCGTGCCCTGGAGGCCTTCGAGCAGACGGCCTGAGGCCGGTAGCTGAACGACGCCGGAGTCAGAGCAGCACGCCCTTGATCGGCTGCTCCGGCTCGGGCGCCGGCTCGTCCAGTAACTCCAGCACCGTGATCTCGATGTTGCGGCACATGGCATTCAGCGGCAGGTCGTTGGGCTGGGTGTCGAAGGGGTCGGAGATCTGGTCGCCCAGGGCGTCCAGGCCGAAGAAGGTGTACGCCAGCACGCAGACCGCGAAGGGCGTGAACCAGCCGATGGCGTCCACCAGGCAGAACGGCAGCAGGAAGCAGTACACGTGAACGATGCGGTGCAGCATGAGGATGTAGGGATAGGGGATGGGCGTGTTCTTGATGCGCTCGCAGCCGCCCAGCACATAGGACAACCGGGTCAGTTGCTCGTCGAGGGTGGCCTGGACCATCTCCCCCGCCCCCGCTTCGCGGCTCGCCGCCATCACCCGCTGGCCGATCAGGCCCAGCAGCGCGCTGGGCACGTTGCCCTTGCCGGCCAGTTGCGCGCGGGTGGGCTCGTCCAGCAGGCGCTGCACGTCGGCACCATCGCCACCGCCACGCAGGTGGTCGCGCAACGCATGGCTGAAGGCGGCCAGCGCATCCACCAGCCGGCGGCGCTCGGTTGGCGCCATGGCCGGGGTCAGGCTCAGCAGCTGGCGGGTCAGGTTGCGGGTGACGATCAGCAGCTCGCCCCACAGCGTGCGCGCCTCCCAGAAGCGCTGGTAGGCCACGGTATTCCTGAAGCCGAGGAAGATCGCCAGGGTCAGCCCCCAGAGGGTGAAGGGCGTGGCGGTGAGGATCACCTTGTAGTGATAGAGCGTGCCGTGGGTGGCCACCACCACCGAGCTGATCAGCACGGTGAACAGCACCTTGCGCCAGATGGCCGGGATGATCGACCCCTTGAGGGAGAACAGCAGGACCGGGATCGAAGGATTCTGGGGGCGCGTGATCATCGGATAGGGCTCGGCAGGTACGGCGGGGATGGGCGCAACTATAGAGCCTGGCGACCCCGTTTGGCCTGCGACGCACAGCAGCACCCGAGGTGCGGGCAACGCAAAGTGTACCGCTCCGGCCGTTCGCAACTGAGCATTGATCGGCATCGCTGTATAAAATTCAATACTGCGCTTCGGTACCGTGCCGATACAGCCTTGGAGGGCAAGAATGACTGCATCAGCAGCGAAGGAAGCCGTGGGCGAGCTCTACAGCCTGGACGCCATGAAGTACGCGCAGAGCATGACCTGGCGCGCCATCGAACAGCTTTCGGCGCTGATTCGCCCCGGCATGCTGGAATCCGAGGCCACCGCCCTCGGCAAGCAGGTGCTCACCGAGCTGGGCATGCAGCGCATCTGGCACCCGCTGCTGGTCCGCTTCGGCGCCAACACCCTGAAGACCTTCAAGCAGCGCTCCGACGGCGACCTGCGACTCGGCGAGCACGACATCTATTTCATCGACCTGGGCGCGGTGTGGGACGGCCATGAAGGCGACGCCGGCGCCACCTTCACCACCGGCAATGACCCCGAGATGCTGGCCTGCGCCGCCGCCTGCAAGACGCTCTTCGACCAGGTCGAGCGCTACTGGCGCGAAGAACACGTGGCCGGCCAGGAGCTGTACCGCTACGCCGCCGAACAGGCCGAGGCCATGGGCTGGATGCTCAACCTGGACATCAAGGGCCACCGCGTCAGCGACTTCCCCCACGCCATCTACCGCGCGGGCGACCTGGGCGACTTCGCCGCTTGCCCCAACGTCGGCCTGTGGATCCTGGAAATCCAGCTGGCCCACCCGCAGCGGCCCTTCGGGGCGTTTCATGAGGACCTGTTGGCATGACCGACCACACCGACGCCACCGAGTTGCTGTTCTCCTACGGCACCCTGCAGGACAAGGCCGTGCAGCTGGCCAACTTCGGCCGCGAGCTGCAAGGCCAGGCCGACGCCATGCCCGGCTATCGCCAGGACTGGGTGGAGATCACCGACCCGGACGTGCTGCGCAGCAGCGGCAAGACCCACCACCCTATCGTCCAGCCCAGCGACGACCCAGCCAGCGAGGTGGCGGGCACCGTATTGCTCATCACCGCCCGGGAACTGGCGGCTGCCGATGATTACGAGGTCGACGACTACAAGCGTGTACGGGTGACGCTCAAGTCCGGCACCCCGGCCTGGGTGTATGTGAAGGCTTGAGCCGCCCGCCCATCCATGCATGCAGCCCCAAATGCAGCCGTAGGATGGGTAGAGCCGAGCGAAACCCATGCTGCGCGCTGCACGGAGTTTGACCTTGCGTAGGGTGGATGACGCTCTTTTCATCCTCCAGCGGAGTGGCCGGCGAGCACGAACGGTGGACCGGTGAAGCGTGGTCCACCCTACGCCCAGATGACCGTTGTGCCGTCGAAATGATGGGTTTCGCTGCGCTCTACCCATCCTACAAGTGCGGCACCGCAGGGTGGATGGCGCTCTTTTCATCCACCAATCGGTGCCGCCGGGAGGCACCCAAGGTGGACCGATGCAACGCGGCCCCCCCGCATCCCCCTACCCGGGTCAGAAGTCGTACCGCGCCGTCATCCCCAGCGTCCTCGGAGTGCCGAGCACGCCGGTGTAGGCGCCGTTCGGCGAGTTCCACAGGGTGGTGTAGTAGGTCTTGTCGAAGGCGTTCTTCAGCCACAGCGACACGTCCCACTGGCCGTCCCCCAGGTCGCCGCGCACGCCGGTGGCGAGGTTGACCAGCGCGTAGCTGGGCAGTTGGGCGTAGCGTGAGTCATCGATGGTACCCACCGCGTGGGAGCGGAAGGCGTAGCTGGCGTTGAGGTACGGGCGCACCGTCTCCAGTTGCCATTCGTAGGTGCCGTTGCCGTTGAAGATCCACTTCGAGGCGCCGACCACGTTGTGCCCGCTGAGGTCGCACGAGGCCGGTGCGCCGGGGCGCAGGGCCACTTCCGCCGGGCAGGGAGCGTCCTCGTAGGCGAGGTAGCGCACGTCGTTGTACGAGCCGTTGGCGTTCAGGGTCAGCCCGCGAATCGGGCGCAGGGTCGCCTCGAACTCAGCGCCCCGGCTGCGCACGCTGCCGGCGTTGGTTAGGTAGCTGGTGAGGTTGGCGTCGTCGTAGGCGTTGGCCTGGTAGCCGTGGACCACCGTCCAGAACAGGTTGGCGTTGAGCTGCAGGCGGTTGTCCAGCAGCGTGCTCTTGATGCCCAGCTCGGCGTCGTTGGCGCGCTCGGTGCCGATCAGCAGCGAATCCGCCCCTGCCACCGGGGCGCTGGCGACGCTGAGGTTCACCCCGCCGGATTTCTCGCCATGGGACAGCGAGGCGTAGCCCAGCACCCGGTCGTCGAAGCGGTAGGCCAGGCTGAGCAGCGCCGAGGGGCTGAAGCTGTACTGCGCCAGGTCGCCCGAGTCGTAGGTGCCGACCCGCGCATTGCGCACCGAGGCCGCCGCACCGCTCACGGCGGCGCCGCCCACGGGGGCATTGCGCCCGACCCGCGCCTGCTTCTCCTCGTAGGTGCCGCGCACCCCGGCGGTGAAATCGAGGCGCTCGGTGAGGTGCCAGGTGCCCTGGGCGAACAGCGCGAAGCTGTCTGTATCGATCCAGCCCTTGCCGATGCTGGTGACATCGTTGAGCGCACCGGCCGGCGTGCCGTTCCAGGTGTCGGCCAGGGGGCCGTAATACGTGAACACCTCGTTACGCATTTCCTGGCGGAAGTAATAGGCGCCGAGCACGTAGTCGAAGGCGCCGCCGGTGGGCGATGCCAGGCGCAGTTCCTGGGAATACTGCTTGTCGCGGGCGGACTGGCCGACGTTGTCCATCACCCGCACATTCAGCTCATCGTCGTTGCGCGGGGTGAAGTCCCACCAGCGGTAGGCGCTGATGGAGGTCAGGGTGAAGTCGTTGGGCAGCGTCCAGTTGGCCTCCAGCGAAGTGCCGCCCTGGAACACCTTCACGCTCTGCTCGGCGTCCAGGTTGACGTGGCGCCCGCGCACCAGGGTCGCGCCCACGGCGGCGGCGCGCTGCTCGTAGCGGTTGACGCCGTTGATGGTCGGCCCGGTGCTGAACAGCGAGCGCGTCCCGGCGCTGGAATCCTCTTCGTTGTAGTCGGCGATCCAGCGCAGGTTGAACGCCTCGTTGGGCTCGAACAGCAATTGTCCACGGAAGCCCTGGCGGGTGCCGCCGCCCAGGGTGTGGCCGTCGTGCTCGTTCTCCACGTAACCGTTCTCGCGGGTGCGGTAGGCCGACAGGCGCCCGGCCAGGGTCTCGCTCAGGGGGCCGGAGAAACTGCCCTGGTTCTGCACGTAGCCGTCCTCGCCGATGGAGCTGGAAACCCCGCCCTCGGCAGTGAAGCTGGGCTTGCGCGTGCCGATGTTGAGCACGCCGGCGGTGGTGTTCTTGCCGAACAGCGTGCCCTGCGGGCCGCGCAGCAATTCCAGCTGCTCGATGTCCAGCAGGTCGAACACCGCCATCCCCGGGCGCCCCAGGTAGACGTTGTCCAGGTAGATGCCGGCGCTGCCTTCCAGGCCATCGCTGGCCGGGTTGTTGCCCAGGCCACGGATGGACAGGCTCGACTGCCGCGCATGCATGAAGGCGACGTTGAGGCTGGGCATCGCCTGTTGCAGGTCCTGCACGCGGTACAGGCGCTGCTCCTCCAGGGTGCGCGCCGAGAGCACGGTCATCGGTGTCGGCACCGACTGCGCCTCCTCGGTGCGGCGGCGGGCATTGACCGTCACCGCTTGCAGGGTGGTGTCATCGGCCGTGGCGGCGGGCGTGCGCTCGGCCGCCGAGGCCTGGCCCGGTGCGCAGGCCAGGGCGATCAGGGTGGGTGCCAGCATCCGCAGGGCGGACGCGCAGGGGGGCCGGTTGAAGGGCGTGGTCATCATGGACTCCGGTCATGAGTGGACCCTCGCTGCGCGTGGTCTGCGTAAGCGTGATCGGGTGCTTGTCGTGGGTGGATGGGTGAGGCCGCGCGGTCAGTCGCGCAGCCAGGGAATGTCCCGCGCCGGGTAGCGGTGCGCGCGGAAGATGGCGTTGTTCTCGCCCGGCAGGTAGGCGCGCGAGGCGGCGTCCGGGTAGGCGGCGAAATGCGGGTTGATGTACTCCCACACCACGGCGCCTTCGCGGGTGACCTCGAACAGCCGGCCGAAGTTGGCCTCGGTGATCAGCGTGTTGCCGTTCTCCAGGCGCTGGGCACCGCCCATGAAGGGGGTGAAGAAGGCGTAGCCGGGGGTGTCGGCGTACTGCCATTCGATGCGCTGGGCGATGGGGTCGACCTCGATCACCCGCGAATGGGGCATGGAGATGTGCGGGCGCGAGATGCCGTTGTCGAACACCAGCACGCGGCCGTCCTCCAGCTCGCTGGGGCAATGCTGCTGGGCGACGATGTCGTGGCCCAGGCGCCAGAGCACGCGGCCGCTGGCCCGCTCGACGGCGATCACCGAGGAGACGCTGCGCAGGCTGAGGATCACCTTGCCGTCGCGCCCCGGGCTCACCGCGTTGGTCATCGGCCAGTGGTAGCGCTCGAAGCAGTCGTGCAGCGGGTAGTCCTCCGGCGCCAGGTGCTCCCAGCTGCGCCATTCCCAGAGGGTGGCACCGGTGCGGTCGACTTCCTTGACCACGTCGCCATAGATCACCCCGCCCGGCGCCTCGCTGCCGGGAATGCCGCCCAGCACGCGCGCGGCGATGGCCTTGGGCAACGGCTCGGCGGTGGTGTAGAGCAGGTTGCCGTTGGCCAGCCACTGGGCGTCGTGGTGATGGGCGAGATCGGTGTGCTGCCAGACCACCTCGCCCTCCGGGGTCACCTCGGAGAAGGCGCCGCCGTGCCACACCGACCAGCCCGGGAACAGCTCGGGCGAGTCCGGGTGGTTGCCGTTGTAGCCGAGGTTGCCGTTGGCCAGCAGCACCGCATCGCGGCCGGGGCGCTGGGGCAGTTGCCAGCGGTGCACCTCGTTGCCGTCGATGTCGATGAGGAAGACCTTGCCGCCGGCGGTCTGCGGGGCGAACAGGGTGTAGCCGCCGGCGCTGCGCTCGTGGTCGACGGCGATCAGGCCGGTGGCGTGGCGGCGCAGGGTGGTGGAATCGAGTGGGGGCATGGGGTTTCTCCGGGTGAGCGCCGCCCTGCCGGCGGGTGCGGCATGGCGATCGGGCTGGGGGTCAGTGGGCGCTGGGCAGCAGGCGGTTGTAACGGTCGTCGAAGGCCTCGCCCACCTGCAGCGGCCGGGGGATCAACCGCGCCTCGGCGAAGGCGTCGGCCAGGCGCTGCTGCAGGGCGCTGACGCGGCCGTCCAGGGGCACGTAGCGCAGGCTCTGCTGCTGCAGCATCTCCTGCACCAGGGGCAGTGGCAGGCTGGTGACGCCGGCCAGGTGCTCCGCCCAGGGGCCGGGGTTGGCAGTGGCCCAGGCCTGGGCGCGGGCCAGGCGCTGGACGAAGTCGCCCAGCAGGTCGGCCCTCAGCGGATCGTTCAGCGCCGCCAGGCTGGCCACGGTGAAGTTGAGGCCGGTCTCGGGCCAGGGGCTGCCATCCACCAGGCGTCGCGCGCCCCGCGAGGTGGCCTGGCCGACGAAGGGGTACCACACCGCCCAGGCGTCGAGGCGGCCGCTGGCGAAGGCGTTCTGCGCATCCACGGGGCTGGCGTAGAGCACCTGGATATCACCGATCTTCAGCCCCGCGCCGGCCAGCGCGGCCAGCAGCAGGTAATGGCCGCTGGACCCCTTGGCCACGGCGACGCGCTTGCCCTTGAGCTCGGCGACGCTGTGCAGGGGCGAATCCGCCGGTACCAGCAGCGCGTTGTTGTTCTGCGCGCCTTCGGCGGCGGCGATGATGCGCACGTCGAAGCCACCGGCCTGGGCGAACACCGGCGGTGCGTTGCCCACCACGCCCACGTCCACGGCGGCGGCATTGAGCGCCTCCATCAGCGCCGGCCCGGCGGTGAAGGGGTGCCAGTCGAGGCGGTACGGCAGGTCGCGGTCCTCACCCGCCGCCGCCAGCAGCGCCTGGATCAGGCCGCTCTGGTCGCCCACCTCCAGCTCGGCGCCGGCCAGCTCGGTGGCGGGCCGGGCCGCCAGGGGCGACGGCTCGGCATGGGCCAGCCCGGCGCACAGCAGGGCGAGCAGGGGCAGGTGCTTGGCAGCGGAAACAAATCGGCGCATCGTCGCGGGTCTCTGAATCAAGGCTGGCCCCAGTATGTCGACGCCCCGCGCTCGCCTCCATGTCAAACACCCCACCTTTTCTGCCATCGCGGCGCCCCGCTCCGTGCTGGTCCTGGCCTTCCCCGGTGCCCTGCTGCTGAATGCCGCCGGGCCCCTGGAGGTGTTCGCCGCCGCGCCCCGGGTGCTCGGTGGCGAGCTGGCCGAGCACCCGCCCTACCGCGTGGTGCTGGCCTCCCCCGAGGGTGGCGAGATCGAGACCATCTCCGGCATCCACGTCTGCACCCGCTCGCTGGAGCAGGTGGCGCGCGAGGTGCCGGACATCGACACGCTGATCGTCATCGGTGGCCCGGGCGTTTCGCGGCTGGAGACCGATGCCGACGCCATCGCCTGGCTGCGCCGCCATGCCCCCAACGCTCGCCGCCTGTGCTCGGTGGGCACCGGCGCCTTCGCTCTGGCCGCCGCCGGCCTGCTGGACGGGCGCCGCGTGGTGACCCACTGGAAGTTCGCCGAGGACCTGCAACAGGGCTACCCGGCGCTGCGCGTGGAACGCGACGCGCTGTACCTGCACGACGACAACCTGTGGACCTGCGGCGGCGCCTCGGCGGGCATCGACCTCGGCCTCGCCCTGCTGGAGCAGGACCTCGGCCCTCACGCCGCCCTGGCACTGGCGCGCTACTTCACCCTGTTCATCCACCGTTCGGCCGAGCAGCCGCAGCTCAGCGCCTCGCTCAAGGCGCAGAGCGACGCCCTGCGCAGCGACCGTGACCTGCGCCTGGTGCGCCTGCACGCCTGGATGGCGGAAAACCTCGATGCCGACCTGCGCGTCGAGCGCCTGGCCGAACGCGTCGGCATGAGCCCCCGTCACTTCGCCCGCGCCTACGCCGCCGCCACCGGCGGCACCCCGGCCCAGGCCGTGGAAACCCTGCGCCTGGAAGCCGCCTGCCGCCTGCTGGAAACCAGCGCCGAGCCCATCAAGCGCATCGCCGAAACCACCGGCTTCGGCAACGAGGAACGCATGCGCCGCAGCTTCCAGCGCCAGCTCGGCACCAGCCCCCTCGCCTACCGCGCCCAGGCCCGTGCCCCGCAACAGACCGACAGCCTCCCCGCCCAGGGCCAGACCGGCTACCGCCATGACAACCGCCTCGCCATCGCCCTGGAGCAGCTGGCGCAATAGGGGCCGGCAGCGGCAGCACCCCGTGGGAGAGAATTCGTTCGCGAAGGAGCGGCCAGCCACTCGCGGCCACGTGCCTGCGGGAGATCTTTCGCGGCTGAAGCCGCTCCCACAGGGCAGGCCTCGCTGCGCGAGGCGCCAACCTAGGAGTGCCAGGACAGAGGTCCCGTAGGAGCGAGCTCTGCTCGCGAAGCGCTTGCTGGAATCTGTCGGAGCGAATTCATTCGCGATGGAGTGCCCCGGGGAACACCGTGGGAGGGCAGCCCTGCGGGCTGCTTGGCGACTGAAGTCGCCCCTACAGTCGCCCCGGCAGTCGCCGTACGATCGCCCCTACGCGGCACGTGGCGGTAACGGCGAACCGTTATGCGCTAACGATCTATCAATCTAATTTTTGCATCCTTCAGGGAATTAAAGAGGCGCTCTATAGTGCGTACCCCAGCCCTCCCCGCACGTCCGGAAGCGTGCTCGCACAAGGATTCCTGCATGTCCCCTCGCCTGTTGTTCCCCGCCCTCCTCCTGGCCCTGGCGGGATGCGCGGCGACGCCGCCCGCGTCGGTCCACACCACCAACCCCACCAGCTCCACCCTGCAGGGCGACGCCTCGCGGCCGGCGCAGGCGCATTGGCTGCGCACCGAGCTGTATTTCTCCGTGGGCCCGCTGGAGGGTGGACCGGGCAGCGTCAGCCCGGCGCGCTGGCGCGAGTTCATCGACCAGGAGGTGACGGCACGCTTCCCCGACGGCTTCACCGCCTATGACGCCTACGGCCAGTGGCGCGACAAGGGCGCGGCGCAGCCCGAGCGCCTGAGCACCAAGGTCATCGTCATCCTCCACGAGGACACCCCGCGCCACGACGCCGATATCGAGGCCATTCGCCTGGCCTGGAAGCGCATCACCGGCGACCTCTCGGTGCTGCGCCTGTCGCAACCGGCGGACGTGTCGTTCTGATGGCCGACTACCGGGAAACCCTCTACGAGGGCTACGGCCAGCAACTGCGCATCGATGAGCTGCTGCATGAAGGCCATACCGACCAGCAGCACCTGGTGATCTTCCGCAACGCCCGCTTCGGCCGCGTCATGGCCCTGGACGGCGTGCTGCAGACCACCGAGGCCGACGAATTCATCTACCACGAGACGCTGGCCCACGTGCCGATCCTCGCCCACGGCGCGGTGCGCCGGGTGCTGGTGATCGGCGTCGGGGACGGCGGCATCCTGCGCGAGATCGTGCGCCATGCCGGCATCGAGGAGATCGTGGCGGTGGAGATCGACGCCGAGGTAATCGCGCTGTGCCGCGAGCACCTGCCGCAGCATTCGGCCGGCGCGCTGGACGACCCGCGCCTGCGCCTGGTGATCGGCGACGGGCTGGATTTCGTCGCCACCACCGAGGAGCGCTTCGACGTGATCATCAGCGACTCCACCGACCCGGGCGGCCCCGCCAGCAGCCTGTTCGGCGCCGACTTCTACCGCAACTGCCAGCGCTGCCTGAACGCCGACGGCGTGCTCGCCACCCAGAACGGCGTGCCCTTCCTGCAGCCGGACGAGCTCAGCAGCACCGCGCGCCACCTGGCGGCCACCTTCGCCGACTGGAGCTTCTTCCTCGCGGCGGTGCCCACCTACATCGGCGGCGCCATGAGCTTCGGCTGGGCCAGCAACAGCCACCGCGCCCGCGCCACCGACCTCGCCACCCTGCAGCAACGCTTCGCCGCCAGCGGCCTGCGCACCCGCTACTACAACGCCGAGGTGCATCAGGCCGCATTCGCCCTGCCGCAGTACATGCGCGAGTTGATCGGGGGGTGAATTTCCCCGCGCAGGCGCCAGGCCGGGCGTAGGGTGGACCGCGCTTCATCGGCCCACCTTTCGGGCTCGCCGGCCACTCCGCGTGGTGGATGGAAAGAGCGCCATCCACCCTACATCTACCCGCAACATGTGCCCGCAAACACGACTCGTAGGATGGCGTAGAGCGCAGCGAAACCCATCATTCCGCAGCCACAGCGGTTACCTGGGCGTAGGGTGGACCGCGCTCTATCGGTCCACCTTTCGGGCTCGCCGGCCACTCCGCTTGGTGGATGAAAAGAGCGTCATCCACCCTACGTCTGCCTGCGACATGTGCCCGCAAACACGCCCCGTAGGATGGCGTAGAGCGTAGCGAAACCCATCATTTCGGAGCCACAGCGATTATCCGGGCGTAGGGTGGACCGCGCTCTATCGGTCCACCTTTCGGGCTCGCCGGCCACTCCGCGTGGTGGATGGAAAGAGCGTCATCCACCCTACGTCTGCCTGCGACATGTGCCCGCAAACACGCCCCGTAGGATGGCGTAGAGCGCAGCGAAACCCATCATTTCAGAGCCACAGCAATTATCCGGGCGTAGGGTGGACCGCGCTCTATCGGTCCACCTTTCGGGCTCGCCGGTCACTCCGCT
>NZ_BAAJNO010000010.1:0-318442 GCF_054558415.1 Pseudomonas sp. No.21
GCACCGTCATAGCCGTTGAGGGTGTCATTGCCCTTGCCGCCGATGATGATGTCGTTACCGAAGCCGCCGAAGATGGAGTCGTTGCCACTCAGCCCCAATATATAGTTGTTGTTAGCCGTACCTATCAGCGCGTCGTTGGAGTCGCTGCCCAGTTGAATATGCTGAGAGCTAAGCTCGGCTATCTGGTCGCGAAACTCATTAATCTCCACTGCGGATAACTGATCTACTATTGCAGGAATGAAAGAGAGCTTTAAAGAGTCGGCTGATTTTTTGTCTTTCCAAGCTTGGGAGAATTCTAATGCGTCGCTAATAGCCTTGAGTGGATTTTCACTCGCTATAGTTGCGAATAGCGTGTGCATCTGATTGTAATCAGGCTCCATCCCGGCATTCGTGATATTTAG
Organism: Pseudomonas sp. No.21; assembly: GCF_054558415.1. Classification (NCBI taxonomy): domain Bacteria; kingdom Pseudomonadati; phylum Pseudomonadota; class Gammaproteobacteria; order Pseudomonadales; family Pseudomonadaceae; genus Pseudomonas; species Pseudomonas sp. No.21. Next base: position 402 of record NZ_BAAJNO010000010.1, read on the forward strand.
ATTAATTGCATCTACATATGTTTTTAGGCGAGTCTGCAGTAATAGCCCATCGTAGATGGACTGCTTGAGGCTTTCGTAAGCCTGATTCAATAAGCTGGCTTGTCCAGCATTCAGTGATAGTTGTTTTTCGTTGATTACTACGTTGCCTTGGGCAGTGTTGTAAGTGCTATTGCTGCTGCCAGCACCAATGCTAATTGACAACGTCAGACTGTTTGCCCCAGCTTTCACCTTGCCGAACTCTAGGATGTTCTGCGCATTGAACACTTCCAGCGCTTTCACACGCTCAAGAAGCTTCCGGGTGTTCTGCTGCGCTTCGGTCGGTTGAGTGCCGCTGGCTTCCCAGGAGTACTGGAAGCGTACATCGGTGGTGCCGTCATCCAGCGCATCGATGCGCTTATCGAAGGTCTGGTAGTCGGCGCTCTTGGCCCATTCGGCGATCAGCTGATCCAGCAGGCCCATCTGTTCTTCGCGGGTCTGCGCCTGGGAGTAAGTGGTCAGCAGGGTCTTGAGCTCGGCGTTGAGCATCGAGGCTTCGCGCAGGTCACGCACCGCGCCGGAGCCTTTCATGTCCGGCAGGGCCTTGGCCGTGTCGTCAAGGGCGATGTGGTCGGTGAATTCGCGATAGAAGGGGTTGCTGGCCAGGTCCAGATTGGCGGCCAGGCTTTGGTTGGCGTTGACGGTGCCTTCGCTGCCATCGCCACGGACGAAGCTGCCGACGGCGCTGATCAGGTTGCCGTTGGAGTTGTAGCTGCTCACCGTCGAATCCAGGTTGATGGCGACGATATTGTGCTCGGCCAAGGTCTTGAGTTCGCCCGCCTGGGCGATGCCGTCCTGGTTGGCGTCCTGCCAGATCTTCACATTGGCGAACTGGGTGTCCCGGGCATCGAAGACGCCATCGCCGTTGCTGTCGAAATCCTTTAGCGCATCGAAGCCATTGCTGGCCTTCTGGCCGTTGGCCTTGACGGTGTCGACGCCGAACAGCTCGCCGCCATTGTCGATCTGGCCGTTGCCATTACGGTCCAGCACGAGGAAGCCGTCGTCGCCCTTGACCCAGCCGGTACCGGTCTTCAGGCCATCGCCATCGAAGTCGAAGGTGATGCCGGTATTGGCGCCGACGGTTTCAATGCCGTCGCCGTCCAGATCGAGACTGAGGGGGTCATAGCGGCGTTCGACGAAGGCGTTTGCTTCGTTGAAGCGCTGGTTGGTTTCTGCTTTGACTTGGGCCTGATTTCTTTTCCGCACCCATACGATGTAGGAGTCGGTAGTTTCACCATTGACGAATGCGTCCGTATATTCATCACGGCTTCCCAAAAGCTGACCAACACCAGAGTTTTCAACCGCAGCGTAAGCGGTGTCAGCGATCTCAGGCAGTGTCATGCCAAATATCTGGAGTTCGCCATCGAGTGACCATCCATCTTGTGGCGTCCACTCCAGTTTCACACCAACGCTTACAAACATGACTCTTTTACCAAGAGACAGCGGGGTCCCAGAGATAGTGGCTCTCTCTATGCTGGTCTTCCCGTCAGCCCCTATTTTGGAGACGATAGTTGTCTCGCCTGGTCCTCGTTCTGTATGAAGCGTTACAGTTCCGTCCGTCTCTACCTTTATGGTGGAATTTCCAGAGACATAGGTAACTGATGAACCGTCGAAGCTCGGTTCGAAGATGTTTCCGTGTTTGTCTTTGAATACAACGGATCCATCCAGTCCTATTTCAGCCTCATACCCGCCCGTATCATAAACACGCAGGCCATCTGTGCTGATAACTACGTGGTCGCGGGGTTGTTCTTCATTAGACATCGTACGTTCCTTGTCTTTATTGAGTATTGAATTTTGAAGTGGAAGAGTGGTGTTACCGCTCCCCCAAACTCTCATCCTGATATTCCTTCAACGGACTCAGGAAATAATCGATCACCTTTCGCTTGTCCGTCTTCACCTCCGCCCGCACGGCCATGCCGGGGGAGAGTTCGATGCGGTTGTCGCCGACCTGGATGCTGTTTTCCTTGAGCAGGATGCGGGTGCTGTAGACCAGGCCGCGCTTTTCGTCGTCGATGGCGTCGTTGGAGATACTTTGCACGGTGCCGTGCACCACGCCGTATTTGGTGAAGGTGAAGGTTTCGACCTTGATCTCCACTTCCTGGCCGGGGTGGACGAAGCCGATGTCCTTGTTCTCCAGCATCGCTTCCACTTCCACCGGCTGGTCGCTGGGCACGATGACCATCAGTGGCTGGGCTTCGGTGACCACGCCGCCGTTGGTGTGGATGGCCAGTTGCTGCACGGTGCCGTCCACCGGGGCGGTGAGGCGCATCAGGCGGTCGCGCTGTTCGGCCTTCTTCAGCTCCTGGGCGAGGGAGGCGGCGCGTTGCTCGGATTCGTGCTGCAGGTCGAGCATGGCGCGGCGGGTCTGGGCCAGCACGGTGTTGCGCTGGCGTTCGGCGGCGCTGCGGGCAGCGGTGAGTTCGATGACACGGGCCTGCTGGATGGCCAGTTCGCGCTCCTGGTCGAGGCGCGCCTGTTCCTTCTCCAGGTAGGCGTGCTTGGCCACATAGGCCTTGTCCAGCAGGCGCTTGTAGTCGGCGGAGAGCTGGCGGGTGATGGGCAGGGATTCCTCCAGCTTGGCCACCCAGGCCTTGGCCGCCTGGATCTCGGCGACGCGCTGGTCGATCTCGGCGTCGGCCTGGTCGAGGGTGCTGCGCAGTTCCAGGTACTGGCCCTGCAGCCAGCGCTGGGCGGCCAGTTGCTGCTCGGGGCTGGCCTCGGGGATCAGCGCGGCGAGGGAGGTGGGTTCGCCGCCGTCCTGGATGGCATCGAGCAGGGCGCGGGCGCGGGCGCTGTCCACCTGGGCGGCGAGCAGGTCGCTCTTCAGGCGGTCGACGTCGGCGCCGGTGATCTGTGCGTCGAGGTCCACCAGCAGGTCGCCGGCCTTGACCTTCTGCCCGTCGTAGACGTGGATCGCCTTGACCACCGCCACCTCGCTGGGCTGGATGATCTTGGTCTTGCCGCTGGGCACGATCTTGCCGGTGGCGGTGGCCACCACGTCGATCTCGCCGACGCAGGCCCAGACCAGCGCGAGCGCGGCGAAGGCGATGATCGCCCACTGGATGTAGCGCGGTGCCGGGTGTGGCGGCTGCTCCTGCAGGGCCAGGGCGGCGGGGAGGAATTGCACCTCGTGGCTCAGGCGCTGCGGGGCGTCCATGGCCTTGCGGTGGCGCCAGGCGTGACGCCAGGCGGTGCGGTAGCGGTTGATCAGTTCGCGTTTGGCGCCCATGGCTTACCCCTGCTGCAGTCGGTGCAGGCGCGAGTAATGCCCGGCCTGGTGGGTGAGCAGTTCGGCGTGGGTGCCCTGCTCGACGATCTGCCCGCGGTCCATCACCACGATGCGGTTGGCATCGCGAACGGCAGAGAGGCGATGGGCGATGATGATCACCGTGCGGCCCCGGCAGATGTCCTTCATGTTCTGCTGGATGATGCGTTCGGACTCATAGTCCAGTGCACTGGTGGCCTCGTCGAAGATGAGGATGCGCGGGTTGCCGATCAGCGCCCGGGCGATGGCCACGCGCTGGCGTTGGCCGCCGGAGAGCGAGGCACCGTGCTCGCCCACCACCGTGTCATAGCCCTCGGGCAGCTCGAGGATGAACTCGTGGGCACCGGCCAGCTTGGCCGCCTGCATCACCACCTCGATGGGCGCGCCGGGGTCGGTGAGGGCGATGTTCTCGCGGATGCTGCGGGCGAACAGCATGTTGTCCTGCAGCACCACGCCTATCTGCCGGCGCAGCGAGGACACGTCCGCCAGCGCCAGGTCCATGCCGTCCACCAGCACCCGCCCGCGCTCGGGCGTGTAGAGGCGTTGCAGCAGGCGGGTGAGGGTACTCTTGCCGGAGCCGGAGCGGCCGACCACGCCTATCACCTCGCCGGCCTGGATGCTCAGGCTCACCCCGCGCAGCACCTCGGAACCATCCGGGCGATAGCGGAAGTGCACCTGGTCGAACTCGACGTTGCCACGGATCGGCGGCAACGCACTGCGCGCCGCCTGGGACAGTTCGGTACGGGTGTTGAGGATGTCCCCCAGGCGCTGCACCGAGACGCCGGTCTGCTGGAAGTTGGTCCACAGCTGGGCCAGGCGCATGATCGGCTGCGACACCCGCCCGGCGAGCATGTTGAAGGCGATTAGCTGGCCGACGCTGAGGTCGCCGTCGATCACCAGCCGCGCACCCAGCCACAGGGTCGCCACGGTAACCAGCTTGCCCACCAGCCCCACGCCCTCGTTGGCGATGGTCGACAGGGTCTGGGTCTTGAAGCTCGCCGCCACGTAGCCGGCCAGCTGGTTGTCCCACTTGCGGTTGATCTGCGGTTCCACCGCCATCGCCTTGAGCGTGTCGATGCCATTGACCGTCTCCACCAGGAAGGCCTGGTTCTCCGCACCGCGGGCGAAGCTCTCGTTGATCCGTGCGCGCAGCACCGGGGTGATGATCAGGGAAATGAGGAAGTACAGCGGCAGCGACAGCAGCACCACCAGCGTCAGCCAGCCGCTGTAGAAGAACATCACGGCGATGAACACCACCGAGAACAGCACGTCCAGCACCAGGGTGATGGCGTTGCCGGTGAGGAAGCTGCGGATGTTCTCCAGCTCACGCACCCGCGCCACCGAGTCGCCCACCCGGCGCGCCTGGAAGTAGGCCAGCGGCAGGGTCACCAGGTGGCGGAACAGCCGTGAACCCAGCTCCACGTCTATGCGGCTGGCGGTGTGGACGAACACGTAGCTGCGCAGGCCCGACAGCGCCGTCTCGAACAGCATGATGCCGAGCAGGCCGATGGCGATCACATCCAGGGTCGACAGGCCGCGGTGCACCAGCACCTTGTCCATCACCACCTGGAAGAACAGCGGAGTCAGCAGCGCGAAGATCTGCAGCACGAAGGACACCAGCAGCACTTCGCCCAGCAGCTTGCGGTACTTGACGATGGCGGGGATGAACCAGGTGAAGTCGAACTTCGCCAGTTCGCCGGCCAGGGAGGCCTCGGAGCGGATCAGGATCAGCTCGCCGCCCCAGCGCTCGGCCAGGGCCTCGAACTCCAGCACCTCGGGGCGTTGGGCGCGCGGGTCGTGGATCAGCGCCTTGCCGTCGTCCAGCCGCGCGATGATGAAGAAGCCACCCTCGCGGTCACAGGCGATCGCCGGCAGCGGCGTGCGCTCCAGGCGGGCGATGGTGCTGCGGGCGGGGCGTGCCTTGAGGCCGAGCTTCTTGGCGGCGAGCAGCAGCTCGGCCTTGCCGAATGGGTGGCCGTCTTCGGCGAATTCGTGGGCGAGTTGTTCGGGGGAAGCGGCGACGTTATGGAAACGCGCAAGCATGACCAGGCATGCGAGGCCCGCGTCGAGCCCTTGCCCTGGCTCGTTAGGGGTGCTGTCCTGCATCAGGAGTCCGTCCTTGGTGGTGGCATAGCGCCATGCAATGCGCGCGTCATTCTGCCAATGCTCGGCCAAGCCGCAAAGCAGGCAGTTGATGAGCGGTTCTCATTCTGCGTGGCGAAAGTCCGGGAGGCCCGGGTTTGACCGCTCCGATGGCGGCGTCCTGCCATCTTTCCCGGGCGAAACGGGCACAACTAGCTACATTTTCCTCAGGCAGCGCTCGGCGCTGTGCACCACAGCCCAGCGGTCACCAGGGAATCGGCGACGCGTTGGGCGCCCGTCTACGGGTCTTGCGCATCCATTCCAGGGACAGCCGATGAACGCTACCGCCAGCATCGACGAAAGAAGTTTCCGCCGCATCCTCTCCCGCAATGTGGCCCTGCCGATCGGCATTGGCGTGCTCGGCGCCGCGCTGTTCATCGCCCTGATCGGTTACCTGCTGTACGTGCTGAGCTGGGTCGAGCACACCGACATGGTCATGGCCAAGGCCAATGAAGGCTTCCGCTACACGCTGGATCGTGAATCGAGCCTGCGCGGCTACCTGATCGCCGGGGAAGACGAGTTCCTCGACCCGTTCGAAGAGGCCACGCCGCGCCTGGAGTCGCGGATGGAGGAACTGGCCGAGCTGGTCGGGGACAATGCCGTCCAGCTGGAGAAGGTGCGTCGCATCCAGGCCATGCAGGAGCGCTGGGGCACCTTCGCCCAGGAGATGATCGAGCGCCGCCGCGCCAACCAGGACATCACCACCGCCATCCGCGAGAAGCGGGGCAAGCAGTTGGTGGACGGCATCCGCCGGACCTTCGCTGATTTCATCGCTGCCGAGCAGCAGCTGCGCCACGAGCGCAACGAGCGGGCGAGCAACACCGCCATCTTTACCGTCGTCGCCTACCTGCTGTTCAGCCTCGGTTTCAGCGGGTTGCTGGCGTTCGTCGGGCGGCGTGAGCTGCTGGGCCTTTCCCGCGCCTACGGCGCCACGCTGGAGCGCCAGCTCGCCGACAACCGGAAGCTGCAGCAGCAGGCCTGGCTGCGTGAAGGGCAGTCGCGCCTGGCCGAGTCCATCATCGGCCAGCAGACCTCCACCAGCATCGGGCGGGCGGTGCTGGATTTCCTCGCCCAATACATGGGCATGGTGGTGGGTGCGCTCTACGTGCGGCAGGAGAGCGGTGAGCTGCGCCGCGTGGCGGACTACGGCTTCTCCCCCGAGGAGCGGGCCCGCGAGCAGGCCTTCGCCGATGGCGCCGGTATGGTCGGCCAGGTGGCGGTGGAGCGTCGCTCCCGCGTACTGGAGGGTCTCGCCCCTGGCTACCTCAAGGTTAATTCCGGGTTGGGCAGCGACGATCCGCTCTCGGTGATGCTCGCGCCCACGGCCACCGAAGGCAGCGTCAACGGCATCGTCGAGCTGGGCTTCCTGCGGCCGCTGGATGAGCGTGACCAGGCTTTCCTCGATGCCATCGGCGGCAGCCTCGGGGCCTCCATCGAGGCTGCGCGTTATCGCCAGCGCCTGCACGACGTGCTCACCGAGACCCAGCAGCTCAATGAGGAGCTGCAGGTGCAGCAGGAAGAGCTGCGCACCGCCAACGAGGAGTTGGAGGACCAGGCGCGGCTGATCCGCGAATCCCAGGCCAGCCTGGAGACCCAGCAGGCCGAGCTGGAACAGACCAACGAGCAGCTCAACGAGAAGACCCTGCGCCTGGTGGAGCAGCGCGACACCCTGGACGAGCGCAACCATGCCCTCGACCGGGCGCGCAAGGAGCTGGAGCAGCGGGCCGAGGAGCTGGAGCGGGCCAGCCGCTACAAGTCCGAGTTCCTCGCCAACATGTCCCATGAGCTGCGCACGCCGCTGAACAGTTCGCTGATCCTCTCCAAGCTGCTGGCGGAGAACCGCAAGGGCAACCTCGACGGGCAGCAGGTGAAATACGCCGAGCTGATCTACTCCTCCGGCACCGACCTGCTGAAGCTGATCAACGACATCCTCGACATCGCCAAGGTCGAGGCCGGGCGCCTGGAGATACGCCCGGAACAGACCGAGCTGGCGCGCATGGTGGAGAACCTGGAGAACCTCTTCCGGCCACAGGCGACGGAGAAGCAGCTGGCGTTCGAGGTGCAGGTGGACGCCGCCGCGCCCCGGCAGTTCTTCAGCGACAGCCAGCGGGTGGAGCAGATCCTCAAGAACCTGCTTTCCAACGCCTTCAAGTTCACCCATGAGGGCAGCGTGCGCCTGCGCGTGCGCCCGGCGGAGGGCGGCATCGCCTTCGATGTCGCCGACACCGGCATCGGCATCAGCCAGGAACAGCAGAACTTCATCTTCGAGGCCTTCCGCCAGGCCGACGGCACCACCAACCGGCGCTTCGGCGGCACCGGCCTGGGGCTGTCGATCTCGCGCAACCTGGCGCAGATGCTCGGTGGCAGCATCGAGCTGCGCAGCGAGCCGGGGCAGGGCAGCCTGTTCACCCTTTGGTTGCCGGAGAGCTACCAGGCCGAGGAGGCGACCCCGGAGCCCGCCGAGCCGGCCCCCTTGCCCGAGCCGACGCCGGCCCCGGACGAGGAGAAGCCGGAGGTGCCGGCCTTCCCCGACGACCGCGGCCTGGCCGACCAGGACGGGCGTTGCGTGCTGGTGATCGAGGACGAGCCCAAGTTCGCGCAGATCCTCTACGACCTGGCCCACGAGCTCGGCTACCGCTGCCTGGTGGCGCAGAGCGCCGGCGAGGGGCTGCGCCTGGCGGGCGCGCACGGGCCGGATGCCATCCTTCTCGACATGCGCCTGCCGGACGACTCCGGCCTCTCGGTGCTGCAACGGCTCAAGGACGACCCGCACACCCGCCACATTCCCGTGCACGTCGTCTCCACCGACGATCGCACCGAGCCCGCGCTGCACCTGGGCGCCATCGGCTATGCGCAGAAGCCCACCACCCGTGAGCTGCTGGTGGACGTCTTCTCGCGCCTGGAGGCCAAGCTCACGCAGAAGGTCAAGCGTGTGCTGGTGGTCGAGGGCGACGCTTCGCAGCGCGACGGCATCGCCCGCCTGGTGGGCGACGAGGACATCCAGGTGGTCGCCGCCGAACGGGGCGAGGAGGCCCTGGCGCGGCTGCGCGAAACCCAGTTCGACTGCATGATCATCGACCTCAAGCTGCCCGACATGCATGGCAACGAGCTGCTCAAGCGCATGGCCGCCGAAGACCTCGGCACCTTCCCGCCGGTGATCGTCTACAGCTCGCGCAACCTCACCCGTGACGAGGAGGAGGACCTGCTCAAGCATTCGCGCTCGATCATCATCAAGGGCGCGCGCTCGCCCGAGCGCCTGCTGGACGAGGTCACGCTGTTCCTGCACAAGGTCGAGTCATCGCTTTCCAGCGAACGCCAGCGGATGCTGCAGACCGCGCGCAACCGCGACAAGGTGTTCGAGAAGCGCAAGGTGCTGGTGGTGGACGACGACGTGCGCAACATCTTCGCCCTCATCAGCGCGCTGGACGAGAAGGGCGCCCAGGTGGTGACTGCGCGCAACGGCCAGGAGGCCATCGAGAAGCTCGAGGAGAACCCCGACATCGACCTGGTGCTGATGGACGTGATGATGCCGGTGATGGATGGCTACGAGGCCACCCGGCGCATCCGCCAGGAGCCGCGCTGGGCCAGGCTGCCGATCATCGCCGTCACTGCCAAGGCGATGAAGGATGACCAGGAGCAGTGCATGAAGGCCGGCGCCAGCGACTACCTGGCCAAGCCCATCGACCTGGAGCGCCTGTTCTCGCTGATCCGCGTCTGGCTACCGCAGCTGGAGCGTTTCTGAGTGTTTTCAGCGACCTCGATCGGGCGCTGACGCTGAAGCAGGGAGGTCATCATGGTCGATCATGTGAACGCGGTATCCGGGTTGCGCTGGCAGCCGTACCGGGGCGAGTCGGTCCGAAATTGCGCAGCTTGTACCGCGGCCGGGGCCGTCAACCTGACGGTTGGGCACTCGAGCATTTCTTCCTCCCATGTCGCTCAGGCCCGGGAAACCGGGGACTGCCAGACGACCATGGGGCCCGATACCAAGGCCCAGGCCATTGCGATCGCCGACTATGTCGCCGTCAATACCGGCCGAAAGGCCATTCACTCGGGTGACGCCCTCGATCGCGCCGATGCCGAGGCGTGGATGCGGGGCCAGCCGGAGAAGACCGTTTTCGCGGTGCTGGCGTCGGGTTTCGTTCCTCATGACAGCGAGAACAAGTGCCATTGGCTGAACGCGATACTGGCCGGGGGAACGCTCCGCTATTTCGACTTCCAGACCATGCGGCCGAGCCGGTTGGGGGGTGACTTCGTGGGTAGCCGCAATCCCTCGACCTCGACCGCCCCCTTCGTCGGCGTGATAACCCAGTCGCAGAACGATGCGAACCACTGGCAGATGCACAGCGCCCGGCAACCGGGCTCTTTCGATGGCTCGGTGAAGCTGACGGTCATTGCCTTCCCGCCAGCCTGACTACTCCGCTTACCGTCAATCATCAGCCTTGCGGTTCAGGCGCACGCCGCGCGGCGGCTTGGCCAGGTAGCTCCACAGGGCGTTGGCGATGGCGTTGTGGTTGAGGCCGTCGCCGAACAGCTGCTGGCCGATGCACAGGCCGAGCTGGCGGTAGCTCTCGAACTGGGCCTCGTCGAAGAACTGGTCGGCGGTGCTCTGGTTGGGGAATACCGGGTTGGCGCGGGCGTAGTTGAACACGTCCACCGGCAGCGATTCGATCAACCGCGGCTTGAGCAGGAGGATGCGGCTGGTGAGGGTGCGCGGAGCCTCGGCGTCGTCGCGTTCGCCGCTGCTGAAGACGTTGAGCAGCATGGCGCAATGGCGATCGGTGGGCGTCGGTGGTTGGCGGAAAGCCTCGAGGCTGGCGAACACCTGCGACAGCAGCGGGTGGTCGAGCACGTCGGTGTCTTCCTCGATCTCCAGGGCGTGGTCGATGCGTGACAGGCGGATGAGGTTGGCCAGGTCGTCGAAGCGGTAGTCCGGGTCGCAGCCGCAGTCGCACATGACGATCAGTTCGATGTCGCGCTCTGGGCGTACCAGTTCGTAGGTGGCGGTGTTCTCGAAGTGGCCGCCGTCGGTGAGGTAGAGCTTGTCGCGGCGATGGCCGTGGAAGTGCGCGGTGAGTTCGTAGAACAGGTAGGTCTGCGCCGGCAGCCAGCGCGACAGGCGCTCGGAGTTCTTCGACGGGCCGGCCTGGCGCGGCGGGAAGTTGCTCTGCCACCAGGTGCCCAGGCGCACGTTGGCCAGGCCCAGGGCCAGGGAGGTGCCCAGGCTGGTGGCGCGGCCCAGGCCGGTGCTGAAGGCGGCGCCGGAGGTGGCCACCCATTGGCCGAGGGACAGCGGCTGGTTGATCTCGCCCTTGCCGCTGGGCGCGATGCGCACCTTGCGCTCGCCGTCGAGGATGAAGCTCACCGCCTCGGCGCCGGGGTTGCCCGGGGCGTACCAGTAGGGCGCCACGCACAGCGGCTTGCCCTTGCGGTCGCGCTGCACCAGTTGCTCGGAGGGGTCGACCGTGAGGTTCATGGTGACGTTGATCAGGTGCAGCGGGCCGGCGGTACGGGTGCGGTAGTAGGCGTCCAGGGCGATGTCGTCGCGGGACAGGGTTTGCGCCACGCTCATGCGCTTGCGGCTCTGCCGGCTGGGCACGTCGAAGCGCTGGCCGTTGGAAGCGCCGAGGTAGGCACGGGTCAGGCGGGCGGCGTAGAAGGCCTGCAGGGTGGAAAGGTTGATGAAGCCGATGAACTGCCCGGAGACCCAGGCCAGCAGCGCAGCCACGACGGCGAGCCCGGTGAGGCGCTGCAGGGCGAAGGGCGGCATGACATCCGGGCCGGGCACCTGGCCGTTCCAGGCCACCCATTGCACCAGCAGGCCCCAGAGCAGGGCGATGCAGACCAGCATGACGATGCCGGCGACCAGGGCGATGACGTCCAGCGGCAGCTTGCTGAGCCAGCTGGGTAGCGGCTTGTCGTCACTGGCACGGGCCAGGTGGCGGGCGATCCAGGCCAGCGCCGGCAGCAACGCGGCGGGAGCGGACGCCTGCCAGTAGCCCCGGGCGAGCACCACGTAGAGCTCCTGGGCCAGTTGGTGGAGCAGCACCAGGGCCAGCAGCGCGCCGGTGAAGGTGATCGCCTGGCTCAGCGCGCGGGTGACCCGCAGCCGGTAGTTGCGCACGTTGTTGGCGTCGAGGCCGGCGTCATCGGGGGTCGAGCCGTGGTCCTGGGTGAAGACCAGCGCCGCGCACCAGAGCAGCCCGAGCACGGTGACGATGATGGTCAGCCACAGCAGGATTTCCACCGGGTTGGTGGTGTCGGGCGTGTGCAGTTGCAGGTAGAGGGCGGGGATGGCCATGGCGATGACGATCACCACGGCGCACAGGGTCGCCCAGTTGGCCAGGGCCGGGGGCTCGTCCTGGCTCTTGCGCGAGTAGATCAGCCAGTAGGCGAGCATCAGCGGTGCCACGCTGAGCAGCGCCACCCCGCCGGGCACCAGCAGCAGGCTGGCGCAGAGCGGGCAGGTCGGCCAGAGGTGGCAGACGACACCCTGGGCGAGGGCGATCAGGGCCAGCACCAGCAGCATCGGCATGCCGATCACGTACTGCACCGAGAGCCAGTTGCGCCAGGTCATCGCCAGGGCGTAGATCAGGTCGCCGGCACCGGTGGGTGTCAGGTAGCGACCGTTCTCCCGCAGCCAGGCGGTGGGGCCGGCGCCCACCGGGGCGTCCCGGTAGTTGTCGGAGGAGTGGATGCGCCCCGGCGGCTGGTAGCGCATCACCCGGTAGGCGTCGAGGGCGGCCTGGCGGGCCTTTTCCTGCTCGTCGCCATTGACCGGTCGCAGCCGCTCGGGCTGGAACAGGCTGGAGAAGAACGAGCCCATGTAGCCGCCGCCACTGACGGTGGAGAGGTAGTCGAACCGCGGCAGCAGGCGTGCGTGCGGGTCGTCTTCGTCGCCTTTCGATGGGCGATTGGCGCCGGGGTCGATGGGCGCGCGGGCCAGGGCCTGGAGCACGCCGAAGCAGAAGGTGGCGCTGCGGATGCCGCCACCGGAAAGGGCCAGGGCCCAGGGGCGTCTCGGTGTCTCGTTGCCGCTATCGAGGCCCAGGGCCTTGCGGCGCCAGGTGATCCGGTCCTGTTCCGCCTTGTACTGGTCTTCCATCGCGCCGCTCCCTGGTCGTCATCGCTCGTCGAAGTCCGCCAAGTAAAGCAGGAGTCGGGCCGATTGCCATCATGGCAAGCGGGGTGGCAGGGGGCTGCCGCATCCGGCAAGCACTGGCCCATGCAGTCTCGTCGAGGGCTGCAGGCCGCGGCTGGCGTGGGTTTTCAAGCCGTTGAAGGCAAAGGTTTTTGTCGCCGGGTGCCCTGTGTGGCCGGTGGCTGGCACGGCCATTGCTCCCCAGGCCCTGTGCTTGAAATTCCGTATGGCAGCACACGCCGGCTTGGTGCAGTTGCAAGCCCCAGCCCCCCAACCCCGGCAGCGGTTCGCCGGGCACGGCCAAAAGGAAACCCCATGAAGATCAACGCAGGAGTGAACGACTGGTATTCCTACATCAGGCAGTCCAACGCGATGAAAGACCCCTCGATCTCCGCCCTCGACAGGTCCGTCCAGGTCCAGGAGGACAACGCTTCCCGCTACCAGGACAGGGTGACCATCTCCGAGGAGGCCAGGAGCCTTCTCGACCAGGTCGGTGGAGGTGACCCTGGCTTCGCTGACGATCCGTCGAGCCAGGCGGCGCCCAAGGCGGTCTACAGCCCCGCCAGCCAGCAATCCTCCGCCGCCAGCGATCCGCAAGCGCAGGCGGCCACCCGCGATGGCGTGGCCGTCGACGCGTCCGGCCCGCCCTGGCGCGTCCTCTCCGCCGGCCAGCCCCTGACCGCCATCAGCCCGGCCGAGGCCGAGGCGCGTATCGATGAGGTCACCCGCCAACGCGTCGCCCTCTATCAGAGGGCCGTGGAGGCCGGTGCCAGTGACGAGGAGATCGGGCGGCAGATGGCCGCCTTCAACGCGGCGTTGCAGGGTGACGGCAAGGCCCCTGCCGACAAGACCGAAGACCCCGCCGCTGCGCTGCGGGCGATGACCGGGGGGGCGGGGCTTGCGGTCAGCCAGGACCCCGACGCGCGGCTGAGGTCGCTGGGCATGCAGCTGGGCTGATGTTCAGTGGGCTCCCGCGCTCGCGGGGGCCCACGGACAAGCTCCGCAGGTTTACTCCCCCTACGGCTTGCCTGTGCATGCCGCGCCCTGTGGCTGGCGCGACAGATGCAGGGCGATCAGCAGCGCCAGGCCGAGCATGAGGCTGATGAACAGGCCGATGCCGCTCCAGCCGGCGCGGTGCCAGAACAGCCCGCCGAGGGTGCCGGCGATCCCCGAGCCCGCGTAGTAGAAGGTCTGGTACAGCGAGGCCGCCTGGCCCTTGGCCTGCACGGCGCGGCGCCCGACCCAGCTGCTGGCCACCGAGTGGGCGCCGAAGAAGCCGAAGGTGAACAGCAGCATGCCCAGCAGGACCAGCGCCAGCGGCTCGAGCAGGGTCAGGCCGAAGCCGGCCAGCATCAGCAGGATCACCACCCAGAGCACCTTCTGCCGGCCGACGCGATCCGCCAGCGAGCCGACCATCGCCGAGCTGTAGGTGCCCGACAGGTAGACGATGGAAAGCATGCCCACGGCCGCCTGGCTGAGCTGGTAGGGCGCCTCCAGCAGGTGGAAGCCGATGTAGTTGAAGAAGGTCACCAGGCTGCCCATCAGCAGGAAGGCTTCGAGGAACAGCAGCGGCAGGCGCGCATCGCGAAAATGCAGGGCGAAGCCGCCGAAGAGGTTCTTCGCGGTGATGGGGCGCGCCTGGAAGTGCCGTGACTCGGGCAGCACGCGCCAGAACACCAGGGCCGCGATCAGTGCCAGCGTGCCGATGGTGGCGAGCGTCCAGTGCCAGGAGACGTAGTCGACCATCACCCCTGCCACCAGTCGCCCGCTCATGCCGCCGATGGCGTTGCCACCGATGTACAGCCCGACCGCGAGGCCGGTATGGCGCGGGTCGATCTCCTCGCTCAGGTAGGTCATGGCCACGGCGGTCAGCCCGCTCAGCGACAGCCCCACCAGCACGCGCATGGCCAGCACCATTTCCCAGCTCTGCATGGCCGCGCTGGCGAGGGTGAAGAGCCCGGCGCAAAGCAGCGAGACCACCATCACCCGCTTGCGCCCGAGTGCGTCGGAGAGCGAGCCGGTCAGCAGCAGGCCGCAGGCCAGGGCGAGGGTGGAAACCGACAGGACCATGCTGCTCTGCGTGGCGCTGATGGCGAATGCCCGGGCCAGCACCGGCATCATCGGTTGCACGCAGTAGAGCAGGGCGAAGGTGGCGAAGCCGCCGCAGAACAGCGCGAGGCTGGTGCGCAGGAAGGCGGGGGTGCCTTTGGCGATATGGCTGGGCAGCGCGGTGTCCTGGGCGGACGCTTTCATCATGGACCTCGGCAGGCGATATCAGGGCCCCGGCGCCTGTCGCGCAGGCGTGTGCCGTCGCACCCTCTGGTGGGGTGGAGTGGCTGGTTCGTTCGGGATATGGGAAAAGCCTATCGGCCGGGACTGATACTTTCCAATATATTGTTCGGCATATTTGATAGGCAGGACATATCATTCCAGCCATGGAACTCCGTCATCTCCGCTATTTCATCGCCGTCGCCGAAGAGCTGCATTTCGGCCGCGCCGCCGAGCTGCTGGGCATCTCCCAGCCACCCCTGAGCCAGCAGATCCAGGCGCTTGAGGAGGAGCTGGGCGCGCGCCTGTTCGAGCGCACCAACCGCCGCGTGGCGCTGACCGAGGCGGGGCGGCTGTTCCTCGTCGAGGCGCGCCAGGTGCTGGCCCAGGTGGGGCAGGCGACCGAGGTGGCGCGCCGGGCCCAGCGCGGCGAGCTGGGTGAGCTGAAGGTCGGCTTCACCTCGTCGGCGCCTTTCACCTCGGTCATCCCCGAGGCCATCTTCCGCTTCCGTCGCGCCCATCCGGACGTGCAGCTGGAGGTGCACGAGATGGTCAGCCGCGACGTGGCCGAGGCGCTGCTCAACGGGCGCATCCAGGTGGGGCTGATCCGCCCGCTGCCGCTGCCCGAGTCCCTGGTGGCGGTGGAGCTGTTCCGCGAGCCGCTGGTGGCGGTGCTGCACGCCGACCACCCGCTGGCGACGGACCCGGCCTTCGATGCGGGCCTGCATCTGCAGGCGCTGGCCGCCGAACCCTTCGTGTATTTCCCGCGTACCGCCGGCACCGGGCTCTATGACCAGTTGATCGCCCTGACCCATGAGATGGGCTTCAGCCCGCGTATCACCCAGGAGTCCCACAGCGCGCTGACCATCATCGGCCTGGTGGCGGCGGGGCTCGGCGTCTCGGTGCTGCCGGCCTCCTTCACCCGCATGCAGTTCGATGGCGTGGTCTATCGCACGCTGCTCGACCCGTCGGCGACCACGGCGGTGTGGCTGGTGCGCCGCAGTGACGAGCGCTCGCCGCTGTCGCGCTCCTTCATCCGGATGCTGACCGCGTGAGATTCGCAGGATCAGGCAAGCATCGCGCAGGAATCGTCTAACCGGAAAAGCCTTCCTGTCCGTAGTCTCTCCCTGTATCGGCGCCCATTACGGGCGCCGCATGCCGAGGTCGAAGGCGATGCGAGAGCCGCATGCAAGCAATCCGCGCAAGGCCGATCGTGCAGCACTGCCGACGGTCTTGTGGCTGCTGGTGCTGACGTCCCTGTTCCTCGCCACGCCGCTGATCGAGGCCTGTGTCCTGGGCCACGTGCAAGAGGAGAGCAGACCATGACCCTGTCCCCAACCTTTACCAGCCTCGCATCCCTCCGCGCCCGCAACGGGCGCTCGGAGGAGCTGGGCGAGCGCCTGCTGGCGCTGGTCGAGCCGGCGCGTCGCATCGAAGGCTGCATCAGCCACGAGGTGCTGCGCGCCCCCGACGACCCCGACCTGTGGCTGCTGCAGGGCTGCTGGGCCAACCAGACGGCGCTGGAGCACTATTGCGATGGCACCTGCGGGCAATGCCTGGCCGATGTGCTGCAGGGGACGCTGGTGCTCGAAGCCCGCTATTTCACCGACCACGCCTAGCGACAGCCGCGGCGCTGCAATGGCGCAGGCGTACCCGCTCGATCCGCAGCGGCTTTCACACCCATAGAGAATCCCTAAGAGCCGCGCCCCGGCTGCTTCCCTATCATCGGCCCCACTGATTTTCGCAGCCCAGCTGCCACTTCGAGGAGAGCCTGAATGAGCGAGCAAAACGCGGCGGTCGCCCTGGACGATGCCACCCTGCAATTCGCCGACAAGGTGTTCGACCTGGCCCGTAGTGGAGAGGCGCAAGGCCTCGCCACGCTGCTTGCCCGGGGCCTGCCGGCGGATCTGCGCAACCACAAGGGCGACAGCCTGCTGATGCTGGCCAGCTACCACGGCCACCAGGAGGCGGCGCGGGTATTGCTGGAGCGCGGCGCCGACCCGGACCTGCGCAACAACAACGGCCAGACCCCGCTCGCCGGCGCCGCCTTCAAGGGCGACCTGGCCATGGTCGAGCTGCTGCTCGCCCACGGCGCCGATGTGGAAGGCGCGACGCCCGACGGCAAGACGGCATTGATGATGGCGGCCATGTTCAACCGCGGCGAGATCATCGACAGCCTGCTGGCCCACGGCGCCCGCATCGACGCCACCGATGCCGGCGGCGCCACCGCCCTGTCCGCTGCCCGGCAGATGGGCGCGGCGCAGGCGCTGGAGCGGCTGTCCGCCCGGCATTGATCCCGGATGGGGCCCGGTGGGAGCGGATTCATCCGCGATTGGATTGACTCCGTGCCCGCCGCATCCCCGTAGGTTGGTGCCGAGCGTAGCGAGGCCCAACGTTGCGTGCTTCGGGTCTGTCGCGTTGGGCTTCGTACCTCAGCCCAACCTACGGGGCTCCGAGTTCCCAGGCAGCACTGCCTGGTGGATGAAAAGAGCGTCATCCACCCTACAAAAGCTGTCGGCGGCAGGGCGTGGAAAGGGGGCGGCCGTAGGGCGGGTGCAACCCGCGAAAGCCTTCCTCTCAGATTTCCAAACACCAGAAATGAAAAAGGAGCGGCGCTTGTGGCGCTGCTCCTTTGCCCGAAGGCCTTGGGTGGCGGGACGAGCCGCCTGTTGGAAAAGGCGCCAGGCGGATCACCGGGAACCTTGGGGGCCCACATCCCTCTTGAGGAGGCGGGCGCCAGGGGCCGGAGCCCCTGGTTGGAACGGGTGGCGGGCCAGGTGTTCGCCGGGCCCGCCGGCCATCAGCCGATGGTCATCAGGCTGGCGTTGCCGCCGGCCGCTGCGGTGTTGACGCTCAGGGCGCGCTCGATCAGCAGGCGCTCCAGCGGCACTGCGGTCTCGCCCTGGGACAGGCCCTGGACGCCGATGATCGGACCCTTGCGTGCGGCGACCTGTTGGCAGATGCCGCGCAGCTGGTCCGAGTCACCGTGGTGCAGCACGGCGTCGAATTCCACGCCTTCGGCCTTCCAGTCGGCGACCAGCTGGATGCGCGCCTGTACCGCCTTGGGCAGCTTGCCGCGCAGGGCCTTGGTGAGGTCGCCGTCCTGCCAGATCACCGCGCTGCCGACCGCCAGGGCGGCGGCCAGCTGTACCAGTAGGTCGCCTTCGTCGTCGGCCAGGCCCAGCACGTTGGCGCGGGGCAGCAGCATGTAGGTGTTGCGCTCGCCGGTCGGGCCGGGGAGGGTGCGGGTCAGGCCGCTCTGGGAGAGTTCGGCGAAGCTGTCGCAAAGGCTGGCCAGCTCGGCCTTGCCTTCCTTGCCCGCCCATTCCTTAAGCGCATCCAGCGGCTTGCCCAGGCGTTGCTCCAGGCTGGTACGCAGGTGGGCGTCGGCCGCCTGTTCGTCCATGCGCTTGAAGGTGCGGCTCACGGCATCCATCGGACGGGTGGCCAGCAGGCGGTACATGTACAGCGGGCCGCCGGCTTTCGGGCCGGTGCCGGAGAGACCTTCGCCACCGAAGGGCTGCACGCCGACCACGGCGCCGACCATGTTGCGGTTGACGTAGAGGTTGCCGGCATGGGCCTTGTCCACCACCTTGGCGATGGTCTCGTCGATGCGGGTGTGCACGCCGAGGGTCAGGCCATAGCCGGTGGCGTTGATCTGGTCTAGCAGCTGGTCCAGGTCCTGGCGCTTGTAGCGCAGCACGTGCAGCACCGGGCCGAACACTTCGCGCTCCAGCTCGTCCAGGCTTTCCAGCTCGATCAGGGTCGGCATCACGTAGGTGCCGCGGCTCATCACGTCGCCTTCGGTGCGGGCGACCTGGAACACGTGGCGGCCCTTCCTGCGCATCGTCTCGATGTGCTTGTCGATGCCGGCCTTGGCTTCGGCGTCGATAACCGGGCCGATGTCGATGGCGAAGTTGTCCGGGTTGCCCAGGCGGCATTCGGACATGGCGCCCTTGAGCATCTCCAGCGCGCGGTCGGCCACGTCTTCCTGGATGCACAGCACGCGCAGGGCCGAGCAACGCTGGCCGGCACTGTCGAAGGCCGAGGCGACGACGTCGGTCACCACCTGTTCGACCAGCGCGGAGGAGTCGACGATCATCGCGTTCTGCCCGCCGGTCTCGGCGATCAGCGGGATCGGGCGGCCCTGGGAGTCCAGGCGGCCGGCAACGTTGCGGGCGAGGATGCCGGCGACTTCGGTGGAGCCGGTGAACATCACGCCCTTGACGCGCTCATCGCTGACCAGCGCGGCACCGACGGTATGGCCTTCACCCGGCAGCAACTGCACGGCGCCTTCGGGGATGCCGGCTTGCAGCAGGATGCGCACCGCCTGGGCGGCGATCAGCGGGGTCTGCTCGGCGGGCTTGGCCAGCACGGTGTTGCCGGCGGCCAGGGCGGCGGCCACCTGGCCGCTGAAGATCGCCAGGGGGAAGTTCCACGGGCTGATGCACACCACCGGGCCCAGGGGGCGGTGGCTGTCGTTGGCGAAGTCGTGGCGCGCCTGGGCGGCGTAGTAGCGCAGGAAGTCCACGGCCTCGCGCACTTCGGCGATGGCGTTGGCGAAGGTCTTGCCGGCCTCGCGGCACAGCAGGCCCATCAGCGGCTGGATCTCGGCCTCCATCAGGTCGGCGGCGCGATCCAGGGCGGCAGCGCGTTCGACCGGCGGGGTGGCCTGCCAGATCGGCGCGGCGCTGAGCGAGGCGAGCACGGCGTTGCCGACGTCTTCCAGGCTGGCGTTCTGCACGTGGCCGACGATGTCGCGGCGGTCGGCCGGGTTGGTCACCGGCAGGCTTTCGCCTTCGGAGACCGGGCAGCCCAGCATCGGGCGGGCGCGCCAGTCCGCGTGGCCGCTGCTGAGCAGGGCACTGGACAGGGAGCCCAGGCGGTGCTCGTTGGACATGTCGATGCCGCTGGAGTTGGCGCGGGCGGCGCCATACAGGTCACGCGGCTGCGGGATGCGCGGGTGCGGCTTGCCCAGGGCGCCTTCGGCGGCGGCCATGGCTTCGATGCTGACGACCGGGTCTTCCACCAGTTGCTTGATGGAGATGGTCTGGTCGGCGATGCGGTTGACGAAGCTGGTGTTGGCGCCGTTTTCCAGCAGGCGGCGGACCAGGTAGGCCAGCAGCGTCTCGTGGGTGCCCACCGGGGCGTAGATGCGGCAGGGGCGGTTCAGCTTGCCGTCGGCGATCTTGCCCACCACCTGCTCGTACAGCGGCTCGCCCATGCCGTGCAGGCACTGGAACTCGTACTGGCCCGGGTAATAGTTCTGCCCGGCGATGTGGTAGATGGCCGAGAGGGTGTGGGCGTTGTGGGTGGCGAACTGCGGGTAGATGGCATCCGGCACCGCCAGCAGCTTGCGCGCGCAGGCGATGTAGGACACGTCGGTATAGACCTTGCGGGTGTAGACCGGGAAGCCTTCCAGGCCGTCGACCTGGGCGCGCTTGATCTCGCTGTCCCAGTAGGCGCCCTTGACCAGGCGGATCATCAGGCGGTGGCGGCTGCGACGGGCCAGGTCGATCACGTAGTCGATCACGTACGGGCAGCGCTTCTGGTAGGCCTGGATGACGAAGCCGACGCCGTTCCAGCCCTTGAGCTGCGGCTCGAAGCAGAGGCGCTCGAGCATGTCGAGGGAGATTTCCAGGCGGTCCGCTTCCTCGGCGTCGATGTTCAGGCCGATGTCGTACTGCTTGGCCAGCAGGGTCAGCGACAGCAGGCGCGGGTACAGCTCGTCCATCATCCGGTCGTACTGGGCGCGGCTGTAGCGCGGGTGCAGGGCGGAGAGCTTGATGGAGATGCCCGGGCCCTCGTAGATGCCGCGGCCGTGGGAGGCCTTGCCGATGGAGTGGATGGCCTGCTCGTAGGAAGCCAGGTAGCGCTGGGCGTCTTCCTCGGTCAGCGCGGCTTCACCGAGCATGTCGTAGGAGTAGCGGAAGCCCTTGGTCTCGAAGGCGCTGGCGTTGGCCAGGGCCTCGGCGATGGTTTCGCCGGTGACGAACTGCTCGCCCATCAGGCGCATGGCCATGTCCACGCCCTTGCGGATCAGTGGCTCGCCGGACTTGCCGATGATGCGGTTCAGCGAACTGGAGAGGCCGGCCTCGTTGTGGGTCGACACCAGCTTGCCGGTGATCAGCAGGCCCCAGGAGGCGGCGTTGACGAACATCGAGGGGCTCTGGCCCAGGTGCTGCTGCCAGTTGCCGTTGCTGATCTTGTCGCGGATCAGGGCGTCGCGGGTGCCCTTGTCGGGGATGCGCAGCAGGGCTTCGGCCAGGCACATCAGTGCCACGCCTTCCTGGGAGGAGAGGGAGAACTCCTGCAGCAGGCCCTGGACGATGCCGGCGCGGCCGCTGGCACTCTTCTGGTTGCGCAGCTTCTCGGCGATGCCGTAGGCGAGCTTGTAGGTGGCCTCGGCCATGTCGGCGGGCAGGCGTGCCTGCTCCAGCAGCATGGGCACCACCTCTTCCTCGGGGCGGCGGTAGGCGCCGGTGATGGCGGCACGCAGCACGGACTGCGGCAGGATGCTTTCGGCGAAATCGAGGAACGGCTGGTGGATCGGGTCGATCAGGGCTTCCACCGCTTCCAGGTCACCCTCGGCCAGGCGCGCGGCGATGCCCTGGAGCTCGGGAAGGGTCTTGCCGCTTTCCAGGGTCTCCAGGTAGCTGTAGATGGCCTGCTTGATCAGCCAGTGCGGCGTGCGGTCGATCTGGCGTGCGGCTTCCTTGAGGCGCTCACGGGTCGCTTCATCGAGTTTCACGCCAAGGGTGGTGGTGGTTGCCATTTCTTATCCTCATTCCTGCCGTGGTCGCGACGGCTTAGCGGCGCCAAGAGTATCCGCGCGTGAAGCGAGGTGCAACCAGGTGCAACCTAAGTTTTCCGGTATTTCCGATCACCTGTTTCCGACCAGTCCGTTACTCGCACCGCCTTGGTGCCAGCGGGCTGGCGGCTTTCCCTGCAAAGGTGCAACCCGGTGTTTCGAGGGCGGTTGCGGCGCCCAGTCGTTAGCCTAGACCGTTTCTGGTTGCACCTGTGGGTCAATCGGGATTTCTGCGGGGCCCGGCGGAACGACGGAGCGGGTCGAGGAGGGGCTTGAGGCCGTTGTGGTCGATCTCCTGCATCAGGGCGAGCAGTCTGCCGATCTCACCTTTCGGGAAGCCTTCACGGGCGAACCAGTTGAGGTAATGGCCGGGCAGGTCGGCCAGCAGGCGGCCCTTGTACTTGCCGTAGGGCATTTCACGGGTCACCAGGAGCAGCAGGTCTTCGGGTTTCATCGGTCTCGCGCCGGCCGGGAGGGGGAAGTGGGCAAGAATACCTGCTAACCGGCTGCTGTCACTTGAGCCTGAGTCACGAAGCCGATATTTTTGAGCCGCCTAATCATTAGTCTGCTACCAAACCGGGTGCGGACCACCCCGGAATCCCCATGAGTACCAACCCCCCATCGCTGCGACGAGAGGAGCCCCTGAAGGGCATCCTGCTGGTGTGCCTGGCGATTTTCCTGTTCTCCAGCCATGACGCGATCTCCAAATACCTGTCCGCGTTCTACCCGATCGTCATGGTGGTGTGGGTGCGCTACCTGGTGCACACGCTGCTGATGGCGGGCTTCCTGCTGCCTCGAGAGGGCCTGCGCGTATTGCGCACCCAGCGTCCGCTGCTGCAGCTCGGCCGGGCGCTGTGCCTGATCGGCACCAGCCTGTTCTTCACCACCGGCTTGCGCTACATCCCCCTGGCCGAAGCCACGGCGGTGAACTTCCTGGCGCCGCTCCTGGTGACGGCGCTGTCGGTGCCCCTCCTCGGCGAGCGCGTCACCCGCGGGCAGTGGCTGGCGGTGCTGCTGGGCCTGGGCGGGGTGATGCTGATCGTGCGGCCGGGCAGCTCATTGTTCACCCCGGCGATCCTCCTGCCGCTGGCCTCGGCGCTGTGTTTCGGCTTCTACCAGTTGCTCACCCGGCGCCTGAGCCAGACCGACAGCCCCGGCACCAGCAACTTCATCACCGGCATCACCAACACCCTGATCATGAGCACCCTGGTGCCGTTCTTCTGGCAAGCACCGACCACGCTGGCCCACGGCCTGCTCCTGCTGGCGCTGGGAGCCTGCGGAATGGGCGGGCACGTGCTGCTCACCCAGGCCTTCCGGTACGCGTCACCGGCCCTGCTGGCGCCGTTCAGCTATGGGCAGATCGTCTTCGCCGGGCTGCTCGGCTTCGTGCTGTTCGGCCACGCGCCGGATGCCATCGGCCTGGTCGGCATCCTGGTGATCGTCGGCAGCGGCCTGTTCACGGCCTACGCGCAGCGGCGCTGAAGTCGTCGACGCTGCGTGCCAGCGTGTGGCTGGCCTGGGCGTTGTCGACGTACTCCTTGAGCCAGCGCAGCACCTCCACCGGCTCCCAGCGGGCCGGGTCGAAGAGGGCATAGGCCAGCCCCTGGTAACCCACCACATCGAGCTGCTTGTGGTAGCCGGCGCGCTGGAACAGCGCCTCGATCTCCGCCAGGCAGGTGTTGAAGTGCACCCGCGTGAACGGCGTCTTGCCGTCGGTCACCAGCCCTTCCAGGCGCAGTTCCGCGACCGCTTCGCTCACCGTGTCCACGGCCATCCGATTGACCGTGTATTTCAGCTGCAGTACGTCGACCATCCCTGTTCTCCTCCTCAATGCGGGCCATGCGCCTTGATGCGGCTTCCAGCCGGCTGGCGCAGGGGGCGGGTGTCCGGCCGCTTCGGCAAGCGGGGTGGAAAGCCGAGACCGGTGACCTGGGAAACGATGATCCCAGGGATTTGTGACAGTGGTTTTGGCAAGGCCAACGGAGCTGAAAGGTTCATAGGACGCTTCTCTGAAATACTGTATATTTATACATCTATCAGCTTCGCCGCTTCGTTTGCAACAAAACTCCGATGAACAAACGTTGTCAGTGAGAGCCTTGAAAACAGCCGTACCGGGAACCCCAGAAGTAATGATCCGTTTCGTCCTGCTGCTGAGCCTGCTATTGGCCGGCACCGCCCATGCCTCCGCCCCCCGCACCTTCCAGGAAGCCAAGAAAGTCGCCTGGAAGCTCTACGCCTCACACCCCGTCGAGTTCTATTGCGGCTGCCGCTACAGCGGCAACAAGGTCGACCTCAAGAGCTGCGGCTACGTGCCCCGCACCAATGCCCAGCGTGCCAAGCGCATCGAGTGGGAGCACATCGTCCCGGCCTGGGTCATCGGCCACCAGCGCCAGTGCTGGCAGAAGGGCGGGCGCGAGAATTGCGCGAGGCACGACGCCGCCTTCCGCCGCGCCGAGGCCGACCTGCACAACCTGGTGCCGAGCATCGGCGAGGTGAACGGCGACCGCAGCAACTACGGCTTCGGCTGGCTGCCGCAGAAGCCCCGCCAGTACGGTGCCTGCCAGATGGTGGTGGACTTCAAGGCGCGCAAGGCCATGCCGCGCCAGCAGATTCGCGGGATGATCGCGCGCACCTACTTCTACATGAGCGAGCGCTACGGCCTGCGCCTGTCCAGGCAGGACCGCCAGCTCTACACCGCCTGGAACAAGCAGTACCCGGTGGAAGCCTGGGAGCGGAACCGCAACCAGCGCGTGGCCTGCGTGATGGGGCACGGCAATCATTTCGTGGGGGCGGTGAACCTGAAGGCGTGCAAGTGAGGGAAGCGGATTTGCTGCGAAAGACGGTGTCGAACCTTATCTGCGCGATGTAGGGGCGACTTCAGTCGCCCCTACAGGTTGTGCTTGCCTGATGAGGTAGCATCGCCAGTGGTCGCGCGGGGAGGCCTTCGGGTCTGCCGGTTCCCGTTAGCCGGTTCGCCAACCCCGCGCGGCCACCTCCTCAAGAAGCCTGCTTGCCCTCTCGACCCTCCATCCCTATCCTGCGCCGGTCACGGTCAATCCCGTGATCGGGTTTGGCGACCCGTTACTAACAGGCGCGATAGCGCCTGATGGCGTTTGCGAGAACGGTGAAGTGTTCTTGCAGGCCCCTGCGCGTGCACAGTTTCCTGTGCTGCTCCATGGCAGATCGCGCGGGGAGACCTTCGGGTCTGCCGGGTCCTGTTAGCCGGTTCGCCAACCCCGCGTGATCTGCCACCTTCATTTGGCGATGAAGGTGGTGGCCGCTCTGCACTAACAGGAGAACCACCATGCACGACGCATATATCCCCATCGTCTTCCCACGTCATAACCGCCAGCTGCGCGCCGTGATGATCGATCACCAGCCCTGGTTCGTGGCCCACGATTTCGCGCTGCTGATTTCGGCAAGACGCCCCTATCGATTGCCCAGCCGCATGGACCCGGAGCAGAAGCGTGCCGTGGTATTGGAGTACGCCAGCGGCTTTCGCGAGGAGGTGGAGGTGATCAGCGATTCCGGCGTGTTCAAGGCGCTGTACCGCTTCTGGCATCCGGAGCACCGCAGCCTGGCCAAGTGGATGAGCGACGAGGTGCTGCCCACCCTTTACTGCGCCCACCGCGAGCCGGATGCCAGCCCGCAACGCGCATTCATGAGCTGGGCAGAACAACGCGTCGGCGTGGTGAAGTGGCAGGGTGAAGTCTGGATCGCCCGGCGCGACCTGCCGACGTTCATCGCTGCGCTGGACGATCCCGAGCTGGACGATGGGCCGAGCTGGAAGAAAAGGCCGTGTCGTGGCTGTGGAGAGCGTGTGTAGAGGCCGTTGATGCAGGGGCGATTCCATTCGCCTCTGCAGGTTGTGCAGCGCATCAACCGCGAATGCCTCTGGAACAGAGCATCGCGAATGAATTCGCTCCCACGAGGCGGCAGTGGAGGCACCCTTTGTGGAGCGGCCTCAGCCGCGAAAGACCTTCCGCCGGCACCCGGTTGCGAATGGCCGGGTAACCCCGGGGCGACTGCAGTCGACCTACAGGGCAGCCCGGCGCTGTATGCCGTTTTTCCCAGCGATCTGTGCCTATCGGCCGCCGCGCCCTGCGCCCTAGCATCGGTCATCGATGAAGAGGGTGGTGCAATGGACGGGATTCCCGGCGGTATCGAATTTCCTGGCCTGCAGGTGCGGCGGCTGGTACCGGACGACCTGGAGCGGGTTTGCGTGCACCGCGAGGCGATGTTCCTCGAGGCGGGAGGCGACCCGGCGCGGCTTAGGGTGATGACTGAGCACTTCCGCCCCTGGCTGCGCGAGCGCCTGGCCGATGGGCGCTACTACGGTTTCGCGCTGATGGACGAGGCGCGCGTCGCGGCGGCCATCGGCCTGATGAGCATCGAATGGCCGCCGCATCCTTCCCATCCGGAGGTGGGCCAGCGTGGCTACGTGCTCAACGTGTTCGTCGAGCCTGACTACCGGCGCCGGGGCCTGGCCTCGGCGCTGATGAAGCTGGCGGAGGCCGAGTTCAACCGTCGTGGCCTGGGCTTCGCCGTGCTGCATGCGACCCAGGTCGGCAGGCCGGTGTACGAGGCGCTGGGCTGGGCCGCCACCAGCGAGATGGCCAAGGCCATCGGCTGAGCCGGGGTTGTCTGTTTTCACATCGCGTGATGTCCCGTTAAAGCCCCCTGGCTGTCCGCCATTGCCCTCAGCGGCCGGGGGCGCCTGGCTTAACGTTGCCCTCTACCCACCACGACAAGCAGCCGTGCCGCCTGGCACGGTAGAAGAGGGGAGTGCGATGCCGAAACCCGCGAACCTGCTGATTCCCGCCCTGCTGGCCCTGGCCGGGCTGCTCGGCGGCTGTGGCGAGGAGGCCAAGCCGGCCGCGCCGCAGAATGCCGCCACCCTGGCACCGGCCGACCCGGCCCTGGCCAAGGTCTACGACACCAGCTGCAAGCTGTGCCACGCCAACCCCGCCTCCGGGGCGCCGCAGAGCGGTGACGCCGCCGCCTGGGCGCCGCGTGTCGCCCAGGGCACCGACAGCCTGCTGGACCACAGCATCAACGGCTTCAAGGGCATGCCGCCGATGGGCATGTGCATGCAGTGCTCGGAAGAACAGTTCCTCGCGCTGATTTCCTTCATGTCCGGTCAGCACCTCGAATAAGGCGTCCTCCATGGCTATGAACCTCACCCGACGCCAGCTGCTGCAACGGGCCGGCGTCGCCGGCGCCTTCACCGCGCTGGCCTGCACCCCGGCGCTGGCGGAACTGGCCCGCGCGCCCCGGCTGATCCCCTGGCGCAACTGGTCCGGCGGGCAGAGCTGCCTGCCCCAGGCACGCCTCGCCCCGCAGAGCCTGGACGAGCTGGTCCAGGTCATCCGCCAGGCCGAAGGCAAGGTACGCCCGGTGGGCTCGGCTCACTCCTTCAGCGCCCTGGTGCCCACCGACGGCACCCTGGTGTCGCTGGCCTACTTCAACGGCCTGCTTGCCCACGACCCGGCCACCCTGCAGGCGGAGTTCGCCGCCGGCACGCCGATGTCCCTGATGGGGCCGGCGCTGCAGGCGGTCGGCCAGGCGCTGCCGAACATGGCCGACATCGACTACCAGACCCTGGCCGGGGCCATCGCCACCTCGACCCACGGCACCGGCGTCGGCTTCGGCTCCTACTCCTCACTGGTCACCGGCCTGCAATTGGTGACCGCCAGCGGCGAGGTGCTGGACTGCGATGCCCAGCGCCACCCCGAGGTGTTCAATGCCGCGCGGGTGTCCCTGGGCGCCCTTGGCGTGGCGACGCGGGTGCGCCTGCAGAACCGCGAGGCCTATCGCCTGCGCGAGAAGCAATGGATTGCCAGCTATGAGGAGCTATTGGAGGACGTGGGCAACCTCACCCGCGACAACCAGCACTGGGAGATGCTGGTGATCACCCATTCCGACTACGCGCTGTCCGTCGCCCTCAACGAGACCACCGACCCGGCCACGCCGCCGCTGGACCCGGCGGAGGAGGGCGGCAACGGCTTCGTGAAGATCATCGAGAACCTCGACAAGTACGGCAGCGACTTCCCCGCCGTACGCCGCGCGCTGCTCAACAGCCTGCGCCACATCGCCAGCTTCGACGACCGGGTCGGCGACTCCTACGAGATCTACGCCAACGTGCGCAACGTGCGCTTCAACGAGATGGAGTACTCGGTGCCCGCCGAGCATGGCCCGGCCTGCCTGCGGGAGATCCTCGCGCTGATCCGCGACAAGGACCTGCGCACCTGGTTCCCCATCGAGTACCGCTACGTGAAGGCCGACGACATCCCCATGAGCATGTTCGAGGGCCGCGACAGCTGCTCCATCTCCGTGCACCAGCACTACAGCATGGACCACCACAACTTCTTCGCCGCCGTCGAACCGATCTTCTGGAAGTACGCCGGCCGGCCGCACTGGGGCAAGCTGCACACGCTCAACGCGCGCACCCTGCAGGCGCTCTACCCGCGCTGGAAGGAGTTCACCGAGGTGCGCCAGGCGCTGGACCCGAGCGGCAAGTTCCTCAATGCGCACCTGTCCTCGATCCTCGGCGTGGCCGGATAACAAGGAGAAGCCATGAACCGTCGCAAATTCCTCGTCGGCACGGCCGGTGCCGGCGTACTGCTCGCCGGTGTCGGCGCCTGGCTGCGGCCGGCCGACAAGGGCGCCCCGTACAGCGATTACTTCGCCCGCCTGAACCGCGAGCTGAAGGCCCAGGGGCCGATGCACCCGGTGATGCTGATCGACCTCGACCGGCTGGATCACAACATCGACGTGGTGATGCAGTCGGTGCGCCGTGCCGGCAAGTCGCTCCGCCTGGTGGAGAAGTCCCTGCCCTCGCCACAACTGCTGGACTACATCGCCAAGCGTGCCGGCACCCAGCGGCTGATGTCGTTCCACCAGCCCTTCCTCAACCACGACGCCGAGCGCTTCCCCGAGTCGGACATCCTGCTCGGCAAGCCCCTGCCGGTGCGTGCGGCGCAGCTGTTCTACGAGGCCCATCGCGGCCCGTTCGACCCGGCCCGGCAGCTGCAGTGGCTGCTCGACACCCCCGAGCGACTGGCGCAGTACCTGGCGCTGGCCAAGGCCCTGAACATCCGCATGCGCATCAACATCGAACTGGACGTGGGGCTGCACCGGGGCGGCGTGCAGGACACGGCCGGCCTCGGGCGGATGCTCGACCTGATCGGCGCCAACCCGCAGCACCTGGAGTTCGCCGGCTTCATGGGCTACGACCCCTTCGTCGGCATGGGCGTGCCCGGCATCCTCGGCTCGCCCGAGGCGCTGTTCGCCAAGGTGATGACGCTGTACGACGGCTTTGTCGACTACACCCGCACCCAACACCCCACGCTGTGGCGCCCGGACCTGACCCTGAACACCGCCGGCAGCCCCAGCTACCGTATGCATGAGTGCGAGCGCACCAGCAGCGAGGTCTCGGTGGGTTCCGCGCTGCTCAAGCCCACCCACTACGACCTGCCGTCCCTGGAGGAGCACCAGCCGGCGGCCTATATCGCCACGCCGGTGCTCAAGAGCACCGGTGCGGTGCGCATCCCGGCGCTGGACGGCAAGTCGGCGTTGTTCTCCTGGTGGGACCCGAACCAGCGCGAGACCTTCTTCATCTACGGCGGCAACTGGATGGCCGAACCGGAATCGCCCAGGGGCCTGCAGTTCAACGGCCTCTACGGACGCAGCTCCAACCAGGAAATGATCAACGGCTCCCACGCCGTCGGCCTGTCCGTGGATGACCAGGTGTTCCTGCGGCCGACCCAGTCCGAATCCATCCTCCTGCAGTTCGGCGACCTGCTGGCGGTGCGCGACGGGCGCATCGTCGAGCAGTGGCCGGTGTACAGCTGAGCACGGTGTCGGCCACCCCTGCGTGAAGTGTTTCGCGAGCAGCGCTCGCTCCTGCGGTCGGTGCCAACTGGGCGAGAGAACCCCAGGCCATTGCCTGGGGTTCTGCGTTCCGGGAAGGGTCAGAGGCTGAACGGCAGGTTCAGCTTGGCCCAGAACATCTCGCCTTCCGGGCGGTTCTCCACGGCGAACTCCTTGGCCCAGCGCATCTCCACGCTGGCGTACTGGAGGAAGGTCAGGTGCACCGCCGGGCCGATGGCGAAGACCTGCCCGCGCACGCCGTCGTCCACGTCCTCGCCCATGAAGGTCACCGTGCGGCCGAACTGCCTGTCGTCGGTGGTCTGCTTCACGTAGTAGCCGTTCAGGCCCAGGCGCAGGCTGTCGGTCACCCGGTAGCTGGTGGAGTAGTCGAAGTGGAACAGCCGGCCGGACTGGTAGTCGGTGTCCGGGTTCTCCCTGTTGAAGCTGTAGGTGGCCTTGACCGACAGCTCGGTGCGCTCGCCGGGCTGCCAGGTGGCCGAGAGCAGCGGCTTGTAGGTGACGAAGTTGTTGCCGGTGTTGGCCGGCCGCGCGGCGTCGTAGCTGCCGGTGGGCAGGGTGATCTCCAGGGCGGCGCCCAGGGTCAGGTCCTTGCCCATGTCCCAGAGGATCAGCGGGGCGATGGTGGTGTCGCCCTGGGCTTCGCGGCGGCTCTGCTGGCCGAACAGCGCCACCTGCTGGCGCATGTAGGGCTGCGCCACGTAGCCACCGACCCGGCCGCCCAGCAGGCGCAGCGGGCTGAGGTAGTCCAGGCGCGGGATGATCGCGTCGGAGGTGATCTTCACCTCCGGCACCTTGCCGCCCAGGGAGCTGATGTCGAGCTTCTTCGACTCGTAGTGGTTGTAGTAGAGGTTGAAGGCGAACATGTGGTCCGGAAGGCTGTTCACCTCCAGCGGCAGGACGAAGAAGCCATCGGTGCCGGGGCCGATGTTGTCGACACCGTTCTCGGTGGCCTGGGCGGGCAGGGTGAGGGACGTCGCGACGACGAGTGAGGCTGCCAGCGAGGGCAGCTGGGGAACGCGGATCGGGTTCATGATTGAGCTCATTTCTTATTGTTGGCGGACGGTGCGGAACCGGGGTTCCGCGCCGGCCCATAGAAATAAGCGCTCAAGGCCGCGCGATGCAGGGCATTGCCGGACAGGCAGGGGGCTTTTCGGGGACAGCTAGCAATATTCTGTTACACCCGCTCTTGGTGCACCCGCTAACGCGTTATGATGGCGCCGCCGCGCGTCCTGGCCGCAGAACAAGAACCTCAGGCGCCTCGGTTCGGGAACTGCCTGCCATGACTACCGCCACCCTCGATCCCCAGCTCGACCTCGCCCTGGTTTCGCCCTTCCTCCTGCAGACCCTCACGGAGGTGGCGAACGACAAGGGCGTCAGCAGCGAGCGCCTGTGCCGTGGGCTCGGCTTCACCCCGGAGGAGTTGCAGGACCCCGCCCAGCGCATCTCCTACCGCCAGGCGGTGACCCTGATCCAGCGCGCCCTCGCGGCTTTCCCGGACGGAGGCCTGGGGCTGTGGGTCGGGCACCGCAACGTGCTCGGCACCCTCGGCCTGCTGGGCCACGTGCTGTCGTTGTGCAAGACCCTGCGCGATGCCTTCGATGTCGGGCGACGCTTCCAGCACACCACCGGCGGCATGGCCGTCTACACCCTGCACGAGGGGGCGAAGGAGAGCGTCGTCGAGGTGGAATGCCGGCTGCCCCATGCCGACGTCCAGGTGTTCGCGGTGGAGGAGTTCTTCGCCAGCCTGATGGTCTACAACCGCGCCTTGGTCGACGCCGAATTCCAGCCCCTGCGCTTCGAGTTCACCCATGCCGCGCCCAGCTACCTCGTCGAATACCAGCGCCTGCTGGGCCCCAACCTGCATTTCGGCTGCCTGCACAACCGCATGGTGATCGCCAGCCACTGGCTGGACATGCAGCTGCCCAGCCACCAGCCCGTCGCCCTGCGCCAGGCGCTCAACCTGCTGGAGCTCGAATGCGCGCAGGTGCAGCAGAAGATGGACCTGCTGCAGACGGTGGAGCGCGCCATCAGCCGTGACCTGGCCCATGGCAGCCAGATCGACAAGGTCGCCCGCGATCTCAACATGAGCAGCCGCACCCTGCGCCGTCGCCTCACCGAGCACGGCATCACCTTCGACGCCTTGCAGGAGCAGGTGCGCCGGGCGCGCGCGATGAGCCTGCTGGGCAACCCGGACCTGCCCATCGAGCGCATCGCCGAAGCGCTCGGCTACAGCGATGTGCGCGGCTTCCGCCGGGCCTTCAAGCGCTGGACCGGGCAGAGCCCCTCCGCCTGCCGCGACGAGGTGATGGCCGCGCAGTGATGGGCCGGGCGAGCGGCGTCTACGCGGGCTCGCCGATGCACCACCACTGGACGGGCAGCTCGTCGTCGGCCTGGGTCACGTCATGTCCGTGCTCGATGAAATGGGCGGGCACCCTCAGCGCGAGCCTGTCGCTCAGGCGCTCGGGTGCGAGCCCGTTCCCCTGCCCGAGAAAGCCGAGGTAATAGTCGCGGTCGTGGAACACCGCCACCTCGCTCTGGTGCAACCAGGGCCAGACCAGGATGCAGGCGACCCGGTAATAGCCCTGGCTGCGATCCGCTGCGCGGGACAGATGGGCGGCGGCCTCCAGCATCTGCTGGGCGCAAAAGGCCTGGTGTTCGATGCGCGCCTGCGGCCCCTGGACCAGGGTGTTTGGCACCGGGATCTTCCAGTTCAGGTAGCGCGTCATGTCCGGGCCGCGTGGATGGAACTGGCCGTGGAAGCCCGCCGCCCACCGCTCCAGGGCCCGAAGGCGGCGGTGGACGCCACGGAGTTTCTTGTCGCTCAGGGTGAAATGTCGCAAGCAGGGCCTCGGCGGCAGGTGGCGTGGCGGGAAGGGGCGCCCTGCGAGGGCGGGCGCCGGGCGGGAGCCGGCGGATGATAGGGGAGGCGCCCGGGTGGGAAAAGGGCCCGCCAAGGCGGCGGGCCCTGGCGCGGCTGTCACACGCGGAAGCGGGTCACCATCGTGCTCAGCTCGATGGCCAGGCGCGACAGCTCCTGGCTGGAGGCGCTGGTCTGGTTGGCGCCGGCGGCGGTCTGCATGGACAGGTCGCGGATGTTCATCAGGTTGCGATCCACCTCGCGGGCGACCTGGGCCTGTTCTTCGGACGCACTGGCGATGATCAGGTTGCGTTCGTTGATCTGCGAGATCGACGCGGTGATCCGCTCCAGTGCGGCACCGGCGCTGGCGGCCGACCTGAGCGTCTGCTCGGCCTGCTCCGCGCCGGCCAGCAGGGCGCCGACGGTTCCCTGGGTGCCGGTCTGGATGTTGTCGATCATCACCTCGATCTCCTCCGTGGAGCTCTGGGTGCGTTGGGCCAGCGAGCGCACCTCGTCGGCGACGACGGCGAAGCCGCGCCCGGCCTCGCCGGCGCGTGCCGCCTCGATGGCGGCATTGAGCGCCAGCAGGTTGGTCTGGGCGGCGATGCCCCGGATCACGTCGAGTACCGTGCTGATGTCGCGGGTCTGGTTCGCCAGTTCGGAAGCCTGGACCGAGGCCTGGGTCACCTGGCCGGCCAGGGTGCGGATGGAGGCGATGGCCTCGTTGACCTGGGCGAAGCCACGGCGCCCCTCGTCGTCGCTTTCCTTCGAGGCGGTTGCGGTGCTCGCGGCGTTACGCGCGACCTCTTCCACGGCGGCGGTCATTTCGTTCACGGCGGTGGCGGCCTGCTCGATCTCGGCGTTCTGCTGGTGCAGCCCACGGTTGGAATCCTCCGTCACGGCATGCAGCTCCTCGGAAGCCGAGGCCAGCTGGTCGGAGGAACTGCCGATCTGCTGGATGGTCGCCCTCAGGTTGGCCTGCATGCCCTTGAGGGCGGCCAGCAGCAATGCCGGCTCGTCCTTGCCGACCACGCTGATGTCCCGGCTGAGGTCGCCGCTGGCGACCCGCTCGGCGATGGCCACGGCCTCGCCCAGGGGCAGGATGATGCTGCGGGTCAGCAAGGTGGCGGCGCCGACGGTGATGAGGAGGATGGCGCTCAAGGCGACGACGGCCACGACCCGGGCTTCATCCGCCGCTTCGTCGCTGAGCTGTGCCGCGGCGAAGGCATTTTCGGAGTTGAAGCGGATCAGTTCGTCCAGCGCCCTGGTCATGGTGCCGGCGTATTCGGCCAGCGGACCGTTGGCGAGCCTGTCGGCGTCGTCGATCCGGCCGGCGTCCACCGCATCGAGTATCTGTTGCTGCAGGCCGCGGTAGGTTTCGTAGGTGCTGACGAAGTGATCGTAGAGCTTGCGATTCTCCGCCTGGGCGATGGCGCCTTCGTAGGCTTCGAACTGCTTGGGCAATGCCTGCAGGTTCGCCTTGATCCTGGCCATCGTGTGCTGCCGTACGGCCGGCTCGTCGACGATGATGCTGCGCAGGGTCAGGGCGCGGGTGTCGCCGATCGCCGCCCCCAGCTCGCTCAGGGCGACGACGCCCGGCAGCCAGGTGCCGCGGACCTCGGTCGAGGCGGCATCCATCCTGCCGGTCTCGTAGAGGTTGATGCCGCCCATCGCCAGCACCATCAGGGCCAGCAGCGCGAAGATGAGTCCGGCCCGTTTTCCGATCTTGAGGTTCCTCAACTGAATACTCCTTCAAATGACAGTTGGTGGTTGTGAAAAGCCAGGGGCCCCGTGCGGACGTCGGCCGTGCACGGTGGGTGTTCGTTGCCGCCGCGCCTTGCCGGCGGTCCATGGGCTGGCGCCGGCAACGGGCCGGCCTGCTAGGCGCCGGAGTGGCCGGCGGGGTGTGGCTGATCGGTCTCGAGCGGGGTCGAGTGCCGCTGGGCCTGGCGCAACCATTCGTTCTCGCTGCGCAGGTCGTGGCTGAATTCGGCGAGCCCGACGCGGATGCGTGCCTCGGGCAATCCCTTGCCGCTGGTGAAGCAATGCACGAAGGCCTCTTCGATGCGGCTGGTCAATGCCTGCGCGCCGAGGGTCCGCGCCTGCTGTAGGAGCACCAGGAATTCGCCGGGGCGCCGCATGCAGACGAGGTCGGTGCTGCGCAGTCCGGCGACGATCAGGTGTCCCAGGCGGACGCTCAGGGCGTGGGTCACCAGCGCGCCGTGCCGCTGCCCGAGTGCCTCGAAGTCGTCGATGCGGATGTGCGCGACGGTGGCCTGGCCGGAGCCGCACCGGCAGCGCAGGAAGACCTGCGCCAGCTGGTAGAGCCAGCGGTCATGGGGCGTGAGCATGCGCTCGTCGAAGCCGGCGACGATGGACAACGCCTTCTGCTGCCTCAGCAGTTGCTTCGCCAGGCTGTAGCTCGCCCAACCGACCACGAAGGGATAGATGACCAGCATGGGTAGGCATGCCCAGATGACCCGGGCCGGCGTTTCCCAGGTGACCTCGAAACCCATGCACGCCCCGGCCAGGAAAATGCCCGCAGCCGCAGCCGCGAGACCCTTGCAGAGGAGGTGGATGCCCTTGGCCGTGACGCAGTTCATCGCGACCATCGACAGCAACAGCAGCGATGGCAGCGCGCTGAAATGCATGGCCACGACCCACCCCCCGGCGAAGGCGCAATCGAGCTGGAGGTTGCGCAGTTCGGCCTGGTAGGGCGCGGGCGAGGCGATGGCGATGCGGTAGGCGAGGTAGGGCCAGATGAAACCGTTCAGCCCCATCAACCCCCAGAGCGGCCAGGTGCCCGGGTAGGTGGTGGTCGCGACATAGATGAAGCTCAGTGCGCAACCGATGGCTCGCGGTTTGTAAATGCGGTTGGCAAAACTGATCCCTGCCGCCGAATTACGATCGATAGCCATAAGCCGCCCCGCGGATTGGCAGTAAAATTGTGATGTATGCCCCGAAGGAATTGGCCTGCGCAGTCCCAGGAGACCGCGCAGCGATTTCGGTTGGTAGGCAGGGGTGCGTCCGGGTCGGGCAGCGTTTCCGCGCCTGCCTGGACAGCACCCAGGATGCGCTGGGTGAACCTCGGTGCGAGCCCCGGTGAGGGGGTGCAAATAAAAATACGATCGTATTCTAATTCAGAGAACCGTGATGAGTAAACGTCCCGTGATCGACAGGAACCTGGTGTTGGACGCCGCCATCTCGGTTGTCATGGAACAGGGCATTTCTGCGTTGAGCATCGGCGAAGTGGCCAAGGCCGCCGGGATCAGCAAAGGCGGCGTGCAGTCCTGCTTCGGCACCAAGGACGGGCTGATCGAGGCGATGGTCAATCGCTGGAAGACCGACTACGAGCTTTCGGTGCGTTCGCGCCTGGCGCCCGATGCCGGCATGCTCGACCACCTGATCGCGCAGATCGGCATCATCGCCATACCCGACGAGGAGTTGAGCCGGCGCGCCGCAGCGATCCTCACGGCGATGTTCAGCCACGAAAGCCTGAAGACACAGGCCAACGACTGGTACCGTTCCCTGCTGCTGGGCGAGGCCTTCGAGACCGAACGCGGCAAGCGCGTGCGCCTGGCCTTCCTGGCTGCGACGGGCGCGTTCTTCCTGCGCTCGTTCAGCATCATGGACATCTCCGAAGGCGAGTGGCGGACCTTCCACGAGGACATCGCCCAACTGCTGCCGGGCGAGGAGCCCGAGCGCTAGCAGCGGCCTCGTCTGCACCCCCTTTCCGAACACGAGGAACCGCCATGCTGGCCAGGGCCTTTCAATACAAGTGCTGGGCGGACCGCCGCGCCCTGGAGGCCATCGGCCTGATCGACGCCGCGCGGTTTCCCGAGTCGCTGGCCTTCACCCTGCAGCAGCTCAACCACATGGTGATTGTCGAGGACCTGTTCCGCGCGCGCCTGACCGGGGCGGCCGAGCCTCACGCGGCCACCAACAGCGATGCGGTGCCCGACTACCCGACGCTCAGGCGCCGCCTGCTCGCGTCCGGCCAGTGGTACGCCGAGGCGGTCGCCCGGCTGGCCGCTGCCGATGCCGCGCAGGAGATCGGCTTCCGCTTCACCGATGGGCGCATGGGCCGGCTGAGCCGCGAGGAGATGTTCTTCCACGTGCTGAACCACGGCACCTACCACCGGGGCAACATCGCCCACGCCCTGGACCTGGCCGGCGTGGCGCACCCGGCGGACACCTACACGGTGTTCGTGCATGCCACCGAGCCCGCGCGCCGGGAGACGCCCTGACGCTGCGCTAGGGCGCGCTGTCCTGGGCGCCGGCCAACGGCTCTTCGGGGCGCGGCTTGTAGAACAGCAGGCGCTGGGTCTGTGCCGTGCGGGTGAAGGTCTTCGCCCAGGATGGCGAGACGTTGCGGTCGTGGAAGTACAGCGCGCCGTCGGTGCGGTCCCGCAGCTGGCCGTTCAGCGCCTTGCGGGCGATCTCCCGGGCGAGGGTGAAGCGGTCGTCCTCCACGGCTTCGTCGGGGCGACCATCACACCACCAGGAGAACTGGCAGCTGCGGCTTTCCGAGCCTTGCTTGACCACCGCGCAGACGGTCTTGGGGAACTGCTCGTTGCCGAGACGGTTCATCACCACGTTGGCCACCGACTCCATGTCCTGCGCCGGGGCGCCCTTGGCCTCCCAGTAGATGGAGCGGGCGAGGCAGGTGATGGGATCGTCCAGCGGCGCCTCGCCGTCCGGGTCCACGGCGCGGGCTTCACTGCGGGTGATCGGCGGGGTGTCGGCTGGCACCGGCGCCTGGCTGGCGGCCTTCTCTTCCAGCACCTGGGCCTTGCCTTCCGCCGCCTGGGCCTTCTCCCGGGTTTCCCCGGCGTGGGCGGGGCCGCCGACGAGCAGCGCGGCCACGCAGAGCATTCCTGATATCCAGCGCATGATCGACCTCGCCTACGCCGAGCTTCCGGGACCGCCCCGGGCCGGGCGGCTGCCAGCGGGGTGCACCTGGCTCGCCCCGCACGAGGCATAGACTGCGGCTGCGCTGGATCATTCCCTGGTGGCGGCGACTCCCACCCCGTCGAAGGCGTTGCCGATCACCCGTTCCTGGCGTTCGACGTTCTGCTGGGTGAAGGCCATGAATGCGGCAAGCGGCAGCGGCTTGCTCAGCAGGTAGCCCTGGAACTGCTGGCAGCCTCGCTCCAGCAGGCACTGCATCTGCGCCTCGGTCTCGACGCCCTCGGCGATCACCGTCAGGCCCATGCTCTGGCCCAGGGCGATGACGCTGCAGACGATGGCCTCGCTGTTGGCGTCGGTGAGCAGGTCGCAGATGAAGGAGCGGTCGATCTTCAGCTTGCCCAGCGGCAGGCGCTTGAGGTGACTGAGGGACGAGAAGCCGGTGCCGAAGTCGTCGAGCGAGAAGGACACGCCGTGCTCCACCAGCTGCGACATCTTGCGCGTCAGGTCTTCCAGGTCCTGGACCAGCATGGTCTCGGTCAGCTCCAGCTCCAGACGGCTGGCGTCCATGCCGTGGCGCCTGAGCATCTCCAGCACCTCGGGCACGAAGCTGGCCTGGCGGAACTGCTTCTGGCTGATGTTGACCGCCAGGCACAGGTCCTTGTGGACGGGGTCGTCCGCCCAGCTGCGCAGTTGGGCGCAGGCCTGCTCCAGCACCCACTTGCCGATGGGGATGATCAGCCCGCTGCGCTCGGCGTGGTCGATGAACTCACCGGGTGGCAGCAGGCCGCGCTGCGGGTGGCGCCAGCGGATCAGCACCTCGGCACCGATCACCCGCCCGGCGACGTCGAGCTGCGGCTGGTAGTGCAGCTCGAACTGCCGCTCGCGCAGGGCCGCCTGCAGCTCGCGCTCCAGCACCGAGCGCTCGGCGGCGTCGGTCTGCAGGACATGCAGCAGGGCGAAGAGCATCGCCATCGCCGCGCCGGCCTGGGCCCAGGAGCCGGGCGTGCGCACCTCGTCCGGCAGGTTGTGGCCGGGGAGCGGTGTCCAGTTGCTGGAGGCCAGGCAGGTGAAGGTCACCAGGCACAGCAGCGCGACGCCATAGCGCAGCCACAGGCCTTCGTCGCGGAAGGCCATCAGCGCGGCGAGGGTGAGCGGCAGCAGGTAGAGGTGGGTGGCGCGGGGGGCCGCGGCGTTGGGCGCGTCGAGCACGATGGCGGTGCCGGCGATGGTGACGATCAGCACGCTGAAGAGCAGGAGGTTGGCGCTGCGCGCCTTGTTGCACACCGTGAGGTGGAAGACCGCCAGGCCCGAGGTGATCAGCACCGCATCCATCGCGACGATGGCCCAGAGCCCGCGCAGGCTGAAGACCACCGCCCAGATCAGGCCCAGCACCAGCATCACGCTGCTCGCCAGCAGGCGCATGCGGCGCTCGCGGCGCTGGGCCACCGACACCAGGTCGGCGGCATGCCACAGCTGCCTTAGGCGCTTCCACAAGCGAGTTGTCGCGTTCATTCGGGGTTCCCGTGCGCCCGTGTTCAGCCGGGCCGTCCGTTCCACGCGGCGATCCCTGCAGGCTGGGAAGGATTATAGAAGGCGGTTTTCCCAGGCGCAGCGGCAGGGCGGAGGCCCATGGGATTCAGGTCGTTTTTGCCTGTGCCCGCTGCGGCGCGAGGTCGAGCCGGGGCAGGGGGCAGCCCTGCTCAGTCCATTTCCACCTGCCACCAGGCCGGCAGCAGGCGGCGGATCTCCGGTTGGGCGAAGCGGTCGTCCATCAGGTGCACCACGCCGCGGTCGCCCTGGGTGCGGATCACCCGCCCGGCGGCCTGCACCACCTTCTGCAGCCCGGGGTAGAGGTAGGTGTAGTCGTAGCCGGCCTGGAAGATCGCGGCCATGCGCTGCTTCAACTGCTCGTTCACCGGGTTCACCTGGGGCAGGCCGAGGGTGGCGATGAACGCACCGATCAGGCGCTCGCCCGGCAGGTCGATGCCTTCGCCGAAGGCCCCGCCGAGCACCGCGAAACCGATGCCGCGTCCGCCCTCGGCGAAGCGTTCGAGAAAGGCCGTGCGCGCGCCCTCGTCCATGCTCCGCGACTGGCTCCAGGCGGGGATGAAGGGGTGGCGTTCGGCGAACAGCGCCGCCACCTGCTCCAGGTACTGGTAGCTGCTGAAGAAGGCCAGGTAGTTGCCCGGGCGCTGATGGAACTGGTCGGCCATGCGCTCGACGATGGGTTCCAGGGATTGCATGCGGTGCTGGTAGCGGGTGGACAGGCGCCGCGCCACGCGCACCTGCAACTGCTCGGCGGCGAAGGGCGACTGCACCTCCAGCCAGGGCGTGTTGGCCGGCACCCCCAGCAGGTCGGCGTAGTAGCGACGCGGGTTGAGGGTGGCGGAGAACAGCACGGTGGAACGGCTGCCGGCCAGGCGCGGGCCGAGGAAGGGCGCCGGCACCAGGTTGCGCAGGCACAGGGTGGAGCGGCTGCTCTTGCCCGCCTGGTATTTGCTCAGGTCGAACAGCGAATGGCGGTCGAACAGCTCGGCCATGCGGCCGAAATGCATGGCGTCGAAATAGAACGCCATCAGCTCGGGGTCCAGCGGTGCGCCGGGCTGTTCGGCGAGGTGGTCGGTGATGGCGGTGACTGCGCTCTGCAGGGCGCCGAGCAGCTTCTGCGGCGGCTCGTCGTAGGCCTGGTAATCCACCACCTGGGCCTTGTTCAGCTCGTTCCAGCTGCGCTGCACCCGCTCCAGGGGCTTCTTCAGCGGTGCCGGCACGCTCTTGCACAGGGCCTTCAGCGCGCCTTGGCGCAGCTCGGCGGAGTACATGGCGCGGGCCCGCTCCACCAGGTTGTGGGCTTCGTCCACCAGCACGCCGACGCGCCACTGGTTGGCCTGGGTGAGGCCGAAGAGCAGGGCACCGAGGTCGAAGTAGTAGTTGTAGTCGCCCACCACCAGGTCGCTCCAGCGCGCCATCTCCTGGCCCAGGTAGTAGGGGCAGACGTCATGGGCCAGGGCCACCTCGCGCAGGGCCACGCGGTCCAGCCAGCGGCGTTCGGCGGCGGCCGCGCGCGCGGCCGGCAGGCGGTCGTAGAAGCCCCGCGCCAGGGGGCAGGCCTCGCCGTGGCAGGCGCTGCCGGGGTGCTCGCAGGCCTTGTCGCGGGCGGTGAGCTCGAGCACCCGCAGGGGCAGCTCGTCGACGCTGTCGCGCAGGGTCGCCAGGCTGTGCAGGGCCAACTGGCGCCCCGGTGTCTTGGCGGCGAGGAAGAAGATGCGCTCCAGGCGCTCGCCGCCCAGGGCCTTGAGCTGGGGGAACAGGGTGGCCAGGGTCTTGCCGATGCCGGTGGGGGCCTGGGCCAGCAGGCAGCAGCCGGTGCTGGCGGCCTTGTACACCGCCTCGGCCAGTTCCCGCTGGCCGCTGCGGAACGCCGCGTGGGGGAAGCGCAACGCCTGGAGCGCCAGGTTGCGCACGCCCTGGTGGGCCAGCTCCGCCTCGGCCCAGGCGATGAAGGCCAGGCACTGCGCCTCGAAGAAGGCGCGCAGCTCGGCGGCGCTGGCGCGCTCGGTGAACAGGGTTTCCTTCTGGCTGGCGACATCGAAATACACCAGGGCCAGTTCCACCTCGTCCAGGCCCCGCTCCTGGCACAGCAGCCAGCCGTAGACGCGCACCTGGGCCCAGTGCAGCTGGCGGTGGTTGGCCGGCTGGCGGGCCAGGTCGCCGCGATGGGTCTTCACCTCTTCCAGGCGGTTGCGCGCGGGGTCGTAGCCGTCGGCGCGGCCGCGCACCTTGAGGGTGCGGAACTCGCCCGCCAGCGCCACCTCGCTCTGGTAGCCCTCGCCCCGGCGCGCCGCCACCAGGGCGTGGCCGGCCATGCCTTCCAGGGCTGTTGGGGCGGGGGTGAAGCGCAGGTCCAGGTCGCCGCACTTGGCGGTGAATTCGCAGAGCGCACGCACCGCCACCTGGTAGCTCACGCGATGGCGGCCTCGGTTTCGGCCCATTGCACGTAGCAGACGGTGACCGGCATCTGGTGCTCGGCGCAGAAGTCCAGCCAGCGCAGCTGGTTGTCCTGCAGGCGGTCGCCGGGGCCCTTCACCTCGATCATCTGGTAGCGGCGTTCCCGGGGCCAGAAGCGGATCAGGTCCGGCAGCCCGGCGCGGTTGGTCTTGATGTCGGCCAGCAGGCGCTGGAACCACAGCTTCAGGTGCGCGGCGGGCAGGCACGCCAGCGCCTGCTCCAGCAGCGCCTCGTCGAGCACGCCCCAGTAGACGAAGGGCGACTGCAGGCCGTACTTGGCGGCGTGGTTGCGGCGGATGGTGGCCTGCCAGGCATCGCTGTCCAGCTGCGCCAGGCAGGCGGCGAAGGCCTCGCTGCGGCGCGCCTGGAAGTCGGCGGCGAGCAGGTCCGCCGGGGCGGCGTGGAAGGGGTGGAAGAAGGCGCCCGGCACCGGCAGGAAGATCGCCTCCCAGCAGAGCAGGCCGAACAGCGAGTTGACCAGGGTGTTCTCGACGTAGTGCACCGGCCCCGGCTCGTCCGCCAGGTGCCGGGCGACGCTGTGCTCCACCGAGACGAAGTCTTCGCCCCGGGGCAGCCGCAGGTCCAGGCGCGTCACCGGCGTGGGCGCGCGCGGTGGCTGCTTCGGCAGGCCCAGCCTGCGTCGCAGGCGCGGCAGGATGCGTGTGAGGTGCTGCTGCTCCTCGTCACTGTGCACGCCGGCCGCCAGCTCCAGGGCGAGGCGATGGGCGTCGTCGAAGGCGGCGAGCTTCTCCAGCACGCGGATGCGGCGGATACGCGCGCCGGGGTCGCTGCACCCGGCATAGATCTCCAGCGCCAGGTCCAGTTCACCCTGGCGCTCGCAATGCTGGCCGAGCTGGAACAGCAGGCGCGCGCGGCGTCCCTGCAGCCAGGGGTTGTCGTTGGCCGGCGGAATGCTCGCCAGCACCTCGGCGGGCTCCTCGCCGGCTTCGAAGCGCTCGCGGCACTGGTAGAGATGCAGGTACAGCTCGATGTCGGCGCGGTGGCGGAAGCCACGCGAGGCGGCGTCCAGCTCCACCTTCTCGTACTGGTAGATGCCCAGGTCGGCGAGGACGAACTCGGACCAGTCCTGGGCCAGGTTGCCGAAGAACATCAGCCGCAGCCGGTCGCACAGGGCCATGAGCTGCAAGGCATGGACGCGCTCCTCCAGCTCCGGGCACCAGGCGTCCAGGGGCTGCGCCTCGGGGTATAGGGGTTGCAGCAGGGCGAGCTGGTCGGCCTTGCGCAGGGCCGCGCGGCCCAGGTGCGTGGCAAAGCAGGCGGCGATCTCCGGCTTGCGCAGCAGGGCGAAGAGTTGCGCAAGCGTCAGCTGCGGTGCCGGGTCCACCCAGCCCAGCGCCACCAGCGGCTCAATGGCGTCGCGGGTGGGGCCGATCTCGGCGTAATCCAGCTTGCTTTCGCGAAACAGCGTGCCCTTGCGCATCACCATGCGCACCAGCAGCGCGCGGGAGGCCTTGGGCAGGCCGGCGAAGGCCGCGATGAAGCCGCGCTCCTCGTCGTCCAGCAGGTCGTCATAGCGGGCGCCGATCCAGTCGAGCACGGCCTGGAAGTTGTTCAGGTAGTAGAAGGGGTCGTCGAGGGCGCTGGGCATGGCGGAACGGCTTGGGCGAATGGCTGGCTATTTATACAGCTATCGACCCCTGCCGCCCAAGGGGATTTCGATCAGTGGAAGGGCATCCTCTGTAGGAGCGAGCTCTGCTCGCGCCCCTCCTCCGGCAGGGCGGTGCTGCGCACCGCTGGGCGACTGAAGTCGCCCCTGCAGAGGCCACCGGGCTTAGCCTCAGCGCACAGGCAGCCCCGCCAGCTTGTCCGGGTTGCGCATGATGAAGATCTGCTGCAACGCGCCGCTCTCGTCGTAGCCGAAGGAGACGCTGGCGGCGATGGCGTCGCCGTGGCGGAGGATGACGCCACGGCTGCCGTTGATCTCCGTCTCCTGCCATCGGTACTCGCCCCAGTACAGGCGCAGGGACTGCTCGATGAAGCCCAGCACCGCCTCGCGTCCATGCAGGGTCTCGCGGAGGGTGGGCACCTTGCCGCCGCCATCGGCGCGCAGCTCCACCTCGGCGCCCAGCAGGCCGGCCAGGGCGCTGCTGTTGCCGCCCTCGATGGCATCGCGAAAGGCCGCCAGCAACTGTTCCTGGCGTTCCACCGGGGTGACGTGGCGCACCCGCGCGTCCTCGACATTGGTGCGCGCCCGTGACACCAGCTTGCGGCAGGCGGACTCCTGCACGGCGAGGATGCCGGCCACCTCGGCATAGGGACGCTCGAAGATGTCGTGCAGCAGGTAGGCGGCACGTTCCTTCGGCGACAGGCGCTCCAGCACCAGCAGGAAGGCGGTCTGCAGCGAGGCGGCCAGGACCATGCCCTCGTCGGGGCCGTCTTCCGCCAGGCCGTGGATGGGCTCCGGCAGCCAGGAACCGACGTAGTCCACCCGCGTGCGCCGGGCCGAGCGCAGCAGGTCGATGCAGCGGCGTGTGCACAGGGTGGTCAGCCAGGCGGCCGGGTTGTCGAGGCCG
Source organism: Pseudomonas sp. No.21 (assembly GCF_054558415.1). NCBI lineage: Bacteria > Pseudomonadati > Pseudomonadota > Gammaproteobacteria > Pseudomonadales > Pseudomonadaceae > Pseudomonas > Pseudomonas sp. No.21. The sequence continues at coordinate 44,262 of NZ_BAAJNO010000010.1, forward strand.
GCAAGATCGGCCTCCTGCCACTTCAGCCAGCAGTCCTGCAACGCATCCTCGGCGTCGGCGCGCGAGCCGAGGATGCGATAGGCGAGGCCGAGCAGGCGCGGGCGGTGCTGCTGGAAGAGTTCGAGGTGGGCTCGGGTCTGCATCAATGCTTCGACACCTGGATACGGTTCCACAGGTTGATCATCGCCACCTGGGTGGTCAATGCGCTGATCTGCGTTTCGTCGAAGCGTTCGCGCAATGCCTGGCGCAGGGCGGCGTAGTCGCGCTCGTCGTCGATGCGGGTCAGCGCCTCGGTCCAGGCCAGGGCGGCCTTCTCGGCGGCGCTGAAATCCCCCGAATGGCGCCACACCACCAGGCGGTCCAGGCGCTCGCTGGTCTCGCCGCCTTCGCGGGCCTCGCGGGTGTGCATGCGCACGCAGAAGGCGCAGCCGTTGAGTTGCGAGGCACGCAGGTGGACCAGATGCACCAGGGCGCGGGGCAGGCCGAGCTTGTCCAGCTCGGCATGGACGCTGCCCAGCACGGCCAGCACCTGGGGGATTTCCTGTTCGTAACGCACGGCGCGGGTATCGCTCATTCTTCGTCTCCGTCAGGGGGCCGGAGTGGCCCCTTTGATGACTCGACGGATCAGCCTGTGGGGTTGTGACGTGGTGGGGAAAATAATTTTTGCGGGGGAGGGGGGACAGCCCTGCGGGCGAATGGATGGGTTCTGTCTGCGTTGGTTATTGGGGTTTAAAGCAAATCCTCAAGTACGGTGGTTTCCGGGCATCTATGGACTTCTGCCACCTCTACCGCATGGGTTTCGCTTCGCTCGCGGAACGCCGCCCGACCCATCCTAGGAAGGTCCGTGCGCACCACGTGGTGAGGTGCTGGGCGAAGAACGCTGGAGCAGCCGACAACGCCCCTACAGGGACGAGGTGCGCCTCAGCTTTTCGGTACGCCAGGCGGCACCTCGTAGGATGGGTAGAGCGGAGCGAAACCCATCGGGCGGAGTCATCGGCGGGGCTGATGACGTCCCTTCAACGCCGGCGCAGCAGGCCCACGAAGAACAGCCCGCCGATGGCGGCGGTGGCGATGCCGATGGGCAGGTCCTCGGGGGCGACCAGGGTGCGGGCGGCGACGTCGACCCAGACCAGGAACAGCGCGCCGAGCAGGGCGGCCACCGGCAGCAGGCGACGGTGTTCGGCGCCCACCAGGCGGCGCGCCAGGTGCGGCAGCATCAGGCCGATGAAGCCGATGGCGCCGCTCAGGGCCACCAGCACGCCGGTGAGCAGCGAGGCGCAGAGGAACACCTGCAGGCGTACCCGGCGGGCGCTGAAGCCCAGGCTGATGGCGGTCTGCTCGCCGGCCATCAGGGCGTTCAGCCCCCGGGCCTGGGCGAGCAGGGCGACCAGGCCCAGCACCAGGCACAGTGCCGGCGGCCAGAGCAGCTCCCAGCGTGCGGCACCGAGCCCGCCGAGCATCCAGAACACCACCGAGCTGGCGGCATGGTGGTCGCCGAGGAACAGCAGCAGGTTGACCAGCGCCATGCACAGGAAGGACACGGCGACACCCGCCAGCAGCAGGCGATCGCTTTCCAGGCGGCCGTGGCGGCTGGCGATGGCCAGCACCAGTAGCATGCTGCCCAGTGCGCCGACGAAGGCGGCCAGGGGCAGGCTGAGCACACCGATGAATTCGCCCAGGTAGAGCAGCACCAGCACCGCGCCCAGGGCCGCGCCGGAGCTGACCCCGAGCAGGTGCGGGTCGGCCAGCGGATTGCGCGTGGCCGCCTGCAGTGCGCCACCCACCAGGGCCAGGCCGGCACCGACCAGCGCCCCGAGCAGCACCCGGGGTGCGCGGATCAGCCAGACGATGTGTTCCTGGCCCCGGCTCCAGTCGCCCGCAGCGCTCATGCCCAGGCGCTCGGCGAGGATGCCCCAGACATGTGCCTGGGGCACCGCGGCCGGGCCGAAGCCCAGGGCGGCGATGCAGGAGAGCACCAGCGCCACGACGAGGCCGAGCAGCAGCAGGCGGTAGGCGCCGGGCGTGCGCACCGGGCTCATGGCGCCTTCCCGGCGAAGCGTTCGGGGTGCAGGCCGGCGGCCAGGGTCTCGATGGCCTCGATGTTCTCCACCGAGGGGGTGACGGCGAGGTAGGGCAGGACCAGGAAGCGCTGCTCGCGGATCGCCTCGACCGATTGCAGGGCCGGGTGGGCGAGGAGGAAGTCGCGCTTCTGCTGCCAGCTGCGTTCGCCGTAGTCGACGATCAGGATCACCTGCGGGTCGCGCTCGACCACGGTTTCCCAGTTGACCTGGGTCCAGCTGGCGGCGAGGTCGTCCATCAGGTTGTGGCCGCCGGCGGCGGTGATGATCGCTTGGGGCATGCCCAGGCGGCCAGAGGTGAAGGGGCGGTCCTCGCCGCTGTCGTAGAGGAACACCCGGGGCGCCTCGCCACCGTTGGCCAGGCGCCTGGCCACCTCGGCCTGGCGCGTGCGCAGGGCGGCGACCAGGGCGTTGGCGCGGGCCTCGACGTCGAAGATGCGGCCGAGGTTGTCGAGGTCGCGGTAGAGGTCTTCCAGGCTCGCCGCCTCGCGCGGCATCACGTGGGCACAGGATTCGCTCAGCTCGTACACCGGGATGCCCAGGGGCGCGAGGGTGGCCGGGGTGACCTCGCCGCCCACGCGCATGCCGTAGTTCCAGCCGGCGAAGAAGAAGTCGGCATCGACGTTGAGCAGCGTTTCGATGGAGGGGTATTTGCGCGCCAGCTCCGGCAGGTCGCCCAGGGCGGCCATCAGCCGGGCGTCCGGGGTCTTCCAGCCGCTGATGCCGCTGTAGCCGACCATGCGCGATTGCAGGCCGAGGGCGACCATCATGCCGGTGAGGTTGATGTCCTGGCTCACCGCCCGCTGCGGCGCGCGCTCGAACACCACCTGGCGGTCGCAGCTGGTGACGCGCAGCGGGTAGTCGGTGGCCTGGGCGAGGGGGGCCAGGAGCAGGGCGAGCAGGGCGATCGATGAAGGCTTCATGGGCTGATCCAGGTGATGCGCGGGTGGTCGGCGAGGGGGTGGCGGTCCACCAGCGCGTGCACGCCGAACACCTGTTGCAGCAGCTCGGCGGTGAGCACGTCGGTGGGCGTCCCGCTGGCCACCACGCGGCCTTGGTCGAGGACGTAGAGGCGGTCGCAGAAGGCCGCCGCCAGGTTGAGGTCGTGGAAGCTGGCCAGGGTGCTCAGGCGCAGGCGCCGCAGCTGGTGCAGCAGCTCCAGCTGGTAGCGCGGGTCGAGGTGGTTGGTGGGCTCGTCGAGCAGCAGCAGGCCGGGGCGCTGGACCAGGGCGCGGGCCAGCAGCACGCGCTGCTTCTCGCCGCCGGAGAGGCGGGCGAAGGGGTGCGCGTGGAAGCCGCCCATGCCCACGGTGGCCAGCGCCTCGGCGACCAACGCGGCGTCTTCGGCATCGTCGCCATCGAACAGGCCCTTGTGCGGCGAACGGCCCATGGCGACCACCTCGGCCACGGCGAGGCCGAAGTCCTGGGGGAATTCCTGCAGCACCACGGCGATGCGTTGCGCGCTCCAGCGCGGGGTGCGTCGCCAGAGGTCCTCGCCATCCAGCGCCACCCAGCCGGCGGCCGGGCGCTCGGCGCGGTAGGCGCAGCGCAGCAGGCTGGTCTTGCCGCTGCCGTTGGGGCCGATGAGGCCGACGAACTCGCCCTCGCGCACCTGCAGGTCGATGCCCTGCAGAAGCCAACGGGGGCGAGCGTCGGGTGCCCAGGCGAGGTCGCTGATGTTCAGTGAGGGCATGCCGGGCACTCCTTTCGCCGGATCAGAAGCTGTAGTCGGCGGTGACGAAGAAGGAACGGGGCTGGCCCAGCAGCCATTGCTGGCCGCCGTTCTGCTGGGTGACGGCGTAGCGGCGGTCGAGCAGGTTGTTCAGCTCCAGCCCCAGGCGCGTGTCCGGCAGCACCTGCCAGCCGAGGTTGGCGTCGAGCACGGTGTAGCCGGGCACCTTCACGGTGTTGGCGGCGTCGGCATAGCGGGCATCGACGTAGCGCGCGCCGATGCCGGCGTCCAGGTCATGGCCGAGTGCCTTGCTGACCCAGAGGTTGGCGGTGCGCCGTGGCACGTCGGTGGGGCGGTTGCCGGACCGGGAGACGAGCTGGCCGCCGACGGATTCGTTGAAGTCGTCGTATTCGGCGCGCAGCAGCGAGGCGTTGGCCGAGACGTGCCAGCCCTGCTCCAGGGCCAGTTCCAGGGTCGCCTCCAGGCCGTCGGAAGACTGCTGGCCGATCTGCTGGGTGGGGCGGGTCACCGATTCACGAGAGAGCAGCTTCTTCTTGACGATGTGGTAGGCGGCCAGGGTCCATTCGCCGCGCCCGTCCCAGAACTGTTGCTTGAGGCCGAACTCGGTCTGCTTCGACTCGGTCAGGTCCATCTGTTGCTGGGTGGGGCTGAGGGTGATGAGGTTGCTGACGCCGTCCTCGCTGGTGGAGTACTGGCCATAGAAGGACAGCTGCGGGGTGGCGGCGAACACCAGGCCGGCGCGCCAGTTGCCGCCCTGGATGCTGCGGTCGCTGCGGCTGTTGGCACGCAGGTCGGTGCGGTCGACGTGGTTCTGGTCGCGGCGCAGGCCGGTGACCACGGACCAGCGCTCGCCGAGCTGGGTGCGGTTCTCGGCGAACAGCGCGGCGGTGCGGGTTTCGCTGCGCGAGTGCGGGCGGTAGGCCGAGGCGCTCTGGTAGTAGCCGGGCGCGGGGTTCCAGGGGTCGACGTAGTCGCCGCCGATGTCGGTGTAGGGCGAGTTGTTCAGCAGGTCGAAGCGGATGCGGTTGAACTCGCCGCCGACCAGGGTGCGGCTGTCGAGGCCGAACAACGAGTGGTCGAAGGTGAAGGTCTGGCGGTCGCCGATCTGCTCCTGCTCGTGCTTGATGCGCAGGTTCTCGGCGCGCTCCAGCTGGCCCCGGCCGGCGTCCCAGGTGTAGGCCTCGGCGTTGCGCCAGTAGCGGCGGCTCTTGATGTGGTAGAGCTGGTTGCTGGCGCTGAAGCCTTCGCCGGGCGTCCAGTCGGTGACGAGCCGGGTCCACTGGTCGTTGTAGTGCTGCTCGGCGTTGTGCAGGTTGTAGTTCTTCTCCTTCAGGCTGTCGCGTAGGTGGCCGTCGATCAGCGGCGTGCCGAAGTAGTTCATCGGCGTGAGGTCGCCCTGGTCATGGGCCAGGGTGAAGGCCAGGTCGTCGCTGGCCTGCCAGCGCAGGGCGGCGCTGAGGCCGAGGTTCTTCGAGTCGCCCCGGTCGATCCAGCCGTGGCTGGTTTCGCGGTTGAGGTTGAGGCGGTAGCTGAGGGTGTCGGTGAGCGAGCCGCCGCTGTCCAGGGCCATCTGCTGGCGGTCGTCGGAGCCGTAGCCCAGGCGCAGGCGGTTGCGGATCTCGCCGTCGAAGGGCTTCTTCGGCACCACGTTGATCACCGCGCCCGTGGCGCCTTCGCCGTAGAGCACCGAGGCCGGGCCACGGATCACGTCGATGCGTTCGACCATCCACGGGTCGGTGGGGAAGGTGGTGGTGCCCATGCCGGTGTAGAAGCGCGTGCCGTCGTACAGCTGCATCACCGAGGCGTGGCCGGTGAAGCCCCGGGCCGAGAGGGCGGTGCCGCCGTTGCCGGGGGTGCCGATGTGGGTGATGCCGGGGCTGCGGGTCACGGCGTCCTGCACGGTGGCGTTGTTGCGTGCGCGCACTTCGTCGCCGCTGATGGCGCTGGTGCTGGCCGGGGTTTCCAGGGCGGAGAGGCCCAGGCGCGAGCCGGCGGGCACGGGCGTGTCGAGGCGGATGGTCGTGTCGTCCGCCTGGTCGGTGACGGCGGTGGCCGGTAGCGCCAGGGTGCCGTCTTCGGCGTGCAGGGCGAGGGAAATGGACAGCGCGAGCAGGCCGAGGGCGGCGCTCGCCGGAGCGTTGGAGCTGAAGGTACGGGTCATGTCGTTCCTATCACGTCAGGAATGAATGGAGCCCGGAGGGAATGCAAAGGCGCGCGCGGGCGCGTGCACCCGTGCGAGAAACCGGCCCGTGCCCGCCCACCGCGGGTTTGCCTATCGATGCTCCAGGCCGGTCTCCGGGCTTGCGAGGATCACGTCGCATCCGCCTTCCCATGCCATGGGCACAGTGGCGTATCGGATGCAGCGCTCGCTTACCGTTGCGGGGGCAGCGCCGGACTGGTCCTGATGGACGCACCGGCTTCCCGTTTAACCCCACGCACGACGGCGTGGGACACCTGGAACGGCGCGCATATGACCATCCGCGCGCTCGGGCGTCAACGTTGAAATCGTGCGCGGGATGGCGCAATCCCCCTTCCCAGAGCCGTAGCGACGTTGCCGGAATGCCTTCCTTATTGTCATATCAACAATGTTGATTTGAGATTCTGCGCTCACGTATCGTCCGTCCACGGGCTGCAGGGCGATTCCCTCGCAGGGCCGCCCGCCATCCCCCCGAAACCGCTCGCCGACCCCGGCAGAGCCAGGAGCCTCGAGATGACCGATACCCCGAACAGATCCATCCCTTCCGGCCTGCAGATCCTCCAGGCGGTGATCGACGGCAAGCTGCCCGCGCCCTCCATCGGCGAGACCATGGCGATGAAGGCGGTGGGCGTCGAGCCCGGGCGTATCTTCATCGAGGCGCGGCCGGATGTACGTCACCTCAACCCGGCGAACACCGTACACGGCGGTTTCGCCGCCACCTGCCTGGACGGTGCCGCGGGCCTGGCGCTGTTCACCACGCTGCCCGGCGATACGCGGTATTCGACGGTGGACCTGGGCGTGAAGTACCTGCGCCCGCTCAAGGCCGGCGAGGTGTACAGCGTGGAGGGCTGGGTGGTGGAGCGCACCCGCAGCCTGGCGTTCTGCGATGCCCATATCCGCGATGCCGCCGGCACGCTCTGTGCCCGCGCCACCACCACCTTCAGCGTGAGGGACTGAGCCATGCGCGAACTCATCGTCAAGGGCGCGGGGCGCCTGGCCTGGGAGGAGGCGCCGTCACCGGTGCTGGATTCGCCGCTGGCGGCGCTGGTGCGGCCCATCGCCTCGGCCTCCTGCGACCTCGACCGGCGCCTGATCGCCGGGCTGACACCGTTCAAGCCGCCCTTCGCCCTGGGCCACGAATGCGTGGCCGAGGTGCTGGACGTGGGCGCGCAGGTGGGCACGGTCAAGCGCGGCGACCTGGTCTCGGTGCCCTGGAAGATCGCCTGCGGCACCTGCCGCCAATGCCTGGCCGGGCGCAGTACGGCCTGCACGGGCGTCGCCCGGCATGCGGCCTATGGCGTGCCGGCGGGCGGGCACTGGGGCGGGCTGTTCTCCGAGGTGGTGCGGGTGCCTTTCGCCGACGCCATGCTGGTACCGCTGCCCCCGGGGCTGGACCCGGTGGCCGTGGCCAGCGCCAGCGACAACCTCACCGATGCCTGGGTGGCCACCAGCCGCCCGCTGGCGACACGGGAGGAGGCGAGGGTGCTGGTGGTGGGCGGCACCGAGAGCCTGGGCATCCTCGCGGTGCAGATGGCCCGCGCCGCCGGGGCGGCCGAGGTGGATTACCTGGATGGCGACGGCTACCGCGACGAGCTGGCCGTGCGCAGTGGCGCGACCCTGCGCAGCGGAGCCGATGGCGCGCTGAACGAACGCTACGACCTGGTGGTGTCGGCCACCCGCGACCCGCAGGCGCTGCGTACCGGCCTGCTGGCGCTGGCGCCGGGCGGGCATTGCTCGTGCATCGGCATCATCTTCGAGGACCCGGCCATCCCGCTGTTCGGCCTGTACATGCGCGACGTCACCCTTTCGGTCGGCGCCTGCAGCGTGCGTCCGCACATCCCCCGGGTGCTGGAGCTGGTGGAGCAGGGCCATTGCGACCCGCTGCTGGTGAGCCCCAGCGTGGTGCCCTGGGAAGAGGCCACCGAGGCATTGATCCGGCCGCTGGCCAAGTGCATCGTGGTGCGCGAACGCATCACCACGGCGGGTTGATCAGTCGAGGCGGGCGGCCAGGGATTGCATGACCGAGTGCCAGGCGACCCGGCCGTCGGTGTCGGTGGTGTCCAGCGCGGCGCGGATGGCCTGGCGTTCCAGGTCGGTGGCGCGGCGCTCCACGTCATGGCCTTCCGGGCTGAGGGAGAGACGCTTGTAGCGGTGCTGTTCCGGGTCGCGTTGCTGGGTCACCAGGGCGCGTTCGAAGAGGTGGGTCAGCGGGCGGTGCAGTGCCTGCTTGCTGACACCGAGGAGGGCGGCCAGCTCGCCGACGTTGATGCCTTCGACGCGCCGGATGGCGTAGAGGATGCGGTGGTGGACGCGCGACAGGCCGAGGGTTTCCAGGTAGGCGTCGGCGTCCAGGGTGAGGCCGCGGAAGCCGAAGTGCAGCAACTCCAGCGCGACATCCAGGTCGTCCAGGCGTCTGATGTCTGCGGAGTCCAGTTTGATTTTCCTGTCGATGACCATGGGCAGCTCCCGGGCGCGATGGGCGGGGATGCTACCGGCGCCGCCGGTGGTGGTCCAGTTGCAACGACAGCGGGCGCCGGCATTGGGCCGGCCCGCGAACAGGAGCATTGAAGACATGAAACTGATCTACGCAGGGGCGTCCCCCTTCGCTCGCAAGGTCCGGGTGCTGGCGCTGGAATCCGGCCTGGCGGCTGGCATCGAGATGCTCGATACCGCCGTGCTGCCGATCAAGGAGAACGCCGAGGTCAACCGCGCCAACCCGCTGGGCAAGATCCCGGTGCTGATCACGAGCGAGGGCGAGGCGCTGTTCGACAGCCGCGTCATCTGCGAATACCTCGATGCCCTGCAGAGCGGCGACGCCTTCTTCCCCCATGGTGCCGAGCGCTGGACCTGCCTGACCCGTGCGGCCCTGGCCGACGGCCTGATGGATGCGGCGCTGCTGGTGCGCTACGAGGGCGCCATCCGCCCCGAAGCGCTGCAGTGGCAGGACTGGAAGGACGGCCAGCTGGGCAAGATCCATCGCGCGCTGGATGCCCTCGAAGCCATCGCCGACCAGCTCCACGGCCCGCTGGACATCGCCCAGATCGCCGTGGGTTGCGCGCTCGGCTACCTCGACTTCCGCCTCTCCGACCTCGGCTGGCGCCAGGGCCACCCGGGGTTGGAGCGCTTCTTCGCCACCTTCTCCGAGCGCGACTCGATGAAGGCGACGGTGCCGGCCTGACACCTCTTCGCCAGAACCTTCGTCGATGTGCGCACTGCGCTCCGGGCGCAGTGGCTTGCGTAGGGTGGCGTAGAGCGAAGCGAAACCCACGCGGTGGCCGTGACGGGACGCCATAAATGCCCCGCAAGGCACCGTGCTTGAGGCTTCGCATCACGTTCACCACAGAGCCCATGAATTCGCTCCCACGGTCGTGATGCTTCCCGCAGGAGCGAGCTCCGCTCGTGAGTCGCCCTCAGTCCGTCGCCAGCGCCACGGCGCGTGCCTGGTGCGCCCGGGCCAGGCGGAACAGGCCGAAGGCGGCGAGGGCGAAGGTGACGTTGAGGCCGATCATCGGCAGCGCGCTGTCGTTCTGCAGGGCGCTGAGCAGCAGGCCTGAGAGCGTGGCACCGGCCATCTGGGCGAAGCCGATGAAGCCGGCGGCGAGCCCCGCGCGGGTCGGGTTGGGGATCACCGCGCCGGCCACCGAGCCGGGCAGCACCATGCCGGCACCGAGGGTGAGCAGCACCTGCGGCAGCAGCAGGCCGGGCACCGAAGGGCCGGCGGCGAGCAGCACGGCGAGGGTGATCAGCGCACCGGTGGCCACCAGCGCGGTGCCGATGCCCACCAGGCGCGCCGGGCCCCATTTCATGATGAGGCGGTTGCTGAGGATGGCGCCGGTGATCAACCCCGAGACGATGCCGCCGAAGACCAGCCCGTACTGGGTGGGGCTCAGGCCGAGCTGGCCGACGAACACCCGCGAGGAACCGGCGATCACGCAGAACATGGCGCCGTAGGTGCCGGCGATGGCGAAGGAGAAGGCACGCACCTCGGCCCCCTTGAGCAGTTCGCGGTAGTTGCCGGCGAGGGTGGCCAGGCGCCCGGCGAGTGGGTCCTTGGCCTGGTTGCTTTCGCGGTAGAGCAGGGTGCAGGCGAGCAGGGCGAGGATGCCGATGATCACCGTGGCCACCACCACCGCCCGCCAGGAGCCGGCCTTGGCGGCGATCAGACCGCCGATGACCGGCGACAGCATGATGGTGCAGAGCATGCCGATCACGGTGAGGGCCATGATCGGGCCGGCCTTCTCGCGCCACACGTCGCGCACGATGGCCCGGGCCACCACCAGCGCCGCGCAGGCGCCGAGGCCCTGCAGGGCGCGCCCAGCGATGAACTCCGGCATGGAATGGGCGAAGGCCATCCACAGCGAGGCCAGCACGTAGGTGGCGACCCCCGCCAGCAGCACCGGCTTGCGGCCGATGCGGTCCGACAGCGGGCCGAAGAACAGCTGGCCGACGCCGAAGGCACCGACGAACACCGAGAGCGCCACTAGGGATGAGCCGGGCGCTGCCGCCAGGCCGTGCTCGATGGCGGCGAGGCTGGGCAGCAGCATCTGGGTGGACATCTCGCCCAGGCCGCAGAGGACGATGAGCAGGGTCAGCAGCAGGCCGGAGCGGCGGGTGGCGTCCACGGATGAGTCCTCCGGTGGGCGACGGGGTTTGCGCACCAGCACCAGGGTGCACAGTGCCGGCAGGAACAGCAGGGTGAGCAGGGTGCCGACCAGCACGCCGCCGATCAGCACGAAGGCCAGGGACGACCAGAACACCGAGAGCGTCAGCGGGATGAAGGCCAGGGCCGCTGCCAGGGCGGTGAGCACCACCGGGCGGGCGCGGCGCACCGTGGCTTCGATGATGGCTTCGCGCACGTCCTGGCCGGCCTCGCGGTTCTGGCGGATCTGGTCGGTGAAGATCAGCGTGTTGCGCATGAGGATGCCGCCGATGCCGATCAGCCCGAGGATGGCGTTGAAGCCGAAGGGCTGGTCGAACAGCAGCAGGGTCGGTACGGCGCCGATCAGGCCCAGCGGCGCGGTGGCGAAGACCATGAACATCACGCCGAAGGAGCGCACCTGGAACATGATCACCACCAGGGTCAGCAGGATCATGATGGGGAACAGCGCGGCCAGGGCCTTGTTGGCCTTGGCGCTTTCCTCCACGGGCCCTGCGATCTCCACCCGGTAGCCGGAAGGCAGCTGCGCCAGCAGCGGCTGCAGGTCGCGCCACACGGCCATTTCCACGTCCGGGGGCTGGGTGCCGTCGACGATGTCGGCGCGCACTTCGAAGGTGATGTCGCGGTCGCGACGCTTGAGCACCGGGTCCTCCATCACCGCCTGGAAACGCCCGACCTGTTCCAGCGCCACGGATTGCCCGGCGGCGTTGGTCAGGGTCAGGTCGGCGAGGTTGCCGAGGTTCTCGCGCTGGTCATCCAGTGCCCGGGCGACGACCAGCACATTGCGGGTGCCTTCGCGCACCTCGGTGACGGTGTTGCCGGTGAGCAGGGCGTTGACCTGGCTGCGCACCTGGTCGGGGGTGAAGCCGAGCAGGCGCAGGCGGTCCTGGTCGAGCACCAGGCGGTAGGCGCTGGTGCGCTCGCCCCAGTCGAGGAAGCTGTCGCGGGTCAGGGCGTTGGCGGCCACCACCTGGCGCACGTCCTCGGCGATGCCGCGCAGTACGTCGGCATCCGGCCCGGCCACGCGGAACACCACGGGGAAGGGCACCGGCGGGCCGAACAGCAACTGGGTGACGCGCACCCGTGCCGAGGGGAATTCACCGGCGGCGATGCGTTCGCGCATGCGCGCCTTGAGGGCGTCGCGGTCGTGGGCGCTGGCGGTCTGCACGATGAGCTTGGCGAAGGCCGGGTCCGGCAGTTCCGGGTTCAGCGAGAGGAAGAAGCGCGGTGCGCCGCCGCCGACATAGGCGTCCACCAGCTTCGTCTGTGGCTCTTCCAGCAGCGCGGTTTCCACCTGGGCGACCACCGCTTCGGTGGCCTTGAAGGCGCTGCCCGGCGGCATGTACACCTCGAGGATCAGCTCGGAGCGGTCGGAGTTGGGGAAGAACTGCTTCTTCACCGCGCCCATGCCCAGCACGCAGAGCACGAAGGCGCCGAGCACCAGGGCGGTGACCCGCCAGCGGTGCTCGACGCAGGCGCTGACCAGGCGGCGCAGGCGCGCATACCAGGGGCCGGCGTAGAGGGCGTCGTGGCCGCCGGGCACCGGGGCGATGCGCGGCAGCATCTTCACCCCCAGGTAGGGCGTGAACACCACGGCCACCAGCCAGGAGGCGATCAGCGCGAAGCCGACGATCCAGAAGATGTTGCCGGCGTATTCCCCGGCACCGGAGCGGGCGAAGCCCACCGGCAGGAAGCCGATGATGGTCACCAGGGTGCCGGTGAGCATGGGCGCGGCGGTGGAGCTCCAGGCGAAGGTGGCGGCCTTCATGCGGTCGAAGCCTTCCTCCAGCTTCACCACCATCATCTCGATGGCGATGATGGCGTCGTCCACCAGCAGGCCGAGGGAGAGGATCAGCGCGCCGAGGGTGATGCGGTCGAACTCGCGGCCGGTCATCAGCATGATGACGAAGACGATGGACAGCGTCAGCGGCACCGCCGCAGCCACCACCAGGCCGACGCGGAAGCCCAGGGCGAGCAGGCTGATGAGCATGACCACGGCCAGGGCGACGAAGAACTTGAGCATGAATTCGTCCACCGCCAGGCGGATGTTCTTCGCCTGGTCGGAGACCTTGTCGAAGCTGACGCCCAGGGGCAGGTCGGCGTGGATGCGGTCTTCCTCGGCCTGCAGGGTGCGGTCCAGGTCGAGGCCGTTGAAGTGCGGCTCCATGATCACCCCGAGCATCAGCGCCGGGTCGCCCTGGTGGCGGATGCGGTAGCTGGCGGGGTCCTCGTAGCCGCGGCTGACGGTGGCCACGTCGGCGATGCGCAGCACCCTGCCGCCGGCGGCGATGGGCACGTTCTCGATCAGCGCGAGGGTGTCGAAGGCGCCGTCGATGCGGATGTAGGCGCGCGGCCCGGCGGTTTCGACGAAGCCGGCGGGGGAGACGCCATTCTGCGCGGCCAGGGCGGCGAAGATCTGCTCCGGCTTGATGCCGAGGGTGGCCAGGCGCTGGTAGGAGAATTCGACGAACACGCGCTGGGCCTGCTCGCCGAGGATGTTGACCTTCTTCACCCCCGGCAGGCGCAGGAAGCCCTGGCGCAGGTCCTCGGCCATCTTCACCAGCTCGCGGTGGGGCAGGTCCTTGGCTTCCAGGGCGTAGAGGGCGAAGTAGACGTCGGAATACTCGTCGTTGAAGAACGGGCCCTGCACGCCGCGGGGCAGGCGGGCGGCCTCGTCGCTGAGCTTCTTGCGGGTCTGGTAGAACAGCTCCTGGATGTCGCCGGGGCGGGTGGATTCGAGGAACTGCACCTTCATCGAGACGAAGCCGGGCTGGGCGATGGTTTCCACGCGGTCGTAGAAGTCCAGCTCCTGCAGGCGCTTCTCCAGGCGGTCGGCGACCTGTTCCTGCATCTCCCGCGCGGTGGCGCCGGGCCAGGCGGCGGTGACGGTCATGGTCTTGACGGTGAAGGAGGGGTCTTCGGCGCGGCCGAGCTTGCCGAAGGCGAAGACCCCGGAAAGGATCACCGCGATGATCAGGAACAGGGTCACTGCCGGGTTGCGTACGGCGATCTCGGAGAGATTGAGGCCGCGCATCTCAGCGCACCTCGTCGTTCTGGCGGGCCAGCGCCAGGGCCTGTCCGGGCAGCAGGCGCACCTTGTCGCCTTCGTGCAGCAGGTGCGCGCCAAGGGCGACGACGCGCTGGCCGGCGCTCACGCCGCCTTCCAGCAGGGCGTACTCCTGGCCGAGGCGGGCGACCTTCACCGGGGCGAAGTGCACGCTGTCGTCCTCGCCTATGACCCAGACGCCGCTGCCGGCACCCGGGTTGTGCAGGGCGCCGATGGGCACGCGCAGCAGCTCGGCCTGCTCGCTCTGCAGGCGCACGGTGATGGTCGAGCCGATGCTGAAGCGCTCGGCCGTGCCGTCGAGGATGTAGCGGGCGCGGTAGGTGCGGGTGACCGGGTCGGCGGAGGCGGAAAGCTCGCGCAGGGTGGCCTTGACCGCCTGCTCGCGGGCGTCGAAGGGGTAGGCGAGGGCGCTGCTGCCGGCCAGGGCGCGCTGGGTTTCCGGGAGGTCGATCACCGCTTCGCGGGCACCGTCGTGGGCCAGGCGGGCGACGATCTGCCCTTCGGCGACGACCTGGCCGCGCTCGGCGCGCACGTCGGTGATGATGCCGTCGCCATCGGCCTTGAGGGTCGAGTAGCTGCGGCGGTTCTGCACCTGGCTGGCTTCGGAGCTGGCGGCGGCCAGTTCGGCCTCGGCCACGCGCAGGTTGGTGGCGGCCTGGTCGAACACCTGGCGCGACACGGCGCCGGTGGTGGACAGGCGGCGGTAGCGGCTTTCGTCGTCCCGGGCCTGGCGCAGCTGTGCGCGGGCGGCGCTGACGCGGTTGTTGGCGGCGCGCAGGGCCAGGTCGAAGTCCTCGATATCTAGCACCAGCAGGGTGTCGCCCTTGGCCACGCGGGCACCGGGGTCGACGCGGCGTTCGATCACCTTGCCGCCGACGCGAAAGCCCAGGTCGCTTTCGGTGCGCGCCGCCACCACGCCGGTGTAGGCGGCCTCGTGGCGGCTGGTGCTTTCCACCTGCGCGGCCAGAACCGGACGTGGCTGCGGGCCGTTGGCGGCGGCCCGGGTGTCGGCCTGGCTGTTGCAGCCGGCGACGGCCAGCAGCGCTGCCAGCAGGGCCAGGGGGCGGAGGGTCGGCGCGTGTCGGTTCATGGTCCTGCACTCTCGGGGATGCCTTCGATGGGTTGGATGATATGCGTAATATTAATTTTCGAATAGATGTCGTTCGTCATTTAAAAGGGCGGTGAGGCGCCTGGCCGGGACAGGTAGAATCCCCGGTCCTTCCCACGAGACGCCCCGATGCCCCTGCAGCCCGACGAACTCGCCAGCCTCGCCACCACCACGCTGGATGACTACAACCAGAACGCCGAAGGCTTCCGCGAGAACACCCGCGACCACGATGTGAGCCAGAACATCGGGGCGCTCCTGCGCCATATCCACGGGACCCCGCCTTTCGCCATCCTCGATTTCGGCTGCGGGCCGGGGCGCGACCTGCGCACGTTCCGCGCCCTGGGCCACGAGCCGGTGGGGCTAGACGGTGCCGAGCGCTTCGTCGCGATGGCGCGCGCGGATTCCGGGTGCGAGGTGTGGCAGCAGTCGTTCCTCGACCTGCAACTGCCGGCCGGGCGCTTCGATGGCGTGTTCGCCAATGCCACGCTGTTCCACGTGCCCGGGCAGGAGCTGCCGCGGGTGCTGCGCCAGCTGCGCGCGACGCTGAAGCCGGGCGGGGTGCTGTTCGCCTCCAACCCGCGCGGGGACAACCAGGAAGGCTGGAGCGGCAACCGCTATGGCGCCTGGCACGACTTCCCGACCTGGAAGGCCCTGGTGGAGGCGGCGGGTTTCGAGGAGCTGGAGCACTACTACCGCCCGGCGGGCCTGCCCCGTGAGCAGCAGCCCTGGGTGGCGAGCGTGTGGCGCAGGAGCGAGGCGGTGGCCCCGGACTGACGCCGGGCCATGGGTGGGCCGACGAGGCGCGGCCCACCGTTCGTGGCGGGGTTACTTCGGTGCGGCGGTGGTGCGCAGGTAGGGCAGCTTGATGTCGATGGTGCCGTACTTCTCGCGGGCCTGATCGTCGTTCAGCGCGAGGGCGACGATCACGTCCTGGCCCGTGGTCCAGTTGGCCGGGGTGGCCAGCGGCACGTTGTAGGTCAGCTGCAGGGCGTCGAGGGCGCGCAGCACCTCGGCGAAGTTGCGGCCCACCGACATCGGGTAGGTCATGGACAGCTTGAGCTTCTTGTCGGGGCCGATGATGAACACCGAGCGCACCGTGGCGGTGTCGGCGGCGGTGCGGCCATCGGGCAGGTAGGCCTCGGCGGGCAGCATGTCGAAGGCCTTGGACACGGCCAGGGACTCGTCGGCGATGATCGGGAAGCTGGCGTCGGCGCCACAGAAGGCCTCGATGTCGCCTTTCCACTTCTGGTGCGCCTGCACCCCGTCCACCGAGACGCCGATCACCTTGGTGCCGCGCTTGGCCCACTCGGCGGCCAGTTGGGCCACGGCGCCGAACTCGGTGGTGCACACCGGGGTGAAGTCCTTGGGATGGGAGAAGAGGATGGCCCAGTCGGAGCCTATCCAGTCGTGGAAGCTGATGGCGCCCTGGTCGGTTTCGGCCTTGAAATCGGGGACCAGATCGTTGATGCGCAATGCCATGGTGGTGTCCTCCTGAAGTGGATGGCGGGCAGGTCGAGGGTCAGCGTAGACGGGTTTCGCGAAGGTGCTATGCGTTTGCGGCAGGCCGCCGGCCGGGCTGGAGGCGCAGGTGTTTCAAGGGATGTATTCGCGTTCCTCGGGCAGCCTGCGCTGCGCTTCCTGCAGCTCCCCGGCCTGCACCAGGGCGTGGATTTCATGGGCCAGGCCGGTGACCTCGGTGATGCGCTGGATCCATTGCGCCACGTAGCGCCGTGAAGCCTCCGGGCCCAGGCCGACCTGGATGGCGCGGTGGGGCAGGGGCTCGAGGTGCAGGTTGCGTTCCGGGTCCCACTGGATGCGCACCGGGGAGGCGTTCTTGATGCGCTCCCATTCCTCCTTGCCCTGACCCGGCTGCGGATGACTGGGGCAGCTGTTGGCCAGGGCCCAGGCGAAGCCTTCATGGCTGATGTCGATGGCGAGGATGCGCTTCTGCCCGGCGTCCTTCAGGCCCCAGCCGGCGCGGTACATCATCCAGAGGAAGGAGGGCTTTATCCAGGTCATGCGCTCCAGCTTGAACGGCGGCGAGACGAAGGTGCCGTGGGCCAGCGCGCTGTCGGCGATGACGTCGGAGTAGGCCTGGTAGACGCGGAGGGTGCGGGCGTCGTAGTGGGCCCTGATCTGTTTCTGGGGGATGGCCTGCATGGGGTCCTGCGTTGGGATGAACCGTGGGTGAGGGGGCTGGGGTTCAGTAGAAGTCGTAGTAGAGCGCCCATTCGCCGCTGCTGCGGTGCTTCCAGAACATCAGGCTGCCGCTGTCGACGACGTTGAGGTTGATCTTCGCGTCGGAGGAGATCTGGAAGACGAATTCGAAGCCCTTCCCCGGGTCGATGCCCGATTGGCAGAAGGAGGGGTAGCCGCCGATCTTGTGGTCGTGGCAGTGGCTGACGATGTCGTAGTAGCTGTCGATCGTGCCTTGGCGTTCCAGTTCGAGGATGCGCTCTTCCAGGTCCGCCGGCACGCCGCCGCCGTCCCACAGCGGGTAGTCCTCGTCCAGCCGTTCGGCCTTGAGCGGGAAGGGCTTGATGAAGGACGCCGGCGCGGCCAGCTCCTTGCGCTGCAGTGTTTCGTGGTGACCGTATTCGCGGATGAGCCAGTGGGCGCCCATGGGTTCCAGCGGCTGGCCGAACTCGGCGGAGATGAACAGGGCCAGCACCCGCACATCCGCCAGTAGCGGGTGGTTGACCGGCAGGCTGGGCAGGTGGAACTGGGCGAGCGGCAGCATCGCGTCCCCTGCCGCGTCGAGCGGGATGCCTTCGTCGGGGCGGAACAGGAAGACCCGGCCCAGCCAGCTTTCCTCGTCGGCCTGGGTGGGGCGGAAGCCGCCGGCGCTGAAACGCGTGGCGGGGCGGGCCAACAGGTGGCGGATCGCCTGGATTTCGTCGTTGTCGTGCATCTGTCGTCCCTGACCGGTGGTGAATTTCGCAGCGCCTATTCTGCGGTGGCCCGGGCCGATCCGACTAGGCTTGCTTGCAGGACGAGGATGAGGCGAAGCGGATGGCCGTTCTGCGGATGGTCCTGGTGCTGGTGGCGGTCGCCTGCGGCGGCTGCAGCCTGCTGGAGGTGGACAGGGAAATGCAGCAGGCCCGCCAGGAGCTGGTGGTGGTGGCGGGGCGGCTGCTGGCCACGGATTCCGGGCGCAACGCGCTGGTGGCGCTGCTGGATGGCAAGGGCGGCTTCGTCGCCTACCGCATCGTCGCGCCGGGCGAGGCCTTCTACTTCACCCAGGCGCCGGGCGACTACCAGTTGCTGGCCTTCGACGATCGCAACGGCAATTTCGCCCTGGATCGAGACGAGCCGCGCCACTGGCTACCCCGGGCCCGCCATGCGCCGCTCACCGTGCAGCCGGACCTGGCCGAGCGCGCGCGCCTGGCGCAGCTCAATACCCTGGATCTCCAGGTGGCCGGCGGCGCCGACCCGCCCAGGCTCGACCTGCGCCTGGAGGTGCTCTACCGCGAGCAGCCGCGCCTGCAGCGCAACTACCTGCAGGTGGTGGAGTTCACCGACCCGCGCTTCGACGACCGGCACATCCGGCTGGGCGCCTGGCAGCCGCTCAGTTTCATGCGCGAGGTGGGCTACGGCCTGTACCTGCTGGCGCCCTGGGACCCGGCCAAGGAGCCGGTCATCCTGGTGCACGGCATCAACGCCTCGCCCCGTGACTGGCAGGCGCTGGCCGCGAGCCTCGACCTGAGGCGCTTCCAGCTGGTGCTGTTCCACTATCCGAGCGGGCTGCCCCTGCGCAACAGCGCCTACATGCTCAGCATCGCCATGCGCGACATGCTGCTGCGCCTGGCGCCACGGCGCATGCACCTGTTCGCCCACAGCATGGGTGGCCTGGTGGCGCGGCGGGCACTGCAATTGCTCGCCGAGAACGAGGCACAGCGCCTGTGCCTGTTCGCCACCCTTTCGACGCCCTGGGACGGGCATCCCTCGGCGGCCACCGGGGTACAGCGTGTGCCGCTGGAGGTGCCGGTATGGCGTGACATGGCCCCGGGCAGCCCCTACCTGCGGGCGCTGTTCGCCAGGCCGCTGCCGGCGCATATCCGCCAGTGGATGCTGGTCAGCTACGGGGGCAACCGCCGCCTGCTACCGGAGCCGAACGATGGCGTGGTGCCGTTGGCCAGCGAGCTGCGCAGCGCCGCCCAGGACGAGGCCGAGCGGCTGTACCTGATCGACGAGAGCCACACCGGCATCCTCCACAGCCGCCGCGCCACGGCGCTGCTGGAGCGGGCGTTGAGTGAGCTGCCCGAGCAGGGCTGCGCGGACTAGGCAGGGCGGATGCAGCCGCAGCTTCCCGGGCTCAAGCCCGGGCTACGGGTCAGGGCTCGGTGCCGAGGTTGGCCTGCACCCGCGCCAGCAGGTCGAGCAGCTGCTGACATTCCTCCTGGCTGAAGCCGTCCACCGCCACCTGGTTGAGGCGCCGGCCTTGCTGGCGCACCTCCTGGTGGAGAGCCGTGCCCGCTGCGGTGGGGTAGAGCCGGATGCTGCGCTTGTCGGCCTCGTCGGCCTTGCCTTCCAGCAACTCCTTGCCGCGCAGCGCCTGGATCAGGCGGGCGATCTGCGCCTTATCGCGGCCGGAGTGGGCCACAAGGTCGCTCTGGGTCGCCCCCGGATTGTGGGCGAAGAAGTTCAGCGCCTTGAACTCCATGTGGGCGAGGTCGTGGGCGCTGTCGCGCAGCGACCGGTATTGCCGAGCGCGGTAGAGGTGCATGACGGAGTGGATGGATTCGAAGACGTCTTCGGCGGTATCGGCGGTCATATGGTTGACAATATCAACTAGTGGTTTTTATGATCGTTGATGTTATCAACCATCCCTTGCGAGTAACAGCCCATGGACCAACCCGTACAGACCCGCCGCGTGCAGCGCGTGCGCCACGAACTGCGCCGCCGCGAGCTGGACGTGCTCCGCGTGGAGCGCATCAGCCCGCATTTCATGAGCGTCACCTTCGGCGGTGACGCGCTGGCGGACTTCGTATCCGCCTCCTTCGACGACCACATCAAGTTCATGTTCGTGGACGGGCAGGGCGAGCTCGTCCGCCGCGACTACACCCCGCGCCGCTTCGACCCTGAGCGCCGCGAGCTGACCCTCGAATTCGCCCTGCACGGCGAGGGCGGCGCCTGCGAGTGGGCCGAGCGGGCGCAGGTGGGCGACTCCGCGCTGATCGGCGGCCCGCGCGGCTCGATGATCATCCCCATGGATTACGACTGGCACCTGCTGGTGGGCGACTCCAGCGCGCTGCCGGCGATCCACCGCCGCCTGGAGGAGCTGCCGGCCGGCGCCCGCGTCACCGCCATCGTGCAACTGGCCGAGGCCGACCGCCGCGATTTGCGCAGCGCCGCGAGCCTCGACTTGCGCTGGGTGGATACGCCGGAGGAACTGGTCGCCGCCGTACAGGCCCTGCCGCTGCCCGCTGGCGAAGGCTACGCCTGGGGCGCCGGCGAGCACGGGATGATGACCCGGGTACGTGCCCTGCTGGTGGAGAAGGGGCAGCCGAAGGAAGCCATGCGCGTCGCGGCCTACTGGCGGCAGGGGTTCTCGGATCACCATGAGGACCTGGAGGGCTAGTGGGCGGCCCTGTCGATGGGTTTCGCTGCGCTCTACGCCATCCTACGCGGCGCGAATAGCCTGGAGCGGGTCAGGCATCGGGCCAGTCGACGTTGCGCACTTCGGCGCTGAGGCGGTCGAGGTTCTGTTCGTTGGCCGTAAGCACGAAGGCGGCGATCTGTTCGCGGTGTTCCGCGGTGTCGAACACCTGCTGCCAACCCACACGCGTGCCCTTGCCCTCGGAGGCGAGGGTGATGGTGAGGACGAAGTGGTGGTTATCGTCGGAGAGGTGTTCGACCACGACCTGCCCGGGCGTGATCTCGCGGAAGACGTTGTGATTGGGGTAGTCGGTGCCGTCGGGGCCGTGCAGGGTGAAGCGCCAGTGGCCGTCGGGGCGGAATTCGAAGAGCTCGAAGGTGCTGTTGAAACCGTTGGGCCCCCACCAGCGGGCGAGGTGCTCGGGCGCGGCGATGGCGCGGAATACGCGGGCCGGCGGTGCGTCGATCAGCCGCGAGGTGGTGCATTCGCGGTGGGCGGTCGGGGATGCGCTGCTGCTCATGGGGCGGGCCTTCGCTCGGGTGGGGCCGCCCGGAAGCCGGGCGGGGAGCGGCAAGCATAGCCCTGCGATCAGCCCTCGTTGCGGCGGATGAAGGCGGCCTCGTAGTCGCGGCTGGCGCTGGAGACCTTGGGGTTCATCAGTGCCGAGCGGACCTTCTCGTAATCCTCGTAGGGCAGGCCGGCGCGGTTGAGCATCTCCAGGGAGAACTGCTTGACCTCGGCATCGGTGTAGGGGCGCGGCTCCGGTTGGCTGGCGCAGCCGGCGAGGATGAGGGTGGTAGCGGCGAGTGCGATGGCGAGCAGGCGATTCATTTCGGGCCCCCTTGAGGTGGCGTTGTCCTTTGATGGAACAAAGGTTATCCGCGGCCCCGGGGGCGGAAAAATCACCCGCTTCGATAATGACTATTGCCTGAGTGGCAACGGTGCCTGGTGGCCCCGGCCGCCACAGGCGGCGCTCCGGGCGGAGAAGCGCTCGGGCAGCCCCTGCTCGCGAAAGGCCTGGACCACATGGTCGATGAATACGCGGGTCTTGGCCGGCAGCAGCTTCTGCGCGCTGAAGTAGATGCACAGCGGGTCGGTCTGCACGTGCCAGTCGGGCAGCACGCGCTGCAGTTCGCCGCGCTCGATGAAGTGCACGGCATGGACCGTACTCACCAGGGTGATGCCCAGGCCCATGCGCGCGGCGTGGCAGGCGGCTTCCGGGTCGCTCATCAGCGCGCGGGGGCGCAGGTCGATGGGCGCCTGGTCGCCGGCCTCGTTGAGCAATACCCAGTTGCGCACGCGACCGGTCTGCGGCGAGCGCAGGAGGATGCCGTCGTGCTGGGCGAGGTCCGCCGGCACCTGCGGACGAGGCCGGGCGTCGAAGTAACCGGGGGCGGCCAGCAGTACGCGATGGCCGGGGCCGATCTGCCGGGCGATCACCCCCTGGGGCAGCTCGAAGCCACCCCCGATGCCGACGTCGAAGCCCTCGCCGATGAGGTCCACCTGGCGATTGTCGAAATGCCAGTCGGGCACGATGGCGGGGTAGCGGGCGAGGAAGTCGGCCAGCAGCGGCACGATGTACTCGCGGCCGAACATCAGCCCCATGCTCACCTTGAGGTTGCCTGCCGGCTGGCCGCCGGCGCTGGCGAGGTTGGCCACTGCGCCCTGGATGGCGGCGAGGCCGCCGCTGACCTCGGCGAGGAAGCGCTCGCCGGCTTCGGTCAGTTTCAGGCTGCGCGTACTACGCTGGAACAGTCGCACCCCCAGCCCGGTTTCCAGTTTCGCCACGTTCTTGCCGACCGCCGCTGGTGTCAGGCCCAGGCGCCGTGCGGCCTCGGCAAAGCTGCCGGCCTCTGCGCTGCGGACGAAGCATTCGATGCTGTTGAGGGTTTCCATGGCGCCACCGTAAACCGTTTGGATCGAAAGAATAGACGGATTGACGGCTTATCGGTTGGCAATCCTGCGCTGATACTGGCCACGTCATCGAGCAGCGGCCAACCGGCCAAGCCGAATCCCACTACAGACGATTGGAGAACCATCATGACCTCGACTCAAACTCTCAGCGGCAAGGTTGCATTCATCCAGGGCGGCTCCCGCGGCATCGGCGCGGCCATCGCCAAGCGCCTGGCCCGCGAAGGCGCCGCCGTCGCACTGACCTACGCCGCCTCCGGCCAGGCCGCCGAAGAGGTGGTGAAAGCCATCGAGGCGGCCGGTGGGCGCGCCCTGGCGGTCAAGGCCGACAGCAGCGACGAGCATGCCCTGCGCGGCGCCATCCGCTATACCGTCGATACCTTCGGGCGCCTCGACATCCTGGTGAACAACGCCGGCGTGCTGGCCGTGGCGCCCATCGAGGAGTTCGCCATCGAAGACCTCGACCGCACCCTGTCGGTGAACGTGCGCAGCGTGGTGATCGCCAGCCAGGAAGCCGCCCGGGTGATGGGCGAGGGTGGCCGCATCATCACCATCGGCAGCACCAACGCCGAGCGCATGCCCTTCGCCGGCGGCTCGGTCTACGCCCTGAGCAAGGCGGCGGTGGCCGGCTTCACCAAGGGCCTGGCCCGCGACCTGGGGCCGCGCGGCATCACCGTGAACAATGTGCAGCCCGGCCCGGTGGACACCGACATGAACCCTGACCACACCGATTTCGCCGACTCGCTGAAACCGCTGATGGCCCTGCCGCGCTACGGCCAGGCCGAGGAGATCGCCAGCTTCGTGGCCTACCTGGCCGGCCCGGAAGCGGGCTACATCACCGGCGCCAACCTGACCATCGATGGTGGTTTCTCGGCCTGACGCTTCGGGGACAAGGGAAACGCCGGCCATTGGGCCGGCGTTTTCGTCCGTGGCCTGTTTTCGGTGCCCAGCAGAAGAGCGGGCGAGTGAGTTCGCCCCGACACCCATTCCCATCCTTGGTGTCTTGCGGTGGCACGTCTGTAGGGTGGTGGCGCTCTGTTCATCCACCGGCGGAGTGGCCGGCGAGTACGAAAGGTGGACCGATGGAGCGGGGTCCACCCTACGCGGCGAGGGCATCCAGGGTTGGCCGGTGGAGAAGCATCGCGAATGAATTCGCTCCCGCGGGGACGCCGTCACCCCACATCCGCGCCGTAGGGCGGATGACGCTTTTTTCATCCACCAGCGGAGTGGCCGGCGGGCACCGGAAGGTGGACCGGTGAAGCGCGGTCCACCCCACGCGGCGAGGGCGTCCGGGTTCGACCGGGAGCGTCAGAGGCCGTATTTCTTGACCTTGTCGAACAGGGTGGTCTTGGCCATGCCGAGGGCGATGGCGGCCTGGCTGAGGTTGCCGCCGTGGCGTTCGAGGGCATCGCCGAGGAGGCTGCGTTCGAAGGCTTCCACGGCTTCGGCGAAGCTGGGTTCGGCGCCGTCCAGGGCCAGGCCGGTCTTCTTGAACACGGGCAGGCCGAGGGCGAAGCGTTCGGCGACGTTGCGCAGTTCGCGCACGTTGCCCGGCCAGTCGTGGGCCATGAGGCTGGAGACGGTGGCGCGATCCAGCTCCGGTACGGCGCGGTCGAAGCGCAGCGAGGCCAACTGCAGGAAGTGGTCGAACAGCAGCAGGATGTCCTCGCGGCGGTCGCGCAGCGGCGGCAGTTCCAGGGTCACCACGTTGAGGCGGTAGTAGAGGTCGCTGCGGAACTGGCCGGCCTTGCCCTGTTCGTCGAGGTCGGCCTTGGTGGCGGCGACCACGCGGCAGTCCACGGGGATCGGCTGGTTGGAGCCGAGGCGCTCCAGGGTCTGCTCCTGCAGCACGCGGAGGAACTTGATCTGCAGGTTCATGGGCATGCTTTCGATCTCGTCGAGGAACAGCGTGCCGTTGTGGGCGTGCTCGATCTTGCCGATGCGGCGCTTGCCGGCGCCGGTGAAGGCGTGGGCCTCGTGGCCGAAGATTTCGCTGTCGAACAGGTTCTCCGGCAGGCCGCCGCAGTTGAGCGCGACGAACTGATTGGACTGGCGCCGGCTGTAGTCGTGCAGGCAGCGGGCGACCAGTTCCTTGCCGGTGCCGGTCTCGCCTTCGATCAGCACGTTGGCGGCGGTGTCGGCGACGTTGGCGATCAGTTCGCGCAGGGCCTGCATGGCCGGCGAGCGGCCGATGATGCGCTGCTCCAGGGATTGCCGGCCGGCCAGTTGGCGGCGCAGGGCGGATACTTCGCGGGCGAGGCCGCGTTGCTCCAGGGCGCGGCGGGCGACGTCCACCAGGCGCTCGGGGGAGAAGGGCTTCTCCATGAAGTCGTAGGCGCCGTCGCGCATGGCGCCCACCGCCATGCTGATGTCGCCGTGGCCGGTGATCAGCACCACCGGCAGGCTGCGGTCGCGGGCCTTGAGGCGGGCGAGCAGCTCCAGGCCGTCGATGCCGGGCAGGCGGATGTCGCTGATGACGATGCCGGCGAAGTCGGCGTTGACCCGTTCGAGGGCTTCCTCGGCACTGCCGACACCGATGCTGGTGATGTCTTCCAGGGCCAGGGCCTGCTGGCAGCCAAGCAGGACGTGGGGGTCGTCTTCGACGATGAGGACGCTGAGCGGCTCGGTCATGGGCTGGGGCTCGCTTCGGGAGTGGCGCGGGCGACCTGGGGCAGGCGCAGCTCGAACGCCGTGCCACCGTCTTCCGGGTGCTGCACGCCGAGGCTGCCACCCGCCGCGGTGGCGAGGCTGGCGGAGAGGGTGAGGCCAAGGCCCAGGCCGTGTTCGCCGGGCTTGGTGGTGAAGAAGGGTTCGAACAGGTGCTCGCGCACGGCCGGGGAGATGCCGGGGCCGTTGTCACGCACGCGCAGGACGTAGGTGGCGCCCTCGTCGTGGCCGTCGAGCCAGAGCTGGCAGTCGGCCTGGCCGCTCATGGCGTCCAGGGCGTTGGCGACGAGGTTGACCAGGATCTGCTCCAGGCGGGTCTGGTCGATGGCCAGCCGGGCATCGGCGAAGGTGCGGTGCAGGGTCAGCGGGGTGTGTTCCAGGCGGGTGTGGAGGATGAACAGCGCGGCATCCACGGCCTTGCCCAGGCTGGCCTGGCCATGGTCGTCGGCACGCCGGGCGAAGGCGCGCAGGCTGGCGGTGATGCGGCCCATGCGATCGACCAGTTCGTTGATGGCGGTGAGGTTGGTGCTGGCCACGTCGAGGGCACCGCGCTGGAGGAAGCGCACGGTGTTGCCCGAGAGGGTGCGCAGGGCGGCCAGGGGCTGGTTGAGTTCGTGGGCGATGCTGGTGGACATCTGGCCGATCACCGCCAGCTTGCCGGCCTGGACCAGGCCGTCCTGGGCCTTGCGCAGGTTTTCCTCGGTCTGCCGGCGTTCGCGGATCTCGCCCATCAGGCGCTGGTTGCTGGCGCGCAGGTCCTGGGTGCGTTCGGCGATCTTGCGCTCCAGTTCGTTGTTGGCCTGCAGCAGCGCCTCGCGGGCGGCGAGACGGGTGGCGAGTACCTTGCGCCGCTCGTTCCAGGCGATGCCGAGGAAGGCCAGCAGGGCCAGCCCGGCGGCGGCGAGCAGGCCGTGGATGATGGCTTCGCGGCGCAGGTCGGCCAGGGGCGAGAGCAGGGTGAAGTGCCAGGGGGTGTCGCTGAGCGGGCGGCTCTGCGCCAGGTAGACGGTCTCCTGCTCGCCACCGCCGGGCAGGGGGGAGGCGAAGCTGATGGCCTCGAGGCCGTCGCCGAGCTCCTCACGGTGGCGCGGCTGCCATTCATTGAGTGCCCACCAGTGGTATTGCAGGCTGCGGGCCAGGCGCTCCTTGTCTTCGGCGGAGAGCGGGCGTACGGCCTTCATGCGCAGCATGGGGTCGCTGGAGAGGATGATGATGCCGTTCTCGTCGCTGACGAAGGCTTGCAGGCGGGCCTTTTCCCAGCGCTCCTGGAGGGCCTCGAGCTTCACCTTGACCACGGCGACGCCGATGATGCGGCCTTCGTAGCGCAAGCCGTGGGCGAGGTAGTAGCCGGCCTCGCCGGTGGTGCTGCCGATGCCGTAGAAGCGCCCGGGTTCGCCCTTCATCGCCTGCTGGAAGTAGGCGCGGAAGGCCAGGTCCTCGCCGAGGAAGCTGTCGGCGTCGCGCCAGTTGCTGGTGGCCAGCACGCGGCCGTTGGTGTCGAGGAGGAAGATGGCGCGGTTGCCGCTGCGGCGGTTGAGCCCTTCGAGGTAGTCGTTGACCAGGTTGCGCCGGTAGGGCGTGGGGTTGAGCAGCAGGTGGCTGACGCTGGACTCCAGCTCCAGCAGGCTGGGCAGGTAGGTGTAGCGGTTGATCTCGCTTTCCACCGCGCGGGCGTGGAGTTCCAGCTGGCGTTCGCCGTTCTCGCGCAGGGCGCGGATGCCGGAGAGCTCGCTGAGGTGGTAGGCGATCCAGCCGGCGCCGAGCATGGCCAGGACCAGCAGCAGGGTCAGCGAGAGGTGGCGGAGCAGGCGCGGTTTCACGATCAATGCGGGCGGCACGGCGCGGAGGCTGGCGGATGGGCATTGCATCATAAGTGGTCCGGGCCTTGCCAGTCGGCGCGTGGCGCCGAGTGGCGGGTGGCAGCGGCGGCCCCTCTCCGCGAAGGGAGAGGGGCGCGGCGCATCAGTGTTGCAGGATCTTGGCGAGGAACTGCTGGGCGCGCTCGGAGCGTTGGCCGACATCGCCGAAGAACTCTTCCTTGGGGCAGTCTTCGACGATCTGGCCGGCGTCCATGAAGATCACGCGGTCGGCGACCTTGCGGGCGAAGCCCATCTCGTGGGTCACGCACATCATGGTCATGCCTTCGTTGGCCAGTTGCACCATCACATCGAGCACTTCGTTGACCATTTCCGGGTCCAGTGCCGAGGTGGGTTCGTCGAACAGCATCACCACCGGGTCCATGGCCAGGGCGCGGGCGATGGCGACGCGCTGCTGCTGGCCGCCGGAAAGCTGGCCCGGGTGCTTGTGGGCGTGGGCGGAGAGGCCGACGCGCTCCAGCAGCTTGAGGCCCTTGGCGGTGGCTTCCTCCTTGCTGCGGCCGAGCACCTTGATCTGGGCGATGGTGAGGTTCTCGGTGATCGACAGGTGCGGGAACAGCTCGAAGTGCTGGAACACCATGCCGACGCGGGAGCGCAGCTTGGGCAGGTCGGTCTTCTTGTCGGCGATGGAGGTGCCGTCGACGACGATGTCGCCCTTCTGGAAGGGCTCCAGGGCGTTGACGCACTTGATCAGGGTGGATTTGCCGGAGCCGGACGGCCCGCAGACGACCACCACTTCACCTTTCTGGACCTCGGTGCTGCAGTCGGTCAGCACCTGGAATTCCCCGTACCACTTGTTGACGTTCTTGATCGAAATCATACGGCTAACCTTTTTTGCAGGAGCTTGACCAGCTGCGAGGCGGCGAAGCTGACGGTGAAGTACACCAGGCCGGCGAAGATCAGGAATTCGTGCGGCTGGCCGATGATGTCGCCACGGGAACGGGCGGCGTTGAGGAAGTCCATCAGGCCCACGGTGTAAACGAGCGAGGTGTCCTGGAACAGGATGATGCTTTGCTGCAGCAGCAGCGGGGTCATCTTGCGGAACGCCTGGGGCAGGATGATCAGGCGCATGGTCTGGCCGTAGGTCATGCCCAGGGCCTGTGCCGCGCCCATCTGCCCGCGGGGGATGGCCTGGATGCCGGCGCGGACGATTTCGCAGAAGTACGCCGCCTCGAACATCATGAAGGCGATCAGGCACGAGGTGAACGCGCCGACGGGGGTGTCCTCGCCGGTGATCCAGCGCAGCACGAAGGGCACCGCGAAGTAGAACCAGGTGATCACCAGCAGCAGCGGGATGGAGCGGAAGTAGTTGACGTACAGGCCGCCGAGTTTCGACAGCAGCGGGTTGTGCGACAGGCGCATGAGCGCCAGCAGGGTGCCCAGGACCACGCCGCCGATGATGCCCAGCACCATCAGCTGCAGGGTCATCAGCATGCCGTCGACCAGCCCGGGCAGGGCGGGGATGATTGCGCTGAAGTCCATCACTTGCCTCCTACGGCGATCAGGCCCGGGACCGCGACCTTGCGCTCCACCAGGCGCATGAGCAGCATCAGGCTCATGTTCAGGGTGAAGTAGATCAGCGTGGCCAGGGTGAAGGCCTCGAACAGGTTGGCGGAGAACTCGGCCGTCTGCTTGGTCTGCGCGAGCAGCTCCATCAGGCCGATGAGCGAGGCCACCGAGGAGTTCTTGAAGATGTTGAGGAACTCGCTGGTGAGCGGCGGGATGATGATGCGGAAGGCCTGCGGCAGCAGCACGTAGCGGTAGATCGCCGGCATGCGGAAGCCCATGGCGCGGGCGGCGGAGGCCTGGCCGGCGGGCAGCGCCTGGATGCCGGTGCGCACCTGCTCGCAGACGCGGGCGGCGGTGAACAGGCCGAGGCACACGACCACGCTGAGGTAGGCGGAGGTGGCCGGGTTGAGGTCCTGCTTGAACCAGATTTCCAGCGGCTCGGGCAAAAGGTCCGGCACCAGGAAGTACCAGAGGAACAGCTGCACCAGCAGCGGTACGTTGCGGAAGATTTCCACGTAGGTGGTGGCGATGCCGGACACCCAGCGGTTGGGCACGGTACGCATCACGCCGAGCAGCGAGCCCAGCAGGAGCGCGACGATCCAGCCGGCGAGGGCGATGGCGATGGTCCAGCCCAGGCCGGTGACGAACCAGTCCAGGTAGATCTCGCTGCCGATGCCGGTGGACTTGAAGAACACGCCCCAGTCCCAGTTGTAGTTCATCAGGGTTTTCCCCTCAGGGTTCTTGTCTGTCTGCGGTTGAAGGCAGTGGATGGGGAGTGGCTGCCGGATGCCCGGCTACCCCCTCTCCCTGGTGGAAGAGGGGTGGGGAGCGGCGTCGTCCGGATTTCCGACCTGCACCGGCTCCCCTCACTCCCGGCCCCTCTCCGACGGGAGAGGGGGAGGAGCGGCGACGTCAGATTTCTTCGGCCGACTTGTCGGTGGGGTTGGCGACCAGCTTCTTCAGCTCATCGCTCATGGGGAAGTTGAGGTTGAGGTTCTTCGGCGGGATGGGCTGGGTGAACCACTTGTCGTAGATGCCGTTGATCTCGCCCGAGGCGAAGGTGTCGGCGATGGCCTTGTCGACCACTTTCTTGAAGGCTTCGTCGCCCTTGCGAACCATGCAGCCATAGATCTCGTAGGACTGCGGCTCGCCGGTCACGACCCAGTCGTCCGGCTTCTTGGCCTTGGCCATCTCACCGTAGAGCAGGGCGTCGTCCATCATGAAGGCGACCGCGCGGCCGGATTCCAGCATCAGGAAGGATTCGCCGTGGTCCTTGGCCGAGATGATGTTCATGCCCATCTGCTTGTCGGCGTTCATGGACTTGAGCAGGCGCTCGGAGGTGGTGCCGGCGGTGGTCACCACGTTCTTGCCCTTGAGGTCGGCGAAGTCGTTGATGCCGGCGGTCTTCTTCGACAGCAGGCGGGTGCCGACCTCGAAGATGCCGACGGAGAAGCCGACCTGCTTCTGGCGCTCGAGGTTGTTGGTGGTGGAGCCGCACTCGATGTCGACGGTGCCGTTCTGCACCAGCGGGATGCGGGTCTGCGAGGTCACCAGGTTGTAGCGCACCTTCAGGTCCGGCAGGGCCAGTTCCTTCTTGATCGCTTCGACGACCTTGAGCTGGATGTCGTGGGAGTAGCCGACGGGCTTGCCCGGCTCGGTGCCGAGGTAGGAGAAGGGGATGGAGGCGTCGCGGTGACCGAGGACGATGGTGCCGCTGTCCTTGATCTTCTTCAGGGTGCCGGTCAGTTCTTCGGCGATGGCGGGAGCGGAAATCAGGGTCGCTGCGATGGCGGCGGCCAGAACCTTCGGAAGGATACGCATGTGTTTCAGTCCTCGACTTTGTTTGTTCTTATCGACGCCAGCGGTAAGGCGCCGTCGGGATCTGTAATGGCAGGATGCGTGCCATCTGTATGGTCGTGCTGATTTGTCTGTAATTAATTGATTTATAAGGATTTATTTTTAATGGCTGGAGGGGCTTGGAGGCGGGGTGTTCGGGGTTCCGGCTTTGATGGGTTTTATCGTTCGGATATCCGAACGGGTTTCGGGGTGATCAGGCGGGAAGGGAATGGAGAGGCGTGGCCTGGAGAGGGCTGGTTCGGGAGTTGGTGGGCTAAAGCCCACCCTACGGCATGACCGCGTAGCAGGTAGGTCGGGTGCAACCCGACGATAAGGGCGATACGACCACCCCGTAGCCCGGGCTTCAGCCCGGGGAGGTGAGCCTCCCGGGCCGGGCGCGGGCTACGGGGTGTGGGTCAGTCCGCCAGGTTCTGCGCTTCCCGCTCCCGTCGGGGCTTGGGGGCGAAGCGTGCGGCCAGGCGCATGGAGGTGGTGACCAGGCGCTGGTAGAAGGTCGGCAGCAGGCGTTGCATGCCGTCCAGGGCCCAGGCGTCGGCGCCGATGAGGATGCGTCGGTTGTCCTTGAGCACGCCGCGCAGGATCACCGAGGCGGCCTTGTCCGGGGTGGTGCGCAGCAACTGGTCGTTGAACTGCTTGCGCGCCTGGTCGGTTTCCTGGCCGACGACCCGTGCGAGGCTGTCGTTCATCCGAGCGGTCTTGGCGATGTTGGTCTTGATGCCGCCGGGGTGCACGCAGCTGGCGGAGACGCCGCAGCCTTCCATGTCCAGCTCCTGGCGCAGGGCTTCGGTGAAGCCGCGCACGGCGAACTTGGTGGCGTTGTAGGCGCTCATGCCCGGCTGGGAGAACAGCCCGAACACGCTGGAGACGTTGACCACCTGGCCGTCGCCGGTGGCCTTGATGTGCGGCAGGAAGGCCTTGGTGCCGTGCATCACGCCCCAGAAGTTGATGTTCATGATCCACTCGTATTCGGCGTAGTCGCTGCCTTCAACGGTGCCGGCATGGGCGACGCCGGCGTTGTTGAAGATGAGGTTGACGCGGCCGTGGTCGAGCACGACCTGGTCGGCCCAGGCATGCACGGCGTCGCGGTCGGCGACGTTGACCAGGGTGTCGGTGACCTGCACGCCGAGCTTGCGGGCCTGGGCGGCGGTTTCCGCCAGGCCTTCGGCGTTGACGTCGGAAAGCGCCAGGTGACAGCCCTGGCGGGCCAGGCCGTAGGCCAGGGCGCGGCCGATGCCGGAGCCGGCGCCGGTGATCGCGGCGACCTTGTTCTCGAAGGACTTCATGCCGGTACTCCTTCTGCGGTTTGGGCGGGGGCGGCGAAGGTCAGCGGGCCCTGGGCGGCATGCACGGGCTGGATGCGGCTGAAGTGGTAGGCGGCCGGGTCGAAGTTGCGGGTCAGCAGGCGGAAGCGCCAGGTGAAGCCGGGCCAGACGGTGCAGTTGCGGCCGCTGACCGGGTGGATGTACCAGCTCTTGCAGCCGCCGGCGTTCCACACGGTGTTGCCCAGGCTGCCCTGGATCTTGCCGTTGAACGCGTCCTGCACCTCGCGCTTGACCTCCAGGCTCTGCAGCTTGCGCTGGCCGAGCAGGTCGAGGGCGCCGAGCACGTAGTGGATCTGCGATTCGATCATGTAGACCATCGAGTTGTGGCCCAGGCCGGTGTTCGGGCCCATGAGGAAGAACAGGTTGGGGAAGCCGGCGGTCATGGTGCCCTTGTAGGCCTCGGGGCCTTCCGGCCAGGTGTCGAGCAGGTCGACGCCGTTGCGGCCGAAGACCACGCCGCGCGGCAGCGGGTCGCTGGGGGTGAAGCCGGTGCCGAAGATGATGGCGTCCACCGGGCGTTCCTGGCCGTCACGGGTGACGATGCTGTTGGCGCGGATTTCCTTGATGCCGTCGGTGATCACGTCGACGTTGGGCTGGGTCAAGGAGGGGTAGTAGTCGTTGGAGATCAGCACGCGCTTGCAGCCCATGGTGTAGTCGGGCGTGACCTTGGCACGCAGTACCGGGTCCTTGATCTTGCGCTTGATGTAGCCCTTGGCGACCAGTTGGGCGAGCTTCATCACCTTCGGCGTCAGGGCGAAGCCGATCACGCGGCTTTCGAGGACGGCGTAGATGCCGCCGCGCCAGAGCTTCTGCAGGATGGGGAAGCGCTTGAAGCGCGAGCGCTCGTTCTCGCTGATGGCGCGGTCGGGCTTGGGCATGACCCAGGGCGCGGTGCGCTGGTAGAGGTCGAGCTGGCCGACCACTTTCTGGATCTGCGGGACGAACTGGATGGCCGAAGCGCCGGTGCCGATCACGGCGATGCGCTTGCCCGCCAGGTCATAGTCGTGGTCCCACTGCTGGGAGTGGAAGCGCTTGCCGGCGAAGTTCTCCAGGCCGTCGAGGTAGGGGATGGAGGGGGTGGACAGGGCGCCCATGCCGGACACCACGAACTGCGCGGTGTAGTGGTTGCCGGCCGCGTCGTCGATGTGCCACAGCTCTTCGCTGTCGCTCCAGGCCACGCGGGTGATCTCGGTGCCGAGCAGGGTCTTGTCCTGCAGGCGGTATTTCTCCCAGCAACCTTCGAGGTAGCTCTTGATCTCGCCCTGCTTGGCGAACATCCGCGTCCAGTTGGGGTTGGGCTCGAAGGAGAAGGAGTAGAGGTGCGATTGCACGTCGCAGCCGCAGCCCGGGTAGTTGTTGACGCGCCAGGTGCCGCCGACACCGGCCTCCTTCTCGAACAGGAGGAAATCGTTCTCGCCTTTCTGTTTCAGGCGGATCGCCATGCCCAGGCCGGAGAAGCCGGAGCCGATGATGGCGACCTTGCAGTGGCGGGCAGGGGTGGGGGGTGATACGGGCGCATTCATGGCCAAGCTCCTGTTATGCTTATTTTGTGGCGTATACAGCTGTATACCAATGTAGACAGATGTATACTCGCCAGCAAGCCATCGCGGTACAACCAACCTAAGGTAGGGTCAGCCATGAGTTCAGTGCCGGACGACGGGCAGCAGTCGAAGGAGCGGGCGGTCGAGGCACCAGGCAAGCGCCTGCTGATGGAGGCGGCCCTGCGCCTGTCCTCCCAGAGCCGCAGCCTGAGCAGCCTGGGCCTGCGCGAACTGGCGCGGGAGGCGGGGCTCAACCCGAACACCTTCTATCGCCATTTCAAGGATGTGGACGACCTGGGCCTGGCGATGATCCGCAACATCTCCACCCAGCTGCGCCAGCCGTTGCGTGACCTGCGTCGCGAGGCAGCGGCACGGGCGGTACAGGGCGAGCACGCGTCGATGCCCAAGCTGATGGGCATCGACATGGGGCGCGGCAAGCGCGTGTGCCATGAGACGGTGAACCTGTTCTTCGACTTCGTCGCCGATAACGCCGAGGCCTTCATCATCGGTGTGCGTGAGCTGCATGGCGCTTCGCCTGCCATGCGCGAGGCGCTGCGCGAGGTGATGGACGAGTTCGCCGATGACATGGCCGAGGACATCGTCGAATTCAAGCTGCTGCCGGCGCTGGTGCCGGAAGGGGTGGTGCGGCGGGTTTCCAGCCTGATCAGCCGCAATCTGTTCCAGATGTCCCTGGATTTCATCGGCGAGCCGGAGCGTCGCGCCGAGATCCGCCTGGAGGCCGAGGAGCAGGTGCTGTTCCTCTTCACCGGGGCCAGCGTGCTCCAGGGCCTGGAGGCGATGGGGTCGCTCGGCGGCTCGCGATAGGACCGGTACAGCCTGGAACCCATTGGTGCCGAGGCACGCAACAGCATGGGTTACGCTGCGCTCTACGCCATCCTGCGAACGCTCAAGCAGAAAGCCCGGCGATCGCCGGGCTTTTTTGTGGGGCGTGAATCACTCAGCCGTTGAAGCCGAGGCGTTCCTTCCAGCGCTTCTCCAGGTTCCTGGTGTCATGGTCGAAAGGGTGGAAACCCGGGCGGTAGTAGTCCAGGTAGGGCCTGATCATGCGCGGGAAGTAGCCGGTGCGCAGGCTGAACAGGGTCTTCAGGCCGCGGCCCCAGCTGCGCAGGTTGAACAGCTGGCCGTCCTTGCGCAGCAGGTGCAGCTGGAAGGCGCCGATCACGCCGATGAACATCACGGTGGTCAAGGCCATGGTGATGGTGCGCTCGAAGTAGCCACCGCCGACCGCCATGTAGGCGTCGTAGCACACGGCCTTGTGTTCGTTTTCCTCGATCGCGTGCCACATCCACAGCTGGTACATCTTCTGGTCGTCCATCTGCGTGCTGAGGTCTTCGCGGCGCAGCAGTTGCTCGGCCATGGTCGCGGTGAAGTGCTCGAGGGCGCAGGTGGCAGCCAGGCGCTGCTTCTTGGTGGTGAAGCGGGTGACCCATTCGAGCAGCACCTTGATGCGCAGCTCCAGGCGCTCCAGGTCGATGCCGTGCTGGGCGGCATAGTCGTTGTAGGTGGCGTGTTCCTTGGAGTGCATGGCTTCCTGGCCGATGAAGGCGCTGATGTCCTTCTGCAGCTGCGGGTCGTCGATCTGGTCGCGTACGCCACGCACGCTGTCGACGAAGAACTTCTCGCCATAGGGGAAGAGCGACGACAGGTTGTTCATGAAGTGGCTCATGAAGGGATCGCCGCTCCACCAGTATTTCTGGGTGGCATCGAAACTGAAGTCCATGCGGCGGACGGGGAAGTGGGCCTTGGGCAGGTTGGCGGCGGCGCTGGCGGTCATTGGGCAATCCTCGTGGTTGGGAGCCGTCCCTTGTTGTTGTCTGGCTCTTGCTGGCACGGATAACCGTGTCATCGAACGATGTAACTGTTGAGGATTAACGCAGGTTTCGCCTGGCCGCGCGGACCAACTTTCGGCGGGTTATGACGATTCCGTGGCCGGCTCGCTGACCCGGCGCAGCACATCCAGGTAGCCGGGAGGCGCCGCCACCAGGCCGCGCTGGCGCAGCAGCCGGTGCGCTTCGGGCAGGCGGAACCAGGGCAGCGCGGCCATGAGGTGATGCTCGATGTGGTAGTTCACCCGCAGCGGCGCGACGGTCAGACGGGCCAGCCAGCCGGCACGGGTGGTGCGGGTGTTGCGCAGCATGTCGCGGCCACGCTCGGTGCAGGCGTGCTCGGCCAGCGAGCGGATGCGCATGAACAGGCTGTAGGTGGTGAGGTTGGCCAGCCACCAGACGCCGAACAGCCAGAATTCGCCGCAGGCGGCGAGTATGCCGGCCAGCAGGGCATTGGCCAGCAGCATCGGGGTCATGTTGCGCAGGCCATCGCGAGCGTAGTCGCGCCAGGTACGGCCATCGCGCGGGCGCCGCTTGACGTCGGCGGCGACGGTGTACTCCAGCACGCCCAGGTCCATCAGCAACTGGCCGAACAGGCGGCGCAGGCCGCTGAGGCCGGAGAGGTCGCGGGCGAACTTGCGCAGCAGCGAGGTGCGCTGGGTGGGGAAGGGGCGCGAGAGGCTCCAGTCCGGGTCCTGGTCGGTGCCGGTGTGGGCGTGGTGGCGGATGTGGTGCTTGCGGTAACGGGCGACGTCGACCCAGATGATCCGGGCGCAGAGCCAGTCGGTGAGGCGGTCATTGAGCCAGCGGGTGCGGAACAGGGTGCCATGGGCGGCTTCGTGCATGAGGATGGCCAGGGCCAGCTGGCGCCCGCCGAGGATGACCAGGGCGAGTGCGAAGGTCACCGGGTTCGGCCAGATGGCGAGCATGGCGAAGGCGGCGGCGATGATCGCCCAGGTGGAGCCGATGGCCCACCAGCCGGCGGCGTCGGAGCGCTGACTGAGGCGCTGGATTTCTTCACGGCTGAAGCAGTCGAAGAGCGTGCTGCGAGGGTTCATGGCGGCCTCTAGTGGTGCGCGGGAGTCGCCATCATTGCCCGCACTCGCTGGCCCGGCCAGGGGCGCCCGGCGCTTTCGCGTGGGTGGCCGCAAGCCTGGCGCAAATGCCATGGGTTCAGACTTTGGAGGGGGGCGGGGCCCGCCGTGCGGGCCCCGGGGGGATCACTTCTCGTCGAGGGCGAAGGCGGTGAGCGAGAAGGTGGGAATACCGATGTCCTGCAGGCGCTGGGAGCCGCCCAGCTCCGGCAGGTCGATGATGGCGGCGGCCTCGTACACGCTGGCGCCCATGCGGCGCACCAGTGCGGTGGCGGCCAGCAGGGTGCCACCGGTGGCGATCAGGTCATCGAAGATCAGGACCTTGTCGCCATCGCACAGGCTGTCGCTGTGCACCTCGAGGAAGGCTTCGCCATATTCGGTCTGGTAGCCCTGGGCGAGGACGTCGGCGGGCAGCTTGCCCTGCTTGCGGAACAGCACCAGCGGCTTGTTCAGTTCGTAGGCGACGATGGAGCCGATCAGGAAGCCACGGGCGTCCATGGCGGCGATATGGCTGAACTCGGCTTCGACGTAGCGCTGGATGAAGCTGTCCACCACCAGGCGCAGGGCGCGGGGGGACTGGAACAGCGGGGTGATATCGCGGAAGACCACGCCGGGCTTGGGGAAGTCCACCACCGGGCGGATCAGTGTCTTGATATCGAATGCGTCGAAAATCATGGTGCGGAACCTGGAGAGGGGAGGAGGCGCCGGCCGAGCGGCCGGCGCGGGGTCAGTCTTCGATGCTGCCGCCAGCGAGGGCGCAGAGCTCGATGGGATCGAGGATGTGCACTTCCTTGCCTTCGGCGGCGATCAGGTTGCCCTGCTGGAAGCGGGTGAACACGCGGGAGACGGTCTCCACCGCCAGGCCCAGGTAGTTGCCGATCTCGTTGCGCGACATGGCCAGGCGGAACTGGTTGGCCGAGAAGCCGCGGGCACGGAAGCGCGCGGAGAGGTTGACCAGGAAGGTGGCGATGCGCTCGTCGGCGGTCTTCTTGGAGAGCAGCAGCATCATCTGCTGGTCGTCGCGGATCTCGCGGCTCATGACGCGCATCAGCTGGCGGCGCAGCTGCGGCAGCTGCACGGAGAGCTCATCGAGGCGCTCGAAGGGGATTTCGCACACCGAGGTGGTTTCCAGCGCCTGGGCGGATACCGGGTAGAGCTCGGTATCCATGCCGGAGAGCCCTACCAGCTCGCTGGGCAGGTGGAACCCGGTGATCTGTTCCTCGCCGGAGTCGGTGACGCCGAAAGTCTTCAGCGCACCGGAGCGGACGGCGAATACGGACTCGAAGGTGTCGCCCTGGCGGAACAGGTAGTCCCCCTTCTTCAGCGGGCGGCCACGCTTGACGATCTCGTCCAGCGAGTCCATGTCTTCCATGTTCAGCGACAGGGGCAGGCAGAGGGCGGCTAGGCTGCAGTCCTTGCAATGTGCCTGAGGCAGGTTGCGTACCTTGATGATCTCGGACATCCACGGATCCCTTGCGAAAGCAAACACACAATGGGCGTAAGGGTAACGCAGGGGCGCGCTGAGGGCTAGGAAAAGGCCTTTTCTATGACGTTCAAGTTCAACGCTGTGCTGCCGATATGCCGGTATTGATCCCAATGGAGCGAGTGATCATGAGGGTGGATATCTCCGGCTGGCCGCAGATCGGCCAGCGTTATGTGGCTGCTCGCAGCGACGAGGCCAGGGACGCGGCACAGGGCGACGAGCGTGCGGAGGACGGCGGGCTGGATGATCGCATCGGTCATGTCGGTATCCGCGTGAGCCTGTCCGAAGCCGGCAAGGCCCAGGCGAGCGACGAGGCGAAGAAGAACCAGGACATCGACGAGAGCAGCCTTCCCGACAGCATCAAGCAGATCCTCAAGATGATCCGCAAGCTGAAGGAAGACCTGCGCGAGAAGATGGCCGAACTCCAGTCGGTCGCCACCGACCAGGGGCTGGATGACGAGACCCGCATGCAGCGCATGGAAGGCTTGCAGAGCGAGGTGGCCAGCCTCAACGGTGCCATCAGTCAGGCCACGGCCAGCCTCATGAAGGCCATGCGCGAAGCGGGCCTGAGCGGCGAGCAGATGCTCGAGGCCGCCCAGTTGCTGATGAAGTGACGCGCTTCAGATCACCCGGGAGAAGCGCTGGGTGGTCTCTGGCGTCAGGTAGTGGTCGAACAGCATGCATACCGAGCGCACCAGCAGGCGCCCGGTGGGCAGGATGTCGATGCCGCGATCGCTGAGGGCGATCAGCCCATCGGCTGCCATCTGCTCCAGTTGCGGCCAGATATCCGCGAAATACCCCCTGAACTCGATATTGAACAGCGTCTCGATGGACTGGAAGTCCAGTTCGAACTCGCAGATCAGCTGCTGGATCACGGCGCGACGGATGCGGTCGTCCTCGGCGCAGGCGAGGCCGCGGCGGGTGGCGAGCAGGCCGTTCTGCAGCTTCTCCTGGTAGGTGGTTATGTTGGCGTCGTTCTGGCAGTACAGGTCGCCGATCTGGCTGATGGCCGAGACGCCGAGGCCGATCAGGTCGCAATGCCCATGGGTGGTGTAGCCCTGGAAGTTGCGTTGCAGGCGGCCGTCCTCCTGGGCGATGGCCAGTTCGTCGTCCGGCAGGGCGAAGTGGTCCATGCCGATGTAGCGGTAGCCGGCCTGGGTCAGTTGTTCGATGCTGCGCTGGAGCATCTCCAGCTTGTGCCCGGGGCTCGGCAGCTCTTCGGCCTTGATGCGCCGCTGGGGCATGAAGCGCTCCGGCAGGTGGGCGTAGTTGAACACCGAGAGCCGGTCCGGCTGCAGGGCGATCACTTCGGCCACGGTGCGTGCGAAGCTTTCGGGGGTCTGGCGGGGCAGGCCGTAGATCAGATCGATGTTCACCGAGCGGAACTGCAGGGTGCGCGCCGCCTCGACGATGGCGCGGGTCTCCTCCAGGCTCTGCAGGCGGTTGACCGCGCGCTGCACCGCCGGGTCGAGGTCCTGCACGCCCAGGCTGACGCGGTTGAAGCCGAGCTCGCGCAGCAGCCCCATGGTCGACCAGTCCGCTTCACGCGGATCGATCTCGATGCCGTAGTCCCCGGAATCGTCATCCAGCAGGCTGAAGTGCTGGCGCAGGTGCGCCATCAGGCGGCGCAACTCGTCATGGCTGAGGAAGGTCGGCGTACCACCGCCGAAGTGCAGTTGCTCGACGCGCTGCTGCGGATCGAGATGGCAGGCGATGAGCTCGATCTCGCGCTCGAGTTTCTCCAGGTAGGGCAGGGCGCGGCCACGGTCCTTGGTGATCACCTTGTTGCAGGCGCAGTAGTAGCAGATGTTCGCGCAGAACGGCACGTGCACGTAGAGCGACAGGGGCCTCAGGGCCTTGCGGCTTTCACGTAGCGCGTGGAGCAGGTCGAACGAGCCGATGCGTTCGTTGAACTGCACGGCGGTCGGGTAGGAGGTGTAGCGAGGGCCTGCAGCGTCGTAACGGCGGATCAGGCCAGCGTCCCAGCGAATATCGTCGAGCATGGGGTATTCCAGGTTCAGCAGTCAGTGCCTGGCAGTCTAGGTGGCGCCTGATCCATGCTTCTTGACCTGGGTCATGCTGTCGCAGCGCCGCGGCTTGGCGGCTGCTTGTGCGCTAGCTTCGATGCTTGAGCCCGCCACACGCCGCCAGAGACTTTCCAGCTTCCAGCGCCGCTGTCAGTGCCCCATCAGCCAGTGCTGGTGCGGGCCGGGCAGTGTCCAGATGCCGAAGAGGATCACCAGTACGCCGCCGGCGACGCGGATGCCGCGCTTGCGCAGCAGGGCGGTGATGCGTTCGGCGGCGAGCCCCGTGGCCAGCAGCACCGGGCAGGTACCGAGGCCGAATGCCAGCATCAGCAGGGCGCTTTCGCTGGCCGAACCCTGGCTGGCGGCCCACAGCAGGGTGCTGTAGACCAGGCCGCAGGGAAGCCAGCCCCAGAGGGCGCCGAGGAGCAGCGCACGGGGCAGGCTGGAGACCGGCAGCAGCTTGCCTGCCACCGGCTGGATGTAGCGCCAGAGGCCGCGCCCGAGGGCTTCGATGCGGGTCAGGCCGCTCCACCAGCCGGCGAGGTAGAGGCCCATGCTGATCAATAGCAGCGCGGCGATCACCCGCAGCACCATGGCGGCCGGGCTGCTGGCCACGGCCCAGCCGGCCAGGCCGATGAGCAGGCCGGCGGTGGTGTAGCTGAGGATGCGGCCGAGGTTGTATGCGATCAGCAGGCGGAAGCGCCGGGCGCGCTGCTCGGGCGGGATGGCCAGGGTCAGGGCGCCCATCAGGCCGCCGCACATGCCGATGCAGTGGCCACCGCCGAGCAGGCCGAGGATCATCGCCGAGACCAGCAGGGGCGCCAGTTCAAGCACCGCGCTTGTCCTCGGGCTCGTCTGCCCGCTCGTCATCCCCATCGACCTTGTCGGCTTCGGCGATGCCGCCCGTGTGGCCCGGGTCCTCGTCGTCGAAGAGGATGCTGTGGGCCGGGCCGTCGAGGTCGTCGTACTGGCCGCTGTCCACGGCCCAGAAGAATAGCCAGATGGCGAAGCCGACCAGGCCGATGGCGACGGGGATCAGGATGTATAGCGCGGGCATCGGGGGAATCTCGTTTGGGAACCTGGCGGAAGGCCGGTAGGGGAGGGGCCCCTGCCGGCCTCTAGCTTCTGGCCAGCCGCAGGGCGTTGATCACCACCAGCAGCGAGCTGACCGACATGCCGAACGCGGCCCAGACCGGGGTGACCCAGCCCAGCGCCGCGAAGGGCAGGACCAGGCCATTGTACAGGGTCGCCCAGGCCAGGTTCTGGATGATGATGCGGCGCGTGCGGCTGGCCACCGTGAGGGCCTGGACCAGGCTCTCCAGGCGGTTCGAGAGGAGCACCGCATCGGCGCTGGTCTTGGCCAGGTCGGTGGCGCTGCCCATGGCGACGCTGATGTCGGCACCCGCGAGCACGGGGACGTCGTTGACGCCGTCACCCAGCATCAGTACGCGGCGGCCCTGCTGGTGCAGCTCGCGCAATACCTCGAGCTTGGCGTCGGGGCTGAGGCCGCCACGGGCATCGTCTATGCCGAGGCGGCGGGCGATCTCTCCGACCATCGGCGAGCTGTCGCCGGACAGCAGCATCACCTGCCAGCCACGGGCGCGGCAGGCGTCGAGCAGCAGCGGGGCGTCTTCGCGCAGGCGGTCGTCCAGCACCAGCCAGGCCAGCGGGCCGCGCTCGTCGCCGAGCAGCAGCCATTGACCGTTGTTGCCGGGAATATCCGGCGCAGGCCAGCCGCCCAGCTCGGCCACGAACGCCGCCTGGCCGATGCGCAGGCGGCGCCCGTCCACCCGGCCTTCGAGCCCCTTGCCGGGTACGTTCTCCACCTGCTCGGCAGGACGAGGGGCACGACCGAAGGCACGGGCGATGGGGTGCTCCGAGCGGTTCTCCAGGGCCGCGGCCAGGGCCAGGCA
The DNA here is from genome assembly GCF_054558415.1 of Pseudomonas sp. No.21. Classification (NCBI taxonomy): domain Bacteria; kingdom Pseudomonadati; phylum Pseudomonadota; class Gammaproteobacteria; order Pseudomonadales; family Pseudomonadaceae; genus Pseudomonas; species Pseudomonas sp. No.21. The sequence goes on from NZ_BAAJNO010000010.1 coordinate 85,709, forward strand.
GGCGTCGTTGTCGAGCCCGCCCAGGGGGTGGATGGCACTGAGGGTGAGGCGGCCTTCGGTGAGGGTGCCGGTCTTGTCGAAGATCACCGTGTCGATCTGGTTCAGCCCTTCCAGCACATGGCCGCGGGTCAGCAGCAGGCCGAGCTTGTGCAGGCTGCCGGTGGCGGTGGTCAGTGCGGTGGGCGTTGCCAGCGCGAGCGCACAGGGGCAGGTGGCGACCAGTAGCGAGAGAACGATCCAGAAGGCCCGCGACGGGTCGATCTGCCACCAGGCCAGGCCGACGATGGCGGCCGCCAGCAGGACGATGATCAGGAACCATTGCGCGACCTTGTCGGCCAGTTCGGCCAGGCGCGGCTTGTCTGCCTGGGCGCGTTCCAGCAATCGCACGATGGCGGAGAGGCGGGTCTGGTCGCCGAGCGCCTGGACTTCCAGTGTCAGGGGACCTTCGACGTTGAGCGTGCCGGCGGTGACGGTGTCGCCGCGCCCGCGTGGCAGGGGCAGGTACTCGCCGGTGAGCAGGGATTCGTCGACGCTGGACTGGCCTTCGAGGATCAGGCCGTCGGCGGGCATCAAGGCGCCCGGCGGCACCAGGACGCGGTCGCCCACGGTCAGCTCGCCGAGGAGTATGCGCTGGCTCTGGCCGCTGTCGTCCAGGCGCAGGCAGGACGCGGGGAGCAGATTGACCAGTTGCGCGGTGGCCGCTGCGGTGCGTTCGCGGGCGCGCCGCTCCAGGTACCGGCCGGCGAGGAGGAACAACGCGAACATGCCGACGGCGTCGAAATACAGTTCGCCGATGCCGGTGACGGTGGACCAGATGCCCGCGACGTAGGCGCCGCCGATGGCCAGGGACACCGAGACGTCCATGCTCAGGTGGCGGGTGCGCAGGTCACGCAGGGCCCCGCGGAAGAACTGGCCGCAGCAGTAGAAGACGATGGGGGTGGTGAGGAACAGGCTGACCCAGCGCAGGATCTTGTCCAGTTCAGGGCTCAGGTCGATGTTGAATTCGGGCCAGGTGGCCATCGCGGCCATCATCACCTGCATCCACAGCAGGCCGGCGACACCGAGCTGGCGCATGGCGCGCTTGTTCTCGGCGGCGAGGCGCTCGGCGGCGTCATCGGCCTTGTAGGGGTGGCCGGCGTAGCCGATGCGGCGCAGTTCCTTGAGCAGCTCGCTGAGGGGCAGCTGGCTGTCGGACCAGCGCACCTGCAGGCGGTGGTTGGACAGGTTGAGGCGCGCCTCGTCCACTCCGGGCAGGGTGCGCAGGTGTTTCTCGATCAGCCAGCCGCAGGCGGCGCAGCTGATGCCCTCGATCAGCAGGCTGGTCTCGCTGAGTTCGCCCTGGTGCTGGACGAAGGGGCGCTGCACGTCTTCACGATCGAACAGCGCCAGTTCATCGGGAAGCACGCTGGGCAGGGCATCGGGGTTGGCGGCGGTCTCGCTGCGGTGGCGGTAGTAGCTTTCCAGTCCGCCGGCGACGATGGCTTCGGCCACCGCCTGGCAGCCCGGGCAGCACATGGCCCGCGTCTCACCGAGAACGCGGGCCTCGTAAGGACTGCCGGCAGGCACCGGCAGGCCGCAGTGGTAGCAGGAGAGGGGGGCGGACATGGGGCGTGCTTATTCGCCCAGCAGGGTCACGCTGCCGTTCTCGAGGGTTTCCTCCTCGAACAGGCGCCAGTCCTGGCCGTCTTCCTGGCCGATGAGTTCGACGAAGCGGCGGCCGCTGACCGAGTCTTCCAGGTGACCGCTGTAGAGGTCGCCGGATTGTGGCTGCAGGACGACGCGGCGGTCCTTTTCCTGTTGGGTGGGGGAGAGCAGGCTGAGGACGAGTTGCTGCGGGTGGCTGTTGCCGCTCAGGGTGACCTGGACCACGCCGCTCTGGTCGTCCAGGCGCACCTGGGCCTTCATGCCCAGGCGCTTGGCCAGCTCCTCGCGCTCGAGCGAGGTGTTGATGCCCTTGCCGACGTCGTAGTAGTTGTCGACCACCAGGCTCGGCGGGTTCTTGATGGCGATCACCAGCATGGAGGTGCCCAGCACCACGGAGGTGCCGAGGAGGCCGAGGATGAACCAGGGCCAGGGTTGCTTGTACCAGGGGCTTGCGGGAGATTCGGACTGCATGGGGATCTCGTTTTTCAGCGGACGCTGGGGCCGATGAAGCGGCTGTCAGCGTCGGTGGTGATGCTGGGATCGTCGGCCGAGCGGACCCGGAATACGATGGTGTTGGTGCTGGAGGGCAGCTTCTCGGGGTCGATGGACAGCTCCACCGGTACCGACAGCACCTCACCGGCTTCCGTCATGACCTGGCTCTTGCCCTCGTAGACGAGGCCGTCGAGGCCATCGGCTTCGATCACGAAGACCTGGTCCTTCTGGGACTTGTTCATGACCTTGAGGGTGTAGACGTTCTCGATGCGGCCCTGCTCGTTCTCGCGATACAGCACGCGATCCTTGATCACGTCCAGTTCCACCAGAGAGCGGGCGGCCACGGCGTAGCCGAACAGGCCGATCATCGCGACGAGGGCGGCAGCGTACCCGATCAGCCGCGGGCGCAGGAGGGTGGTCTGCTGCCCGTTCAGGTTGTGTTCGGTCGTGTAGCTGATCAGGCCCTTGGGATAGTTCATCTTCTCCATGATGCTGTCGCAGGCGTCGATACAGGCGGCGCAGCCGATGCACTCGATCTGCAGGCCGTCGCGGATGTCGATGCCTGTCGGGCAGACCTGGACGCACATGGTGCAGTCGATGCAGTCGCCGAGACCCTGGGCCTTGTAGTCGACGTTCTTCTTGCGCGGGCCACGGGACTCGCCGCGACGCGGATCGTAGGAGACGATCAGGGTGTCCTTGTCGAACATCACGCTCTGGAAGCGAGCGTATGGGCACATATAGATGCACACCTGCTCGCGCAGCCAGCCGGCGTTGCCGTAGGTGGCGAGGGTGAAGAAGCCGACCCAGAAATAGGCCCAGCCATCGGCATTGCCGGTGAAGAGGTCGAATACCAGTTCACGGATGGGCGTGAAGTAGCCGACGAAGGTGATGCCGGTGACGAAGCCGATCAGCAGCCAGAGGCTGTGCTTGGCCGACTTGCGCATGAGCTTGGCGCCGCTCATGGGGGCCTTGTCCAGCTTCATGCGCTGGTTGCGGTCGCCCTCGGTGACCTTCTCGCACCACATGAAGATCCAGGTCCAGACGCTCTGTGGGCAGGTGTAGCCGCACCAGACGCGACCGGCGAAGACGGTGATGAGGAACAGGCCGAAGGCGCAGATGATCAGCAGCCAGGACAGGAGGACGAAGTCCTGGGGCCAGAAGGTGGCGCCGAAGATGTAGAACTTGCGCTCGGGCAGGTTCCACCAGACGGCCTGGCGGTCGTTCCAGCTCAGCCAGACGGTGCCGAAATAAAGCAGGAAGAGCAGCGCGCCACCTGCCATGCGCAGGTTGCGGAAGATGCCGGTGAAGGCGCGGGTGTAGATCTTTTCACGGCTGGCGTAGAGGTCGGCGCTTGCACCGCTCTTGGCCGGGGGAGGGGTAATGTTCTGGACGGGGATCTGTTCGCTCATCTACTCATACCACGGCGGTTGGGGCTTGCCCCGATCGATGCTTGCCGAACGGGATCTTGTTGCCTGCCGCATATGGTACGCCCGATGGCGGCCTGCCATGTGCGACAGTGCGTCGCGCATGGCAGGCTTTGTGTCACTTGCTTTCGGTTTCTGCGGCGTTCTTGTGCGACAGACTGTAGACGTAAGCGGCGAGCAGGTGGACCTTGTCGTTGCCCAGGTGTTCTTCCTGAGCCGGCATGGAGCCCTGGCGACCGTAACGGATGGTCTGCTGCAGCTGGGCGAAGGTGCTGCCGTAGATGAACGCGCCCGGGTGGGTCAGGTTCGGAGCGCCCATCGCCGGGGTGCCCTTGCCTTCCGGACCGTGGCACGCCACGCAGTTGGCAGCGAAGATCGCCTTGCCGGCTTCCGGATTCGCATTGGAGTCCTTCGGCAGGTCACGACCATCCAGGGTCACGCGGACGAACGCGGCGACGTCACGTACGCCTTGCTCGCCGATGACTTCGCCCCAGGCCGGCATCACGCCGTGACGGCCGCCGAGGATGGTGGTCTTGATGGTCTCGGCCTCGCCACCCCAGCGCCAGTCGGCGTCGGTGAGGTTGGGGAAGCCGTAGGAGCCCTTGGCGTCGGAGCCGTGGCAGACCGAGCAGTTGGAAGCGAACAGGCGACCACCCATTTTCAGGGCTTTCTCGTCCTTGGCCACTTCCTCGATCGGCATGGCGGCGTACTTCTGGAACAGCGGGCCGTATTGCTTGTCGGCCTTGTCCATTTCCTTTTCCCACTGGTGGACACCGGTCCAGCCGGGCTGGCCGTCAGCGAAGGCCTTGCCTTCGGTGACTTCGCCGTAACCGGGGAAGATGCCTTTCCAGTTGCCCATGCCCGGGTACAGGACCAGGTAGCCGACGGCGAAGATCAGGGTGCCGACGAACAGCATGAACCACCACTTGGGCAGCGGGTTGTCATATTCCTCGATACCGTCGAAGGCGTGGCCGACGGTTTCTTCGGTGCTTTCCTGGCGCTGGCCTTTGCGGGTGGCAAAGATCAGCACGGTCAGCGCCACCAGTGTGGCGCTGGTGAGCAGGGTTACGTACCAACTCCAGAACGTGGTCATTCGCTCTTACTCCTCGAAGCTTCTTCATCGCTCTTGGTGTTCGCTGGCTTGTCGTCGGCGAAGGGCAGGTTGGCAGCTTCGTCGAAGCTGCCCTTGCGCTTGCTGCTGTACGCCCAGAGCACGACGCCGATGAAGGCGACGAACACCAGGATGGTTCCCAGTCCGCGGACAGTCTGGATATCCATCGTGCTTACCGTTTGTTCTTGATCGAGGTGCCCAGGCCTTGAAGGAACGCCACCAGTGCGTCCATCTCGGTCTTGCCCTTGACTGCGTCTTTGGCGCCGGCGATGTCATCGTCGGTGTAGGGCACGCCTACGGTACGGAGAGCTTCCATCTTGGCCGCGGTGTGCTTGCCATCGAGCTTGTTCTCCACCAGCCAGGGGTAGGCCGGCATCTTCGATTCCGGTACCACGTTGCGCGGGTTGTAGAGGTGCGCGCGGTGCCAGTCGTCGGAGTAGCGGCCGCCTACGCGGGCCAGGTCCGGGCCGGTACGCTTGGAGCCCCACAGGAAGGGGTGGTCCCAGACGCTTTCGCCGGCGACGGAGTAGTGGCCGTAGCGCTCGGTTTCGGCGCGGAAGGGGCGGACCATCTGCGAGTGGCAGCCGACGCAGCCTTCGCGGATGTAGATGTCACGGCCTTCCAGCTCCAGCGCGGAGCGCGGCTTCATGCCTTCGACCGGCGTGTTGGTCACGTCCTGGAAGAACAGCGGAACGATCTGCACCAGGCCACCGATGCTCACGGCGATGACCATGAACAGCGCCAGCAGACCTACGTTCTTCTCAACTAATTCATGCGACTTCATTATTAGTGAGCTCCTTGCGGGATCTGCGCGGCGGCTTCGTATTCGGACGGCTTGGCGGCACGCACGGTGCGCCAGGTGTTATAGGCCATCAGCAGCATGCCGGTGACGAAGAAGGCGCCGCCGAGTGCGCGGACCATGAAGCCGGGGTGGCTGGCTTCCAGTGCTTCGACGAAGGAGTAGGTCAGGGTGCCGTCTTCGTTCACCGCGCGCCACATCAGGCCCTGGGTGATGCCGTTGACCCACATCGAGGCGATGTAGAGCACGGTGCCGACGGTGGCCAGCCAGAAGTGGGCGTTGATCAGGCCGACGCTGTGCATCTGCTCGCGACCGAACACTTTCGGGATCAGGTGGTACAGGGAACCGATGGAAATCATCGCGACCCAGCCCAGAGCGCCGGCGTGTACGTGGCCGATGGTCCAGTCGGTGTAGTGGGAAAGGGCGTTGACGGTCTTGATGGCCATCATCGGGCCTTCGAAGGTGGACATGCCGTAGAAGGCCAGGGAGACCACCAGGAAGCGCAGGATCGGGTCGCTGCGCAACTTATGCCAGGCCCCCGACAGGCTCATCATGCCGTTGATCATGCCGCCCCAGCTCGGAGCCAGCAGGATCAGGGACATCGCCATGCCCAGGGACTGGGCCCAATCCGGCAGAGCGGTGTAGTGCAGGTGGTGCGGGCCGGCCCAGATGTACAGGGTGATCAGCGCCCAGAAGTGCACGATGGACAGGCGATACGAGTAGATCGGACGCTCGGCCTGTTTCGGCACGAAGTAGTACATCATCCCGAGGAAGCCGGTGGTCAGGAAGAAGCCCACGGCGTTGTGGCCGTACCACCACTGGATCATCGCGTCGGTCGCGCCGGAGTACACGGAGTACGACTTGAAGGCGTAGACCGGGATTTCCATGCTGTTGACGATGTGCAGCAGTGCGGTCACCAGGATGAAGGCGCCGAAGAACCAGTTGCCCACATAGATGTGCTTGGTCTTGCGCTTGACGATGGTGCCGAAGAACACGACCGCGTAGGTGATCCAGACGACAGCCAGGAGGATGTCGATCGGCCACTCGAGTTCGGCGTATTCCTTGGAGGAGGTGTAACCCAGAGGCAGTGTGATCACTGCCAGCACGATCACGGCTTGCCAGCCCCAGAACGTGAAGGCTGCCAGCCCATCGGAAATCAGGCGAGCCTGGCAGGTACGTTGCACCACGTAGTAGGACGTGGCGAACAGGGCGCAACCACCGAAGGCGAAGATCACCGCGTTGGTATGCAGGGGGCGCAGACGGCCGAAGCTGGTCCACGGAAGGTTCAGGTTGAGTTCCGGCCACACGAGTTGTGCGGCGATGAACACGCCTAGACCCATCCCAATGACCCCCCAGATCACCGTCATAACGGCGAACTGGCGGACCACCTTATAGTTATAAGCAGTCTGACTGATTGCTGTGCTCATGCTAGGGGTTCCACGGTTAATGGAGTTTTTCGGGGACAAAAAAGCGGCGCAAGTATGGAGAAAGAGGGTAGTCATTGCAACGACACATGCCGACACAAACACCCTTTCAGGGCCCTCTGGACAAGGATTCCAGCCGGTTCGTCCGGTGGCCGAGACAGCACTTCGAGCCGGGGCGGGAGGGGGGAATCGCCTTGCCCTCATGACGGGTGAGGATTATCGAGCAGCTTAGTCGATGGGCTTTCGGGGGGAAGGCTACTGGTCGGGACGGGTGCGACATTGGGTCGCACTATATATAAGGAGGGAGTGGGGAGGGATCTTGAGGGGTGGACACATCCCTGTGCCCGTGTTGCCCTTCTCGCGTCGGGCTGCCTTTGCGCGGCTCCGTCCGGTGCCTTTCGGTCCGGGCGGTGTGGCGACGCCTCCTTGCGTCGCCGGTTCGGATCACTCGCTGGCTACTTTCTCCCCGTCCTTGCGGGACAGGCTGTACACGTAGGCGGCGAGGATGTGCACCTTGTCCTGGCCGAGGTATTGCTCCTGGGCAGGCATCTGGCCGTTGCGGCCGTAGCGGATGGTCTGTTGCAGCTGGGCCAGGCTGGAGCCGTAGATCCAGGCGGCCGGCTGGGTCAGGTCCGGGGCGCCCATGGCTGCGGTGCCGTGGCCTTCCTGGCCGTGGCAGGCGGTGCAGGTGGTGGCGAACAGGGCCTTACCGGCTTCCACGTCGGCTTTCACATCGTCCGGCAGCTTCAGGCCGGCCAGGTCCTGGCGGACGTAGGCGGCGACGTTCTTCACGCCTTCATCACCCAGTACTTCACCCCAGGCCGGCATGGCAGCCATGCGACCGTGCAGGATGGTGACCTTGATGGTTTCGGCGTCGCCGCCCCAGCGCCAGCTGCTGTCGGCCAGGTTGGGGAAACCGACCGCGCCCTTGGCGTCCGAACCGTGGCAGATGGAGCAGTAGGTGGCGAACAGGCGGCCGCCCATTTTCAGGGCTTGCGGATCCTGGGCCACGGCTTCCAGCGGCATGGCGGAGTACTTGGCGAAGATCGGGCCGTATTGGGCGTTGGCCTTGTCGACCTCGCGCTGCCACTGCTTCTCCTGGGTCCAGCCGCCTTCATAGCCGGGGAACAGGCCGGTCCAGTTGCCCAGGCCGGGGTAGAGCACCATGTAGCCGATGGCGAAGACGATGGTGCCCACGAACAGCATGAACCACCATTTGGGCAGCGGGTTGTCGTACTCCTCGATGCCGTCGAAGGCATGGCCCATGGTCTTGTCGACCGTGCCCTTGGCCTCGCCCTTGCGGGTGGCGAACACCAGCCAGAGCAGCGCCACCAGGGTGAAGAGGGTGAGCAGGGTTATGTACCAGCTCCAGAAAGTGGTCATTCGTGTGTGCTCCTAGAAACATTCCGGTCTTGCAGGCTGGGCTTGGCGTCGTCGCCGAAGGGCAGCAGCGAGGCTTGCTCGAAGTCAGCCTTGCGGCGGCCGCTGTAGGCCCAGCAGAACACCCCGATCATCGCGACCAGCACCAGCAAGGTGCCGAGGCCGCGCAGTATTCCAACGTCCATGGCGCCTTACCTCTTGGTCTTCAGGCTGGTGCCGAGCACCTGCAGGTAGGCGACCAGGGCGTCCATCTCGGTCTTGTCCTTGACCGCCTCGGAGGCACCGGCGATGTCCTCGTCGGTGTAGGGCACGCCCAGGGTCTTCATGGCGCTGAGCTTGGCGGCGGTGTCCTTGCCGTCGAGCTTGTTCTCCACCAGCCACGGGTAGGCCGGCATCTTCGACTCCGGTACTACGTTGCGCGGGTTGTAGAGGTGCGCGCGGTGCCAGTCGTCCGAGTAGCGGGCGCCAACCCGGGCCAGGTCCGGGCCGGTGCGCTTGGAGCCCCACAGGAAGGGATGGTCCCAGACGCTTTCGCCGGCGACGGAGTAGTGGCCATAGCGCTCGGTCTCGGCGCGGAAGGGGCGGATCATCTGCGAGTGGCAGCCGACGCAGCCTTCGCGGATGTAGATGTCGCGTCCTTCCAGCTGCAGCGCGGTGTAGGGCTTCATGCCTTCGACCGGGGTGTTGGTCACGTCCTGGAAGAACAGCGGGACGATCTGTACCAGACCGCCGATGCTGACGGCCAGGATCATGAACAACGCCATCAGGCCGACGTTCTTCTCGATGACTTCATGCTTTTTCATCTATCGATTCCTCAGGCGATCTGGGCGATGGCGTCGTATTCGGCCGGCTTGGCAGCCTTCACGGTGCGCCAGGTGTTGTAGGCCATGAGGAGCATGCCGCTGAGGAAGATCGCGCCGCCGATCATGCGCACCACGAAGCCGGGGTGGCTGGCTTCCAGTGCCTCGACGAAGGAGTAGGTCAGGGTGCCGTCCTCGTTCACCGCGCGCCACATCAGGCCCTGGGCGATGCCGTTGACCCACATCGAGGCGATGTAGAGCACGGTGCCGATGGTGGCCAGCCAGAAGTGGGCGTTGATCAGGCCGACGCTGTGCATCTGCTCGCGGCCGAACACCTTCGGGATCAGGTGGTACAGCGAGCCGATGGACACCATGGCGACCCAGCCTAGGGCGCCGGCGTGCACGTGGCCGATGGTCCAGTCGGTGTAGTGGGAGAGGGCGTTGACGGTCTTGATGGCCATCATCGGGCCTTCGAAGGTGGACATGCCGTAGAAGGCGAGGGAGACCACCAGGAAGCGCAGGATCGGATCGTCGCGCAGCTTATGCCAGGCGCCCGAGAGGGTCATCATGCCGTTGATCATGCCGCCCCAGCTCGGCGCCAGCAGGATCAGCGACATCACCATGCCCAGGGACTGAGCCCAGTCCGGCAGCGCGGTGTAGTGCAGGTGGTGCGGGCCGGCCCAGATGTAGACCGCGATCAGCGCCCAGAAGTGGACGATGGACAGGCGGTAGGAGTAGACCGGGCGACCGGCCTGCTTCGGCACGAAGTAATACATCATCCCGAGGAAGCCGGCGGTCAGGAAGAAGCCCACGGCGTTGTGGCCGTACCACCACTGGACCATCGCGTCGGTCGCGCCCGAGTAGAGCGAGTAGGACTTGGTCAGGGTGACCGGGATCTCCAGGTTGTTGATTACATGGAGGATGGCCACGGTGAGGATGAAGCCACCGAAGAACCAGTTGCCCACGTAGATGTGCTTGGTCTTGCGCTTCATCACCGTGCCGAAGAACACGGCGGCGTAGCAGACCCAGACGATGGTGATGAGAATGTCGATCGGCCATTCCAGCTCGGCGTATTCCTTGGAGCTGGTGAAGCCCAGCGGCAGGCTCACGGCGGCCAGGACGATCACCAGCTGCCAACCCCAGAAGGTGAAGGCGGCGAGCTTGTCCGAGACCAGGCGGGTCTGGCAGGTGCGTTGGACGGCGTAGTAGGAGGTGGCGAACAATGCGCAACCACCGAACGCGAAGATCACCGCGTTGGTGTGCAAGGGTCGCAAGCGGCCAAAGCTGGTCCAGGGCAGGTTGAAGTTGAGCTCCGGCCAGGCTAGCTGGGCAGCTATGAGAACGCCGAGCCCCATCCCGACGATTCCCCAGACCACCGTCATAATGGCGAACTGGCGGACCACCTTGTAGTTGTAGGCGGTACTGACTGCTGTGTTCATGTTTGTGGGCTTCCGTACACGGTTTCTTGGAATTGCGTGCGAAGCATGGTGAAAGCCCTTACTGGCGCTATTGATTTGGATCAACAGACGCCGCCCACCGGAGATTTCCCGATGCTGCTGTGGAGCAGGCCTTCAGGCCTTGTGAAGAACACCCTGATACTGGCCCACGGTGCCGGGGCGCCGATGGACAGCGCCTTCATGGAGGAAATGGCGCAGAAGCTCGCCACGCGGGGCGTAGCGGTGGTGCGTTTCGAGTTTCCCTACATGGCGGCGCGGCGTGACGACGGGCGCAGACGCCCGCCCAATCCGCAGGGGCAATTGCTCGATCACTGGCGGGCGGTGCATGCCGAGGTGCGACAGCACGTCACGGGGCGATTGGCCATCGGTGGCAAGTCCATGGGCGGTCGCATGGCCAGCCTGGTGGCCGATGAGCTGGGCGCGGATGCGCTGGTCTGCCTGGGGTATCCCTTCTATGCGGCCGGTAAACCGGAGAAGCCCCGGGTCGCCCACCTGGCCGAGCTGAAGACCCCGACCCTGGTCGTCCAGGGCGAGCGCGATGCCCTTGGCGACCGCCCTGCCGTCACCGGCTACGCGTTATCCCCGTCGATCCATCTGCACTGGCTGGTCGCAGGCGACCATGACCTCAAGCCCCTCAAGGCGTCGGGCCTGACCCACGAGCAGCACATGGACGGCGCCGCGGATGCCGTGGCGGCCTTCCTGGCGAGTTGAGTGCGCGCTACTTTCGCGCGACGAGTAGGTCGAGCACGCCGCCGCCATCCTTGATCTGCTGCAGGATGATCTCGGAGCGGATGTCGGTGACGCCCCGGGCGCGGTTCAGGCGGTTGACGATGAAGTCGGAGAACTGTTTCAGGTTGCGCGCCTGGACCCGCAGCACATAGTTGCTGTGGCCGGTGACGATGAAGGCGCTCACCACCTCGGGCCAGCTCTGTACCTGCTCCATGAAGCGCTCGTGCCAGCCATCCTCGTCCTGGCGCATGGAAAGGTGCACCAGGGCATCCAGCTCGATTCCCAGGCGCTCGGCATCCAGCAGCGGTCGATAGCCGCGGATCACCCCACCGTCTTCCAGGTTGCGTAGCCGACGCAAGCAGGCGGAGGGCGAGAGCGCGACCTTCTCCGCCAGTTCCTGGTTGCTGATGCGTCCGTTCTGCTGGAGGCAGAGGAGGAGGCGCAGATCGGTAGTATCCAGGGTCATTGAATATTCTTTCAGTGAACTGTTGTCTGGCGAAATTATCTTCGAATAAGTGCCGCTTTCGGGACGAAGATAGCACGAACATTCTTCGGCCCCTGACCCATGATCATCCTCCTTTCACGGGAGTCCGATCATGCAAGACGGCCAGTCCCTCTGGGACATCAGTCCACCGCTGGACGCCAGCACGCCAACCTGGCCGGGCGATACGCCCTTCCAGGAGGAACGCTGCTGGCACATCGACGAGCACTGCCCGGTCAACGTGGGGCGCATCACCCTGTCGCCCCACACGGGCGCCCATGCCGATGCACCGCTGCACTACGACGCGTCCGGTGCGGCGATCGGGGACGTCGACCTGGCGCCCTACCTCGGCCCTTGCCGGGTCATCCACTGCCTGGATGCCGGCGGCCTGGTACGGCCTGCGCAACTGGAACCGCATCTTCACCAGCTGCCGCCCCGGGTCCTGATCCGCACCTGGCGGCAAGCGCCTCTCGACAGCTGGCCCGAGGCCTTCGCGGCCATCGATCCGCTGGCCGTCGAACTGCTGGCCCGCCACGGTGTGCGCCTGGTGGGTATCGACACGCCGTCGCTGGACCCCCAGGACAGCAAGACGCTCGATGCGCACCAGGCCGTTCGCCGTTGGCGCATGGCGATCCTCGAAGGCCTGCTGCTCGATGACGTCGCTCCGGGCGACTACGAACTGATCGCCCTCCCGCTCAAATTCACCCATCTCGATGCCAGCCCGGTTCGCGCCGTGCTGCGTCGCCTGCCTGCCTAGGAATCGACATGACTACAAGAGAAGACTGCCTGGCCCTCGATGCCCGCGACCCCCTCGGCCCCTTGCGCGAGGAATTCGTCCTGCCCGAAGGCGTGATCTACCTCGACGGCAACTCCCTCGGCGCCCGGCCGAGGCCCGCGCTGCAGAGGGCCCGCGAAGTGGTGGAGAAGGAGTGGGGCGAAGGGCTGATCGGCAGCTGGAACAGCGCCGGCTGGCGCGCGTTGCCGGAGCGCCTGGGCAACCGGCTGGCTCGCCTGATCGGCGCGGGCGAGGACGAGGTGGTCATCACCGACACCACATCCATCAACCTCTTCAAGGTGCTGGTGGCAGCGCTTCGTGTGCAGGCCGAGCGCGACCCGTCGCGCAAGGTGATCGTCACCGAACGCAGTAACTTCCCCACCGACATCTACATGGTCGAAGGCCTCGCCGACATGCTCCAGCAGGGCTACAGCCTGCGCCTGGTGGATGCACCGGAGGAGATGCCCGCGGCCATCGGCACCGACACCGCCGTCGCGCTGATCACCCAGGTGAACTACAAGACCGGCCACCTCCACGACATGGCCGCGCTCACGGCGCTGGCACACGAGTGCGGTGCGCTGACCATCTGGGACCTCTGCCATTCGGCCGGCGCGGTGCCGGTCGACCTCAAGGGTTCCGGCGCCGACTACGCCATCGGTTGCACCTACAAGTACCTCAACGGCGGTCCAGGCTCGCCGGCCTTCGTCTGGGTCGCCCCGCACCTGCGCGAGCTGGTCTGGCAGCCGCTCACGGGCTGGTGGGGCCATGTCCGCCAGTTCGGCATGGAGGCCCGCTACGAGCCGGCCCCGGGGATCGGCCGCTACCTCTGCGGCACCCAGCCGATCACCTCCCTCGCCATGGTGGAGTGCGGCCTGGAGGCCTTCGAGAAGACCGACATGCAGGCCCTGCGGGAGAAGTCCCTGGCACTGACCGACCTCTTCATCGAACGCGTCCGCGCCCGTTGTGGCGAGCACCCGCTGACCCTGGTGACGCCGATGGAACACGCCCGCCGCGGCAGCCACGTGAGCTTCGAGCACCCCGAGGGCTACGCCGTGATCCAGGCGCTCATCGACCGTGGCGTCATCGGCGACTACCGCGAGCCGCGGATCATGCGCTTCGGCTTCACCCCGCTCTACACCGGCTTCACCGATGTCTGGGATGCCGCCGAGGCGCTCGTTGACGTGCTCGACAGCGATGCCTGGCGCGCAGAGCGCTTCATGACCCGCAAGCAGGTGACCTGAACCCAACCGGGCGCCCGGGGAGGGCGCCCAGCCTCGAGCCCATAACCACAAGAAGAGGTCGATGATGATGAAATCCCGTTTCCCAATGGCGTGTGCCTTGCTCTGTGCGTCCCTCAGCCCCCAGGCGATGTCCGGGGAGCCGGCCGAAGGCTTCCTGGAGGACAGCCGGCTGGTCCTGACCCAGCGCAACTTCTACTTCCACCGCAACATGCTCAACAACCCCGGTGGGCAGAACTACCGGGAGGAGTGGGCCCATGGCATGCAACTGGACTACAGCTCCGGCTATACCCGGGGAACGGTGGGCCTCGGTGTCGATGCGTACGCCAGCCTCGGGCTCAAGCTCGACAGCAACCGTGCCCGCACCGGCACCGACCTGCTGCCCCTGGACTCTGCCGGGCGGCCTGAAGACGACCACAGCGAGGTCGGCGCGGCGCTGAAGCTGCGTATCTCGCGCAGCGAGCTGAAATACGGCAGCCAGGCACCGATGAACCCGGTGTTCGGCACCGGCAACGCACGGCTGTTCGCGCCGATGGCCATCGGCTTCTCGCTGGCCAGTCGCGAACGCGACGACCTGTTGCTGGAGGCCGGTCACTTCACCGCCGGCAACGACGGCAACTCCACCAATGGCGACGGCGCACTCAAGGCCCTGTTCGCCCAGGTGGAAACGCGTCGGGTCGACTACGCCGGCTTCGACTGGACCCCGGCGGAAGGCACCGGGCTGTCCGCCTACACCTCAAGGTTCGAAGACGTCTGGCGCCAGCACTACCTGGGAGCCAACCACCGCGTGGGGCTGGATGAAGCGCTTGCCCTGACCTTCGACTTCAACCTCTATCGCACCCGTGACCAGGGGCGGCGACTGGCGGGCGGGATCGACACCACCGCCTGGTCCGCTTCCGCACGCTACAGCCAGGGCGCCCATGCCCTGACCCTGGCGCATCAGCGGGTAAGCGGCGACGAGCCATTCGACTACCTGGGCTTCGATCGCCAGCCCGGCACATCGATCTACCTCGCCAACTCGGTGCAGGTGCTCGACTTCAACGCCCCCAACGAGCGCTCCTGGCAACTGCGCTACGACCTCGACCTGGCGCTGTTCGGCGTACCCGGCCTGGGCTTCATGACCCGCTACATCCGCGGTGACCACATCGACGACAGCCATCACAAGGGGCCGGGCTCCTACCAGCGTTACGGCGAGGCCGGCAAGCGCTGGGAGCGGGACATCGAGTTGCGCTACGTCGTGCAGTCCGGCTCGGCCAAGGACCTGTCCGTGCGCCTGCGCCAGGCCAGCATCCGCTCAACCGGGCAGGTGGCCCGTGCCGATACCGCAGACAACAACGAACTGCGGGTGATCATCGAATACCCGCTGCAACTTCTCTGACGCCTGCATAACGACAATAAGGACGAGGCACGAAATGACCACCAAGACTGGATTCGCCGCCATCGCGGCCCGCGAGCAGGGCCTCAAGCGCCAGCTCACTTCGGCGCAGATGAGCATGATCGCCATCGGGGGTGCCATCGGCACCGGGCTGTTCATGGGGAGCAGCTTCGCCATCGGCTTCGCCGGCCCCGGGGTGCTCGTCAGCTATGCCCTCGGCGCCTTGATCGCGCTGCTGTTGATGGGGTGCCTGGCGGAGATGACCGTGGCCCATCCCACCTCCGGCTCCTTCGGTGCCTACGCCGAGTTCTACATCAGCCCGCTGGCGGGGTTCCTGGTGCGCTACGCCTACTGGGCGTCCATTGTCCTGGCGGTGGGAACGGAGGTCACCGCCATCGCGATGTACATGAAGCACTGGTTCCCCGACGTGGCCGGGTGGGTGTGGATCCTGCTGTTCTCCTCGGTGCTGATCTTCACCAACGCCATCAGCGTCAAGGCGTTCGGCCACTTCGAGTACTGGTTCTCGGCCATCAAGATCAGCGCCATCCTCGCCTTCATCCTGCTGGGGGCCTGGCTGGTGTTCGGTGGGCAGAACCCGGAGTACGGCTTCCACCACTACGTCGAGCACGGCGGCTTCATGCCCAACGGCATTTCGGGCGTATGGATCGCGGTGATCATCGCCATCTTCAGCTACCTCAGCATCGAGATGATCGCCGTGGCTGCCGGCGAGGCGGAACACCCCGAGCAGGCGGTGAAGAAGGCCTTCAAGGTGACCATGGTGCGGCTGGTGGTGTTCTACCTGCTCACCCTCGCGCTGATCCTCGCCATGGTGCCCTGGGACCAGTCCGGACAGGGCGCGCAGAGCCCCTTCGTCAGCGTCATGGCGCAGGTTGGGATTCCGGGTGCCACGGGCTTGATCAACTTCGTGATCCTGGTGGCGGCGCTCTCGGCCATGAACAGCCAGCTGTACACCACCACGCGGATGATGTTCAGCCTGTCCCGCGCGGGCCACGCCCCCAAGGCGATGGGCCGGCTGAGCGAGGCCGGAGTGCCGCTGAACGCCCTGGCGCTTTCCTGCACCGGCATCGCCCTGGCGACCCTGGTCAACCTGGTATTCCCCGAGCAGTCCTTCATGCTGATGATGGCCATCTCCATCTTCGGCGCGCTCTTCGCCTGGATGATGATTTTCCTCACCCACTACCGCTTCCGCCGCTATCACCAGCGCCTGGGCAATGCACCGTTGGCCTTTCGCATGTGGGGCTTCCCCTATGGAACGCTGCTGGGCCTGGGCCTGGTGCTGGCGGTCCTGGTCACCACGGCCTTCGTGCCGGCGTTCCGCATGACCCTGGTATTCGGTGTGCCGTTCCTCGCGCTGCTCTCCATCGCCTACCTGTTGGTCCTGCGCAGGGCTGCACCGGCAATCGGGGCGGAAGCGGGCGACCTCCCTGTCCAGCTGAGTGGCGTCGGAGCCAGGACGCCAGAACAGGGACGTTCCTGATAGGCCGGCGAGCCACTCACCCGGCAGGGTGCAAGCAGACTGCGGAGTCCATCACCACAAGGAAGGGCGACGATATGGATGCCTTGCAGGAAACCCTGCCGATCCTGATCTACCAGCGGGAAGGGGAAAGCGTTACCGAGGTACGCATGGAGGGGGAGACCGTCTGGCTGACCCAGCGGCAGATGGCGGAGCTGTTCGACAAGAACGTACGAACCATAAGCGAGCACATCCGCAATATCTTCCGTGAGGGGGAGCTGAGCGAGTCGGCAGTTATCCGGGATTTCCGGATAACTGCCGCGGACGGCAAGTTCTATGACACGTCGCACTACAGCCTCGACGTCATCATCTCGGTCGGCTATCGCGTCAAGTCGACCCAGGGCACGCGTTTCCGCATCTGGGCCAACGGCGTGCTCAAGGAGCACCTGCTCCAGGGCTACAGCCTCAACCGGCGAAGGCTGGAGGCGCAGCAGGCGCGTATCGGGCAGTTGCAGAAGACCCTGACGCTGTTCCGTGACGGCCTGGTGGATCGGGCCAGCCTGACCGAGGCGCGTGGTTTGGTGAGCGTCATCGCCGGCTATGCGCGTACCTTCCTGCTGCTCAACCAGTTCGACGGCGAACGCCTTGCCCGCGATGGTTTCACCGAAGACATCCGCTATGTGATCGAGCCGGGCGAGGCCGCCGAATGCATCGCCGCGCTGAAGGCCGACCTGATGCACAGGGGGGAGGCCAGCGAGCTGTTCGGCCAGCCGAAGGACGACAGCTTCGAGGGGCTGCTGGGCAATATCGTGCAGTCCTTCGGCGGGCAGTTCCTTTACCCGAGCATCGAGGAACAGGCGGCCAACCTGCTGTACATGGTGATCAAGAACCACCCCTTCACCGATGGCAACAAGCGCATCGGAGCCTTCTTGTTCATCTGGTTCCTGAGGCGAAACCGACATCACCTGAAGACGGATGGCGAACTGAAGATCAATGACAACGCCCTCGCGGCCATCGCCCTGTTGGTGGCCCAGAGCGATCCGCGACAGAAGGAGCTGATGGTCCACCTGGTGATGAACCTGATCATGGAGTGAACCGGCAGGCAAAGGAAAAGGGCGCCCCCAGGCGCCCTTTTTCATGCCCGCTGACTCAGCGGTTGAAGCGGTCCACCAACGAGTACTGGCCTTGCGCGGTGGTGGTCAGCTCTTCGCTCAGCAGCACGGTGCGCTGGGCCTCGCCGGAGGTCTGGTCGGCGAGCTGGGCGATGCTGCTGATGCTCTGGTTGATCTGCTCGGCCACGGCGCTCTGCTCCTCGGTGGCGGCGGCGATCTGGTCGGTCATCTGGGTGATGTTGGCCACCGCCTCGCTGATGCCCACCAGGGCCTGGTCGGCTTGCAGAACACGTTCCACGCCCTCGTCGGCCTGGCGGCGACCGGCCTCCATGGTGCGCACGGCCTCCTCGGCGGTCTTCTGCAGCTGGGCGATGAGCTGGTGGATCTGCCCGGTGGATTCGGCGGTGCGCTGCGCCAGCTGGCGCACCTCGTCGGCGACCACGGCGAAGCCGCGGCCCATCTCGCCGGCACGCGCCGCTTCGATGGCGGCGTTCAGTGCCAGCAGGTTGGTCTGATCGGCGATGCCCTTGATCACGTCGACCACGCCACCGATCTCGTTGCTGTCCTGGGCCAGGCGGGTAACGGTCTCGCCGGTCTCGCCCACCGCGCGCGACAGGCGCTCGATGGCCTCGCGGGTCTCGGCGGTGATGCTGCGGCCCTGGCCGGTGAGGCGGTTGGCTTCCTGGGTCGCGTCGGCGGTGCGTTGCACGTTGCTGGCCACTTCCTGGGTGGTCGAGGCCATCTGGTTCACGGCGGTGGCCACCTGCTCGGTCTCAACGCGCTGGCGTTCCAGCCCCTCGGAGCTGTTGTGGGCCAGTGCATCGGCTTCCCTGGCTTGCTCGGTGAGGTGTTCGGCGGTGTCCTGCAGGCGGGTCAGGCAGGTTTTCAGGCGCGCTTCCTGGCTGAGGATGGACATCTCCAGGCGTGCCTGGGCACCGCGGCTGTCGGTGTACATCTGCGCGATCAGCGGATCGGACGTGGTCTGTTCGGCCAGGTGCAGCAGGCGCTTGATGCCACGGTTCTGCCAGGCCAGCCCGCTAAGGCCTAGGGGCACGGAAAGCAGCGCGGCGAGGAGGAAGCCCCAGTGCGAGTTGAGCCAGGCCCCGATCATGAAGCCGATCTGGCTGATGAGGATGAAGGGCAACCAGTCCTGCACCACGGGCAACCAGCGATCGCGACCGGGAATGGCCGACTTGCCGGCATTGATGCGCTGGTACAGCGCCTCGGCGCGGCGGATCTGCTCGGCGGTGGGCTTGACCCGCACCGACTCGTAGCCGACCACCTGGCTGCCTTCGAAGATCGGCGTCACGTAGGCGTTGACCCAGTAGTGATCACCGTTCTTGCAGCGGTTCTTGACGATGCCCATCCACGGGCGGCCCTTCTTCAGGGTCGTCCACATGTGGGCGAAGACGGCAGGCGGGACGTCCGGGTGGCGCACCAGGTTGTGCGGCGAGCGGATCAGCTCGTCACGGCTGTAGCCGCTGATATCGGTGAAGGCTTCGTTGCAATAGGTGATCACGCCCTTGCTGTCCGTCGTGGAGATCAGACGTTGCTGGGGAGGGAAAGTACGTTCGCGTTGAGTGACTGGCTGATTGTTTCTCATAGTGTTCTTCCGCAAGGCTTGGAGCGGGTATCGGCCTGCACGCACCAAAGTTGAGCCGAAAATTTCTGTGAAGTGTATCTAAGACTTTACGCTCCACTATCGGGAATTTTTCCCGCGAATGGCGCTCTAGAGCCTTCGCGGTGGCACGGCCGCACTGGTGAAGTGTTCAGCGCAGGCGCTGGAACATCCCGGGGTAGTCTTCCACCAGGCCGTCGGCAGCCAGCCTGAGCACTGCATGGAAGCCACTGCCGTCCAGGTTCTGGTACAGCAGGTGGCGTGCGTCCAGGCGGGTGTAGGCCTGATGCATCACGCGCACTTCGAGCGTGGGCGCCTCGATGAAGACGACGGCGATTTCCTCGCGCTGATCGTGCGCCAGGCCGAGACGCCAGGCGGCCGGGCTGTTGGTGAAGGGCGTCGGCCAGAGGTCGAGGTCCTGGCAACCGTCCAGCGTTCGCAGGCGATTGCCTGGCCCGTCGCGCCATTCGTTGCGGGGATTGCGGCGCAGGTGCAGCTCGCGCACGCCGAACCCGCCTTCGACGCGGATGTGGCAGCGCCTGGGTCGCCAGCGCTCGTCGAAATCCATCCGATAGACCAGGCGATAGGGCTCGCCCCCTTCATCGAAGGCCAGCATCGAGGCGTCCGCCTGCCTTCCGTCCAGGCGCAGCTGTTCGAGCCCCCTGGCCGGGGCCTGGTCGTTCCAGATGTGCTGCCACAGCGCAGTGGCCTTCATCCTTCACTCCTTGGCGGTGGGGCGGCGCAGCACCAGGTAGAGCAGCGGGCCGATGGACGCGAACACGGCCGTCACCAGGTAGAAGGGCAGCAGGTAGAGCAGCCCGCGTCCCTGGCGGCGGTTGTCCTGGTACATCCAGATGCCGATCAGGCCGCAGGCGAGGTAGAGATCGATCACCACCTGTGCCGTATCCGGGCGGCTCATCAACTGGGCGCCGAACTCAAGCAGCGGTTGTTCGCTGATGGACATGACATGGAGGGTATAGCCGCCGAAGGCGACCAGGGCGAGGAGAGCGGACAGGCGCGCAAGCATGGTGACGTCCTTGTTATGAGTTGAACGCGGACGATAGAACGGCTGCGTCGCCTGCGCAGCGGGCCGATTGTCGCAGCCGGGGGATCAGTCCAGCAGCAGGCCGGCGCGCTTGTACTTCGGCAGTTTTGCGACCACCAGTTGGTGAGAGCGAGTCAGCGCTGCGCGCAGCTCTTCATCGCCCACCGAAGGCGGCATGGCCAGGGTCACCCAGTGGGCGCGGGCGAGGTAGGGGGCCGGACGGATGCCGGGGCGGTCGACGTAGCCGAGGAACAGGTCGGCGTCCACCTTGAAGGCCAGGTCGCTGCCGAGGAAGTCGAGGATCGCGAACATCTTGTTCTCGGCCACCGAGAACACCCGGTTGCTGCCCCACTTGAGGTCTTCACGGGCGCCCGGCAGTTGCAGGCAGAAGGCGGCTATTTCATCGGCAGTCATGGGCGTTCCTTCAGGAGAGGCGATCCGGCGCGCCACGTTCGTCGACGCGCAGCAGGTAGAGGCCGAGCAGCATACCTGCCAGGGCCATGCCGGCGGCAACCATGAAGATGGCGCCGAAGCCGAACCCCGTGGCGATGACCCCCATCAGCGGCCCGGCGATGCCCAGCGCGAGGTCGAAGAACACCGCGTAGGCGCCCAGGGCCGAGCTGCGGCTGGAGGCGGGAATGCGCGAGATGGCCTCGACGCCCAGCGCCGGGTACACCAGCGACAGGCCGAAGCCGGTCAGCGCCGCCCCGCAGAGGGTCAGCCAGGGTTGCGGGGCGAGCCACAGCAGGAGCAGGCCGAGGCTTTCGATGCCCAGGCAGGCGATGGCCACCCGGTAGCCGCCACGGCTGTTGATGGCACCGGCGAACAGCAGCCGCGCACCGATGAAGGCGCAGCCGAAGGCGGTCAGGCACCAGGCGGCGCCGTCCCAGCCGCGGCTGGCGTAGTAGAGAGTGACGAAGGTGGCCAGGGTGCCGAAGCCGATGGAGCCCAGGGCCAGCGCCGTGCCGTTGGGGGCGATGCGCAGGAAGACGTTGCGAAATGGCAGGCGCACGCCCTGGACGATGGGGGCGGCTTCCTTGTTCCAGGCCAGTGCCAGGGCGCCGAGCCCGAGCAGGGCGATCAGCGCGCCCATGCTCCATAGCCCCATGCCCCCCACCATCAGCACCCCCAGTGGCGCGCCCAGGGCCACGGCGCCATAGGAGGCGATGCCATTCCAGGAGATGACCCGCGCCGTGTTCTCGGCACCGACCCGCCCGATGCCCCAGCTGATGGAGCCGGTGCCCACCAGGCCCTGGGCCACGCCGAGGGCGACGCGCCCGGCCAGCAGCAGCGCCATGCTCAGGGTGGGGAACTGCTGCAGCGAGGTGGAGGCCAGGGTCAGCACGCCACTCAGCGCACAGCCGGCGAGTCCGTAGAGCACGGCGCGCTTGGGCCCCTGGCGGTCGGCCACGGCGCCGGACACGGGCCGGGAGAGCAGGGTGGAGGCGTACTGGGTGCTGATGACGATGCCCGCCAGCACCGAGCCGTAGCCGAGGTCGTTGTGCACGTAACCCGGGAGCACGGCCAGCGGCAGGCCGATGCAGAGGAAGCTGATGAAGGTGAAGAAGACGATGGAGACGATCTGCAAGGTGACGGTGGTCGCAGACTGCTCGGCGGCACTCATGGGGGCTTGTCCGGGTGGGGCTGGGAGAGGCGCCATCATCGCGCAGCCTGGAGGTGGAAGAAAGCTAGCTAACTATCTGTCTTCCTCTCTCGAGCGCGGGCTTCAGATCGGCAGCAGCCCCTCTGCCTGGCAGGCCTCGGTCAGGTGCTCGATCCAGGCGCGCACGGCCGGCAGCATGCCGCGTCTATGGGTATAGACCGCCTGCAGGTTGCCGCCCGGCAGTTCCCAGCCCGGCAGCAGGCGCACCAGGGTGCCGGCTTCCAGCTCCTGCTGGCAGTTCATCTGCGGCAGCATGGTCATGCCCAGGCCCTGCAGCGCGGCGAGCTTGCGGATCTCGAAGTCCTCGATGCTCAGGCGCGCTTCCAGGACGATGTCACGTCGATTGCCGCGGCTGTCGCGCAGCAGGTAGTGCAGGCGGCGATCGGTCTCCAGGGCGCCGAGCGCCGGCAACCGGTGCAGGTCATCCGGGCCATTCAGGGTCACGCCCTCGAGCAGGCTTGGCGCGCATACCAGCATGGCGCGGGCGGGGCTCAGCTGGCGGCAGATCAGCGAGGGGTCCTCGTCGTCCTGTTCACGTACCCGCAGCGCCACGTCGACGCCTTCGTTGACCAGGTCGATGCGGCGGTTGCTCAGCATCACTTCCAGCTGCACCTGCGGGTAGCGCTGGAGGAAACTGGGGAACACATGGCGCAGGCGCATGCGCGCCACCTCGGTGGGGCAGGACACGCGGATGCGCCCGCGCGGTTCGCTGGTCAGCGAAGCCACGGCTTCGTCGGCCTGCTCGGCCTCCAGCAGCATCGCCTGGCAATGGCGCAGGTAGCGTTCGCCGACATCGGTCAGTGCCAGCTTGCGTGTGGTGCGCTGCAGCAGGCGGGCGCCGAGGCGGGTTTCCAGCTCGGCGATGCGCCGGGACAGGCGCGACTTGGGGATGCCCAGCAGGCGTCCGGCCGCAGCGAAGCCGCCGTGCTCGACGACTTTGGCGAAGTAGAAGAGGTCGTTGAGGTCTTGCATGAATGTCGTCCTGTGGAAGGGACGAACTATGGCATCGGCGGGGAATCGCGCGCCACGGATTTCATCGACGGGACAATCGCGCGCGGCTGCACACGGCGCCCACCGCGGGTGTATCGTGGAGCGTCGCCGGCACTTCGCCCGGCCGGTCCCCTGCCATCACGGAGTCAGCACCCATGTCCTTGTCCATGTACGAGGCTTCCATCCCGGTCTTCACCCGCATGCTCGGCAACCTCTCCGCCATCCTCGAAAAAGCTGCCGCCCATGCCGAGGCGCAAGGCATCGATCCGGGGGTATTCATCTCCGCGCGCCTGGCGCCGGACATGTTCCCCCTGGCGCGCCAGGTACAGATCGCCACCGACTCGGCGAAAGGCTGCGCGGCCCGCCTCGCGCAGCTGGAAGTGCCGTCCTTCGCCGATACCGAGGCGAGCTTCCCGGAATTGCAGGAGCGCATCGCGCGCACCCTTGGCCTCATCCGCGAGATCCGCCCGGAGCAGCTCGAGGGCAGTGCGGCGCGCACCGTGGTGCTGAAGATGCGCGGCAACGAGATCAGCTTCACCGGGCAGGACTTCCTGCTCAATTTCTCCCTGCCGAATTTCTATTTCCACCTCACCACCGCCTACAACATCCTGCGCCACAACGGCGTGAAGATCGGCAAGATGGATTTCCTCGGCGGCATCTGACGGCTGCCCCCGCGCCACGCGCCTGTGGCGCGATCCATGCAACGCGAGTAGCGCCGGCGGAGTGGTCCGTCGGCGTTGCCGGCTCAAGGAACGAAGCAAGGCGCAATTGATGGCAGGCACGCCCGATTCCTGAACCTGGAACGGAAGGTGAGCACCATGTTGGTTCGTCTTTCTGCAGTACTGGCCCTGGCGTCGCTGCTGGTGGCGCTCCCCGTATTCGGCGCACAGGCGGTCGGCGTGCATCGCCTGGTCCTCACCGATCCGGTGGACGAGCAGCGCGAGATGAGCGCGGTCGCCTTCTACCCGGCAGCGGGTGAGCCCACGCTTACCGAGCTCGGCCTATACCAGGTCGACGCCGGCCTGGATGCCCCCATCGCCGGCGGCCGTTTCCCGCTGGTGCTGCTGTCGCACGGCAACGGCGGCTCGCCCCTGGCCCACCACGACCTGGCCACCGCACTGGCGCGGCGTGGGTTCGTCGTGCTGGCGGTGCTGCACACCGGTGACAACTACAAGGACCAGAGCCGCAGCGGCACCCTGAGCAACCTCTACGGGCGCCCGCTGCAGCTGACCGCCGCCATCGACGCCGCCGAGCAGGACCCGGTGCTGGCCGGCAGCCTGGATACCGAGCGGGTCGGGGTGATCGGCTACTCGGCCGGTGGCGAGACGGCGCTGATCCTCGCCGGCGCGCAGCCCGAGCCCGAACGCCTGCGCGCCTACTGCCGGCAGTGGCCCGAAGACAGCGACGCCTGCGGGCATGCCGGCGAACTGATCTCCGACCGCGACGACCTTGAAGCCATCGCCGATTCACGGGTCAGAGCGCTGATGCTGATGGCGCCGCTGGGCCTGATGTTCGGCCGCAAGGAACTGGAGCCGGTGCAGGTGCCGGTGCTGCTCTATTCCGGCGACGACGACCGCACCCTGCAGCTGGAGCAGAACGCCGGCGCCCTGCAGCGCAGGCTGCCGAACCCGCCGGATTTCCGCCTGCTTCCAGGGGCGGGGCACTTCGTGTTCATGGCGCCGTGCTCGGCCGAGATGGACGCCATGCTGCCGCAGCTGTGCCAGGACGCCGAGGGTGTCGACCGGGTCGCCATCCACCGCGAGCTGAACGCCGAGGCGGTGCGCTTCTTCACCCAGACCCTGAGCGACCTGCAGACCTCATCGCGCTGAGGCGCCGTTTCGTCTCATGGATGGGACGGTGCATCGCATTTTTGCCGACTAATAAGGCTTTCGCTTCGTGGATAGGATTCTCCCCACTTCGATCACATCCGGTGATCGCCAGATCAGGGGATACCCATGAAACTTCTGCACCTCGATTCCAGCATCCTCGGCGACGCCTCCGCCTCCCGCCAACTGAGCCGCGCCGTGGTGCAGGCCTGGCAGGCCGCCCATGCCGGCGTCCAGCTCAGCTACCGTGACCTCGCCACCGACGCCTACGCCCACCTTTCCGCTGCCAGCCTGGTGGCCGGCGGGACCCCGGCGGAACTGCGCGACGCTGCGCAGAAGGCCGAGGTGAAGCTGGCCGAGGAAACCCTCGCCGAATTCCTCGCCGCCGACGCCATCGTCATCGGTGCGCCGATGTACAACTTCACCGTGCCGACCCAGCTCAAGGCCTGGATCGACCGCATCGCCGTCGCCGGCAAGACCTTCGCCTATGACGAGAACGGCCCCAAGGGCCTCGCCGGTGGCAAGAAGGTGGTGATCGTCTCCACCGCCGGTGGCATCCATGCCGGCCAGCCCAGCGGCCAGGCCCATGAGGCCTACCTGGTGCAGGTGCTGAACTTCCTCGGCATCACCGACATCGAGATCGTCCGTGCCGAAGGCCTGGCCTACGGTGAAGACCCCCGCGCCAACGCCATCAAGGGCGCCCAGCAGCGCATCGGCGAGCTGTTCGTCGCCGCCTGAGCCCGCTGAAAACACGAAGCCCCGCATGTGCGGGGCTTCGTCGTTTCTGAAGGCTTGTCGTCAGCGGCGGACCTGTTTCAGCGTCTCGGCGATGAGGAAGGCCAGCTCCAGCGACTGGTCGGCGTTCAGGCGCGGGTCGCAGTGGGTGTGGTAGCGGTCGGAGAGGCCGTCCTCGGTGATCGGACGGGCGCCGCCGATGCATTCGGTGACGTTCTGCCCGGTCATCTCGATGTGGATGCCGCCGGCATGGCTGCCCTCGGCCTGGTGCACCTGGAAGAACTGCTTCACCTCGGAAAGGATGATGGCGAAGTCGCGGGTCTTGTAGCCGCTGGAGGCCTTGATGGTGTTGCCGTGCATCGGGTCCGAGCTCCACAGCACCTTGCGGCCTTCGGCCTGCACGGTGCGGATCAGCCGCGGCAGGTGCTCGCCGACCTTCTCGGCCCCCATGCGCACGATGAGGTTGAGTCGGCCCGGGTCGTTGTCCGGGTTGAGGATGTCGATCAGGCGGATCAGGTCTTCGCTCGGCATGCTCGGGCCGACCTTGACGCCGATGGGGTTGCCGACGCCGCGCAGGAACTCGACGTGGGCGCCGTCCAGCTGGCGGGTGCGGTCGCCGATCCAGAGCATGTGGGCGGAGCAGTCGTACCAGCCGCCGGTGAGGCTGTCGCGGCGCACGAAGGCCTGTTCGTAGTTCAGCAGCAGCGCTTCGTGGGCGGTGAAGAAGCTCGCCTCGCGCAGTTGCGGGGCGCTGTCCAGGCCGCAGGCGCGCATGAAGGCCAGGGTCTCGTCGATGCGGTCGGCGAGCTGGCTGTACTTCTCCGTCAGCGCCGAGTTGGCGATGAAGTCGAGGTTCCACTGGTGCACCTGGTGCACGTCGGCGAAGCCGCCCTGAGCGAAGGCGCGCAGCAGGTTGAGGCTGGCGGTGGACTGGTGGTAGGCCTGCAGCAGGCGCTCCGGGTCCGGTGCGCGGCTGGCGGCGTCGAAGCCGATGCCGTTGACGATGTCGCCCCGGTAGGCGGGCAGGGTGACGCCGCCGATGGTCTCGTCATCGGCCGAGCGCGGCTTGGCGAACTGGCCGGCCATGCGCCCCACCTTCACCACCGGGCAGCCGGCGGCGAAGGTCATGACGATGGCCATCTGCAGCAGCACCTTGAAGGTGTCGCGGATCTTCGCGGCGGAGAACTCGGCGAAGCTCTCCGCGCAATCGCCCCCTTGGAGGAGGAAGGCGCGGCCTTCGGTGACTTCGCTGAACTGGCGGCGCAGCTCGCGTGCCTCGCCGGCGAACACCAGGGGCGGGTAGCTGGCCAGGGTCTGCTCGACCTGGGCCAGGCGCGCGGCGTCCGGGTAGGTCGGCTGTTGCAGGATCGGCTTGGTTCTCCAGCTTTCCGGGCTCCAGTCTGCGCTGGACGACAAGTTGCTCATCAGGGTCTCGATCAGGGCTGTGTGGCGGATGGCGCATGGTAACCGAAAGGCCTCGCGCTGCCAGCGCTTCAGGCACGCCAGGCGAGCAGCACGCCGCAGAGGCACAGCAAGAGGTGGATGGCGGTGCGGAAGTACCGTTCGGCCACGCGGTGGTGCAGCCACTCGCCCGCCAGCACGCCGATGGCCAGCAGCGGCAGGTAGAGCGCCAGGTGGGGCAGGGCGGGCACCAGGCGGCCGTCCACCAGGAAGGCCAGGCTGAGCAGGCCGTTGAGGCCGAGCCAGACGCAGGCGAGGGTGGCCCGCAGGCGCGCCTTGCCCAGGGGTGTCGCGGCCAGCGCGTAGACCAGCAACGGGCCACCCGAGGCGAACAGGCCGTGGCAGAGGCCGCCGGCGCCGATCTGCAGGCGGGTCATCCAGAGGGGCGTGCGGCCCCGGGGACGCTCGTGCCTCTGCCGCCACAGCTCGCGCAGGGCGAACCCGAGGATCAGCACGCCGAAGCCCCGCTTCAGCGCGCCGCCATCGAGCCAGGGCAGCAGGGCGTAGCCGAGCAGGGTGCCGACGAGCATGGCCGGCAGGATGCCGCCCAGCAGCAGCGGCCAGTCCGCCAGGTGCCGGTAGCGCCAGGCGAGGTAGCCGCTCATCAGCAGGTTCAGCGGCACCAGCACCGGCAGCAACCGGTCGATCGGCAGCAGCAGGGCGCCGAGGGACAGGGCGACCACCGTGCTGCCGAAGCCGGTGACGGCTTCCAGGCCATAGGCGAAGAGGATGAACAGGCCCAGCCAGAGCCAGGCATCGCCGGCCACCTCAGGCCAGCGCGGGGGCGTCGGCGGGCTGTTCGCGCAGGTCGCGGCGCAGCTCGTCGATATGCCGCTTCACGCGGCTGCGGTAGCTGTCCTTGTGCACGTAGTAGGCCATGCGCTCCAGCTCCAGGTAGGCGTAGCCGCCATCCAGGCGCTGCCCGGCGCGCTCGGCCTTGAGGCGACGCAAGCCTGCGGCCGAGGCGCTGCCGGCCCGGCACTGGCGGATGAACAGCGCCACCAGCTCGGCCTGCTCGGCGCGGCCCTGCCAGCCGAGGCCCGACGCTTCCACCATGCCCATCATGAACAGGTCGTCGTACTGCGGATGGAAGATGTTCAGGTACAGCTGCGGGGCCCCGGCGCGCTCGGGCCAGTTCAGCTCCTCGCGGGCGATGAAGGGGTAGTCCAGCTTGTAGCCCGTGGCCTGGAGGATGAGGTCGTAGTCCGCCCGGCTGCCGTCGCAGAACACCACCTGGCGGCCTTCGACGCTGGCCAGGTCGGGCCGCGCCCTGATGTCCCCGTGGCCGAGGTGGTGCAGCACCAGGGAGTTCACCACCGGGTGGGATTCGTAGAGGCGGTAGTCCGGGTCGGGCAGGCCGTAGTCGGAGGGCTTGCCGATGAGGGCGCGGATCAGGGCGCCGTCGATGCGCTGCTTGAGCGGGCGTGGCAGCTTCACCGCGCCGCCGAAGGTGTCGATGGGGCGGCCGAGGAGGAACTTGGGCAGGAAGTAGTAGCCACGGCGTACCGAGATGTCGACCGAGCGGGCGCGGTGCACGGCATCGACGGCGATGTCGCAGGCCGAGTTGCCGCAGCCGATCACCAGCACGCGCTTGCCCTCGAACAGCGCCGGGGAGCGGTAGTCGGCCGAATGCAGCAGCTCGCCGTCGAAGCGGCCGGGCAGCTCCGGCTGGTTGGGCGCATGCAGGGTGCCGTTGGCGATGAGCACGCCATCCACCTGCCATTCGCGGCGTTCGCCGTTGCGCTCGCTGGTGAGCTTCCAGCCCTTGTCCTGGCGCTCCAGCGACTGGACGCGGGTACCGAACTGGTAGTGCTCGCGCAGGCCGAAATGCCCGGCGTAATCGCGGAAGTAGCGACGCATCTCGCTGTGGTGCGGGTAGGGCGCCACGTCGTCGGCCATCGGGAATTCGCTGAACTCGGTGGTGCGCTTGGAGGAGATCAGGTGCGCGGACTCGTACATGGTGCTGTGGGGGTTGTCGATGTCCCAGAGCCCGCCCACGTCATCGTGCAATTCGAAGCCGACGAAGGGGATTCCATGCTTCTGCAACTGGCGGGCCGCGCAAAGGCCCATGGGGCCGGCGCCGATGATGGCGTACATGAGTGGGATGCACCTCTTGGCTGTTATTCTTCTCGGGTTTTTTCGGGCAGCGGCTGGCGGGTCCTGCGGCGTGCCCGGATTATGGCGAGGTGAGGGCACCTCGCTTCAATGGCAAACGGCGCCTTTGTGGCGTGCTCCTGGTGCGAAATGTCACGGGGGCGGATTGGGGAGTGGTGATGCGCGAGGAGCGTTTGCTGGCGGAGGTGCATGACGAGTTCGGCGTCATCCGCGTGCTGGAAGTGGGTGAGTACCGGTTTCTCGAATTCGGCGAGGCGGTGGAGCAGAGCTGCGTCTTCACGGCCGATCCTTCCTGGCTGGAGTACGACTACACCCGTGCCATGCTGCTGGGCGCGCTGTGCCACGAGTACCCGGAGAGCGCACTGTTCCTCGGCCTGGGAGCCGGCACCCTGACCCAGGCGTGCATGAAGTTCCTGCCGCTGGACGATGTGGAAGTGGTCGAGCTGCGTCCCGAGGTGCCGCGCCTGGCCATGGAATACCTCGGCCTCGACGACGACCCGCGCCTCACGGTGCGCATCGGCGATGCCCTGGATTTGCTGGACAGCGCCGAGACCGCCGACCTGATCTTCGTCGATCTCTACACCGACACCGGCCCCGGCGTCGGCCACCTCGCCTGGCGCTTCCTGGAAAACTGCCAGAAGCGCCTCAACCCCGGTGGCTGGCTGGTGATCAACCAGTGGGCCGGCAACGACGGTCGTCCGCTGGGCGCTGCCCTGCTGCGCGGGTTGTACCACCGGCATTACTGGGAGTGCCCGGTGAAGGAGGGCAACGTCATCCTCATCGTCCCCGCCGATCTCGAGCAGACGCTGGACATCGAGGCCCTGGCCGCCCGCTGCGACGCCTTGGCGCCGCGCCTGGGCTACTCGCTGCAACCCCTGCTGGATGTGCTGCGCCCGGCGACCTGATCGCCCGGGTCGATCTCGACCGTCTTCGCGAAACCTTCCAGTGCCTGGGCGGCTTCGTGCGGCCTGGCTTGCAGCAGGCCGTGCGGGGCCTCCAGCCGCAGGCAGCGAAAGTCCCCTGGATACCCTTCGATGAGCCGGACAGCATCCGCTGGCACCAGCCGATCCTCCGCCGCCTGCAGGTACAGCAGCGGCACCTGGATTCGCTGCAGCTGCCCGGCGGCATCCACATCCAGCACCGCGCGCAGCCGGGCCTGCAGGGTCGCCGATGGCAACGGCGCCAGTGCGTCGGCCAGTGCCTGGTCAAGGGCCGGGGTGGCGAACCGGCCCAGCAGCAACCGGCTCAACAGGGCGCGGGGAGCCAGCCGGGGAGACACAAGCGGCAGCAGGCCGCTCAACCACGCGAGGCCCGGGCGAGGGTTGCGGACGAAGGTGCAGCAGAGCACCAGGCCCAGCAGCCCGGCGGGGCGTTCGGCCGCGAGGCTGACGGCGATGGGCCCGGAGAAGGATTCGCCGAGCAGGATGAACGGCCTGCCAACGGGCAGTTGCTGCCGGACTTGCTCCATCAATGGCGCATAGCCCAGTGGTTGCTCCGGCGGATAGCGCACGACCTGCGTGTGCAGGTCGTTGCCCAGTGCGTGGATCAGGGGAGCGAACAGCTTGCCGCTGCCGTCCATGCCCGGCAGCAGCACCAGCGTGATTCCCGACAGCTTCAGCGCCCCTTGAACTCGCCCGGGCGGCGTTCGAGCATCGCCCGGACGCCTTCCTGGGCATCTTCGGAGCCCAGCAGGCGCTTGGCGACCACCGACAGGTTGCGGGCGGCCGCCTCTTCGCCTTCGCTCACCGTCTGGCGCGCGGACGCGAGGGTGGCCTGGATGCCGAGGGGGGCCTGGGCGGCAACCCGTTCGGCCAGCCAGAGCGCACGGGGCATCAGCTCTTCACTGGCCAGTACCTCTTGCACCAGGCCCAGGCGATAGGCCTCGTGGGCGTCGAACTCGTCGCCGGTGAGCAGCCAGCGCATGGCATTGCCCCAGCCGGCGGCCTGGTGCAGGCGCAAGGTGGCACCGGCGAACGGGAAGATGCCGCGCTGCACCTCCATTTGCGCGAAACGGGTGTTGCTGGCGCAGAGGTTGATGTCGGCGGCCAGCATCAGCTCGATGCCGATGGTGAAGCAGTAGCCCTGTACGGCCAGGATCAGTGGCTTGGAAAGGCGCTCGCCACCGAAGGTGCCCCAGGGGTCGACCGCGCCCTGCGGCAATTGCCAGCCGTTCCTGAAGGTCTCGGCGACGTTGGCCAGGTCCAGCCCCGCGGTGAAGTGCTCGCCATGGGCGAAGACCAGCGCGCAGCGCGCGTCGTCATCGCGCTCGTATTCGCCCAGTGCCGTGACCAGGTCATCGAGCATCGCCTGGTCGAAGGCATTGCGCTTGGCGGTACGGTCCAGTCCGAGCAGCAGGACGTGGCCGCGTTTTTCACGGCTAACGCGGCCAGGGGTGGCTTGGGTCATGGGTGTGTCCTTTGGCGTAGAGGGGCGGGGGCTTGGAGGATATAGCCGGGGCGTCGGTCGTTGTCCACGAGGGAATGACCGTCCGGCGGCGTTGATGACGAACATGTGAAAAACACGCGCGACGGTCAGCTTTTTCCGGTATGATTCGCGCCGGCCATAACCGGCCCCGTTCAGGAACTGCATTTTTCGAGGCATTCGCCTTCGGCTGCACCGTCCGCTTCGCGGACTACCCTTGACGTTACATCCATATCAATAAGCAACTCGCAAATTCTCTCCCAGGCTGCCAGGGTGACCCACAAGGTCTTTCGGCATATGCAGCTCTGGGATTTGGGTCTTTGCGGATGCACATGAGGCAGACCCATGACCCAGGATATCGGCGGATTCGCCGCGCTCGGACTTCATCCCAACGTTCTCGCAGCCATCTCGGCTGTTGGCTATGAAGAGCCATCTCCCATCCAGGCCCAGTCGATTCCGGTGATCCTCGCCGGCCACGACATGATTGGCCAGGCCCAGACCGGTACCGGCAAGACAGCAGCCTTCGCGCTGCCCATCCTCTCCCGTATCGATCCGGCCAAACGCGAGCCGCAGGCGCTGATCCTGGCACCGACCCGCGAGCTCGCACTGCAAGTCGCCACCGCTTTCGAAACCTACGCCAAGCAGATGCCCGGCCTGAACGTGGTCGCCGTCTATGGCGGCGCGCCCATGGGCCCGCAGCTCAAGGCCCTGCGCCAGGGCGCCCAGGTGATCGTGGCCACCCCCGGCCGCCTGTGCGACCACCTGCGCCGTGACGAGCAGATGCTCGCCACCGTGCAGCAACTGGTCCTGGACGAAGCGGACGAAATGCTCAAGCTCGGCTTCATGGACGACCTGGAAGTGATCTTCCAGGCCCTGCCGGAAAGCCGTCAGAGCGTGCTGTTCTCCGCCACCCTGCCGCCGTCGATCCGTTCGATCGCCGAGCGTCACCTGAAAGAGCCGCAGCACGTCAAGATCGCCGCCAAGACCCAGACCGTGGCCCGCATCGAGCAGGCTCACCTGATGGTCCACGCCGACCAGAAGGTCGGTGCCGTGCTGCGCCTGCTGGAAGTCGAGGAATTCGACGCCCTGATCGCCTTCGTGCGCACCAAGCAGGCCACCCTGGACCTGGCCTCCGCCCTGGAAGCCAAGGGCTACAAGGCCGCTGCGCTGAACGGCGACATCGCCCAGAACCAGCGTGAGCGCGTGATCGAGTCCCTCAAGGACGGCCGCCTGGACATCGTCGTCGCCACCGACGTCGCTGCCCGTGGTATCGACGTGCCGCGCATCACCCACGTGGTGAACGTGGACATGCCGTACGACCCCGAGTCCTACGTGCACCGTATCGGCCGTACCGGCCGTGCCGGTCGCGATGGTCGTGCGCTGCTGCTGGTCACCCCGCGCGAGCGTCGCATGCTGCAGGTGATCGAGCGCGTGACCAACCAGAAGGTCGCCGAAGTCCGTCTGCCCAACGCCCAGCAGGTGCTGGACGCGCGCATCAAGAAGCTGACCGCCAGCCTCGCGCCCCTGGTGGCCGATGCCGAGGCCAGCCATGGCGAATTGCTGGATCGCCTGATCGCCGACATCGGCTGCAGCCCGCGTGCCCTGGCCGCGGCGCTGCTGCGCAAGGCCACCAACGGCCAGGCGCTGAACCTCGCCGACGTCGAGCGTGAGCAGCCGCTGGTGCCGAGCGCCTCCCAGCCGCGCGAGCGTCGCGAGCGTGATGGCGAGCGCAGCAGTGAGCGTAGCGAGTACCGCGAGCGTCGTGCTCCGCTGCCGCTGACCGAAGGCCGCGTGCGTTGCCGCACCGCGCTGGGAACTCGCGACGGCATCGCCGCGAAGAACCTGCTCGGCGCCATCCTCAACGAGGGTGGCCTGGCACGTGACGCCATCGGTCGCATCCAGATCCGCGAGACCTTCAGCCTGATCGAGTTGCCGGAAGACGGTCTTGATCGCCTGCTGGGCAAGCTCAAGGACACCCGCGTCGCGGGCAAGTCCCTGAAGCTGCGCCGCTATCGCGAAGACTGATCAGCGCCTGACGAAAAAGCCCCGCAATAGCGGGGCTTTTTTATGGGCGGTGGTTGGGTGGTTGGCTCTGTCTGTGGCGATTCGAGCTAAGGACCCGACAGGATGGGCTCGTGCCGTAGGGTGTGCCGTGCGCACCGCCGCACGGTGCTTCCGGCGAGCACCAGGTGTGCGCAGCACACCCTACGTCCGCAGCTAGTGGCGGCTGCATGAGCCGAGATCCCCAAAAAGCCAGGGGGAGGGTGTCTGCTTGACCAAAGCTACAGGGCCGCCCTCGGTGCGCCCGGGGCCTCAACCGAACCTGTAGATATCCATCCCCAGCGCGCCGAGGGTGAAGCCGCTGTGCTCCACCTTGAAATCACCGCCGGCGCCCCGGGCGAAGTACAGCGGCAGCAGGTGTTCGTCGCTGGGGTGGCTGCGGCGGGCGTGGGGTGCCAGGGCGCGGTAGTCGTGCAGGGCTTCCTCCTCGCAAGTCTCCAGGCGCTCGACCATCCAGTTGCGGAATTCCAGGGCCCAGGGCGTGATCACCTCCGGTCCGGCGCGCCAGTTCAGCTCGCCCAGGTTGTGGGTGATGCTGCCGGAGCCGATCAGCAGCACGCCGCGTTCGCGCAGGGCGGCCAGTGCGCGACCGACGCGGGTCTGGAAGGCTGGGCCGAGACGGCTGGGCAGGGACAGCTGCAGCACCGGGATATCCGCCTCGGGGTACATCAGCGACAGCGGAACCCAGACGCCATGGTCCATCGGGCGCTGCGTGTCGATGGCGGCGTCCAGGCCGTGTTCGCGCAGCAGTCGCTGCACATCGGCGGCCAGCGCCGGGGCGCCGTGGGCCGGGTACTGCACTGCGTAGAGTTCGGGCGGGAAGCCGTAGAAGTCGTGCCAGGTTTCCAGCTGTGTGCCTCCGCTGATCGCCAGGCGTTCGCTTTCCCAGTGGGCCGAGACCACCAGGATCGCTTCCGGTCGCGGCAGCTCGCGGGCCAGGCGTGCGAGCGCGGGGCCGCTGGCACCGGGTTCGAGGGCGAGCATCGGGGAGCCGTGGGAGATGAAAAGACTGGGTAGCATCGGGCACTTCCTCCGTTAGGATGAGCGCCATATTCGGGGCTGGACGTATCGACATCCAGCATAAATTCTTGAGTGTTCCTATCGAATCGGCAGGTGGATTGTGCACGAGAGTTTCTGGCAGGACAGATGGGCCAACGACCAGATCGGTTTTCATCTGGATGAGGTCAACCCTTACCTGCAGCAGTATTGGTCGTCGCTGGGCCTGGCCCAGGGCTCGCGGGTGCTGGTGCCGCTGTGCGGCAAGAGCCTGGACCTGGTCTGGCTGGCTGCACGGGGCCATCGGGTGCTGGGTGTGGAGCTGGCAGAGAAGGCGGTGACGGACTTCTTCGAAGAGCAGGGCCTGGTGCCCGAGGTGAGCGAGGAGGGTGCCTTGCGCCGTTACCGCGCGGGCGGCATCGACATCCTCCAGGGGGATTTCTTCGCCCTGGATGCGCAGGAGGTCGCGGACTGTGGCGGGCTCTACGACCGCGCCGCGCTCATCGCCCTGCCGCCGGAGATGCGCGAGCGCTATGTGGCGCATCTGGGCACGATTCTCCCGGCTCGCTGCGAAGGGCTGATGGTGACCCTGGAATATGACCAGCAGCGCCTCGACGGCCCGCCGTTCTCGGTGTCGGAGGCGGAGGTGCGCCAGCGCTTCGAGCCCCTCTGGAGCGTGGCGCTGCTGGAGCGCCAGGACGTGCTGGAGAAGAACTGGAAGTTCGCCTCCCGTGGGCTGGACGCGCTGTTCGAGCCGGTGTTCCGCTTGCACCGGTCCTAGCGGTTTATTGCGGGCATGAAAAAGGCGGCCGATTGGCCGCCTTTTTCGTGGGGCGTGAATCAGCCGCGGCGGCGCAGGGCCTCGATGCGGTCTTCCAGGGGCGGGTGGCTCATCAGCAGGCCGGCGAGGCCGTTCTTCAGGCCGCCGTTGATGCCGAAGGCGGTGAGGCTGTCGGGCATCTGCACCGGCACGCCCTGTTCCGCACGCAGGCGCTGCAGGGCACCGATCATGGCGTTGGTGCCGGCCAGTTGGGCACCGGCTTCGTCGGCGCGGTATTCGCGTTTGCGCGAGAACCACATGACGATGATGCTGGCGAGGATGCCCAGGACCAGTTCGGCGAAGATGGTCGCCACGAAGTAACCGATACCGTGGCCTTCCTCGTTCTTCAGGATCACCTTGTCGACGAAGTTGCCGAAGATGCGCGCGAAGAACATCACGAAGGTGTTCACCACGCCCTGCACCAGCGCCAGGGTGACCATGTCACCGTTGGCCACGTGGCCGATCTCGTGGGCCAGCACGGCTTTCACCTCATCGGGCGAGAAGCGCTCCAGCAGGCCCTGGCTCACGGCGACCAGGGCGTCGTTGCGGTTCCAGCCGGTGGCGAAGGCGTTGGCCTCGTAGGCGGGGAAGATGCCGACTTCCGGCATCTTGATGCCGGCTTCGCGGGAAAGTTGCTCCACGGTCTGCAGCAGCCACTGCTCGTGGCGGGTGCGGGGTTGGGTGATGATTTCGGTGCCGGTGCTCATCTTCGCCATCCATTTGGAGATGAACAGCGAGACCAGGGAGCCGGCGAAGCCGAATACGGCACAGAACACCAGCAGGCTGCCGTAATTCTGGCCAGTGAAGCGGTCTACGCCCAGCAGTTTCAGGGTGATGCTGGCGATCACCAGGACTGCGAGGTTGGTGGCCACGAACAACAGGATGCGCATCATGGTTAAAGCGGTCTCCTCAGGGAAAGACGGTGTAATGCGGGGTTATATAAGGTGCGCCAGATGCCTATTCAACCTGGGCTCTATTTCAAACTGTGTCGCCTGTCGTGCCGCCGGCCCCGACGAAGAGCAGCCGGGTGAGGCGGGCGGTGCGTTCGCCGTTGCGGCTGGCCAGGGCCTCGCGCAGCTGGTGGGCGAGGGTGGCGTGGACGCGGCGTACGCTGGGGGGCAGTTCATCGTCGCTGCGCACGGCATGGGGCAGGGTGCGGGACAGGCGCAGGAAGCCCTTCTCGCTGAGTACGGCCTGGTCCAGCGCCTCGTAGCGAATGGTGCTTTCGTAGCGGATGTAGCCCTCCTCGGCCAGCCAGATCAGGGCGCCCAGGCAGCCCTGGTGGCGTTTGCTGGGGAGGCCGAACTCGTCGGGCTCCTCGTGGCCGATGAGGTCCTCGATATAGAGGGCGACCTTGCGCGGAAAGGCTTGGTAGAGCATCAGCATGCCCGCCGCGCAGTCCTTGTAGAAATCGTCGATCTGCAGGTCCATGGTCACAGCGCCCTGGCGATCAGTGAGGTGGGGAGCAGCGGCAGCAGGCGGCCGATCAGGGCCCAGGGCCAGCCGGGCACATAGGCGCTGCGAGTGCGTTTCTCGATGTGTCGGGCGATCAGTTCGGCGCCGCGCTCGACACCGATGAGGAAGGGGCGGGGGCCGGCATCCTGGTTGATCGGCGTGTCGATGTAGCCGGGCAGGATGAGAGTGGTGTCGATGGGGCTGCGGTGCAGCTCCAGCTCCAGCGATTCCATGTAGCTGATCAGCCCGGCCTTGCTCGCCGAGTAGCCGGCGGTGGCGGGCAGCCCGCGCTTGCCGGCCACCGAAGCGATGGCGACGAGGTGGCCGTGGCCCTGTTCGCGGAACAGCTCGGTGGCGGCATCCAGGCAGGCGATGGCGCCGAGCAGGTTGGTCTCCAGGGTCTGTCGGTAGCGCTCGAAGCGGCCGCTGCCGGCCTTGCCCGCCAGGCCAATGCCGGCGTTGGCGATCAGCCCGTCGAGGCCGCCCAGGGCATTCTGCGCCAGGCCTACGGCGTCCTTGCACGCGGCATGGTCGGTGACGTCCAGCGGCAGCACGACGAGGGTGCGGCCGTACTGGCTGCGCAGTTCCTCGGCCAACTGCTGCAGGGTCTCCTCGCGGCGTGCGGCGAGGGCTAGGTCATACCCCTGGCTGGCGAGGCGCCGGGCCAGGGCCATGCCGATGCCGGAGCTGGCACCGGTGAGCAGGTAGCGTCTGGCCTGGCCCATGCTGGCGTTCCTTACTGGCGATAGGACTTGAGGAAGTTGCCGATGCGGCCGATGGCCTGCTCCAGGTCGTCGACGCGGGGCAGGGTGACCACGCGGAAGTGGTCCGGCCACGGCCAGTTGAAGGCGGTGCCCTGGACGATCAGCAGTTTCTCGGAGAGCAGCAGGTCGAGGACGAACTTCTCGTCGTTGACGATGGGGCAGACCTTCGGGTCGATGCGCGGGAAGGCGTAGAGCGCGCCCATGGGCTTGACGCAGCTGACGCCGGGAATGTCGTTGAGCAGTTCCCAGGTGCGGTTGCGCTGTTCCAGCAGGCGGCCGTTGGGCAGGACCAGGTCGTTGATGCTCTGGTAGCCGCCGAGGGCGGTCTGGATGGCGTGCTGGCTCGGCACGTTGGCGCACAGGCGCATGTTGGCGAGGATGTCGATGCCTTCGATGTAGCTCTGCGCGCGCTGCTTGGGCCCGGAGATGGCGACCCAGCCGGAGCGGAAGCCGGCCACGCGGTAGGACTTGGACAGGCCGTTGAAGGTCAGGCAGAGCACGTCCGGCGCCAGGGAGGCGGTGGAGATGTGCACGGCTTCGTCGTAGAGGATCTTGTCGTAGATCTCGTCGGAGAACAGCACCAGGTTGTGCTGGCGGGCCAGTTCGACCATCCCCTCCAGCAGCTCCCTGGAGTACACGGCGCCGGTGGGGTTGTTGGGGTTGATGATCACCATGGCCTTGGTGTTCGGGGTGATCTTGGCCTTGATGTCTTCGAGGTCGGGGAACCAGTCGGCCTGCTCGTCGCACAGGTAATGCACCGGCTTGCCGCCGGCCAGGCTCACGGCGGCGGTCCACAGCGGGTAGTCGGGCGCCGGGATCAGCACCTCGTCACCGTTGTTGAGCAGCGCCTGCATGCACATGACGATCAGCTCGGACACGCCGTTGCCGAGGTAGATGTCCTCGATGCCGATGCCGTCCACCTGCTTCTGCTGGTAGTACTGCATCACCGCCTTGCGTGCGCTGAACAGCCCCTTGGAGTCGCTGTAGCCCTGGGCGGTCGGCAGGTTGCGGATCACGTCCTGGAGGATTTCCTCGGGGGCTTCGAAACCGAACGGCGCCGGGTTGCCGATGTTCAGCTTGAGGATGCGGTGGCCTTCCTCTTCCAGGCGTTTGGCGTGCTTGAGCACGGGCCCGCGGATGTCGTAGCAGACGTTGGCGAGCTTGTTCGATTTGCTGACCTGCATGGTGGTTCGTGTCCCGATCTGAGGAAACTGCGCCTTGGCAGCCTGTAACGCCGCTGCCAGACTGGCGTCTAAAGCCACGCATGATACGTGCGGCCCGATGACCGGAAAAGGTACTGGTCGGGCTTTTTTCCGTAGCCGAGGTGACCCATGGAAAAGCTGGACAAACCCCTTGAATCCTGGCGTGAAGAGCTGAGCGAAACCCAGTTCCACGTCTGTCGCCTGGGGGGCACCGAACGTCCCTTCACCGGTGAGTACAACGGCACCAAGACGCCGGGCATCTACCATTGCTCCTGCTGCGGCGCGGCGCTGTTCGACTCCGATGCCAAGTACGACTCCGGCAGTGGCTGGCCGAGCTATTTCCAGCCGGTGGACGGCAGTGCGATCGAGGAGAAGGAGGACTTCAGCCACGGCATGCACCGTATCGAGGTGCGCTGCGCCCGTTGCGAAGCGCACCTGGGCCATGTGTTCCCGGATGGCCCGCGCCCGACCGGCCTGCGCTACTGCATCAATTCGGTGTCGCTGAAGCTGGTTCCTCGCGAAGCCTGATCGAGTGGGCCCGCCCGATGCGCGGGCCTTTTTCATTGCAATTAAATTGCACGCAATTCAATTGCGAGCTATTTTGTCGCCGTCATCCCCCAATCGCAGGCACATCACATGAGCGCGAAGCTTTTCGATATCCCCGTCACCACCATCAAGGGCGAGCAGAAGACGCTGGCCGATTTCGGCGGCAAGGCCGTGCTGGTGGTCAACACCGCGAGCAAGTGCGGCTTCACCCCGCAGTACAAGGGCCTTGAGAGCATCTGGCAGCAATACAAGGACAAGGGCCTGGTGGTGCTCGGCTTCCCCTGCAACCAGTTCGGCAAGCAGGAGCCGGGTGACGAGGGCGCCATCTCCGAGTTCTGCGAGCTGAACTTCGGCGTCAGCTTCCCGCTGTTCAAGAAGATCGACGTCAACGGTGCCGACGCCCACCCGCTCTATGTCGAGCTGAAGAACCGCGCGCCGGGCCTCCTGGGCAGCAAGGGCATCAAGTGGAACTTCACCAAGTTCCTGATCGATGGCGAAGGTCGCCAGGTGAAGCGTTTCGCGCCGACCACCAAGCCGGAAGAACTCACCGCCGAGATCGAAGCGCTGCTGAAATGACCCTGCCCGAATCGCCCGAAGCCGAACTGCTGCTGGACAACCAGCTGTGCTTCAAGCTCTACGCCGCCTCGCGCGCCGTGATCCGCGGCTACCGGCCCCTGCTCGAACAGCTGGGCCTGACCTACCCGCAGTACCTGGTCATGCTGGTGCTCTGGGAATGGCATGCCGCGTCGCCTGAGCAGCCTACGGTTAAAGCCCTGGGCGAGCGTCTGATGCTGGACTCCGGCACCCTGACGCCGCTGCTCAAGCGCCTCGAGCAGCTCGGCCATGTACTGCGCCGTCGCGCGGCCCATGACGAGCGCGAGGTGCACCTGGGCTTGAGCGAATCCGGCGTCGCGCTGCGCGAGCAGGTGCCGGCGCTGCGCGCGGAGCTGATCTGCAGCAGCGGTCTGGACCTCAACGAGATGGTGGAGCTGCGCAGCCGGTTGTCCGAACTGCTCGGGCGCTTCACTGGGTTGGCTGGGTAGCCGGCAGCCAGTTGTCCAGCAGGGCGACCAGCTCTTCCCGGCGGAAGGGCTTGGCCAGGTAGTCGTCCATGCCGGCGGCGCGGCAACGTTCGCGTTCGTCCGGCAGGGCATTGGCGGTCAGTGCGACGATGGGCAGGCCCGGCCAGTTGCCGCTCTGGCGGATACGCCGGGTGGCCTCGTAGCCATCCATGATCGGCATGTTGCAGTCCATCAGAACCAGGTCCACGGGCTCTTCGGCGAGCATCTGCAGGGCCTCGCCCCCGTGGGCGGCGATCAGCACCTCGCAGCCCAGCTTGCCGAGCATGCCCTTGGCCACCAGTTGGTTCACCGCGTTGTCTTCCACCAGCAGCACGCGGGCCGAGCGCGCCAGGCGCTGCTTCGGTGTGGGTGCGGGGGCGGGTTCGTCCGGCTGGGCCTGCAGGCTGCGGCGCAGTGCCTGGTAAAGCGCCGAGCGGGCCAGCGGTCGGGCCAGCTGCTGCAGGGGCGCGAGCGGGGCGGCCTGTTCGCCCTGGATGAAGTTGCCGTAGCCGGTGATCAGCAGGATCGGCGCCGTGCTTTCGCCGCGCAGGCGCTGCAGTTGTTCCGGCGAGTCGGTGATGACCTGGTCGAACACCTGGCCCGCCAGGCTGGTATCGACATCGCGTCGCTGGTAGTTGATGCCCCAGGCCGGCAGCCAGGTCTTCAGCAATTCGGCCAGGCCGCTGCCTGCGGCGCACAGGGCGATGACGCGCCCCTGCAGCGCCGGTGCCGGCGTGGCGTCGGCATGGCTGGCCAGCGGCAGCTCGGCACTGAACAGGCTGCCGATGCCTTCTTCCGAGCGCACGTGCAGCTTGCCGTTCATGGCCTCGCAGAGGCGCCGGGTGAGGGCGAGACCGAGCCCGGTGCCGCCGAACTGGCGGGTGATGCCGGCGCCAGCCTGGGCGAAGGGCTGGAACAGCTTGGGCATGGCCTCGCTGGAGATGCCGATGCCGGTGTCGCGCACGCTGACGGTCACGCCCTCGGCCGTGGGCGTGACGCGCAGGTCGACGCGGCCGAAGCGGGTGAACTTGAGGGCGTTGGACAGCAGGTTGCTGACGATCTGCCGGACCCGCGTCGGG
Source organism: Pseudomonas sp. No.21 (assembly GCF_054558415.1). Taxonomy (NCBI): domain Bacteria; kingdom Pseudomonadati; phylum Pseudomonadota; class Gammaproteobacteria; order Pseudomonadales; family Pseudomonadaceae; genus Pseudomonas; species Pseudomonas sp. No.21. The sequence goes on from NZ_BAAJNO010000010.1 coordinate 127,282, forward strand.
TCGCCGACCACTAGCGAAGGCATGCGCGGGTCGATCAGGCAGCTCAGTTCCACGCCGGGTGCGGCGTTCTGCGAGAGCAGGCTGGCGGTGTCTTCCACCAGCACGCCGAGGTCGAAGGGGATGGCCTCCAGCTCCAGTTGGCCGGCCTCGAACTTGGACAGGTCGAGGATGTCGTTGAGCAGCTCGACCAGCACGTTGCCCGAGTCGTGGGCGATGGTCAGCTGTTGGCGCTGCTCGGGGTTCAGGGGGCTGTCCAGGGTCAGCGAGAGCATGCCGAGCAGGCCGTTGAGCGGGGTGCGGATCTCATGGCTCATGTTGGCCAGGAAGGTGGCACGGGCCTGGGCGGTTTCAATGGCGTGGGTGCGGGCCATGTCCAGTTCCTGGTTGGACTGGCTGAGGCGGCTGTTGGTGGCTTTGAGCTCGGCGGTACGCGCCGAGACGATGTTCTCCAGCTCGGCGAGGTACTGGGTCAGGCGATCCTCGGCATCGCGGCGCTGTTCCATCTCGGCGAAGAGGTTGGCCAACTGGCGGTTGATCACATCCACCAGCACGCCGATCTCGTCCTGTTCATGGCCGGGCGGGCAGGGCAGGCGGTTGTCCACCGGATTGCGCGAGTCACCTTCGCTGAGGGCGCGGATCAGGCCCACCAGGGGCTTGGTGAGCATGCTGTAGAAGAGCACCAGGAGGATCAGCGACAGCAACAGGCTGCGGACGAAGCCCGACAGCAGGGTGAGCATGGAGCGGCGCAGGAAGTGGTTGCCGAAGGCGAAGGTGTCCACCTCCAGGCGCAGCAGGCCGAGGGTCTCCGAGGGGGCGTGGGCGATGTACAGCGGGTCCTGGAAGTCGCGACGCTCGCCGAACAGGAAGTCGCTGAAGATGCGGTAGTCGCTCTCGGTGCGCGGGCGGTTGACGCTGGCGAGCACGGTGCCGCTGTTGTCGATGATCTCGGCGCGGATCACCGCCGGCGAGCGCAGCAGTCCCAGCACCAGTTCCTGGGCCAGTTCGGCGTCGATGTTGTAGGCGATGCGGGCAGCGGGATTGTGGCTGATTTCCAGCAGGGCATTGATCTCGCGCTCCAGCGAGGCGTTCTCGCTGGCGTAGTCGATGCCGACCTGGATGATGCTGAGGAGTGTCCCGAGTACGAACGCCACCAGCACGGTGATGCTGGCCTGCTTGAACGACAGGCGTTGGGTCAGCGGGATATCCATGGGCGAGAAGATTTGGCCTTGTTCCGTGGGCCTGCCAAGCATAGCCTATCCCGCCTGCCGACAGCCCGGCTCTCCGAGCTCAATCAAGGAGTTTATTGTGGATTCCCGTTTGAATGCCTTCCTCGAACGCGCCGATGCCGTGCTCGCGCGCCTGGAGCCCCTGCTGCCTGCCCTGCGCCCCGAGATCGACTGGAGCGACTGCCTCGCCGCGCGCTGGCACCGCGAGGGGCGTGGCGGCTACCTGCAGCCGCTGGAAGTCAGCCTCGACCTCAACCTCACCGACCTGATCGGCGTCGATGCCCAGCGTGAGCAGTTGGCGCGCAATACCCGCCAGTTCGTCGATGGCCTGCCCGCCAACCATGCGCTGCTGTGGGGCGCCCGGGGCACCGGCAAGTCGTCCCTGGTGCGCGCGCTGCTGGCCGCCCACGCGGGCGTCGGCCTGCGCCTGATCGAGATCGAGCGTGATCATCTCGCCGACCTGCCGCGCGTGGTCGAGCTGGTGGCCAAGCTGCCGCAACGCTTCGTGATGTTCTGCGACGACCTCTCCTTCGAGTCCGGTGAAGGTGACTACCGCGTGCTCAAGAGCGTGCTCGACGGCTCGCTCGAGCGTGCACCGGACAACGTGCTGCTCTACGCCACCTCCAACCGCCGCCACCTGGTGCCGGAGAAGGAGAGCGACAACGAGCACTGGCAGATGGTCGGCGGCGAGCTGCACCCCAATGAGGCGGTGGAAGACAAGATCGCCCTGTCCGACCGCTTCGGCCTCTGGCTGTCCTTCTACCCCTTCACCCAGGAGCACTTCCTCGCCGTGGTGCGCCACTGGATCGAGTCCCTGGCCCCCGCCGGGCTGGCCTGGGAGTGGAACGAGGAGCTGGAGAAGGCGGCCATCCGCTGGGCCCTTGGGCGCGGCAACCGCAATGGCCGTTGCGCCTATCAATTCGCCCGCCAATGGGTTGGCCGGGCGCTGCTGGAGACCTCCCCATGATCGACCTGCAACAAGCCGGCGCCGGCCTGGAGGGCTACGCCCTGCTGGCGGCCCAACTGGAGTCGCTGCTCGCCGACGAGCGCGATTTCATCGCCAATGCCTCGCAGTTTTCCGCCTTCCTCTATAACGAGCTGCCCGAACTGAACTGGGCCGGCTTCTACCTGAACAAACAGGAAGAACTGGTGCTCGGCCCCTTCCAGGGCAAGGTCGCCTGCGTGCGCATCCCCTTCACCCGGGGCGTCTGTGGTGCTGCGGCACGCACCCGCGAGACCCAGCGTGTCGAGGACGTGCATGCCTTCCCCGGCCACATCGCCTGCGACAGCGCGTCCAACAGCGAACTGGTGGTGCCCCTGGTCAAGGACGGCAGGCTGATCGGCGTGCTCGACCTCGACAGCCCGAGCATCGGCCGCTTCAAGGAGCAGGACCAGGCCGGCATCGAGCACCTGGCGGCGATTTTCCTGCGCCTGACCGATTGCTGATCGACGCGGTTCCACTTGTGCGAAGCCCGGCTCAGGCCGGGCTTTTTCTTGATGGCGCGCCAAGGAAAAGCCCGGCAATCGCCGGGCTTCTCAGGGGGAGCAGGGCAGTCAGGCCTTGCCGCTGAGCTTCGCCAAGGTGCGCTGCTCGCCAGGCAGAACCGTCTGCACCGATTCCCGCGCGCGGATGCGCTGGTAGTGCGCCGCCAGGGCCGGCCAGCGGCCGCTGTCCAGCAGCTCGGTGCCGTGCTCCATGTTGATCAGCTGGCAGCACAGGGCCAGGTCCGCCAGGGTGAGCTCGGCGCCGACGAAGTACTCGGCATCGCCCAGGGTCTTTTCCAGATAGTCGAAATGCTGCGGCAGCTTGTCCTGCAGCGCCGCCTGCACGGCCGCCTCGTCACAGGGCTGGCCCATGGTCGGCTTGAGCGCGCGGTTGCGGAACACGCAGAAGGTGGTCAGCGGTGCCAACTCGTAATCGGCGTACTTCTCCAGCCAGCGCACCCGGGCGCGCTGCTCGGCGTCGCGGCCATAGAGCGGCGGCAGGTCGGCGTGCTTGTCCTCCAGGTACTGGCAGATGACGCTGGAGTCGGCGAGGGTGAAGTCACCGTCGCGCATCGCCGGGATGCGCCCCAGCGGGTTCAGTTCGCGATACCAGGCGGGCTGGCCGAAGGGCGTGATGATCTCGAGCTGGTAGTCGATGCCCTTTTCAAGGAGGAAGAGGCGCACCTTGCGCACGAAGGGGGAGAGCGGGGCGCCGTAGAGGGTGATGCTCATCGTGGGGGTCCTTGTCTGAGCGGAGCCTGTCAGTCGTAGATGTTCTTCTTCTTCCAGGTGTCTTCATCGTCCAGGGATTTCAGCGCTTCGCCGAGCTCGCTGGGTTCGTCGGCGGCCGGCTGCTTGTCCAGGGCCAGGGCATTGGCGCGGGCCAACTGGTTCTGCAACTGCTGCAGCTGGTTCTGGTAGCGGGCGGGGTCCGGCTGTTTCTGCAGGTACTGCACGCCGCGTTCGAAGGCCAGGCGTGCCTGGCGTGGCTGGCCTTCCTGCAGGGCCTGGAGGCCGAGGTTGGTGAAGAACTCGATATGCAGTTGCACCAGCATTGCGCGGATCTCGTTGACCCAGCGCTTGGCATCGTTCACCGGCATGAACCCGTCCTTGGCGGAGCGGGTCAGTTGGCCGTGCAGGGTTTCCAGCTGGAAGCGGATCTCCTTGGCCTGGGCTTCATTGGCGATCTTCAGGGGCGCGTTGCGGATCGGCATCGCCTCGCCCTGGGCCACCAGGCCGCGCAGTTCCTCGGCCTTGACCTTGAGCTGCGCATTGCCCTTGTCCAGCGGCAGCAGCCGCTCGCAGAACAGCAGTTGCAGGCGGGTCAGCTGCAGTTTCAGTTCAGGCGTCATGAACTGGCCGGGCAGGCTGTCGGAGAGGGCGCTGGTACGGCGCAGCCTGTCGTTGAGGTCGGCGCGCAGGCGCGCTTTCTCCAACTTGCTGGCTTCTACCATGTGGTTGGCGTAGCCGATGATCAGCAGTACGACCAGGCCGGCTATCACCATCAGGGTGATCACGAGTGGCGACATCTTTATACAGCTCCCGTGTGCGTTTTCTGCGGGAGTGTAGAGGGTTGGCCACCCTGCTGATAGCTCCGTGTCAGTTTTTGACCTGAACCCTTTGATTTTAAAAGTTTTTTGCCGAAGGGTTGACGGGTGTTAAAACGCTCCCTAGAATGCGCGCCACTTCGACGCGAAGCCTGAGGGCAAAAGCGACGAAGGCCGGAAGAAAGCGTTAAAGCTGTTGTAAGCTCCGGGCCGCGTCCCCTTCGTCTAGTGGCCTAGGACACCGCCCTTTCACGGCGGTAACAGGGGTTCGAGTCCCCTAGGGGACGCCACTTTCTGGCGTTACGTTGTAGTTGCAATGCGGGAATAGCTCAGTTGGTAGAGCACGACCTTGCCAAGGTCGGGGTCGCGAGTTCGAGTCTCGTTTCCCGCTCCAGATTTTCAAGCAATGCTTGTTGAGTGTTGTTTGTCCCCTTCGTCTAGTGGCCTAGGACACCGCCCTTTCACGGCGGTAACAGGGGTTCGAGTCCCCTAGGGGACGCCAGTTTCACGCGGGAATAGCTCAGTTGGTAGAGCACGACCTTGCCAAGGTCGGGGTCGCGAGTTCGAGTCTCGTTTCCCGCTCCAGTTTCACAAGCGATGCTTGCCAGGTTTTACCTGTCCCCTTCGTCTAGTGGCCTAGGACACCGCCCTTTCACGGCGGTAACAGGGGTTCGAGTCCCCTAGGGGACGCCATTTTCATGCGGGAATAGCTCAGTTGGTAGAGCACGACCTTGCCAAGGTCGGGGTCGCGAGTTCGAGTCTCGTTTCCCGCTCCAGTAAAACGAAAACGCCGCTCATACGAGCGGCGTTTTCGTTTGTGCGTCTTTTGCCCTCAGAGCCCGGCAGCCACCTTGGCGCGGGCTTCTTCGGGCAGCCAGTTCTTCCAGACATCGGGATGGGCGCGCAGGTAGTCACGCGCAGCGTCGCGAGGTGGCTGGCGTTTCTCGCTCATGGTTGCCAGTGCCTGGTTCAGGCCGTCGATGGGCAGGTCCACCTTGGCGAACATCTCCACCAGGTGCGGGTAGCGCTGGCGGAAGGGGGCGGATACGCCGATCGCCAGGCGCGCCGGCAATGAGCGGGTGCCACGCGGGTTGGGGTTGCTGGCGTCGGCCAGGGTCTTCCAGGCCTCGGCATCGAAGGGCGGCTCCTCCAGCTTGATCAGCTTGTAGCGGCCAAGCAGGGGCGTCGGCGACCAGTAGTAGAACAGCACCGGCTGGCCACGGCGGATGGCGGAGACGATTTCCGCGTCCAGGGCCGCTCCTGAGCCGGTGCGGAAGTTCACGTAGCTGCCTTCGAGCCCATAGGCCTTGAGCTTCTGGCTGTTGACCGTCTCGGAGGTCCAGCCGGTGGGGCTGTTGAGGAAGCGCCCCTTGTCCGGCGCTTCCGGGTCGCGGAACAGCGCCTTGTAGCGCGGCAGGTCCTGCACCGAGCGCAACCCCGGTGCCGCCGCCTCGATGCCCCGCCCGGCGTCGCCCTCCACCACATAGGCCGGCACCCACCAGCCTTCGTCGGCGTTCTTGACGATGTCGCCCAAGGCGAACACCTTGCCCTCCTGCTCGGCTTTGACCCACACCGGGCTGCGCCCCGGCCATTCCTCGCCTATGACCTGGATGTCGTCCTGGGCCAGCGCGGTTTCCAGGCTGACGGTGCTGCCGGGCAGGGTGTCCGTCGGGTAGCCGTAGCCCTTCTCGACCACCAGGCGGAGGATCTCGGTGATCAGGCTGCCGCTTTCCCATGTCAGGTCGCCGAAGTGGATCGGCTCGTGCGGGTCCGTCGTTGCGCCCTGGGCCAGCAACGCGCCGGCGAGCAGGGCGCCGCCCAGCAGGTGCTTGATCGATCGCATGGGGTTCTCCAATCGCTTGAGGGGGCGCATCGCCCGCCGCTACGGGAACGAAGGTTAGACGGCCCGGGCCCTGTGCGCCTGTGCGGCTTTCGTCATGCAACGGTCACCTCGTCGACATGAATCGGTCGTCATCGGGCCCTAGACTTGTGCCTACACATCGTGCTCCTGATTCACTTGCGGCCGCCTTCGGGCGGCCTTTTCTTTGCCTGTCAGCTGCCGAGCAAGGCCTCGGCCAGGCGCGCAGCGGGCGGGGGCAGGGCATCGAAGCGCCGTGCGCAGAGGTGCAGCTGGCGGGTGGCCCAGGCATCGGCCAGGGGCAGGGTGCGCAGCGCATGGCGATCCCGGGCGCGGTCCAGGGCGGCTTCGGGCACCAGGGCGATGCCCACGCCACGGGCCACCAGGCCCAGCACCGCGTCGAAATCGCTGACCCGCAGGCGCAGGTCCAGGTGGCGACCGGCTTTCAGGGCCTTGCCGGCGATGTGCTGCTGCAGCGGGTTGTCCCGGCCCAGGCCGATGAAGGCACGGTCGAGCAACTGCTCGAAGTGCAGCGGCTGGCCGTGATCGAGGCTCGCGTCGTCCAGGCGCGTCACCAGCACCAGGCGGTCGATGCGCAAGGGGCGTGCTTCCAGGGCGGCCAGGTCGGTGTTGTCGGCCAGGACCCCGAGGTCCGCCTGGCCCCGGCTGAGCGCTTCGACGATGGCATGGCTGGGCCTTTCCTCGATATCCAGGTCGATCTGCGGGTGCGCCAGCAAAAAGTCACCCAGCACGCCAGGCAGGTGCTCGGCCAGGGCGGCGGTGTTGCCCAGCAGTCGGACCCGCGCGCGCAGGCCGCTGGCGAAATCGCCCAGTTCGTCGACCATCAGCTCCAGCTGGTGCATCACCGAACGGGCGTGATGGGCCAGGGCGCGGCCTGCCGGCGTGGGGCTGACCCCATGGCGCTGGCGCTCGAACAGCGGTATGCCGAGGCTTTCCTCCAGCCCCTTGAGGCGCGCACTGGCCGAGGCCAGGGCCAGGTGGCTGCGTTCGGCGCCGCGGGTGATGCTGCCGGCGTCGAGGATGTCGAGGAACAGCTTCAAGTCGATCAGGTCGTAGCGCATCGTGCTCTTCCAGGCTTCGTCCAGGGCGTAGCCTGGGCTCGGGAATCACAGATTCAGCCCTGGCGCGACATCGCGCAAGCTGGCGCCATCCTCCTTATCGGTATCCGCCATGCTGCTGCTCTTCTGCTTCTTGGTTTTCCTGCTTGCCGGCCTGGTCAAGGGCGTGCTCGGCATGGGCCTGCCCACCGTGGCCATGGGCCTGCTGGCGGTGGCGATGACGCCGGGCGAGGCGTCGGCACTGCTGCTCGTGCCTTCGCTTCTGACCAACCTCTGGCAGCTGTTCGGCGGGCCGGCGCTGCTGCCGCTGCTGCGTCGCCTGTGGCCGCTGCTGCTGGCGCTGGCCCTGGGCACCCTGGTGACCACGCGCTGGCTGGTCGAATCGGCCAGCCCCTGGATTCCCGCAGCGCTCGGCGCCTGCCTGCTGGCCTATGGCGGGCTTGGGCTGTTGGCCTTTCACGCGCCGACACCGCAGCGGCGGGAGGGCGCCTGGTCGGCACTGGTGGGGCTGCTCACCGGTCTGGTGACGGGCCTTACGGGCGTCTTCGTGGTCCCCGCCGTGCCTTACCTGCAGGCGCTGGGCCTGCCCCGCGAGGTGCTGATCCAGGCGCTCGGGCTGTCCTTCATCGTCGCCACCCTGGCCCTGGGGCTCGGCCTGTTCCTCCATGGCGGCCCCCCGGGGCTAGACCTTGGCCTCACCTGGCTGATGCTGCTGCCGGCCCTGCTGGGCCTGGAAATCGGCCGGCGCATCCGCAGGCGCCTGAGCGAGCGCCTGTTCCGCCGGCTGTTCTTCCTCGGCCTGCTGGCCCTGGGGGCGCACTCGCTGCTGCGCGGGGCGTTGCTTCTGGCCGGCTGAGTCGCCGGGGCGTTATGCTCGGCGCCTCCCGACCCCCGAGTCCCCGCCATGCTCCATAGCCGACAGGCCTATCTCGGCCGCCTGGAAGTCGCCAGCAACAGCGGCGCCGGCCACGCCTTCGCCAAGCACAGCCATGACGAGTGCGTCATCGGCGTGAACCTTCTGGGCGAGGAGCAGGTGTGGCTGGATCGGCGCAGCTTCCGTGCCGGTGCGGGCGACATCACCCTCTACAACCCGGGGCAGATCCAGGGCGGCGGGGTGAAGGAGGGCGAGCCCTGGCGCTATGTCGGCCTCTACGTGAGCGCCGAGCAGCTGGCCGATGACCTGGGCCTGGCTCGGGTGGAATTCCAACGCGCCTGCATCCACCAGCCCGACCTCGCCGCCAGCCTGGCCGACGCGGTGGAGCGGGCGCTGGGCGGCGACGCCCTGGTGCGCGAACGCGCGGAGGAGCATCTGCTGCTGTGGCTCGGGCACCTGGTGCAGCGCAGCGCCGGGCCCCTGCCGGATACGGCGGCGGTGGGCGCGGGGCCGATGGCGCGGGTGCAGGAACTGCTGGCCGAGCGGCTGCAGGACAGCCCGAGCCTCGATGAGCTGGCCGCCGAGCTGGGCCTGTGCAAGTTCCACCTGTTGCGCAGCTTCCAGAAGCACACCGGCCTCAGTCCCCGGCAATGGGCCATGCAGCTGCGCACCCGTCGCGCCCGTGGGTTGCTGCGTGCCGGCTGGTCGGCCACCGATACGGCCCATGCCCTGGGCTTCGCCGACCAGAGCCACCTCAACCGCCACTTCCGCGCTGCCTACGGCATCACCCCCGGCGAGCTGAAGCGCCTGCTCAACGCCTGAGTGCAATCCTGTCCAAGTCCGCCGGCGGGGACGCGGGCAGAATGCCCCCATCCGTCCCGTTCATCGCTTGAGGTTTCCATGCTCCTGCTGTTCTGCTCGGCCTTCGCCTTCGGCGTGGTCTTCTGCCTGTCTCCCGGTGCCGTGCTCGCCGAAACCCTGCGTCGTGGCCTGCTGCACGGCTTCCGCCCGGCGCTGCTGGTGCAGTTCGGCTCCCTGGTGGGCGATGCGGTCTGGGCGGTGCTGGGCCTGGCGGGCCTGACCCTGTTGCTCGGCCAGGAGCAGGTGCGCGTGCCGCTGACCCTGGCCTGCGCGGCCTACCTGGCCTGGCTCGGGCTGCGCAGCCTGCGCGATGCCTGGCAGCTGCCGGAGGAGGGAGGCGCCACCGAGCACGAGGGGCGCGGTGCGCTGCTTACCGGCGCGGCGATCTCGCTGACCAACCCGAAGAACATCGTCTACTGGGGCGCCCTGGGTACGGCGATGGCGGGAATGATCGGCGGTGCGCCGGACATGGCCCAGACCGGCGTGTTCTTCGCCGGCTTCATGACGGCCTCGCTGGCCTGCTGCTTCCTCTGCGCGGCGCTGGTGGACTGGCTGCGGCGCAACAGCTCGCCGACCTGGCACCGGGTCAGCCACGGGTTGTGCGGGGTGTTGCTGCTGGTGATGGCGGCGCTGGCCCTGCGCGGGCTGGCCTGAAGAGGCGCGGGCCCGGGTGGGCCCGCGTCGGGAGGGGTCAGAGCACCCGGCCGCGGCACTCGCCGAAGCCGATGCGGACACGGCCTTCGCCTTCGCACCAGGCGCGCAGGATCACCTCGTCGCCACTTTCCAGGAAGGTGCGCTGCTCGCCGCTGGCCAGCGACAACGGCTGCTTGCCGCCGAAGGTGCTCTCCAGCAGGCTGCCGAAGGCGTCGGCCTCGGGGCCGGACAGGGTGCCGGAGCCGAACAGGTCGCCCGGCTGCAGCTTGCAGCCGCCCACTGCGTGGTGCGCCACCAGTTGGGCCACGGTCCAGTACATGTGCTGGGTGTTGCTCAGGGCCAGGCGCTGCGGCTGCTGGCCGCGTTCGCGCATGGCGGCGGTCTGCAGCAGCACCTCCAGCCTGATGTCGAAGGCGCCACGGGCCTGGTCGTTGGCGTCCAGCAGGTAGGGCAGCGGTTGCGGGTCGCCTTCCGGGCGCGCGGGCTGGGCGGTACGGAAGGGCTCCAGGGCCTCGGCCGTCACCACCCAGGGCGAGACCGTGGTCGCGAAGTTCTTCGCCAGGAAGGGGCCCAGCGGCTGGTATTCCCAGGCCTGCAGGTCGCGTGCGGACCAGTCGTTGAGCAGGCAGTAGCCGGCGATGTGCTGCTCCGCCTCGCCAATGGCGATGGCCTCGCCCATGGCATTGCCCTGGCCGATCCAGATGCCCAGTTCCAGTTCGTAGTCCAGGCGCTTGCTGGGGCCGAAGTTCGGTACTTCGGCGCCCGGCGGCAGGGTCTGGCCATTGGGGCGGTGCACCGGGGTGCCGGAGACGCACACGGTGGACGCGCGGCCGTGGTAGCCGATGGGCACGTACTTGTAGTTGGGCAGCAGCGGGTTGTCCGGGCGGAACAGGCGACCGACGTTGTTGGCGTGGTGGATGCCCACGTAGAAGTCGGTGTAGTCGCCGATGCGTGCCGGCAGGTGCAGCTGGCAGTCGGCGGCGGCCGGTAGCAGCTCGGCGCCGAGGGCTTCGAGGCGCGCCTGGGCGGGGCTGCCTTCGGCGAGCAGCTCCTGCAGCTGGCGGCGCAGGGCGCGGCGGGCGTCGGCGCCGAGGGCGAAGAAGGCGTTGAGGTCTTCCCCGGCGGCGACGCGCGCGGCGTCCGCCGCTTCACCTTCGAACAGGCCGGTGGTGGTGGCGACCTTGAGGTCGAGAATCTGCTCGCCGATGGCCACGCCACCACGCGGGGTGCCGCCCACCGGGCTGAAGATGCCCAGGGGCAGGTTCTGCAGGGGGAAGTCGGGGTGGCCGTTGGCGGAGGCTATCCAGCTGCGGCGTTGGTCTATCTGGGTCATCGGTCAGTTCCTGCCATTGAAGGTCTTGGCCATGCCGTTCCAGCAGGCGTCGTAGTCGTTCTGCAGCTGCGGGCATTCGAGGGCATGGCGGCTCGGCCGCAGCACGCGGCCGGTTTCGAACATGAACGCCATGGTGTGATCGAGCTTGTGCGGCTTGAGTTCCGCGTTGATGGCGGCGCTGGTGCTGGCGTTGTCCGGGCCGTGGGCGCTCATGCAGTTGTGCAGCGAGGCACCGCCAGGGGTGAAGCCGCCGGCCTTGGCGTCGTAGGCGCCCTGGATCAGGCCCATGAACTCGTTCATCAGGTTGCGGTGGAACCACGGCGGGCGGAAGGTCTTCTCGGCCACCATCCAGCGCGGCGGGAAGATCACGAAGTCGACGTTGGCCATGCCGGGGGTGTCGCTGGGTGAGGTCAGCACGGTGAAGATCGACGGGTCCGGGTGGTCGTAGCTGACCGTGCCGATGGTGTTGAACAGGCGCAGGTCGTACTTGTAGGGCACGTTGTTGCCATGCCAGGCGACCACGTCCAGGGGCGAGTGGTCCAGCTCGGTGGCCCAGAGCTCGCCGAGGAACTTCTGCACCAGGGTCACGGGGGCGTCGATGTCCTCGAAATGCGCCACCGGGGCGAGGAAGTCACGCGGGTTGGCCAGGCCGTTGCTGCCGATGGGGCCGAGGTCGGGAATGCGCAGTGCGACGCCATGGTTCTCGCAGATGTAGCCCCGGGCGCTCTCATCCAGCAGCTCGACGCGGAACTTCATGCCACGCGGGATCACCGCGATCTCCAGGGGCTCCACGTCCAGCAGGCCCAGCTCGGTGGCCAGGCGCAGGCGGCCCTGTTCGGGGACGATCAGCCATTCGCCATCGGCGTTGAAGAACACGCGCTGCATGGAGGTGTTGGCGCGGTAGATGTGCACGCTGACACCGGACGCCTGCTCGGGGTCGGCGGTGGCGGCGATGGTCAGCAGGCCGTCGATGAAATCGGTGCGCTCGGCGGGGATGTCGTGGGCGTCCCAGCGCAGGCGGTTGGGTTCGACCGGACCCAGCTGGCGGCCGGGAATCTGCCGCTCCAGGCGCTGGAAGCGCGGGTGCGCGGCGGACGGGCGGATGCGGTACAGCCAGGTACGGCGGGCCTCGGCGCGGGGCACGGTGAAGGCGGTGCCGGAGAACTGCTCGGCATAGAGCCCGTAAGGCGCGCGCTGGGGCGAGTTCTGCCCGCTGGGCAGGGCGCCCGGCAGCGCTTCGCTGGTGAACTGGTTGTTGAAGCCGGATTGGTAGGCGAGGGGCAGCGAGGAGCTCATGAGAACCTCTGTGTTTTTTGTAATTGAATTACGGATAACGTAATTTGAAAGCCTGAGGGGGTCAAGCTATAACAGCGCCTCCATTGCCAACCGAGGTAGTAGATGGCCATCCAACGGGACGACGCCGAGGCGCCCAAGCGGCAGAAGGTGCAGGCGGCCGAAGTCGGCACCGACATTCTCAAGGGGCTCGCCGAACTGGCGCCGGCCACTTCCCTGTCACGCCTGGCGGAGCATGTCGGCATGCCGGCGGCCAAGGTCCACCGCTACCTGCAGGCGCTGATCGCCAGCGGCTTCGCCGAACAGGACGCCGCCACCAACCATTACGGCCTGGGACGTGAGGCGCTGTTCGTCGGCCTCGCCGCCATCGGCCGGCTGGATGTGGTGCGGGCCGCCACGCCGCAGCTGTCGGAGCTGCGCGATGCGCTCAACGAAACCTGCTTCCTCGCCGTCTGGGGCAACAAGGGGCCCACCGTGGTGCATGTCGAGCAACCGCTGCGCGCGGTGACCCTGGTCACCCGCGTGGGCTCCGTGCTGCCGCTGCTGGGCTCCTCCACCGGCCTGGTATTCGCCAGCTACCTGCCCGACGCCGAGACGGCGCCGCTGCGCGAGGAGGAGGCGAACCTGCCCGGCGTGCCCGATGCCAAGGCGCTGCGCAAGCAGATCGCCGAGATCCGCGCCAGCGGCCTGCACCACGTGCATGGGCTGCTGATGCCGGGGGTGAACGCGCTCTCCGCACCGGTGTTCGCTGTGGGTCAGCAGATCGCCGGGGTGGTCACCGTGGTCGGCGCCGCCAGCGGCTTCCAGGCCGAAGCCAGCGGCCGCGCGGCGCAGTTGCTGAAGCAGGCGGCCGAATCCATCACCGCGCGCATGGCGGGCATTCGTCCGGCTTGAGCATCTGCCCTGTTCAGTCCGTAGGATGGGTAGAGCGAAGCGAAACCCATGCGGTTGGCGCTGTGCGGTGGTAGTTCGCGGAGCTCGAGGGATGCCGCCCTACCCATCCTGGAGTCGCGGGTGATGCCCATGAAAAAGCCCGCTGATGCGGGCTTTTTCGTTGCGGCGGTGACTCACTCGGTGGCGAGCACGCCCCGGCGGATCTGGTCGCGTTCGATGGATTCGAACAGCGCCTTGAAGTTGCCCTCGCCGAAGCCATCGTCGCCCTTGCGCTGGATGAACTCGAAGAACACCGGGCCCATCAGGGTTTCCGAAAAGATCTGCAGCAGCAGGCGACGGTCGTTCGCATCGGCGGAGCCGTCGAGCAGGATGCCGCGGCTCTGCAGCTGCTCCACCGGCTCGCCGTGGTTGGGGATGCGCCCTTCGAGCATCTCGTAGTAGGTGGTCGGCGGGGCGGTCATGAAGCGCATGCCCAGGGCCTTGAGGTTGTCCCAGGTGCTGATCAGGTCGTCGGTGAGGAAGGCCACGTGCTGGATGCCCTCGCCGTTGAACTGCATGAGGAATTCCTCGATCTGCCCGGCGCCCTTGGAGGATTCCTCGTTGAGCGGGATGCGGATCATGCCGTCCGGCGCGGTCATGGCCTTGGAGGTCAGGCCGGTGTACTCGCCCTTGATGTCGAAGTAGCGGATCTCGCGGAAGTTGAACAGCTTCTCGTAGAAGTCCGCCCAGTAGGCCATGCGGCCGCGGTACACGTTGTGGGTGAGGTGGTCGATGATCTTCAGCCCCGCGCCCTTGGGGTTGCGGTCCACGCCCTCGATGAACTCGAAGTCGATGTCGTAGATGGACGAGCCCTCGCCGAAGCGGTCGATCAGGTACAGCGGCGCGCCGCCGATGCCCTTGATCGCCGGCAGGCGCAACTCCATCGGGCCGGTGGGGATCTCGATCGGCTGGGCGCCCAGCTCCAGGGCACGGGCGTAGGCCTGGTGCGCGTTCTTCACGCGGAAGGCCATGCCGCATACGGACGGGCCGTGTTCGGCGGCGAAATAGGACGCGAGGCTCTTGGGCTCGTTGTTGAGGATCAGGTTGATCTCGCCCTGGCGATACAGGTGCACGTCCTTGGAGCGGTGGGTAGCCACCTTGGTGAAGCCCATGCTGGCGAAGATCGGTTCCAGCAGGTTCGGCACGGGTGATGCCAGCTCGATGAATTCGAAGCCCATCAGGCCCATGGGGTTTTCAAAGATGTCGGCCATGTTCTGGCTCCTTGCAGTGGCGCGCGGCGGCGCCTGAATCGGATGAAAGTCGGTACGGCGGCGATTCAGGCGTGCGAGGGCGGCGCGCAGGAGACTCCGCGCACGCTGCGGGCGAGAAAATCGCCGATGGTGACTTTGAAACCGAGGGTCTGCATGTGCGCTCCTCAGGCCGGCTTGTCGGCCTGGGCGTCCGGGTGGGCGGTGCGGAAGGCCGGGTGCTCCAGGGCCAGGCGCTCGACCCTGAGAATACGCGGGTAGGGCGCCAGGTCCACGGCAAAGCGTCGGGCGGCGTAGAGCTGGGGCAGCAGATAGACGTCCGCCAGGCCCGGCTGGGCGCCGAAGCAGAAACCGTCGTCACCGATCAGTGCCTCGACGGCGGCCAGGCCTTCGTTGATCCAGTGGCCGATCCAGGCGCTCACGCCGTCCTCGTCGGTGCCCATCTTGCGCAGGCGGTTGAGCACCGCGACGTTGTGCAGCGGGTGGATATCGCAGCCGATCAGCGCGGCGACCTGGCGCTGGCGTGCACGCTGCAGCGCATCGCCCGGCAGCAGGGGCGGCTGCGGGTGGGTCTCTTCGAGGTATTCGATGATGGCGGGTGACTGGATCAGTACCTCGCCGGAGTCGGTGCGCAGGGCGGGGACGCGGCCCTGGGGGTTGATCGCGCGGTACGCCGGCTGGTGGTGCTCGCCGCCGTCGCGGATCAGGTTGACCGGTACGTGCCGGACCTCCAGCCCCTTCAGCGCGAGCGCGATGCGTACGCGGTAGGACGACGTGGAGCGGTAGTAGGTGTACAGGTCCATGGCAGGCACTCGCAGGGCAGCGCGTCGGTCGGCAGGCTCACCGCTGACGCTGTTGTTTTCATAATCTATTTACACTCTGCGTAATTTTTGACGCTGCGGCAAGTCCGGCGTTCGAATAATCCGCTCGCCTGGGGCATCCGGACGTTCGAGTCCCCAGGCGGGCGGGATGTTCCGCCGCCGCTCAGCGACAGGGCGCCAGCCTCGTGCGCGCGCCTGCGGGGCTGAGCACCGGCGGCCCGTGCCGGGTCGCGGCGGCTGTCATTCCGGCTGGTAGTCCAGGGAACGTCGGGACGACTCCGGCAGTGCCAGGCCACCGGCCAGCGCCAGCAGCGCAATGGCGATCAGGTAGAGGGCCGGTGACAGGCGGTCGCCGGTCTGCTCGATCAGCCAGGTCGCCACCAGCGGTGCGGTGCCCCCGAAGACCGTGTACGCCAGGTTGTAGGTGAATGCCGAGGCGGTGTAGCGCACCTGCGTCGGGAACTGTTCGGACAGCAGCACGGCCGTCACCACGCCACAGATCACCGCCCCCACCGCCAGCAGCATCGCCCCTAGCGCCGCGGCCAGCAGGCTGCCCGACGCGGCCAGCACGAAGGCGGGGTAGACCGCGACGATCAGGCAGGCGCACCCCGTGACGATGGTGCGCCGACGCCCCACCCAGTCCGAATAGCGCCCCACCAGCGGGCACAGCAAGGCGGCGAACAGCAGGGCCATCAGGCTGGCGAGCAGGGCGGTCGGCCGCGAGGCACCGCCGACCACCTGCATGTAGGTGGTGAGGTAGGTGGTGAAGGTATAGAACGACAGCGCCGTGGCGGAAATGAAGGCCGACAGGCAGAGGATGGTGCGGCCATGCTCCTGCAGGGTTTCCTTCAACGGCGAGTGGGCGGCCTGCGGGGCCGCCGCCAGGGCACGGAACGCCGGCGACTCGTCCAGGTGCAGGCGCATGTACAGGCCGATCAGCCCCAGGGGAGCCGCGACCAGGAAGGGCACGCGCCAGCCCCAGCCCTGCATCTGGGCCTCGGACAGCAGCAGCCCCATGCCGAACACGATGCCTGCGGCGGCGGCGAAGGCCATGAACGTCGACACCGGGACGAAGCTGCCGTACCGGGCCTTCTGCTCGGGAGGCGCGTGCTCCATGACGAACGCGCAGGCGCCGGCGTACTCCCCGCCGGCGGAAAAGCCCTGGATGCAGCGGGCCAGGGCCAGCAACAGCGGGGCGAGCAGGCCGATGGAGGCATAGGTCGGCAAGAGGCCGATCAGCGTGGTGGCCGCGGCCATCAGCAACACCGTGATGGCCAGGATGCGCTTGCGCCCGACCTTGTCCCCGAGGATGCCGAAGACGATCCCGCCCAGCGGGCGCAGGGCGAATGACACGGCAAACACGGCGAAGGTCTGCAGCAGCGCGAGGGAGGCATTGCCCGGTGGGAAGAACAGGCTGGCGAGGGTCACCGCGAGGAAGCCGTACACGGCAAAGTCGAACCATTCGACGAAGTTGCCGATGGCCGAGGCGGCGATGACCTTGCGCAAGGTCGCCGGATCGACGGATGAGGTGGCGTGGGAAATATCCTGGATGGTCATGGTCGCTCCGAGCCTTCCGGTGGTCACGGACGCATCCAGCCTGGGCCTTGGCGTCCTCCTGCCGGCAACCTACCGAGCCTGCCCGCGACCTGGCCCCCCGGATGCGACCCGCAGCCAGCCGACAGCGACACCGGCGCGACCCTGCCCGGTTCCTGCCGCAGCCGGTGCGACCGGGCCGATGGCGGGCATTTCCGTGCCTGCACCCGCAGGGGCACAAGCACGGAACTGCCGGCTTGGGGCCCGGCGCAGGCCGGGCTCAGGCACCGCCCCGGAAGCAGGAGACGCCCCAGGCGGTGAGCTTGAAGGGCAGGTGGTAGTGCTGCCCCGTATCGGCGATGCCGAAGCGGTAGACCAGCAGGTCGAGGAAGGCCGGCTCGGGTAGGACCATGCCCTGGGCGCGGTAGAAGTCCGCCACCTGCAGGCTGACTTCGTAGACACCTGCGCTGCAGCGCCCGGCTTCGCCGGCCAGCCCGGCGAGCAGGCCGTCAGCGCCGATGCGCCCGGCGTGGATCAGCTCGCGACGCTCGCCTTCCAGGCGCTCCACCTGCAGCTCCAGCCCTTCGGCGACGCAGCCACGGGCGACGTCCACGACATGGATGGAAAGGCCCTTCACGTCCAGAAGCCCTCGTGGGGCGCCGCCGCTTCGTGTTCCAGCATCGGCCCCAGCACCGTGACCTGGCGCTGGCCCCGGGCGAACACCTCGCGGCAGGGCAGGGAGAAGGTCGGGTTCTCCGGGTGGGCCCCGGTCAGCCCCAGCAGCGCGTGCTCCGAGAGGGCATAGACCACCCGCCCGACACCGGTCCAGTACACCGCACCGGCGCACATGCAGCAGGGCTCGGCACTGGTGTAGAGGGTGCATCCGGCCAGCTCCTCCGGGCCCAGCAGGCGCGCGGCCTCGGCCACCGCCACCAGTTCGGCGTGCTGGGTCGGGTCGCCTTCAGGTGGCATCGAGTTGTTGCCGGCACGGGCGATCACCTTGCCGTCGCGGTCGGCCACCAGGGCGGCGAAGGGATGGCGGCCGCGCTGGCGCGATTCCCGGGAAAGGCGGATGGACTCGCGCAGCAGCTCCAGGTCGAGCTCGGTGACCCCGGCAGGGACCAGTTGGGTGAAGGTCATGGGTGACTCCTTGGCAGTGGGTGCGCAGGGCGCGGGAAATCAGTCGGCGAGGTCGGTCGCACCTTGGGCGTGCGGCTCGCTGTGCGCGCGGCCGTTGAGCAGCAGGTTGAGGACGATGGCGGTGATGGCGCCGAGGAAGATGCCGCTCTCCAGCACCAGCTTCAGGGCGCCATGGGCATGGGCGAAGAGGGCGGGGAAGGACATCGGCAGCACGCCGACGCTCACCGAGACGGCGACCACGATGGCGTTGCGCGTGCCTTCGAAGCGCACCCGCGACAGCTCCTGGATGCCCGCCACGGTCGTCATGCCGAACATCACGATGGCGCCGCCGCCGAGCACCGGCGTCGGCACGGCAGCGATCAGCGCGCCGAGCTTGGGGAACAGGCCCATCAGCACCATGATCCCGCCGGCCGCGGCCACCACGAAGCGGCTCTTGACCTGCGACAGGGCGATCAGCCCGGTGTTCTGGGTGAAGGCGTTGTAGGGGAAGCTGTTGAACAGCCCGCCGATCACCGTCGACAGGCCGTCCGCGCGGAAGGCGTTGCCCAGGGTGCGTGCATCGATCGACCTGCCGGTGAGCTGGCCGATGGCGAGGCAGTTGCCGGTGGTCTCGGCCATGATCACCAGCATCGCCAGGGTCATGATCAGGATCGGCGTCAGCGAGAACTGCGGCGCGCCGAAGGCCATGGGGGCGGAGAGTTCGAACCAGGCCGCCTCGCCGACACGGCTGAAGTCGGTCATGCCGCATGCCGCCGCCAGCAGGCTGCCCAGCAGCAGGCCGATGAGCACGGCGAGGTTGCCGATGAAGCCGGAAAAGCGCGCGTACACCACCAGGGTGATGGCCACCGTGGCCAGGCCAAGCAAGAGGTTGGCCGGGGCGCCGAAATCTGCCGCGCCGGGGTTGCCGCCGCCGAGCCAGATGGCGGCGGCAGGCATCAGCGAGATGCCGATGGTGGTGATCAGGCTGCCGATCACCACCGGTGGGAAGAAGCGCAACAGGCGGCTGAACACCGGCGCCAGGGCGATGGTGATGGCACCGGCGGCGATCACCGCGCCGAACACCTGGGGCAGGCCGAACTCCTTACCGATCATGATCATCGGCGCCAGGGCGATGAACGAGCAGGCCTGTACCAGCGGCAGGCGCGCGCCGAATTTCCAGAAGCCCAGGGTCTGGACCAGCGTGGCGATGCCGGAGGTGAGCAGGTTGGCGTTGATCAGCAGGACGATCTGCGCATTGCTCAGGCCCAGGGCGCTGCCGAGGATCAGCGGCACCGCCACGGCGCCGGCGTAGAGCACCAGCACGTGTTGCAGGCCATAGGTGAGGAGCTGTCGCACCGGCAGAAGCTGGTCGACGGGATGGGGCGTGGGGTGGCTCATGGGGGCGTTCTCCTGAAGGTGCAACGTTTCTTGTTATGGGATTCGGGTTGCCCAGCGTTTCGAGGAGGCAGTGCTGGCTCGCCCGCATCTTCAGGGGCTTGTTGGCGATGGATCAAATGAATAACCATCGTCTTCATCGATGGTTGGAGGGTGGTGCGATGCGGTTTTCTCTCGATCAGCTGCAGGTGTTCGTCGCCGTGGTGCAGGCCGGGTCCTTCTCGGCGGCGGCGCGGCACCTTGGGCGCACCCAGTCCACCGTCAGCGCCGCCATCGCCAACCTGGAGGCCGACCTGGGCGTCGAGCTGTTCGACCGCTCCACGCGCATTCCCGGCCTCACCGCCGCTGGCCAGAAACTGCAGCTGGAGGCCGAGGCCGTGCTGGAGCGCTGCCTGGCGTTGCAGGGCCATGCCGACAGCCTGGCGGGTGAGACCGAAGCCCACCTCACCCTCGCCATCGAGGTGCCCTACAGCACGGTCATGCCGGTGCTGTGCGAGTTCGAGCAGGCCTTTCCCCATGTCGACCTGATCGTCCGCCACCCGCACAGCGGCGATGTCGCCGGCATGCTCCAGCGCGGCGAGGTGGAACTGGGCATCGCCTTCTCCCAGCCGGAATACCCGCGCGAACTGGAGTTCCAGCAGATGGGCAAGCTGGTGATGGTCCACGTCACCCACCCCGGACATCCGCTGGCCCAACGCGGCGAGGTCGGCTTCGCCGACCTGCACGCCCACCGCCGCCTGGCCTTCAGCGCCCACGCCAGCAAGCTGCCCAGCAGCGAATACCTGCGCGCCACGCGCCTGTGGCAGGCGGAGAGCTACATGGCCCTGGTGGAAATGGTCCGCGCCGGCCTCGGCTGGGCGACCCTGCCGCGCCAGCTCGTGCGCCGCGAGCTGGCCGCCGGCGAGCTGGTGGAGCTGCAGCTCGCCGCCTACCCCTTCACCGACTGGCTGGTGGGCGTCGACCTGCTCTGGCAGCGCCGCCACGGGCGCGGCCAGGCGCAACGCTGGCTGCGCGAGCGGCTGATGCGCAACAAGGTGTTCGAGCTGGACAGCCAGGGCCGGGCGACGACCCTGTGAAGTGCGTGGCAGCCCGGTTCAGCGAGGGGCGCGGGTGCGGTGGGCGTCCCGGGCTGAAGCCCGGGCTACGGGGCTCGCGCCGTGCGATCAGACCACTGCTTCAAAGCGGTTCCCCAGCCGAGCTGCCCGCAATCCCCTCGATCATCGCCTTGACCGCCGCCTCGCTGTCCACCGAGGCGGGCGCGGAGACGCGGAACTTGAGCATGCTGTCGCCCAGCTCGAACAGGTAGAGCGAGGAGCGGATCGGTTGCACTTCGCCGGCGAAGGGCTCGACGAATTCGAAGTCCGCGCGCAGGCCGGTGATGGCCTGGCCCCGGTAGTCCAGGGTCACCGGTTGCTCGCCGACCAGCTTGCCGGTCTTGTGGAGGGCGAGGATTTCCTGCTTCTGCTGTTGCTGGTGGTTGAGCACCAGTTGGTGCCGGGCTGCTGCGCTGACATCCGCCGGTGAGCCGAACGAGCTGCCCTGCGGCGCCGGGTAGACATAGGCGTTGAGGATGACGGGCTGGGCGATCAGCTCGGAGTTGTAGGCCACCATGATGTGCCGGGCCTGCTCGTCGAAGCGCAGGATCCGGGTGCGGAGGAAGATGCCGGAGGTGGTCGGGAAGACGATGCCGGTGCCGTCGTGCCGGTAAGGGCCGGCGGCCGGGATGTCCTGGGGCAGGAACGGGCTGCTCTGGCCGGTCTGGCAGCCCGACAGGCCGAGGGCCAGCAGCAGGGCGATCAGGTATTTCAATGGGACGCTCCTTGTCGGGACGCCTCGGCGGGAGGGCGTCGGGCGGCAGAAATTAGCGTTTGGCCTGTGGGCTGTCCATGGCGGGTCGTGCTTATCGCGGCGTGCCGTCCACCCCCGCCTGCAACTCCAGCAACGGCACCGGCTTCGCGCCCTCGGGTGGGGTGAATACGAAGTCGGTGGGGCCGACCATGGGCAGGGTGTCCCACTGGTAAGTCACGCTGTGGCGCGGGCGCTCGGGTTGGTCGAGGCGGGTCAGCACCCTCTTGCAGGGCAAGGGCTCGTCGCCCTGGCGCAGCCAAAGCTGCCAGTCCAGCCCTGGCTGGCGGTAGGCGTAGTGTTCGCAGCTCTGGTCGCCGACCTGCTCGGTGCCGACATGCAGGGCGCTGCCAATGCCCACCCGCTGGGCGGTGTCCGGGCCCCAGTGGATGAGATCGGCCAGCGGCAGCTGGATGCCGTAGCGCTCGCCCAGCAGGGCCAGCAGTTCCTCCTGGCTGGTGGGTGCCACCTCCCGGCCGAAGTAGCCCTGGCGGCTGTCGTAGAGGGTGAACTGCTGGCCGTCGTAGAACAGGCTGCGCTGGTAATCGGGGCTCGTCATCTGCACGCGCAGCTTGTCCGGCGCGCTCACCAGCAGTTGGGTGCGGGCATGCACCACCAGCGCCTGGCCGTTTTCCAGCAACTGGTCGCTGTCGCTTTCGGCGTCTATGGCGTACTGCTGCAGGCCGCGCAGGTATTCGCCCATCCTCACCAGGGCGGCGAGGGCGCCGGGGTCGGGGGCGTCTTCCTCGGCGGCCAGGGCGGTGCAGGTGACGAGGGCGAGGGCCAGGACGAGCAAGGGGCGCTGGAGAGAGGCGGGCATGGCGGGTGACCTCGGTGCGAGGCTGTCGATGGTCGTTAGGTTCCAGGGCCGCGGAGTTGGTTCCGGCCGGCGGTTCGGCGGCGGCTGGCTAAGCTGTCCCGATCATCGATGAAGGAGCACGGCATGACCGCAAGGGAGATCCACAAGGTCCGCACACCCAGCCTCGCGCTGGCCTATGAAGAGCATGGCGCCGGGGACCAGGTGGTGATCCTGCTCCACGGTTTCCCCTATTCGCCGCGCGCCTACGATGCCGTGGCGCCGGCCCTGGCCGCGCAGGGAATGCGGGTGCTGGTGCCGTACCTGCGAGGCTACGGCTCCGGCCGTTTTCTTTCCGGCGACACCCCGCGCTCCGGCCAGCAGGCGGCCCTGGGACGTGACCTGCTGGACTTCATGGACGCGCTGGCGATCCCGCGCGCGACCCTGGTGGGCTACGACTGGGGCGGGCGCGCGGCGTGCATCGTCGCCGCGCTCTGGCCGCAGCGGGTGAGGGCGCTGGTGACGGGGGACGGCTACAACATCCAGGACATCGCCGCCTCGGGCATGCCGGCAGCCCCGGAGCAGGAGTTCCGCTACTGGTATCAGTTCTACTTCCACACGCCGCGCGGGCAACTGGGGCTGGAGGCGAACCGCCGTGCACTGTGCCGCCTGCTCTGGCAGCTGTGGTCACCCACCTGGCGCTTCGACGAGACGACCTACGCCGCGACGGCGGAGGCCTTCGACAACCCGGACTTCGTCGAGGTGGTGATCCACTCCTACCGCCATCGCTATGGCTACGCCCCGGGCGACCCGGCGCTGGAGTCCATCGAGCGGCAGCTGGCGGCGCAGCCGGCCATCGGAGTGCCGAGCCTCTCCCTTTGCGGCCTGGACGACGGCGTCGGCCCGCCACCGGAGGAAGACGAGGACGCTGCGCATTTCACCGGCCCCTACCAGCGCCGGCTGCTGCCCGGCGTCGGCCACAACATCCCCCAGGAGGCGCCGGATGATGTGGTCGCTGCGGTGCTGGAGCTGTTGCGACGCTAGGTTGGCCGCGAACGGAATATTGCAACCTGGCCGCAGGAGACTGTCCGTATCCACGTCCCAGGAGCAGCCAACCGTGACCATCCACTTCTTCTCGCCATGCCACCTTCTGGTGGCCGCGCTCATCGGCCTGCTGGGCCTGCCGCAGGCCCTGGCCGATACCTGGCACGAGGCCGTGCCCAACGCGCGTCTGGTGGGCAGCGGCGCCTTCAGCGCCTACGGCTTCCACATCTACGACGCCAGGCTGTGGGCCACCGAGGCGGGGCTTGGCGAGGACCGTCCCTTCGCCCTGGAGCTCACCTACCGGCGCTCCATCAGCCGCGAAACCCTGGTGGAGGCCAGCCTCGACGACCTGCAACGGCTCGGCGGCGAGGCGGTGGATGCGGCCAGGCTGAGCGCCTGGCAGGCGGAGATGGAGCGTGCCTTCGTCGATGTCGCGCCCGGGCAGCGCATCACCGGCGTCTACCTGCCCGGCGTCGGTGGGCGCCTCTATGTGGACGGGCGCCCGCCCCACGAGGTTCGCGACCCGCTGTTCGCGCGGACCTTCTTCGGCATCTGGCTGGATGCCCGCACCCAGGACCCGGAGCTGCGCGAGCAGTTGCTCGGCGGCCTGCGCCCACCCTTCGAGCCCGGTGCGGCGGTGGCCACCGAGTGCTGCAGGGTGCAGCCCTAGCGGCCGGTCAGCGCATGCCCAGCCGGCTGTCCAGCGACCAGGCGCCCGCGCCGCGCCCGACGAGCAGCAGCAGGAGGCCGGCCCAGCTGAGGTGGGTGGACCAGGCATCGGGGTAGACGAACACCTGGATCACCAGCGTCATGCCCAGCAGCGCCAGGGCCGAGAGGCGGGTGCACAGGCCCAGCACCAGCAGCAACGGGAACAGGTGCTCGGCATAGGTGGCCAGGTGTGCGGCCAGCTCCGGCGGCAGCAGGGGCAGGGCGTATTCGCTGCGGAACAGCTCGTAGGTGCTGTCGGTGATGGTCAGCAACCCCTCCACCTTGGTGCGTCCGGAGAGGAAGAACACCCCGGCGATGCCCAGGCGTGCCACCAGCAACAGCAACGCATCGGGGAGCAGGGCGTGCAGGCGCGCAGCCAGGCTGCGCGGGGCCACGGGGCCGGCCGTGATCGGGTGGGCATGCGGGGTATCCATGGGGCGGTGCTCCGGTCAGGTGTCGCTTGCGGCGAGCAGTGAGGTGAAGGCGCCGGCCGCCAGCAGGCGGCCGAGCAGGTCGATGAAATCGAGAGCCGGTTCGGCGGCCAGGGCCAGGCCACTGGCCTGGTCCAGCGACTGGCCCTGGGCGCAGGCGTCGAGGAAGGCGCAGCCTCCCGGGCCCAGTGCCTGCCAGGTCACCTGGCCGCCGCTGCGGCCCAGCAGGGCGCCTTCGCCGCGCCACTCCAGGGTGTCGGGCAGGGGCTGCTCCTCGCGCTGGTGGCGCCAGATGCTGTAGGCCGGCATGTCGGTGCACCAGAACCAGCGCAGTGCCGGTCTCGGGCGCAGGCACAGGGCGCCCAGTGCTTCAGGGGCGAGGTCGGCGATATCGCCGAGCGCGAGCGATGGCCGCTCCGCTGCGGCGAAGACCTCCACCCAGAGACGGTCCAGCCGCGCCACCGCGCCCAGGTAGGGCAGCTCGCGGGCCGGCTCGAAGGCCTCGAGGAAGTCGGCGAAACCCTGGCCGTACTCCAGCAACTGCACAGAGGTCGGCGGCGATTGGCGTGCGTACAGCGCCGCCGCGGCACCGAACCAGTCGACGCCCACCAGGCGCTCCACAGCCGGGAAGTTGGCCCGCAGGGCGTCCACGCAGCCCTTCGCCAGGGTATTGCGGTAGAGGTCGAAACCGGCCTGGCGGGCAAGCTCGGCCACCAGTCGGCTTTCCGCGCTGTCGCTGGCCAGGGGAGCGCCACGGGCCGCCGCGATGAAGGCGTCCTGGAAGGCGCCGAGGGACAGCGTCATGGCCGCACCTCCCAGCCATCCAGCACGGCCTGGGCGATGTCGCGCTCGGCCAGCAGCTCGGCGAACGGGGGGATGTGGTCGTCGCGCTCGATCAGGGTCGGGCGCGGGCCGATGCGTCCGATCAGGCGCCGGTAAAGGGCCCACACGGCCTCGTCGATGGGCGCGTCGTGGGAATCCACCAGCAGCCCGCTACCGCCCCCGTCGTGGCTGTGCCCGGCCAGGTGCAGCTCGAGGATGGCCTCGGCGGGGAAGGCGTCCACGTAGCCGACCGGGTCGAAATCCAGGTTGTGCGCGCTCACCTGCACGTTGTTCAGGTCCAGCAGCAACCCGCAGCCGCTGCGCCGGCTGAGTTCGGCGAGGAAGTCCATCTCCGGGTACCGGTGGCCGTCCATGCGCAGGTAGTGGCTGGGGTTTTCGATGGCGATGCGCCGCCCCAGGGCGTCCTGGGTACGGGCGATGTTGTCGGTGATGCGGACCAGCGCCGCCTCGGTACGGGGGAAGGGCAGCAGGTCCGGGTTGTAGGCACCGCGCCAGGTGGACCAGGCGAGGTGCTCGGATATGAGGGCCGGCCGTACCCGGTCCGCCAGGGCGCGCAGGCGCCGCAGGTGGGCCGGGTCGGGCGGGCAATCCGCCGCCAGGGACAGCGAAACCCCGTGCAGCGACAGCGGGTGGCGTGCGCCTATGGCCTGCAACCAGTCCAGGCGCGGGCCGCCGTCGACCATGTAGTTCTCCGGGTGCACTTCGAACCACAAGCCCGTTGCCGTGCAGGCGTGGGCCTGTTCGTAGTGCTCGGGCTTGAGGCCCAGTCCGGCGCCCAGCGGCGCGTGGCGTTGCATGGTCGACGGCCGTCGGTCAGGACTTGATCGGGGTCAGCGAGCCCATGCCGTTGGGCGTCTTGATCGAGGTGCAGGTGCCGGCGGGTACGTTCTTCCAGGCGTCGCCCTGGTAGTCCTTCTTCGAGGTGCCCGCGCAGCTGGTGCCGGCGCCGGCCTTGCAGTCGTTCTGCCCGGCCATGGCCACGCCGTAGCACTTCTCCATGGCGCCGGGCTTGGCGTCGGCGGCGACGGCACCACCGGCGAGGGTGGCGAGGGCGAGGGCGGCGGCGGTGAGGGCGATGTTGTTCATGTCGTATCTCCAGATTCCATTGAGGGTGGCGACCGGTGTTTCACCGGTGGCTCGATGGGTAATTCGCCGGCACTTCGCATCCGGTTACAGCCTGCCGAAATTTTTTTGAGATTTTTTTCGCCGCGCCCTAACGTGTGTCGCCCGAAGCGCGGCGGATGCCGACGGCGGGAGAATTTCATCCGGGGTGTAACCAGGACGGTCGATGAAGCGAACTAGTGACCAAGAGGCGCTCGAAGCACGGGAAGCCGGATTGCAAGCCCTGCTGCTCAAGGGGCTGGCGGGTGAGGCGGCCGCGTACCGGGATTTTCTCGGCCAGCTCGGCGCGCACCTGCGGGCCTTCCTGATGCGTCGCCTGCGGCAGCCGAGCGATTGCGAGGACCTGGTGCAGGAGGTGCTGCTGGCCGTGCACAACGCCCGCCACACCTACCGTGCCGACCAGCCGGTGACGGCCTGGGTACAGGCCATCGCGCGCTACAAGCTGGCCGACCACTTCCGCGCCCGTGGCCGGCGCGAGGCATTGCACGACCCGCTGGACGAGGAAGGCCTGTTCGACGAGGCCGACGCGCAGCCAGGCGAGGCCAGTCGTGACCTGGGGCGCTTGCTGGAGCGGCTGCCCGACAAGCAGCGCCTGCCGATCATCCACGTGAAGCTGGAAGGCCTTTCGGTGGAGGAAACTGCCCGGCTCACCGGGCTTTCCAGTTCTGCCGTCAAGGTCGGCATACACCGCGGGCTCAAGGTGCTCGCGGACATGATTCGAGGTAAGTGATGAAGACCGATGACCTGATTACGATGCTCGCCAGCGACAACCCGACGGTGCCGCTGCTCCATTCGACCCAGCGTTTCGTCCTGGCGCTCGGCTGCGGCCTGTTGGGGGCGCTGCTGCTCATGGCCTGTTTCTTCGGCGCGCGCAAGGACCTGGCCGAGGTGGCCGCCACTCCCCTGTTCTGGGCCAAGGTGGCGTTGCCGGCGGCCTTGGTGCTGGGCGCGCTATGGGCCGCCGGCCGGCTGGCGCGGCCTGGCGTGGCGGTGGGCTCGCGCTGGGCGGCCATCGCCGCGCCCGTGATGCTGGTGTGGGGGGCGAGCCTGGTGCTGCTGGCGGCGCTGCCCGCCGGGGACAGGCTGGCGGTCGTGCTCGGCAGTACGTGGCGGACCTGCCCGCTGAACATCGCCCTGCTCTCGGTACCGGCCTTCATCGCGGTGAACTGGGCTCTTCGCGGCCTCGCACCCACCCGGCTGCGCCTCGCCGGGGCCGCCGGCGGCCTGCTCGCCGGAGCGCTGGCGACGCTGGTCTACTGCCTGCACTGCCCGGAAATGGCGGTGCCGTTCTGGGGTGTCTGGTACGTGCTGGGCATGGCGCTGCCGACCCTGGCCGGCTGGCTGCTGGGGCCGCGCCTGCTGCGCTGGTGAGCCGGCACAGCCGGGCTTGCTCTCCGGCTTCGCCCTGGTGCAGGCTGCGCCGTCCCCTTTCGCAGCCTTCCGGAGCCCTGCCATGTCCGTCGATCACCGCCGTCCCGTTCCGCTGGCCAAGGCCTATCGCCTGATCAACCACGGCCCCACCGTGCTGGTCAGCGCCGCCCACGAGGGCAAGCGCAACGTCATGGCGGCCGCCTGGGCGATGGCCCTGGATTTCGAGCCGCCCAAGGTCTCCGTGGTGCTCGACAAGTCCACCTGGACCCGCCGCCTGCTGGAAGCCTCCGGCAGCTTCGTGCTCAATGTGCCGGCGCGCTGCCAGGTCGACCTGGTGCAGACGGTCGGTTCCAGCTCCGGGCAGACCCTCGACGAGGCGGGGCGCGACAAGTTCGACGCCTATGGCATCGCCACCTTCCCCGGCGCACAGGTGCCGGCGCCGCTGGTGGAAGGTTGCGTGGCCTGGCTGGAATGCCGCCTGCTGCCAGAGCCGCACATCCAGGAGCGCTATGACCTGTTCCTCGGCGAAGTGGTGGCCGCCTGGGCCGATGCGCGGGTGTTCAGCGACGGCCGCTGGCATTTCGAGGGGCATGACGAACTGCGCACCCTGCACCATGTGGCGGGCGGGCATTACCTGGTGATAGGCGAGGGCGTCGGCGGGAAGGAGTTGCCGCTCAAGGGGTGAGGGCTTCCCGTTAGGTGTGGGAGCGGTTTCAACCGCGAAAGACGTTGCGCAGGCACTCGGCTGCGAATGGCCAGGTAGCCCATTCGCGAATGAATTGGCTCTGTCTGCGTTAAGTGTTGCTAGAAGAATTGAGCACAGCTGATTGCCGAGCTCTGGTGATGTTTCTGGTTTCGCCCCCCCCCGGGCGAGTCTCTTTTGGCGGTCGTCGGGGTGCCGAACCACCCAAAAGAAACCAAAAGGGCTTGCCCCATCATCCGGCCCCGGCTTCGCCGGGGTTCCCTCACTCCATCGTCGTTACTCGCTACGCTCGCCCTTCGGGCCGCACTGAAGTGCGTTCGCCGCAAGCGTCGTCTGGGGGCCGGCGCGATGTGCCATCCATGGCCTGGCGCGCCTCTCGCGGCATCCATGCCGCTCGTCCCCCGGCGCAACGACTGCGTTCGGCCTCCTGGAGGGGCGTTGGCGGCTGCTCCAACTTTCTTCGTCCAGCGCATCGCCACGTGGTGCGCACGGGCTTTCGTAGGATGGTGTAGAGCGAAGCGAAACCCATGCGGTGGGGGTGGCACGAACCCTTGGGCGCCCGGAAAGGGCCGAGCTTGAGGGCTTGCATTAAAACCACAACAGCTAACGCCGACAGAGCCAATGAATTCGCTCCCGCAAGGGGAGACGCCCCACCCGTGAGGGCGGGGCGCTTGCATCACTCGGCGGCTGCGGCCGGGGCGCTTTCCTCGGGCTGGACGGGGATGAAGTCCAGCTGCAGGCGCTCATGGCTCCAGGCGCGGGTGGCGTTGGTCAGCTCGAGGTCATCGTTCAGCTTGCGGCCGTAGGAGGGGATGATCGCCTTCAGGCGGGTCTGCCAGGCGTCGCTCTTCATCTTCTCGGGGAAGGTCTTCTCCAGCACGCTGAGCATGATCGGCGCGGCGGTGGAAGCACCCGGGGAGGCGCCCAGCAGCGCGGCGATGGAGCCGTCGGCGGCACTCACCACTTCGGTGCCGAACTGCAGCACGCCGCCCTTCTCGGCGTCCTTCTTGATCACCTGCACGCGCTGGCCGGCCTGGATCAGCTCCCAGTCGGCGTCCCGGGCATCGGGGAAGTACTCGCGCAGGGCGTTCATGCGGTCGTCCTGGTCGAGCATGAGCTGGCCGATCAGGTACTGGCTGAGGTCCATGTTGTCGATGCCGGCGTTGGTCATCGGGCCGATGTTGCCGGTGGTGATGGCGCTGAACATGTCCATGTGCGAGCCGTTCTTGAGGAACTTGGTGGAGAAGGTGGCGAAGGGGCCGAACAGCAGCACCTCCTGGCCATCGACCACGCGGGTGTCCAGGTGCGGCACCGACATGGGCGGCGAGCCGACCGAGGCCTTGCCGTAGAGCTTGGCGTGGTGGCGCGCGACGATGTCCGGGTTGCGGGTCATCAGGAAGGAGCCGCCCACCGGGAAGCCGGCGTAGCCGTCGGCCTCGGGGATGCCGGATTTCTGCAGCAGCTTGAGGGCACCGCCGCCGGCACCGATGAACACGAAGCGGGCATTGACCGCGCGCTCCTCGCCACCCTTGGCCAGGTCGGCGACCACCACTTTCCAGGTGCCGTCTTCGTTGCGCACGATGTCGCGCACTTCATGGCCGAGGTTGAGCTTGAAGTTGGGCGACTCGGACAGCGAGCCGAACAGCTGGCGGGTGATCTCGCCGAAGTTGACGTCGGTGCCGATGGGCATGCGGGTGGCGGCGATCTTCTGGTCCTGGGCGCGGTTCTCCATCACCAGGGGCACCCACTGGGCGATCTGCGCGTGGTCCTCGCTGTACTGCATGCCGCGGAACAGCGGGCTGTGCTGCAGGGCCGCGTGGCGCTTCTTCAGGTAGGCGACGTTGTCGTCGCCCCAGACGAAGCTCATGTGCGGCACGGTGTTGATGAAGGCGCGGGGGTTCTTCAGCACGCCCTGGTCGATCTGGTAGGCCCAGAACTGCTTGGAGATCTCGAAGGATTCATTGATCGCCACGGCCTTGCTGATGTCGATGCCGCCGTCGGCGGTCTCGGGGGTGTAGTTCAGCTCGCAGAAGGCGGAGTGGCCGGTGCCGGCGTTGTTCAGGGCGTTGGAGCTTTCCTCGGCGACCTGGTCCAGGCGCTCGAAGGTCTCGATCGTCCAGTCGGGCTCCAGCTCGTGCAGGTAGGTGCCGAGGCTGGCGCTCATGATGCCGCCGCCGATCAGCAGCACGTCCAGGGGTTTCTCGGAGGAGTCGGGCTGGGAGCAGCCCATGACGCTCAGGCACAGGAGCGCCAGCAGTAGTTTCTTCATATACCAACCGTCCAGATTTCGAGCATGGCCTGCCGCCCCGGGGGCACGCGGATCGACGGTTCCCGGCCAGGGTGGCGGGAGTGACGTCTTCCTGGGCTGGCGGCCCTGCATTCTTCGTGGCCGGGGCGTGTGCGGCGCCCCGGTCAGGCGCCTCGGCGCCCTGCATCCGGTAGCTGTTCGCCACCGTGGGCGGCCAGTAGAGCAAGGAGCGTGCCTGCAGGCCGCAAGCCAGGCGCTGCGCGGCTCATGGCAGCCGGGAGGCTGCTTGTAGTGGCGGGAGTCCGCCATTACAGGGGGTGGGAGCGGAGGCTCTGGGCGGAATTTCGCCCGTCCGGCCGTGGCCGGGCGCCGCGCGTGCGCCGTACCAACAATCTGCGATCGCAGGCATTGTTCAGCCCCGGGTGCGCGGGTCCACGTAGTAGGTCACCTGCTGGCGCGGGTCGAGGTACTCCAGGGCCTCCGGCGGAACCTGGGCGGGGCGGACGCTGCGGGCGATGGCGATCGACGCGTCGTGCTCGAGGTTGGCGATCAGCGCTTCCTCCTTCGGCACCTTGGGGTCGAAGAGGATCAGCGTCGGCTTCAGCGGCAGCGTCGGGTGCATGCCCAGCACCAGGCCGTAGCGATCGTCCTGCAACTGCACCAGGCTGCCCGGCGGGTAGACGCCCATGCAGCGGATGAAGGCCTTGAGCATCACCTCGTCGAAGCGCTGGCGGTACTGCCCGTACATGCGCGACAGGGCCTCGTGGGGGCTGAGGCCGTCGCGCGGGTTGAGCGGGTTGCACAGGTTGTCGAAGTGGTTGGTGATGCACACCACCCGGCTCAGGCGGCCGATGCCGGCCTCGTGCAGCTGCCGGGGGTAGCCGCTGCCGTCGCAGTGCTCGTGGTGCTCGTGGATGATCCGCTGCACCTCGTCGTCGAGCATCAGCTGCTGGCTGCGGCGCAGGCCGAAGTCGGTGTGCATCTGCAGCAGTTGCTGCTCGGGGCGGGTCAGCGGCTCGGGCTTGAGCAGCACCTTGCTGGGCACGTCCATCTTGCCGATGTCGTGGAGCAGGGCGCCGAGGCCGAGGCTGTGGCAGGCCTCGCTGTCGTAGCCGAGCTGGCGGCCGAGCATCACCGACAGCACGGTGACGTTCAGCGAGTGGAAGTAGGCGTCTTCGGCGGGCTTGCCGTTGATGCTGTGCAGGGCGGCGCCATCTTCGCCGAGTACCGAGGCCACCAGGTCGCCGACCACCTGGCCGGCCTGCTTCAAGGCTTCTTCGGGCTGGCTGCGCAGGGTCTGGTTGAGCTGCTTCACCTGCTGGCTGGCGTGGATGAACTTGCGGTCCACCTCCGCCAGGCGCTTGCGCAGCTTGCTGAGCTTGACCACCCGTTCCTGGCGGGCGATGTCCTCGGGGCTGGGCGCGGGCGCTGCGGGTTCCTGGGAGGCCGGCGGGGCTTCGGGTTCCAGGTCCAGGGGCTCGCAATCACTGCGTGCCGGGTCGTAGCGCAGGCGCTTGAGGCCCAGCTCGCGCAGCGCCCTGATCTGCGCTTCATCCTTGATCTTGAAGTTGCTGAAGGTGAAATCGTGCTCCCACCAGCCCAGTTCGAGCTGGATGTAGAGGCCGACGCAAAGCTGGTCCGGCGTGATGTAGGAGGGGGCTGCGGTCATTCCGTTGCTCGGGTACTGGCTAAGTGATGGCAGTCTAGCGGTTTGCCTCCGCCGGGGCAGCCCCGTCGCACGTTGGGCGATGGGCACCAAAAACATGCAGGATTGCACCGGATTATGGCGCGGGCATGGCTCGATCCTTCCCTGTCTCGTTCCAATGGCCCGGTTTCACGGGGTTCAGCATAGTTGGTCCGCGGGTTGCAGGGCTGCCGCCACAACTTGGATACAAGATGGAGCCCTCCGATGCAGACCCCCGACCGGCAACCCCAAGGCTGGACCCTCGATGACTGGCGCGATGCCTACGCCAGCGAGCGGATCACCCCGCAGATCCTCTTCGAATGGCTGCAGGGCCTGCGTGGCGAGGACCCCGCCTGGATCGTGCTGGCCAGCGATGCGCAGCTCGCTGAGCGGCTGGCGACCCTGGCGACGCAGCTGGCGGCCGTTGGCGGCGATCGCAGCCGTCTGCCGCTGTACGGGGTGCCCTTCGCCATCAAGGACAACATCGACGCCGCCGGCTGGCGCACCAGCGCGGCCTGCCCCGCGTTCGCCTACCTGGCCGAAGAGGACGCCACCGTGGTCGCGCGCCTGCAGGCGGCCGGGGCGGTGCTGGTCGGCAAGACCAACCTCGACCAGTTCGCCACCGGCCTGGTGGGCACCCGCTCGCCCTTCGGCGCGGTGCCCAACGCCTTCGATGCCGATTACGTCAGCGGCGGGTCCAGCTCCGGGTCCGCCTCGGTGGTGGCGCGGGGCCTGGTGGCGTTCTCCCTCGGCACCGACACCGCCGGTTCCGGCCGGGTGCCGGCCGGTTTCAACAATATCGTCGGCCTCAAGCCGACAAAGGGCTGGCTCTCCACCCACGGGCTGGTGCCGGCGTGCCGCACCCTGGACTGCATCTCGGTGTTCGCCCTGACGGTGGCGGACGCCGAATGCGTCGCCGATATCGCCGGCGGTTTCGATGCGGCGGACGCCTATTCGCGGCGCAACCCCCAGCGCGCGCCGGTGGCCATCGGTGCCAGGCCGCGCCTGGCGGTGCCGCAGCCGTTGGAGTTCTTCGGCGATACCGGCAACCAGGCGGTGTTCGAGCGTGCCCTGGAGCACCTGGCCGGGCTCGGGGCGGAGCTGGTGCCCATCGACTTCACACCCTTCCGCGAGCTGGCCGAGCAGCTCTACCAGGGGGCCTGGGTGGCCGAGCGCACCGTGGCGCTGGCGGGGATGCTGGAGCGCGCCCCGGAAGCGATCAACCCGGTGGTGCGCGGTATCGTCGCCAACGGCCTGGGCTACAGCGCCTGCGACGCCTACCGCGCGGAATACCGCCGCGCCGAACTGGCGCGGTGCATCGAGCGGGCCCTGGAGGGCTTCGACGCGCTGGTGGTGCCCACCTCGCCGACCCTGCGCACGCTGGCGCAGATGGAGGCGGAACCGGTGCTCTACAACAGCCAGTTCGGCACCTACACCAACTTCACCAACCTCGCCGACCTCAGCGCCCTGGCGCTGCCGGCGGGGTTCCGCGACGACGGCTTGCCGGCCGGCATCACCCTGATCGCCCCGGCCTGGCACGACCGGGCCCTGGCGTCCCTGGGCAAGCGCTGGCAGGCGAGCCTCGGCCTGCCCCTGGGCGCCACCGGTCGCCCCCTGGCGCCTGCCGCCGCGGCCACCCAGGCGCCCGGCAGCGTGCGCGTGGCGGTGGTGGGCGCGCACCTCACCGGCATGCCGCTGAATGCCCAGCTCACCACCCGCGACGCGGTGCTGGTGGAGCAGACGCTGACCGCACCGACCTACCGCCTCCACGCGCTGCCCGGCTCGGTGCCTCCCAAACCGGGGCTGGCTCGCGCCGCCGAAGGCGCGTCGATCATCGTCGAGCTGTGGGACATCCCCCTGGCGCGCTTCGGCGAGTTCGTCGCCGAGATCCCGCCGCCGCTGGGCATCGGCAACCTGCAGCTGGAGGACGGGCGCTGGGTCAAGGGTTTCATCTGCGAGCCCTGGGCGCTGGCCGACGCCGAGGACATCACCGCCTTCGGTGGCTGGCGCGCCTACATCGCCAGCCGCACGCCGGCCTGAGGCGCGTGGAGGTTGCGCAAGGGCGCGCCGGTCGCCCGCAAAGCCTGGTGGACGGCATCTACCAGCGGCTCAAGGAGGACATCTCCGAATTCCGC
Organism: Pseudomonas sp. No.21; assembly: GCF_054558415.1. Lineage (NCBI taxonomy): Bacteria > Pseudomonadati > Pseudomonadota > Gammaproteobacteria > Pseudomonadales > Pseudomonadaceae > Pseudomonas > Pseudomonas sp. No.21. Next base: position 161,431 of record NZ_BAAJNO010000010.1, read on the forward strand.
CTGTTGCCCGGCGACCGCTTCAGCGAAGGCGAGGTGGCCGGGCGCATGGCGGCCAGCCGTACACCGGTGCGCCAGGCCCTGTACCGGCTCGAGCGCGAGGGCTACCTGGAGGTGCATTTCCGCAGCGGCTGGCAGGTCAGGCCCTTCGACTTCGAGCGCTTCGAGGCGCTCTACGATCTGCGCATCGTCCTCGAACTGGCAGCGGTGGAGCGCCTGTGCCGGCGTGCCGGCGAGCGGCCGGGCCCGCTGGCCGGGCTCTGCCGCACCTGGCAGGTGGAGGAGGGCGAGCGCCTGGTCGATGGCCGTGCGGTGGCGGAGCTCGACGAGGCCTTCCACTGCCAGCTGGTGGCCGCCGCCGGCAATGCCGAGATGGCCCGCGTGCACCGCGAACTGAGCGAGCGCATCCGCATCGTCCGGCGCCTGGATTTCACCCAGGCGCAGCGGGTGGCGGCGACCTACGAGGAGCACGGGCAGATCCTCGCCGCCATGCTCGACGGGCGTTGCGCGGCGGCGCAGCAGCTACTGCGCGAGCACGTGGAGCGGAGCAAGGCACAGGTGCGCGGCATCACCCAGCAGCGCCTGTGGGCGGCCCGCCAGCGCGAGGCGGCGGCCGGTCAGGACAGGATGACGTAGTCGCTGCGCTGGGTGATGCCCCGGTGCTCGCCCTCGACCAGCTGCACGTAGCGGCCGTCCACCTGGTCGATGGGGATGCAGTCGTCCACGTCCAGCAGGGCGTCGGTGTGGGGCTTGTCCCAGTTCGCCAGCATGCGTCGCTTGCCCTTCTCCTTGGCTTCGGCCTTGTCCCGCGCCACCACCAGCAGGTAGCGGTGGGCTTCGCCGAAGGCACCGGGCTCGTAGCCGCCGAGGTTGATGAAGAACAGTCGCGGTGCGCCGGCGGCGGGAGCGCTGGCCCCCAGGCTGACGCGGTAGCCGTCGACGCCTTCGATGGCCATCCAGGAGTCGATGTGCAGGCCGGCGGGGCTGCCGAACCATTCCTGGCGCAATTGCGGGTGGGTTTCCTCGATGGTGTCGGCGAAGGCGAACACCACGTCATGGACTTCGATCTTGGCCCGGGGGTGTTTGCCCCCGAGCATCACGACGAACAGCATTATCGGTCCTGGCAGGTCGGTCGGGCCCGGCATCCTGTGCCGGGCGGGGTCGCCATGTTAAGGCGCCGCCGCGTCCAGGTGGTAGCGCCGTCCGGCGCCTGGACGAAGGGTCGGCTCAGGCGCAGGGGGCGTTGCGGGTGGCCAGCCCGGCGACGGCGTCGGCGAGCTGCTGCTGGGTGAAGGGCTTGGACAGGCGCGGCAGGTCCAGGCGCACGCCGGCCGGCAGTTCGGCGTAGCCCGAGACCATCAGCACCGGCAGGCCGGGGCGTCGCGAGCGCACCTCCAGCGCCAGCTGTGCGCCGGTCATGTGGGGCATGGCGTGGTCGGTCACCAGCAGGTCGAAGGCCTCGCGCTCCAGCAGTTCCAGGGCCTCCTGCCCGGAGTGGGCCGTGAGCACGCGATGGCCGAGGTCCTCGAGCATCTCGGCGGTGTTGGTCAGCACCAGGTCGTCATCGTCCACGGCGAGGATCGACAGGCCGCCGGTGCGCGAGTCGTCCAGCGGCTCGCAGGTGTCGGGCGGTGGCATCGGTGCGGCCTCGTGCGGCCACGCCTGTGCCGGCAGCCAGATCTCCGCCGTGGTGCCGTGCCCGGGCGTGCTGCGCAGGCGCAGGAAGCCGCCGGACTGTTCGGCGAAGCCGTGGACCATGGACAGGCCGAGGCCGGTGCCCTTGCCGACGCCCTTGGTGGTGAAGAAGGGCTCGGTGGCGCGCTTGAGGGTGGCCTCGTCCATGCCTTCGCCGCTGTCGGTCACGGCCAGGCACAGGTAGCGCCCGGGCGTGAGGCCGTCGCCCGGCGGCGCGGTTTCCTCGCGGGCGGCGATGGAGATGCGGCCCTGGCCGCCCATGGCATCGCGCGCGTTGACGGCGAGGTTGAGCAGGGCGGACTCCAGCTGGTTGGGGTCGGTCTCCACCGCTGGCAGTTGCAGCGGGAACAGGGTTTCCACGGCGATGGTGGAGCCCAGCGCGCTCTGCAGCAGGTCGGTCATGTCCTCCACCAGCTGGCGCAGGTCGATGCGCTCGCGGCGCAGCTCCTGGCGCCGGGCGAAGGCGAGCATGCGCGTGGTCAGCGAGGCGCCGCGCTCGGCGGCGGCGCGGGCGTTGTCCAGCAGGCGCAGCAGCGGCGCCTCGTGGGGCATGCGCCGCCGCAGCAGTTCCAGGCTGCCGAGCACCGCCATCAGCAGGTTGTTGAAGTCATGGGCGATGCCGCCGGTGAGGTTGCCGATGGCCTCCATCTTCTGCACCTGCTGCAGGGCCTGCTCGGCCTTGACCCGCGCGGTCTTCTCCACCGCCTCGGGCACCATGGCGACCACCTCGCCGGTGTCGCTGAGCACCGGGCGCAGGGAGAAGTCGAACAGCCGGGTACCGCCGGGCAGCTCAAGGGCCATGCCGAGGTTGGCGGTGGCGCCGGTGGCGACCCGCTGCACCGCCGCGCGGATGGTTTCGGGCATGCCGGGGGTGCCGGTGAACCAGGGGGTTTCCCAGAACGGCTGGCCGGCCACTTCCTCCAGGCTGGCGTCGATGCCGGCCAGGGCGGTGGCGTTGAAGTGCAGCACCTCGCCACTGGCGGCGATCAGCCCCTGGTAGAGGTGCGAGGTCTCGAAGATGGTGCGGATGCTGGCCTCGCTCTGGGCCAGGGCGGCGGTGCGCTCGTCCACCTTGGCTTCCAGTTCCGCGCGGAAGCGGCGTTCGCCGTCACGGGCTTCCAGCTCCGAGCGCACCCGCTCGATGTGCGCCCAGGAGCGCTCGGTCACCTCGGTGAGCAGGGCCAGTTCCTTGTGGCTCCAGTTGCGCGGCACGCGGTCATGGATGGCCATCAGCGCGGTGAGGCGGCCGCCCTTGACCAGGGGCAGGCAGAGGGTCGCCGCCAGGCCAATGGCCAGGAAGGTGGCGGCCTCCTCGGGGGGCAGCTGGCCGCGATTGTCGTCCAGGACCAGCGGCAGTCCCGCGCCGAGGCGTTGCACCGCCAACTGGCCGAAATCGGCGAGGTGGTAGTGGCCGACGATGCTCTGGCAGCCCGGGGCGGCCCAGTCGCCGCGGATGGTGAAGCCGTCGCCGTCGGGGTCCATGTCGGCGTAGGCGCAGACGGCCACGCCCAGGTGCTCGCCGAGCATGCGGGTGGTGATGGCGAGGATCTGGTCGGCATCGACGCTGCGGGAGGTTTCCTTGCCGAGGGCGTCGAGGAACAGCAGCCGCGCCTCGTTCTCGCGCAGGGCGTCCTCGGCCAGGTGGCGCCCGGTCATGTCGCTGGCGGCACCGAACCATTCGCTGATCTCGCCGTCGGCATCCAGCAAGGGCACGGCACGGGAGAAGGTCCAGCCCAGGCTGCCATCGAGCAGGTACACGCGGTGCTCCAGCTGGAAGATGCCTTTGGTGCGCACGGCCTGGTCGATGGCCGCGCGTACGCGGGGCTGGTCCTCGGCAGGGATGTAGTCCTGCAGCCAGTTGGCGGTGGGGTGGCGGAGGTCGGCGATCAGGCCCTTGCCGTCGAGGCGGCGCATCTCGGTCCAGTGCGGGTCCATGCGAAAGAGCATGTCGGAGGAGGCGTTGACCAGCGCGCGGAAGCGCTCCTCGCTCTTGCGCACGCGGGCCTCGGCGGCGGCGCGTTCGGTGACGTCCTGGCCCTCGACGAAGATGGCGGTGACCCGGCCCTGGCCATCCACCACCGGCTGGTAGACGAAGTCGAGCACGCGCTCTTGCTCGGCGCCGCCGGGTTCGCGTTGCAGCATGACGTGCACGCCGGTGCCGACATAGGCCTTGCCGCTGGTGCGGACCTGGTCCAGCAGCTCGATGAAGCCTTGTCGCTCCACCTCCGGCAGGGCCTCGCGCAGGGGGCGGCCGATCAGGTCGCGGTCGCCCACCAGGCGGCGGTAGACGGGGTTGGCCAGCTCGAACACGTAGTCCGGCCCGGCGAGCAGCGCCATCAGCCCCGGGGCCTGTTCGAACAGACTCTGCAGGCGGCTGCGCTCGGCGCGCATGTGCTGCTCGGCGCGGACCCGCTCGGTGGTCTCGACGACGATGGCGATGACCCCGGCGGGGTGGCCGCTCTCGTCCAGCACGGGTGAGTAGTCGAGGTTCATCCACACCGATTCGGGGCGGCCGTTGCGGTGCAGGGTGAGCTCCTGGTCCTTGTAGGCGAGGGTGCCGCCGGCCAGGCCGACCTTCATGACGTTGTCGTTGAAGTCGGCGACCTCCGGCCAGCCCTTGCGCACCTCCGAGCCCAGCAGCTGCGGGTGGCGGCCACCGGCGAACACCGAGTAGGCGTCGTTGTAGATCATGGTGCCGGCCTCGCCCCAGAGCAGGACGATGGGCACCGGCGAGAGCAGCAGCATGCCGGTGACGGTCTTCAGGCTCTGCGGCCAGCCTTCGATGGGCCCCAGGGGCGTGGCGGCCCAGTCGTGGGCATTGATCAGGCGGCCCAGCTCACCGCTGCCGGGCAGGAAGTAGGGGGTCGGGGCGCCGTCGGGACGGCGGGTCGCATCATCGGTCATCGGCTGGCGGGTCCGGAGCACGGGGGTGGCGGCTGGGGAGCGGGCCCATGGGGCCTAGCGTTTCGGCAGCATGGCGGCGGGAAAGTTGCGCCCCGAACCACGGATTCGCCTCGTCGCACGCAGGAGGGTGGTTGCGGTGCAGGCCGGGGTCAGCGGGACCCGCGCTCGCCGGGGTGGCGGTGCCTGCGTGGCCGCAGGAAACCCGAGGGGCCTGGCCCGGACTGCGGTCCGGGGCGGCCGGCGGCTCCATGCCCGGGCCGGGCACGGGCCAGGGGCGCGAGGGTCAGTGCTTGCCGCTTTCGTCGGGCAGGGCGAGGAATTGCTTTTCCTGGTTCCAGTCGAAGGGCTCGTCGTTCTCCTCGGCTTCGAAGCGGCGCTCGTCGAGGCGCTGGAACAGGGCGATCTCCTCATCGGGCATGAAGTGCAGGCAGTCGCCGCCGAAGAACCACAGCAGGTCGCGGGGGACCAGGTGGGCGATCTGCGGGTAGCGGTGGAACACCTGGGCGATCAGGTCCTGGCCCAGGTAGAGGCTGGCCTCGGGGTCGCGCGGCAGTTCGCTCATCAGCTCGTCGAAGCGTTCGACGAACAGGGCGTGGTTCTCTTCGGGAACCTGCTCGGCTTCGCCCAGGGCGACCAGGATGCCGCGCAGGTGGGCGAGCAGGGCGAGGTGGTGGTCGAGGTAGGGATTGGCCATGGCGTGCGTCCTGGGGCGGAATGAAAACGGGCGCGGAGTATAAGTCCCTCCGCGCCCGCTGTCCCGCCCGCCGGGCCGGGTGGTGGCCCTAGCGGACCCGGCCCTCGGCCAGCAGCAGCTCTTCCTTGGCGTAGTCGTCGACGTCGATCACCTTGCGCCGTGCGGCCTCGGCGGCGCGCAGGCGCTGGGCCTCGCTGGCGTCGACCACCCCGGCGGCCAGGGCGGCGTCGATCAGGCTTTCACCGGCGGCGGGTTTCACCTGGCCGTCCTTGACCGCCTTGTGCAGCTTCTTCTGCAGCGGCTGCACGGCGGCCAGGGCGTCGACGGCGTGCTGCAGCGCGCCGACCGGGTCGTTTTCGGCTTGCGGGCGGAAGCAGCCGGCGAGCAGGTTCTCCAGCGCCGGATCGCCCCGGTCGCGGCCGATGAGGGCGGCGATCTCCGCGTCCAGTTCATCCGACGGCCCCTTGTGGCGACGGCCGAAGGGGAACACCAGCACGCCGAGCAGGCAACCGAAGACACGGCTGGGGAAGTTGGCCAGCAGGCCGGCGAGGGCGTCCTCGGCCTTGCCCAGGCTTTCCTCCAGGGCCCAGCGCAGCAGCGGGCGCAGATGCTCGGGGCTGTCCAGGTCGTGGTAGCGCTTGAGCGCGGCGGAGGCCAGGTAGAGGTGGCTGAGCACATCGCCCAGACGCGCGGAGAGGCGCTCGCGGCGTTTCAGCTCGCCGCCCAGCAGCATCATGCTGAAGTCGGCGAGCAGGGCGAAGGCCGCCGAGAGACGGTTGAGGCTGCGGAAGTAGCCCTGGGCCAGGCGATCGCCCGGGGCGCTGCCCAGGTGGCCGAAGGTCAGGCCCAGCAACAGGGTGCTGGCGGCGTTGCTGACGGCGAAGCCGATGTGCTGCATCAGCAGGTCGTCGAACTCCTCCAGGGCGCGGTCGTGGTCCTCGCGGCCGGCCAGCGCCATTTCCTTGAGCACGAACGGATGGCAGCGGATGGCACCCTGGCCGAAGATCATCAGGTTGCGCGAGAGGATGTTGGCGCCTTCCACGGTGATGAAGATCGGCGCGCCCTGCCAGGAGCGGCCCAGGTAGTTGTTCGGGCCCATGATGATGCCCTTGCCGCCGTGCACGTCCATGGCGTGGCCGATGCACTCGCGGCCGCGTTCGGTGAGGTGGTACTTGAGGATGGCCGAGAGCACCGAGGGCTTCTCGCCCAGGTCCACCGCGTTGGCGGTGAGCACGCGCGCGGCGTCCATCAGCCAGGCGTTGCCGCCGATGCGCGCCATGGCCTCCTGGATGCCCTCGAAGGCCGCCAGCGGCACGTTGAACTGCTCGCGCACGCGGGTGTACTGGCCGGTGACCAGGCTGGTGTACTTGGCGGCACCGGTGCCCACCGCCGGCAGCGAGATGGAGCGGCCGACGGAGAGGCAGTTCATCAGCATCATCCAGCCCTTGCCGAGCATGGGCTGGCCGCCGATCAGGTAGTCCAGCGGTACGAACACGTCCTTGCCGGAGTTGGGGCCGTTCATGAAGGCGGCGCCCAGGGGCAGGTGGCGGCGGCCGATTTCCACGCCGGGGGTGTCGGTGGGCACCAGCGCCAGGCTGATGCCCAGGTCTTCCTCGTCACCCAGCAGGTGCTCGGGGTCATAGGCCTTGAAGGCCAGGCCGAGCAGCGTGGCCACCGGGCCGAGGGTGATGTAGCGCTTCTCCCAGGTCAGGCGCAGACCGATGACTTCCTCGCCCTTCCACTGGCCCTTGCAGACGATGCCGACGTCGGGCATGGCGCCGGCGTCGGAGCCGGCCAACGGGCCGGTGAGGGCGAAGCAGGGGATGTCCTCGCCACGGGCCAGGCGCGGCAGGTAGTGCTGGCGCTGCTCGTCGGTGCCGTAGTGCAGCAGCAGCTCGGCCGGGCCGAGGGAGTTGGGCACCATCACGGTGGAGGCGAGGTCGCCGCTGCGGGTGGCCAGCTTCATGGCCACCTGGGAGTGGGCGTAGGCGGAGAAGCCCTTGCCGCCGTACTCCTTGGGAATGATCAGGGCGAAGAAGCCGTTGGCCTTGATGTGTTCCCAGGCCTCGGGGGGCAGGTCCATGCGCTGGCCGATGTCCCAGTCGCTGACCATGGCGCAGAGCTCCTCGGTGGGGCCGTCGATGAAGGCCTGCTCCTCGGCGGTGAGCGCCGGGCGCGGGTAGTCGAGGAGCTTGTTCCAGTCGGGGCGGCCGCTGAACAGCTCGCCGTCCCACCACACGGTGCCGGCCTCGATGGCGTCGCGCTCGGTTTCCGACATGGGCGGCAGCACGCGCTGGAACCAGGAGAACAGCGGGGCGGTGATCAGCTTGCGGCGCATTTCCGGGAAGGCCAGGGGCAGGGCGACCGCCAGCCAGAGGACCCAGAGGATCGCCAGCAGCCAGCCGGGCGAGTGGCTGAACACCCCCATGGCCAGGAGATACAGGGCCACCGCGCCGAGGGCGGGCAGGGGAGCGGTGCGGCGGTGCGCCAGCCAGGCGACCCCCAGTACCAGGACGAGCAACCAGACGAACACCATGCGTGATCCTCCTTGATGACGGTGCGGCACAGGCGCGACCGTCACGAGCGTAGACGTCGCCATGGAAGGTGGCGACATGGGCAGTCAGCTTGGCCGGATCGTCGTTGGGCGGGCACCGGGGCAACCCCTAGACTGGGGCGGTTCACCCTGGAGAGACGCCATGCAGCCCTACCTGCGATCCGGTCGCTTCGTTGATAGTGACCACCCCCTGGTGGTTGAGTTCGCCTCGCAAAACTGCGGCGCGAGCGCGCAGCCGCGTGACCAGGCGGTCAGCCTGTACTACGCGGTGCGCGACGCCATCCGCTACAACCCCTACGCCTTCAGCCGCGACCCCGGCTCGCTCAAGGCGAGCACCGCGCTGGCGGCGGGGGAGTCCTACTGCGTGCCCAAGGCCATCCTCCTCGCGGCCTGCGCGCGGCATTGCGGGATTCCCGCACGCATCGGCCTGGCGGACGTGCGCAACCACCTGGCCACCCCGCGCCTGCTGCAATTGTTGAAGAGCGAGGTGTTCGCCATGCACGGCTACACCGAGCTGTATCTGGACGGGCGCTGGGTCAAGGCGACGCCGGCCTTCAACCTGGAGCTGTGCCGGTTGTTCGACGTCGCGCCGCTGGAGTTCGACGGGGCCAGCGACAGCGTCTTCCACCCCTTCAACCGCCAGGGCGAGCGCTACATGGAATACCTCGCCGACCATGGCCAGTTCGAGGACCTGCCGGAGGCGCTGTTCTTCGGCCACTTGGCGAAGGTCTACCCGCACCTGTTCGAGCCCGACGCGGCCTTCATGAGCGGTGACCTGCACAGCGAGGCCGCCGCGGCGAAGATGGCGTCGCGATGATGGGTTTCGCTTCGCTCGCGGAGCGCCGCCCGACCCATCCTACGAATGAAGGCCACCTGGGACGGGGCCGTTCCGTGGGCGGAGCGAAACCCTTGCTGCAAGCGCCCATGCATACCCCCACCAATCCGCCACCCCGCTCGGGTCGATATGCGATATCAACGCAAATCCTTGGCCAAGGAGGGGGGGATTGCCTCTAGAATCGACGCCTCGTGAAACGACAGGACAATCACAGATGCTGAAGATCTGGGGCCGCAAGAATTCGTCCAACGTGAGAAAGGCGCTCTGGGCCGCCGAGGAGGCCGGCATCGCCTTCGAGGCGATCGACGCCGGGGGCGCCTTCGGGCTGGTCAACGATCCCGAGTACCGGGCGAAGAACCCCAATGGCCTGGTGCCGTTGATCGAGGATGGCGAGCTGGTGCTCTGGGAGTCCAACGCCATCGTCCGCTACCTGGCCGCGCGCTACGCCCCGGGCGATCTCTATCCCGAGGACCCGGCGCTGCGTGCCCAGGGCGACAAGTGGATGGACTGGACCACCTCGGCCTTCGCCCCGGTCTTCCGCGACCTGTTCTGGGGCACCCTGCGCACGCCGCCGGCTGAGCGCGACCCGGCCAGGATCGCCACCGCCCTGGCCCGTTGCAGCGAGCTGCTGGCGATGCCCGAGCGGGCCCTGGCGGCACAGCCATTCCTTTCCGGCGAGCGCTTCGCCATGGGCGACATCCCCCTGGGCAGCTTCATCTACGCCTGGTTCGAGATGCCCATCGAGCGGCCCGGGCTGCCGGCCCTGGAGGCCTGGTACGCGCGGCTCAGGGAGCGCCCGGCCTACCGCAAGGCGGTGATGACCGCCCTGACCTGATGCTAGGCTCAACCCATCAAGCGGCTTGATGGTTGCGTTCGCAGCCATCAAGGCCAAGTTCAATCCCTTCTGCAAAGGCACGTCATGACATCTGCTCTATCCATCCGGCAGCTGACCAAGACCTACGGCAACGGCTTCCAGGCCCTCAAGGGCATCGACCTGGAAGTGGCCGAAGGCGATTTCTTCGCATTGCTGGGCCCCAACGGCGCCGGCAAGTCCACCACCATCGGCATCCTCTCCACCCTGGTGAACAAGACCAGCGGCACGGTGAGCGTGTTCGGCAACGACCTGGACACCTCGCCCTACGCGCTCAAGCGCTGCCTCGGCGTGGTGCCCCAGGAGTTCAACTTCAACCAGTTCGAGAAGGTCTTCGACATCGTCGTGACCCAGGCCGGCTACTACGGCATCCCGGCGAAGATCGCCAAGGAGCGCGCCGAGCAGTACCTCACCCAGCTGGGCCTGTGGGAAAAGCGCGACTCCGCCTCCCGCGAGCTGTCCGGCGGCATGAAGCGCCGCCTGATGATCGCCCGTGCGCTGATCCACGAGCCGCGCCTGCTGATCCTCGACGAGCCCACCGCCGGCGTCGACATCGAGCTGCGCCGCTCGATGTGGAGCTTCCTCACCGAGCTCAACGCCAAGGGCATCACCATCATCCTCACCACCCACTACCTCGAGGAAGCCGAGCAGCTGTGCCGCAACATCGGCATCATCGACCACGGCACCATCGTCGAGAACACCAGCATGAAGGCGCTGCTGAAGAAGCTGCACGTGGAGACCTTCCTGCTCGACCTCAAGGATTCGCTGGCCAGCGTGCCGCAGCTCGACGGCTACCCGGCACGCCTGGTGGACCACCACACCCTGGAGGTGCAGGTGGACAAGAGCCAGGGCATCACCGAGCTGTTCCGCCAGCTGTCGGCGCTGCACATCGACGTGCTCAGCCTGCGCAACAAGACCAACCGCCTGGAGGAGTTGTTCGTGTCCCTGGTCGAGAAGAACCTGTCGAAGGTGGCCGTATGAGTTCCGAACTGCGCGCCAACCTGGTCGCCCTCAACACCATCGTCTACCGCGAAGTCCGTCGCTTCACCCGCATCTGGCCGCAGACCCTGCTGCCCCCGGGCATCACCATGGCGCTGTACTTCGTCATCTTCGGCAACCTGATCGGCCGGCAGATCGGCGACATGGGCGGCTTCAGCTACATGGAATACATCGTGCCGGGGCTGATCATGATGTCGGTGATCACCAACTCGTACAGCAACGTGGTCTCCAGCTTCTTCGGCAGCAAGTTCCAGCGTTCGGTGGAGGAGCTGCTGGTGTCGCCGGTGTCGCCGCACACCATCCTCCTCGGCTACACCATCGGCGGCGTGCTGCGCGGCCTGGCGGTGGGGGTGATCGTGACCCTGCTGTCGCTGTTCTTCACCAAGCTGCAGGTGCACCACCTGGGCGTGACCGTGCTGGTGGTGCTGCTGACCGCCACCACCTTTTCCCTGGGCGGCTTCATCAACGCGGTGTACGCCCGCAACTTCGACGACATCTCCATCGTCCCGACCTTCGTGCTGACGCCGCTGACCTACCTGGGCGGGGTGTTCTACTCCATCAGCCTGCTGCCGCCGTTCTGGCAGACGGTGTCCCTGGCCAACCCCATCCTGCACATGGTCAACGCCTTCCGCTACGGCATCCTCGGCGTCTCCGACATCAACATCGGCATCGCCATCGGCCTGATGACGCTGACCACGGTGATCCTCTACATCGCCTGCATCCGCCTGCTGGTGAGCGGGCGGGGTATGCGCCAGTAAGGCATCGCTGATGAGGGCAAGGGTGCTCCAGCCGTAGGAGCGAGCTCTGCTCGCGAACCTTGAATGGCGGGGCTGGATGGCATTGCTCTGTCATGGGAGCGAATTCATTTGAACTTGGAAAACCACGTCCTTAGGGCGTGGTCATCGGTTCTGCCTGTGACGATTTGAATTGATAGCCCTGCAGGATGAACGCGTGTCGTAGGGTGTGCCGTGCGCACCTCCGCGCGGTGCTTCCGGCGAGTCCGAGGTGCGCGCAGCACACCCTACGTCCGAAGTGAGCGGCGGCTGCTTGCTCCAAGGTCTGATTGCGCCCCTTCTAGGGGGCCAAAAGCAAAGCACGTTCTAAGAACGTGGATTTTTACTCGCGAACAAAGGCCCGTACCGGGCATCGCGGTTGAAACCGCTCCCACGCGGGCCCCTCTCCGAAATGCATCCATCTCGATACAAAGCGTCACAGACTGCCTCTATCTTTACGTGCCCCTGACAAAAGTCCGCCGATACTCCCGGTAGACTTTTTCATTTCCGACAAGAACGACTCGAAAAGAGGCTGTTGATGATCGCTCGTCGCCGCGCCTGGCCGTTGCTGCTGTGTGGATTGCTCACCTGTCCGGCCTTCGCCGCCAACCCGCCGCTGGTGGAGGTGGCCGAGCCCCAGCGCACGCTGGTGCGGGACGAGCTGGTGACCTTCGGCTCGCTGCGTTCCGACGAGTCGGTGACCATCCGCCCGGAGATCGAAGGGCGCCTGGCCCGCCTGCATTTCAAGGAAGGGCAGCCGGTGAAGGGCGGCGACCTGCTGGTCAGCCTCGACGATGCCATCGCCCGCGCCGAGCTGGACCAGGCCCGGGCCAACCTGGAGCTGGCGGAGAAGAGCTACCAGCGCGCGCAGATGCTGTTCAAGCGCGGCGCCAGCAACGCCCAGGCCCAGGACGAGGCGCAGTCCCAGCAGCAGGCCGCCCGCGCCAGCCTGGCCCTGGCCCAGGCGCGCCTCGACAAGACCCAGATCCGCGCGCCCTACGACGGTTTCCTCGGCCTGCGCCAGGTGAGCACCGGCGATTACCTCAGCCCCGGCCAGGACATCGTCAACCTGGAGGTGCTCGACCCGCTCAAGGTGGATTTCCGCGTGCCGCAGAAGGCCGTGTCCCAGGTGCACCTCGGCCAGACCGTGGAGATCAGCGTCGATGCCTACCTGGGCGAGCGCTTCCGCGGCCGCATCATCGCCCTCAACCCGCGCCTGGATGAGGTCGGCCGCAGCCAGGCCATCCGCGCGCAGATCGGCAACGCCGACCACCGCCTCAAGCCCGGCCAGTTCGTCAAGGTCTCGGTGATCCTCGAAGAGCGCCCCGACGCGCTGCTGATCCCCGAGGAGGCGGTGATCCCGGTCGGCCAGCAGCTGTTCGTCGCCATCGTCGTCGACGGCAAGGTGGAGCGCCGGCAGATCCGCATCGGCCAGCGCCAGCGCGGCAAGGCCGAGGTGCGCGAGGGCCTGCAGGGCAACGAGCAGGTGATCACCGCGGGCTGGCAGAAGGCCGGGCCCGGGCAGGAGGTGCGCACTGTCGCGCGGGGTGCGCTATGACCCTGTCCGACCTGTGCATCCGCCGCCCGGTATTCGCCACCGTCCTCTCCCTGGTGGTGGTGCTGCTCGGGCTGATGGCCTACCAGCGCCTGACGGTGCGCGAGTACCCGAACATCGACGTGCCCATCGTCACCGTCAACGTCATCTACCCCGGCGCCAGCCCGGAGATCATGGAATCCCAGGTGGCGCAGCCCATCGAGGACGTGCTCTCGGGCATCGAGGGCCTGGACTTCGTGTCCTCCATCAGCCGCTCCGAGAACACCCAGATCACCGCGCAGTTCCGCCTCGGCACCGACGCCGACGAGGCGGCCAACGACGTGCGTGACCGTCTCGGCCGGGTGCGTGGCCTGCTGCCCACCGAGATCGACGAACCGGTGGTGCAGAAGGTCGAGGCCGACGCCCAGCCGGTGGTGTGGATCGCCTTCTACAGCGAGCGGCACTCGGCGATGGAAATCACCGACGTGCTGGAGCGGGTGGTGCAGGACCGCCTGCAGACCATCCCCGGCGTCTCCGAGGTGCAGATACGCGGCGCGCGCACCTATGCCATGCGCATCTGGCTGGACCCGGAGAAGCTCGCCGCCCACGACCTCACCGTGCAGGACGTGGAAGACGCCCTGCGCCGGCAGAACGTGGAGATCCCTGCCGGGCGCATCGAGTCGGTGCAGCGCGAGTTCAGCGTGCTCTCGGAAACCGACCTGAAGACCCCCGAGGAATTCAACGACCTGATCATCGACGACCGCCGTGGCTACCTGCTGCGCCTGTCCGACGTGGGCCATGCCGAGATCGGCGCCGCCGACGAGCGCTCGCTGGTGCGCTTCAACGGCCGCCCGGCGGTGTCCCTGGGCCTGGTGCGCCAGGCCACGGCCAACCCGCTGGAAATCTCCGATGGTCTCAATGCCGCGCTGCCCGATGTGCGCGAGCTGCTGCCCGAGGGCATGCAGATGGCCATCGCCAACGACAACTCGCTGTTCATCCGCGAGTCCATCGCCAACGTCTACGCCACCATCTGGGAGGCGGTGGTGCTGGTGGTGCTGATCATCTTCCTGTTCCTGCGCTCGCTGCGGGCGACGCTGGTCCCGCTGGTGACCATCCCGGTGTCGCTGATCGGCGCCTGCGCGCTGATGGCGCTGATGGGCTTCACCATCAACACCCTCACGCTGCTGGCCATGGTGCTGGCCATCGGCCTGGTGGTGGACGACGCCATCGTGGTGCTGGAGAACATCCACCGGCACATCGAGGCGGGTTTGTCGCCTGTACAGGCGGCGTTCAAGGGCAGCCGCGAGATCGCCTTCGCGGTGATCGCCATGACCCTGACCCTGGCCGCCGTCTATGCGCCCATCGGCTTCATGCAGGGCACCTCGGGCAAGCTGTTCACCGAGTTCTCCTGGACCCTGGCCGGCGCGGTGCTGGTCTCCGGTTTCGTCGCCCTGACGCTATCGCCGATGATGTGCGGCCAACTGCTCAAGCCGCACCGGGCGGAGGAGCGCCACGGTCGCGTCTACAACCTGATCGAAGGCTTCCTCAACGGCCTCACCTACAGCTACCGCCACCTGCTGGAGCGGGTGCTGCGGGCCTGGGTGCTGATCGCCGTGTTCCTGGTCGGTGTGCTGCTGGCGTGCGCCTGGATGTTCACCGGCCTGCGCAGCGAGCTGGCGCCCACCGAGGACACCGGCACCATAGTCGGCACCCTCAACGGCCCGGACGGCGCCACCCTGCAGTACACCAGCCGCTACGCGAAGATGCTCGAGGACGCCTACAAGTCCATCCCCGAGACCAACCGCTACATGGTGGTGGTGGGTTTCCCCACCGTGGCCCAGGGCCTGTCGTTCATGAAGCTGGAGGACTGGGACAAACGCAGCCGCAGCCAGTTCGAGATCCGCGACGAACTCCTGCCCAAGCTGCAGGACATCCCGGGCGTGCGTGCCTTCCCGGTCAACCGCCCGCCGCTGGGGCAGAGCGCGCGCAACCAGCCGGTGAACTTCGTCATCCGCTCGTCCCTGGAATACGCCGAGCTGCAGCAGTACGTAGACACCCTGCTGGCGCGCATCCGCGAGTACCCGGGGCTGGAGAGCATCGACACCGACCTCAAGCTCAACACCCCGCAGCTCAAGGTCACGGTCAACCGCGAGCAGGCCACCGCCGTGGGCACC
Source organism: Pseudomonas sp. No.21 (assembly GCF_054558415.1). Taxonomy (NCBI): domain Bacteria; kingdom Pseudomonadati; phylum Pseudomonadota; class Gammaproteobacteria; order Pseudomonadales; family Pseudomonadaceae; genus Pseudomonas; species Pseudomonas sp. No.21. The sequence continues at coordinate 176,461 of NZ_BAAJNO010000010.1, forward strand.
GACGTCGCCACCATCGGCCGCAGCCTGGAAAGCCTGTTCGGCAGCCGCCAGGTGACCCGCTTCAAGCAGAACGGCGAGCAGTACGACGTGCTGGTGCAGCTGGCCAACGTCGACCGCAGCAACCCCGACGACCTCAACCGCGTGTACGTGCGTGGCCGCGACGACAGCATGGTGCAGCTCTCCAACCTCATCGAGGTGAAGGAGACGGTGTCGCCGCGCGAGCTCAACCACTTCAACCAGCTGCGCGCGGTGACCCTCAGCGCCAACGTCGGCAGCGGCTACACCCTGGGCGAGGCGCTGACCCATCTGGAACGCGTGGCCCGCGAGGTGATGCCGCCGGAGACCCAGTTCGACTACACCGGCACCTCCCGCGACTTCAAGGAGTCCAGCGCCGGCGTGGCGCTGACCTTCGCCCTGGCCCTGGTGTTCATCTACCTGGTGCTGGCGGCGCAGTTCGAAAGCTTCGTCGACCCCTTGATCATCCTCTTCAGCGTGCCGCTCTCCATCGCCGGGGCCTTGCTCGCCCTGGAGCTGTTCGGCGGCACCCTGAACATCTATTCCCAGGTGGGCATGGTCACGCTCATCGGGCTGATCACCAAGCACGGCATCCTCATCGTCGAATTCGCCAACCAGCTGCTGCGCGAGGGGCGCAGCCTGGATGAGGCGGTGATGGAGGCCTCGGTGCAGCGCCTGCGGCCGATCCTCATGACCACCGGCGCCATGGTCCTCGGCTCGCTGCCCCTGGCGATCGCCACCGGTGCCGGCGCCGAGAGCCGCCAGCAGATCGGCATGGTGATAGTCGGCGGCCTGCTGGTGGGCACCTTCTTCACCCTGTTCGTGGTGCCGACCCTGTACCGCAAGCTGCGCCAATGGCGGCCGATGCGCCTGGAGGAGCCGGCGCTGGCGTGATGCCCCATGGGCTTGTAGGGGCGAACTCATTGGCTATGTCTGCGTTAAGTGTTGCTATAAGAATTGAGCCCAGCTGATTGCCGAGCTCTGGTGATGTTTCTGGTTTCGCCCCCCGGCGAGTCTCTTTCTTCAGTCGCCAAGAAAGAAACCAAAGAGGCTTGCCCCATCATCCGGCCCCGGCTTCGCCGTGGTTCCCTCACTCCATCGTCGTTACTCGCTACGCTCGCCCTTCGGGCCGCACTGAAGTGCGTTCGCCGCAAGCGTCGTCTGGGGGCCGGCGCGATGGGCCATCCATGGCCTGGCGCGCCTCTCGCGGCATCCATGCCGCTCGTCCCCCGGCGCAACGACTGCGTTCGGCCTCCTGGAGGGGCGTTGGCGGCTGCTCCAACTTTCTTCGTCCAACGCATCGCCACGTGGTACGCACAGGCTTTCGTAGGATGGGTCGGGCGGCGTTCCGCGAGCGAAGCGAAACCCATGCGGTGGAGGTGGCACAAACCCTCGGGCGCCCGGAAAGCACCGTGCTTGAGCGCTTGCATTAAAACCACAACAGCTAATGCAGACAGCACCAATTCATTCGCCCGCCCTTGCCGTGGCACCGACTATCAACGGGCGTAGGGTGGAGGTCGCTTTTTACCTCCACCAGGCGGAGCCGGGACCAGCACGCGCTCATGCCCTGAGCCGTAGCCGAGGGGGAGCGCCCCGGGCTGAAGCCCGGGCTACGGGGCACGGGGGGCGCGAGCAGAGCTCGCTCCTACGGGTGGGATTTTCTTGGGCCGTAGGTCGGATGCAACCCGACGGGTTCGCGGACCCTTCAATCGAACGCGTATTCCACACCCGCTGCGACATACCAGGCCCGCCCCGGGCCGGGCTCGTAGTAGCGCTGGTTGCCGTCGCCGACGATGACCGAGCCGATGTAGCGGCGGTCCAGCAGGTTGTCCAGGCGCAGGGTCTGGCTGAAGGTCAGGCGCTCGAGTTTCTGCTCGAAGCGGGCGCGCCAGTTGAGCAGGGCGTAGCCGGGCGCCGGGCGGGCGCTGTTGCTGTCTTCCACATAGAGCTTGCTGCGGTAGAGACCCTCCAGCGCGGTGCTGATGCCCTCGCGCGGGCGCCATTCCAGTTCGCCCCAGAGGCTGGTGGCGGGCACGCCGGGCAGGTGGCGGCCGGCGGGGATGTCGCGGCCGCCGCTGGTGAAGCCCTGGTCGTAGGTGGCGCTGAGGCGGGTGTAGGCCAGGCGGGTGTGCAGGGTTTCGCCGAGCGCGCTGTCCACGGACAGCTCCAGGCCCTGGCGCCGGGTGCGCGCGGCGTTCTGGTAGCGGGTGCGGCCACCGCTGGCGGCATCCACCACCAGCTCGTCCTCGGTGTCGATGCGGAACAGCGCCAGGTTGAGGCGGGTGGCCTCGCCTACCAGGCTCTTGAGGCCCACTTCGTATTGCCGGCTGGTGGCCGCACCCAGGTCGAAACCGAAGCTGTCGCCGGGCCCTGAGTAGGACAGCTCGTTGAGCGTCGGCGTCTCGAAACCCTTGCCCCAGCTGGCGTAGAGGTTCAGCTCGGGCGTCAGCGCGTAGCTGGCGCCCAGGGTCGGGGTCAGGTCGCGGTAGGTGACCGAGCCGCTGTCGTCGCCGTTGCCAGGGCGGATGTAGTGGTCGTCCACGTCGAAGGCCACTTCGTTGTAGCGCAGGCCGCCCTGCAGGTTGAAATCCCCCAGGCGCCAGCCCAGCTGCAGGTAGGGGGCGATGCTGCTGACTTCGTCGCGCTCGTCCCGGCGCAGGTTGCCGTGCACGCCCAGCTGGGTGCCGACGAAGTTCTCGTAGCCCTGGCGGTCGTCGCTGGACTGGTCGTAGTCCACCCCGGTGGTGAGGGTGAGGTTGCCCAGGCCCGGGTCGAAGTCCTGCAGCCAGCGGGTGCTGGCGCCGTGGAAGCTGCGCTCGAAATCGATCACGCCGCCTGCGCTGCGCGGGCTGGCCTGGGCGGACGAGGGGATCGCCTGGTACTGGATCACCCGCCGCGTGCCGCCATAGAGGGTGGCCTGCCAGGTGCCGGCGGCGAAGGCGCGCTCGTAGTTGAGGCCGGCCTGGCGGTGGTCGATGGTCTTGCGCGTGTCGTAGTTCAGCGCCGCATCGGCGACGCCGCGCGGGTCGGCCTGGTAGCCGGCCCAGGTCAGGCCGAGCGGGTCCTGGGTGCCGTTCTGGTTCAGCTGGCTGAAGGTCAGCGCCAGCTTGCTTTCGCCGTCCGGGTAGAGGGTGAGCTTGGCGAAGCTCTTGTCCAGGGTGGCGGCGCTGTGCTTGCGGTAGCCGTCGCTCTCGTAATGGGACTGGTTGACCAGGAAGCCGCCCTGGTCGTTGCCGCCCTCGGCGGTGAGGCGGGTGCGGGAGGTGCCCCAGGCACCCTGGGAGGTTTCGCTGGAGACCTTGGGCGCGCCCTGGCCGTCGCGGGAGAACACCTGGATCACCCCGCCGGCGTTGCTGCCATAGATGCTGGCGAAGGGGCCGCGCAGCACTTCGATGTGGTCGAGGGTGTCGAGGTCGAAGGTGGCGGCCTGGCCCTGGCCGTCCGGGTTGGAGGCGGGGATGCCGTCGGCGATCAGCTTGATGCCGCGGATGCCGAAGGCCGAGCGGGCACCGAAGCCGCGCGAGGAAACCTGCAGGTCCTGGGCCTGGTTCTGGCGGTTCTGCACCACCAGGCCGGGCACCGCGTTGAGCGCTTCGGAGAGGTTGACCCCGGGTTGCCCGAGGCTGGCCTGCTCGCGCTCGATGCGATCGACGGAGAAGGGCAGGTCGAAGCCGCTGGCCGGGTAGCGGCTGCCGGTGATCACCAGCGGCTCGACCTGCAGCGTTTCGGCCTGGGCCAGCGGGGCGAGCGCCAGGGACAGCGCCCAGGCGGATCGATGAGTCGGCATGGGGGCGTCCTTGCGTGGCGGGTCAGGCCTTCTCGGCTTTTTCGGCGCGCTGTTCCTGGGCGGTGACCTGCTGGCAGATCTCGATCATCTGCTCGCGCATCCAGCGGTTGGCCGGGTCCTGGTCGGTGCTCTCGTGCCAATAGAGGTGGGTTTCCAGGGAGGGCACGTCGTTCACCGGCAGCTCGACGTAGTGCAGTTCGTGGCGACGGGCGAAGCGCTCGGGCACGGTCATCGCCATGTCGGTGTTCTGCATCACGGTGGAGGCCATCAGGTAGTGCTGGGAGCGCAGGGCGATCTTGCGCTGGATGCCCATCTTGCCGAGGGACAGGTCGATGTAGCCGAGGCCGCTGCGGCGGCTGGAGATATGGATGTGGGTCAGCGACAGGTATTCGTCGAGGCTGATCTTTTCCTTCGCCAGCGGGTGGCCACGGCGCATGGCGCAGACGTAGCGGTCTTCCATCAGCTTGACGTGGCGCACCTGCGGGTCGGTGTTCAGCGGGGCGTCGACGGCGAAGTCCAGACGCCCGGCGGCCAACTCCTTGGTGGTCTCGCGGCGCTTGGCCAGGAAGCTCTCGATCTGCACGTTGGGGGCGAGACGACGCAGGCGCTGGAACAGCGGCGGCAGGATCACCGTCTCGGTGAGGTCGGTCATGCTGATGCGGTAGGTCTTGTTGGCCTGGCCCGGGTTGAAGGTGCGGCTTTCCTGGACCGAGATGCGCAGTTGCTGCAGGGCGTTGCGCACCGGGCCGATGATGTTCTGCGCCATGGGCGTGGGCACCATGCCCTGGGCGGTGCGCACGAAGAGCGGGTCGTTGAAGGTCTCGCGCAGGCGGGCGAGGGCGTTGGAAACGGCGGGCTGGGTGATGCCCACGATCTGCCCGGCGCGGGTCAGGTTGGCCTCGGTGTAGATGGCGTCGAAGACGATGAAGAGGTTGAGATCGACCTTGTTCAGATTCATTTTCGAGCGCACTCCGTAGGCTGTTTTTATCGGCGGATCATATATCGGTGATGAATGTTTATACACGGCGAAAATAGGTTAGATAAATCTTAATCGCTGTTCTAGCATCATTTCCACACCTCACCCGTACCCAGAAAACATCCGTCAGAAGGTAGCTCCGCATGGATTTCGCCTACTCCCCCAAGGTTCAGGAACTGCGTGAACGCGTCACCGCGTTCATGGACACCTACGTCTATCCGGCCGAGCCGGTATTCGAGCAACAGGTCGCAGAGGGTGATCGCTGGCAGCCCACCGCGATCATGGAAGAGCTCAAGGCCAAGGCCCGCGCCGAAGGCCTGTGGAACCTGTTCCTGCCCGAGTCCGAACTCGGCGCCGGCCTGACCAACATGGAATACGCACCGCTGGCCGAGATCATGGGCCGCTCGCTGCTGGGCCCGGAGCCGTTCAACTGCTCCGCGCCGGATACCGGCAACATGGAAGTGCTGGTGCGCTACGCCAACGAAGAGCAGAAGAAGCAATGGCTGGAGCCGCTGCTGCGCGGCGAGATCCGCTCCGCCTTCGCCATGACCGAGCCGGGCGTGGCCTCCTCCGATGCCACCAACATGGAAGCCCGCGCCGTGCGCCAGGGTGACGAGTGGGTGATCAACGGCCGCAAGTGGTGGACCTCCGGCGCCTGCGACCCGCGCTGCAAGATCCTCGTGTTCATGGGCCTGTCCAACCCGGACGCGCCGCGCCACCAGCAGCACTCGATGATCCTCGTGCCGGTGGACACCCCCGGGGTGAAGATCCTCCGTCCGCTGCCGGTGTTCGGCTACGACGACGCCCCGCACGGCCACGCCGAGGTGCTGTTCGAAGACGTGCGCGTGCCCTACGAGAACGTGCTGCTGGGTGAGGGCCGTGGCTTCGAGATCGCCCAGGGTCGCCTCGGCCCAGGCCGCATCCACCACTGCATGCGCTCCATCGGCATGGCCGAGCGCGCGCTGGAGCTGATGTGCAAGCGCGCCGTCAGCCGCACCGCCTTCGGCAAGCCGCTGGCCCGCCTGGGTGGCAACATCGACAAGATCGCCGACTCGCGGATGGAGATCGACATGGCCCGCCTGCTGACCCTGAAGGCGGCCTACATGATGGACACCGTGGGCAACAAGGTGGCCAAGAGCGAGATCGCCCAGATCAAGGTCGTGGCGCCCAACGTCGCCCTGCGGGTGATCGACCGCGCCATCCAGATCCACGGCGGCGCCGGTGTCTCCAACGACTTCCCGCTGGCCTACATGTACGCCATGCAGCGCACCCTGCGCCTGGCCGACGGCCCGGACGAAGTGCACCGCGCGGCCATCGGCAAGTTCGAGATCGGCAAGTACGTACCGAAGGAAATGCTGCGCAGCGGCCACTGATCGCCCGCGCAGTAACGAAGAGGCCCGCACGGGAAACCGTGCGGGCCTCTTTCGTTTCAGGCGGCGGAAGGCCTCAGGCGCGGGCGGCCATCAGGTGCCCCATGGCCTGGCGCAGGTAATGCAGCAGCGCGTCGCTGGCCCAGGAGCCGTGGCGCAGTTCCGGCTCGCTCACCAGCGCCTGGCGGATCTTCTGCTGGGTGGCCGGGTCATCCCCCGCATAGGAGCGGAACAGCTCCAGCCAGCGCCGGGCAAGGGCCAGGGTGGCGGGGGACGAGGCCGGGGCGCCGGACTCCATCTGCCGATGCACCTCGGCGATCAGCGGCGGCCACTCGTGCATGCGCGTGCCGTAGTTGGCCTTGAGGAAGGCGAACTCCTCGGGCGTGAGGTAGCGCTGGTAGATGGCCAGCTTGGTCTCGCTGAAGGCCTGGACCACATAGGCCATGGTCTGTGGGGTGATGCCGGTTTCCTCGCGCAGCGCCGGCTCCGCCTCGTGCATGGCGTTGAGCTTGGCGAACAGCACCGGGTTGGCGCCGGTATCCGCTTCCAGCATGGTCATCCAGGTACGCGAAAGCGCCTGCGCCTCCTCGGCCTGGGGTGGCACGCCCTTGGCGATCAGCGCCTGGACCCGGGCCACGAGCGCGGCCCATTCACGCCGCCGCGCTTCGTCCGCGTACAGGCGCAGTTCCTTCAGTTCCCCGTGGGAAAAATAGCTGTCGTACATGTTCATCAACTCCAGAGTGCCGAGCCATTCGGAGAGCTCCGGTTCCTGGCCGCTCTGCAACTGGCCACCGAGGGTGGCCAGGCGTTCGCGCAGGCGCTGGCGGTGGGCGATCTCCCGGTCGAGCTGGCGGATCTGCTGCTCGATGAGCGGGGACAGCGACGCCGGCGCCTCGTCCAGCCACGTGCCGATCTCGCCCAGGGACAGGCCCAGCTTGCGCAGGACCTGGATCTGGTGGAGGCGGGCGATATCCGCGCGGCCGTAGAGGCGGTAACCGGAACCCGAGCGCGCGGAAGGGCGGAGCAGGCCGATCTGGTCGTAATGGTGCAGGGTGCGCACGGTCAGCCCGCAGCGCTTGGCCAGTTCACCGACTTTCAAAGGCATGTCCTTGTCTCTCCTCGCGTGCCTGGCGGCATCCTCGGGCCTGACGTCGCGTGAGGGTCAAGCGCGCCCTGGAGTCAATCCTGGTGGGGGTGGGAGGGCTCCTGGGAAACGGCGTTGGCGGCGTCGCGCTGCTGTCGCAGCCACTCCAGGCGCATGTGCAGCTGGGCGGCGAAGGTACGCGCGGCGAGCTCTTCGTGGAAGCTCACCCCGCGTTGTCCCATCTTTACCTGCCAGATCACTCGACCCCGTTGTTCGAGCACTACGATCTGCACGTTTCGCATCGATTCTCAGTCTCCGGCTGAAGAGGCCTGCGGGCGGTTGCGCGTCTTGAACAGGGACAGCAGCACGCCACCGGCAAGCAGGCCAAAGGTTACGCCAAGAGAGAGCAGCGCGGGAATCTTGCCGATGAAGCCGTGCAGGAAGATCTTGCCGCCGATGAAGATCAGCACCAGGGCGAGGGCGTACTTGAGGTAGACGAAGCGGTGCATCAGCGCGGCCAGGGCGAAGTACAGCGAGCGCAGGCCGAGGATGGCGAAGATGTTGGAGGTGTAGACGATGAAGGGGTCCTGGGTGATGGAGAAGATCGCCGGCACGCTGTCGACGGCGAACACCAGGTCAGCCAGTTCGATCAGCACCAGGGCGAGGAACAGCGGGGTGGCCCAGAGCAGGGTGCGGCCGGAGGCGTCCTTCAGGCGCACGAAGAAGTGCGCGCCATGTATCTCGTCGGTGACCCGCATGTGCCGGCGCACGAACTGCAGCACGCGGTTCTGCGACAGGTCGCGCTCGGCCTCTTCGCGGGCGAACAGCATCTTCACCCCGGTGAACAGCAGGAAGGCGCCGAAGATGTAGAGGATCCAGTCGAACTCCTTCACCAGCGCGGTGCCCAGGCCGATCATCAGCGCGCGCAGCACGATCACCCCGAGGATGCCCCAGAACAGCACGCGGTGCTGGTAGCGGCGGGGGATGGCGAAGAAGCCGAAGATCATCGCCATGACGAACACGTTGTCCATCGACAGCGATTGCTCCACCAGGAAGCCGGTGTAGAACTCCAGCGCCGCCTGGGCGCCCAGCTCGTACCAGACCCAGCCGCCGAAGGCGACGCCCACGCAGAAGTAGCCGCTGTAGAGCAGCAGGCTCTCGCGCATCTCGATTTCATGCTGGTCGCGGTGCAGGACGCCGAGGTCGAACACCAGCAGGCCGAGGACGATGGCCATGAACACCAGCCACAGCCAGGTGGCGGTGCCGAGGAAATCGGCGAACAGGAACGTGTGCAGAGCTGACATGAGCCCCTCCTTGCTTGTCGTGTTGAATGCTCAACAGTGACTCCGACATGGCGGGTGCAAACCGTCAGAGGGGCCCGGCGTCACATGAGGGAAGGCTAGCGCAGCGATGGAATCCGGAAAACCGGCAAGGTTTCATTTCATTGCGCGCGGTCAAGGTTTTCGACTGCGCAAGGGGCGGGGAGTGCGAAGGGAATTCGGTGCTGGCTCCGACGGGGCGACTTCATCACCGTAGTGGGCCGGGCGGCGTTCCGCTTCAGCCCACCGCTCCGGCTTTCTCCAAAATCGGCTCCGCCTGGTGGAGGTAAAGAGCGACCTCCACCCTACGCAACGGTCATGCTCGGTGTCGGGCTGCGCGCCTTGTAGGAGCGAGCTCTGCTCGCGAAGCAGCCGGCAATCCCCAGAAAGAATCGCCCCTGTACGGAGCGAACCGGGCAGGGGCGACGATGACGCGGGAGGTCGGATCGATCAGTAGACCCAGACTTCCACCCGGCGATTCTTGATGCGGCCTTCCTCGCTGTTGGCCGCCACCGGCAGCTCATCGCCCAGGCCGGTGATCTCGCGGAAGGACACGCCGGCCTTGGCCAGCTCGCGGCGCACGGCCATGGCGCGCAGCTTGGAGAGGAGGGCGGCGCGGCCCGGGTCGGCCTTGGGGTCGCCGAAGCCCACCAGGGTCACCTGGTTGCTCAGCTTGCCGTTCTCCTTGAGGTAGTCCAGCACGCGCTCGACATCGCGCAGGGCCTTGTTGTCGAGGTTGGCGCTGCCCTCCTGGAAGCGGAAGTTCACCGACAGGCGCTGGGCATCGCGGGCCAGCTGCTGGTAGGCCCTGGGCATGTCGGGCTGGGCGGCGACCTTGACCGCCTGCACCGTCTGCGCGACGAAGCCGGTCTGGGCGACGATCGCCTGGCCGCGCGGGCCCTGGGCGAAGCGCACCAGGGCCTGGGCCCAGGGGTTCTTCTCGCCGGGCTTCATATAGAAGAACAGGCGGCGCGAGAGCGGGTAGTCCTCGGTGGCGATCTGCGTCACCGACGGCGCCATGGCCTGGGACTCGCCATCGGCGATGGCGGCGGCGCGGGACTTGCCCACCGAGGCGAGGCCGACGAAGCCGATGCCGGCGGCATCGGCGCTGACGGCTTCGGAGAGCTTGTCGTTGGATTCGAAGCGCTTGGCACTGGCGGCGAGGCTCTTGCCGTGGGCGGCCAGCACCAGTTCCTTGAAGGTGTCGAAGGTGCCGGACTTGTCGTCGCGGGCGTACAGGTGGATGGCACCGCCCTTGCCGCCGATCTCTTCCCAGGTCTTCACCTCGCCGGCGAAGACGCGTGCCAGCTCCTCGGTGCTCAGGCTGGTCAGGGTGTTGCCCGGGTTGACGACGATGGCCAGCCCGTCGATGGCGATCACATGCTCGCCGTAGCGGCTCTTCAGGTCGCCGAATACCGAGAGATCGCCGGCCTCGGCATCCTTGATCGGGCGCGAGGACGCGGCGAGATCGGCACTGCCGTCCTTGATGGCGACGAAGCCGGTGCCCGAGCCGTGGGCGGCCACGGTGATCCGCACTTCCCGGCCGTTGGGCGCGCTGCCCACCAGTTGCACTTCGTTCTCCTGGGTGCCGGGCTCCTGGCGGATGCCGCCCAGGCCTTCCTCCTCCATGAGGCCGCGCACCAGGGCCGGGCCGAGCTTGGCGCCGATGGTGTTGGAGCCCTGGATGCGCAGCACCGGGCTCTTGTCGGCGGGCAGGGGCAGGGCGGCGAACACCGACCAGGGCAGGGCGTAGCAGACGAAACCGAGCAGCAGCAGGCTGAGGGTCCGGCTCCAGATATCACGTTCACAGAGGTCGCGCATCGTGCGGCGGGCCTTATCGCTAGGGGTGGCTGGGAAATGCCGCGAGATTAAGTCAGCGAGGTGACGAAGATATGACAGGGCGCTCTGCCCTGGGCTCTTTCCGGCCCCTGCATGGACCAGGGCCTACGCCGGGTGCCCCGCTCGGCCGGCATACCGCTCGCGGTGACATCGGTATGGTTCGCAACTTTGTCTGGCCGGGCGGCAGGCAAGGAAGCTCAAGCGTCCCTCGCTCGCCCGTGCCAGGCACCAGGCCTCGTTTTTGGGGTGCATCCACGCGTAGCTAAGGAGTTGGAAATGGCTAGTTGGTTCGAGCTGAAGAAGTATGGCAATGGTGAGTATCGCTTCCGCCTGAAGACCCGGGAGGCGCAGGTCGTGCTGCAGAGCGGCCGCTACCCCTGCCGGGACAGCGCCGAGAACGCCATCGCGCTGTTCCGCAACCATTGCGCCAACGAAGACCGCTACGAGCGCCGCATGGCCACCGGCGGCAAGAACTATTTCCGCCTCAAGGCCGGGCGCGAGGTGATCCTCGAAAGCCACCTCTATGATTCCGAGCCGACCCTGGAAGCGGCCATCGAGAACATCATGACCCTCGGCACCACGCCGAAGATCGAACGGGTCTGAGTGCGGCGCAAATGAAAAAGCCCATCGTGAGATGGGCTTTTTTGTGCCTGCCGGAACCCGGGCGGGGTCAGCTCAGCTCCAGCCAGATCGGTGCGTGGTCGGAGGGTTTCTCCATGCCGCGCAGCTCGTAGTCGATGCCGGCGTCCCGGATGCGTGCCTGCAGCGGGCTGGTGGCCAGGATCACGTCGATGCGCAGGCCGCGCTTGGGGTCGTCCTCGAAGCCGCGGCTGCGGTAGTCGAACCAGCTGAAGCGGTCGTTCACCTCGGGGTGGAGGTGGCGGAAGCTGTCCACCAGGCCCCAGTTCTTGAGGGTCGCCAGCCATTCGCGCTCCTCGGGGAGGAAGCTGCACTTGCCGGTCTTCAGCCAGCGCTTGCGGTTCTCCTCACCGATGCCGATGTCGCAGTCTTCCGGCGAGATATTGATGTCGCCCATCACCACCAGCGGCTGGTCCGGCTGGAAGCGGCCCTGCAGCAGTTCCTGCAGGTCGGCGTAGAAGCGCTGCTTGGCGGGGAACTTGATCGGATGGTCGCGGCTCTCGCCCTGGGGGAAGTAGCCGTTCATCACCGTCACCGGGTTGCCCTGGGCATCGGCGAAGGTGCCGTAGATGAAGCGGCGCTGGGAATCCTCGCCATCGTTGGGGAAGCCCTTGTGCAGGGCCAGCGGCTCCTGGCGCGAGAGCAGGGCGACGCCGTAGTGGCCCTTCTGGCCGTGGTAGTGCACGTGGTAGCCGAGCTTGCGGATGTCCGCCTCGGGGAACTGGTCGTCGGCGACCTTGGTTTCCTGCAGGCCGATCACGTCCGGCTGGTGCTTGGCGATCAGCGCTTCGAGCTGGTGAGGACGGGCACGCAGGCCGTTGATATTGAAGGAAACGATCTTCATGACTGAGCCACCCTGGAAAAACGCCGATCCTAGCCCATCGTCGGCACGCCCTGCCACCCGTGTGGCGAGGCCCTGGGGGCGGTGCTACCTTGCCTGTGGGCCTGATAACCACATAACAAACGAGGTCACCGTGAATGCCCGGATACGTACCCACCGCGCCGGTTGAAGTCCGCATGCTCGACGGCGGCTATGCCCGCGAGGCCCGCTCGCTGCTCTACCACGCCTACCGCCACGAACCCACCTTCGCCTACCTCTTCGAGGCCGAGCGCGCCGGCTATGACCAGCGCGTGCGTGCCACGGTGCGCGAGCTGGTGCAGCAGCATTTCCTCGAGGACCTGCCGGCCATCGGCCTGCTGATCGAGGATCGCCTGGTGGGTATCGCCCTGATCGCGCCGCCGCAGCGCCGGCTGGACATCACCGAAAGCTGGGGCTGGCGGCTGCGCATGCTGATGACCACCGGTTTCCGCTGCACCAAGCGCTACCTGGAGTACCACGACGCCGTGCTCGCCTGCCTGCCGCCCGGGCCCTACCACGTGCTGCCGCTGCTGGGCATCCACCCGCAGTTCCAGGGCAAGCACCTGGGCGAGAAGCTGCTGCAGGCGTTGCATGACTGGTGCGCCGAGGACGCCGGCTCCCAGGGCGTGGTGCTCGATACCGGCAACGCGCGCTACCTGGATTTCTACAAGCGCCAGGGCTACGAGGAGATCGGCGAAGTGGCCCTCGGGCCGGTGCGGGAGCACGTGTTCTTCCATCCCAACCCGACGCCGGCGCTGCAGGCGAACGCCTAGGAAGACTTCCGGCAAGCCGTGCTAGCATCCCGCGCATGAATGTGTTCCAAGGATTGCGTGGGCTGCTCGCGCTCGGATTGTCGTGCCTCTGTTCGACCGCGCTGGCCAAGGCCTCGCTGGACGTCAAGGTGACCCCCGCCAATGCTGCGGTGAAGGCCAATATCGAGGCCTTCATCGGCAGCCTCGGTGACCGTGACGAAATCGCCCTGCGTCGTTATCGCCGTGCCGCCGAGGAGCAGGCGCGGCAGGCCGTGCAGGCTCTCGGTTACTACCAGGCGGACATCGACAGCCGCGTACTCCCGGGCGACGACCCCAGGCTGCAGCTGGTCGTCGTGCCCGGCGAGCCGGTGCGCCTGCGCAACGTGAACGTGCGCGTCGACGGCGAGGCCCGCGCCCTCAAGGCCTTCCGTGTACCCGAGAGCAAGGCGCTGAAGCCTGGCCAGCCGCTCAACCACGGCGCCTACGAGGACGCCAAGAAACTCATCCAGAACCAGGCCCTGCGCTACGGCTTCTTCGATGGCAGGTTCACGTCCCAGCGCCTCGATATCGATCCCCGTGCCGGCGTCGCCGACATCGAGCTGGTGTACGCCAGTGGCCCGCGCTACGACCTGGGCCGGGTCAGCTTCCAGGGCGATACGCCCTTCGACGACGCGCTGCTGGCGCGACTCGTTCCCTTCCCTCCCAACACCCCCTATGACGCCGACCTGGTGGCCAAGCTCAGCCAGAACCTGCAGGCCAGCGGCTATTTCGACGAGGTGCGGGTGGATGCGCTGCCCGACCCGGGGGAGGGCCGGCGGATACCGGTCAAGGTCCAGCTCGGTGCGGTCAAGCCGCGCACCATGGGGCTCGGGGTCGGTTTCTCCACCGACGTCGGGCCACGTGCGCGGGCCAACTGGACGCGCCACTGGGTCAACCCCCAGGGCCATCGCCTGGGCGCCGAGACCGAAGTGTCCGCGGCGCGGCAGAACGTCGGTGCCTGGTACGAAATCCCCCTCGACCCGCCGCTGACCGACAGCCTGCGTTTCACCAGCGGCTTCCAGCGCGAGGAACTGGTGGACGTCGAGAGCCGCCGCTTCACCCTCGGCACCCAGTGGCAATCGAAACTGCCGGACGACTGGCAGCGCGTCGTCTCCCTGCGCTGGGAGCAGGAAAGCTACGACTTCGGCGACGGCAGCCCGGACGGTCGCAGCAGCTTCCTCATCCCCGGCATCGGCTACAGCGTCACCCGCAGCGACAACCGCCTCGACCCCAGCCAGGGCTACCACCTGCAGGCGGACCTGCGCGCCGCCAAGGAAGGCATCCTTTCCGATGCCGACATGACCTACGCCAGCGCCCTGGCCAAGGGGCTCTACACCCTGCCTGGCGGGCACCGGGTGCTGGCGCGGGTGCAGCTCGGCGGCATCGCCACCACCGACTTCGGCGCCATCCCGCCCTCGCTGCGTTTCTTCGCCGGCGGCGACCAGAGCGTGCGCGGCTACGACTACCAGACCCTGTCCCCCGAGGACCGCCAGGGCAACAAGGTCGGCGGTCGCTACCTGGTGGTGGGCAGCGCCGAATACCAGTACCCGGTGGCCGAGCGCTGGCGCATCGCCGCCTTCGTCGACCGCGGCAACGCCATGGACTCGCTCAACGCGGCGATGAAGACCGGTGCCGGCATCGGTGTGCGCTGGGTATCGCCGGTGGGGCCGATCCGCCTCGACCTGGCCAAGGCGCTGGATGACCCCGGCGGCTTCCGCATCCACTTCTCCATGGGGCCCGAACTGTGAGGCGCGGGCTCAGGCTCGGCCTGCTCGCGGTAGTCGGCGCTCTCGCCCTGTCGCTGGCGGGCGTCGCTGCGCTGCTGTTCAGCGAAGCCGGAGGCCGCTGGCTGCTGGCGCGGGTGCCCGGTCTCACGGTGGAGGGCTTCAAGGGCACGCTTGGTGGGCGCTGGAGCGCCGAGCACCTGGCCTGGCAGCAGGACGGCGACAGGCTGTCGATCACGGCCCCGGTACTGGAGTGGTCGCCTGGGTGCCTGCTCCAGCTGACCCTGTGCATCGACACGCTTGCGGCCGACGACGTGGCCCTGAACCTGGCCCCGGGCGGCGAGCCTTCCGACGAGCCGCTGCAACTGCCTGCCCTGGACCTGCCCCTGGCGATCCGCCTGGGCGAGGTGCGTGTGCAGCGCTTCGAACTGGACGGCAGCGAGCTCAGCAGCCTGCACCTGCGTGCCCAATGGCTGGGCGACGGCCTGCATATAGAGGAAGCCGGCCTGCGCCTGGGTGATCTCGCCCTGGCACTCCAGGGCACGCTGCAACCCCGCGACGGCTGGCCGCTCGAGGCCAGCGGCAGCCTGCAATTGCCCGCCGTCGACGGCCAGAGCTGGTCCCTGGCCCTGGAGGCGAAAGGCGACCTGCAAGGCACCCTCACGGCCCAGGCGACCAGCAGCGGCTACCTGGCCGCCACCCTCGACGGCCAGCTGCAGCCCCTGGCGCCGCACCTTCCCGCCAGCGCGCGCATCCGCGCTGCCGCCTTCAAGGCCCAGGCCGGGCTGCCGGACACCCTCACCCTGCAACGCGTGGAGCTGGACGCCAAGGGCGACCTGCAACAGGGCTACACGGTGCAGGGCCGCGCCAACCTGCCGGGGCAGGGCGGTGATGTCGCTCTCGACCTGGCCGGCAAGGTCACCGCCGCCGGGGCCGAGATCCAGCGCCTGCTGCTCAGCGCCGCCGCCGAACAGAGCGTGCAGCTGCAGGGGCGCATCGACTGGCAGCAGGCCCTGGCCATCGACGCCCAGCTGGCCTGGCGCGATTTTCCCTGGCAGCGCCTCTACCCCCAGGAGCAGGAGCCCCCCGTGGCCCTGCAACGCCTGGACGGCGAGGTGCATTTCAGCGAGGGCCGCTACCAGGGCCGCTTCGACGCCGCGCTCAAAGGGCCGGAAGGCGACTTCAGCCTGGCCAGCCCGCTGCAGGGTGACCTGGCCCGCGTCGAGCTGCCCGACCTGCAACTGAAGGCCGGGCAGGGCAAGGCCCGGGGCCGCCTGCTGCTGGGCTTCGCTGACGGCGTCGACTGGGACAGCGAACTGACCCTGAGCGACCTCGACCCGGCCTACTGGCTGGCCGAATTGCCGGGCCGCCTGGCCGGCACCCTGGCGAGCAAGGGCCGCTTCCGCCAGCAGCTCGAACTCAAGGCCGACCTCGATCTCAAGGGCCAGCTGCGCGGCCAGCCGGCGCTGCTCAAGGCCGTGGCCGAGGGCGCCGGCCAGCGCTGGGACCTGGGCCAGCTGCAGGTCCGCCTGGGCGACAACCGTATCGATGGCAAGGGCCGCCTCGGCCAGCGCCTGGACGGCCAGCTGGACATTGCCCTGGGTCGCCTGGGCCAGCTCTGGCCCGGCCTGTTCGGCGGGCTCACCGGCAAGCTGGTGGTGGCCGGCAGCGCCGACGCACCCCAGGGGCAGCTGGACCTCAAGGGCGATCGCCTGGGCATGGGCGACCAGCGCCTGCGCCAGCTGACCCTGCAGGCGCGGCTGGATGAACGGCAGAACGCCACCCTGCAGCTGGACGCCAGCCAGCTCCAGGCCGGCGACAAGGCCCTGGGCGACCTCAGCCTCAAGGCCTCGGGCGACAAACAGCGGCAGCAGCTGGAAACACGCCTGCAAGGCCCCTTGCTCGACCTGCAACTGGCCCTCGACGGTGTGCTGGACAAAGGCGACTGGCGCGGCCGCCTGAGCCGGGGCGAGTTGCAAAGCGGCGGCCAGGACTGGCGCCTGGAGCAACCCGCGAAGCTGCAACGCCTGGCCGACGGTCACCTGGAACTGGGCGCCCATTGCTGGCGCTCCGGCCCCGCCAGCCTCTGTGGCGGCGACCAGCGCCTGCTCCCCGAGCCCAAGCTCGACTACCGCCTGCGCGACTTCCCCCTCGACAGCCTGGCCGAATGGCTGCCGGACGACTTCGCCTGGCACGGCACGCTCGACGGCGATGTGCAGCTCGAATTGCCCGCGCGTGGCCCCAGCGGCCGCGTGCAGCTGGACGCCAGCAACGGCGTGCTGCGCCTGCGCGAGGAGGGCAAGGACGGCAAATGGGTCGACTTCCCCTACCAGGCCATGCGCCTGGAAAGCACCCTGCGCCCGCAGAGCATCGACAGTCGCCTGCTGTTCCAGGGCGAGCGCCTCGGCCGCCTGCAGGTCGACGCCCGGCTCGACCCGCGTCCGCTGCGCAAGCCGCTGTCCGGTGACTTCCGCCTTGAAGGGCTGGACCTCGCCGTGCTGCGCCCCTTCGTCGCCGGTGTCGAGGAACTGGAAGGCCAGCTGGACGGTGCCGGCACCCTCGGCGGCACCCTGCTGGCGCCCAACGTGCTGGGCCAGGTGCGCCTGCACGGCGGCAAGCTGGCCGGCGGCGACCTGCCCACCCGCATCGAAGACCTGAACCTGGATGCCCGCATCGCCGGCGAGAGCCTGGAACTGAGCGGCGCCTGGCGCAGCGGCGAGAAAGGCAACGGCACCCTCTCCGGCACCCTGGCCTGGAGCCAGGGCCTGGACATGGACCTGGCGCTCCGCGGCAGTTCATTGCCGGTGGTGGTCGAGCCCTACGCCAACCTGGACGTGGACCCCGACCTGCGGGTGCGCCTGGCCGACCAGCGCCTGGCACTGACCGGCAAGGTGCGGGTGCCCCGGGGGCAGATCAAGATCCGCGAGCTGCCGCCCCAGGCGGTCAAGGTCTCGCCGGACGCGCACCTGGTGGGTGAGCAGGAGGACGAGCAGGCACCGCTGCAACTGGCCATGGACGTCGACGTCGAGGTGGGCCAGGAGCGCCTGTCCTTCAGCGGCTTCGGCCTCACCGCCGACCTCGTCGGCCACCTCAAGGTGGGCGACAACCTGGCCGGGCGCGGCGAGCTCAACCTGAAGAACGGCCGCTACCGCGCCTACGGCCAGCGCCTCGACCTGCGCCGGGCGCGCCTGCTGTTCGCCGGGCCGCTGGACCAGCCCTACCTGGACGTCGAGGCGGTGCGCAAGATCGGTGACGTCACCGCCGGCATCCGCCTCAACGGCCGCGCCGACGAGCCCACCACCCAGGTCTTCTCCACCCCGGCCATGAGCCAGGAGCAGGCACTGTCCTACCTGGTGCTGGGCCGTCCGCTGGAGCGCGGCAGCGACGGCAACGCACTGGGCCAGGCGGCACTGGCGCTGGGCCTGTCCGGCAGTGCGCCGCTGACCTCGGAGCTGGCGCAGAAGCTCGGCCTCAAGGACTTCCAGATCGGCGACGACGGCGCCACCGGCGTGCTCACCGACCGCCTCAGCATCCGCTACGGCCTCGGCGTGCTCGAACCCACCAGCGTCGTCGCGTTGCGCTACGAACTCACCAAGCGCCTGTACATCGAAGCCGCCAGCGGCCTCGCCAGCTCCCTGGACTTGTTCTACAAGCGGGATTTCTGATCGGGCGGCACGGCTCCCACGTTGGCCTCCGCATGGGTTTCGCCAGGCTCTACCCATCCTCCGGTCGAGGCTGGACCCGTAGGCCGGGTGAAACCCGCGAGCCCTTTGTGGGAGCGCTTTCAACCGCGAAGGCACGGTGCGCGAGAATTTCGCGAATCCCACAGCACGTAGGATGGGTAGAGCCCCGCGAAACCCATCATGGGCCGTGCCGATCCGCATGGGTTTCGCTTCGCTCTACCCATCCTACGGTTCTGTGCTTTGGGAAGGCTGCCGCAAGCGCAACGGCGCGGGTTCCAGGCGACTGACGGTGCTTTTCAGGGGCGGCCATGGGCCTCAGAATCCACTCCGAACACACCGCCCCGGGACTCGAAAAGCGTGGACGTATCCGCCGCTTCCATCTCCGACGCCAGCGCCGCCCAGCTCGCCATGAAGGTGCAGATCGCCGTGCTCAAGCAGTCGATGGACATTCAGTCGCAAAGCGCCCTGGCGCTGCTGGAGGCGGTGCCTTCGCCGGTCTCCAGCAACCCGCCGAATCTCGGCAATACCATTGATGTGATGGCCTGAGCCGCTGCGCGCTCACCGTCGCCAGCCGTTCCGCCTTCCGTCACTCCCCGCCGCCCGGTTCGCTGCACACGCGGTTGCGTCCTGCCTGCTTGGCTCGATAGAGCGCGCGGTCGGCGTGGCCGATCAGGCTGTGCAGGCTGTCGTCCGGGTGCATCTCGGCCAGGCCGATGCTCACCGTCACCTGAAATTCCTTGCCCTCGAAGCGGTAGCGCTGCGCTTGCACCTGCTCGCGGAGCTTCTCCGCCAGTTCGAAGGCCGTGGCGGTGCCGGTGTCCTTGAGCAGCAGGATGAATTCCTCGCCACCCCAGCGGCAGATGATGTCCGACTGGCGCAGGCCGCTTTTCAGGTTCTGCGCGAAACCCTGCAGCACCTGGTCGCCGGCCAGGTGGCCGTGGCTGTCGTTGAGCAGTTTGAAGTGGTCGAGGTCCAGCAGCAGGGCGGTGAGCGGGCGCTGCTCGCGGCGTGCCTCCTGCAGTGCCTGGCCGGCGAGGATGTCGAAGCCCCGGCGGTTGGGCAGGCCGGTGAGCACGTCGGTGGTGGCCAGCGCGGCGATGCGCAGCTGGTAGCGGCGCACCAGCAGGTTGAGCAGGATCAGCACCACAGTGGTGACCGCCAGGCAGATGAGCAGGTTGAGGTAGAGCGTGTTGCGGATGTGCGACAGGGCGCCTTCCTCGGCCTTGTCGACGAACAGGTACCAGTCCAGTTCGGGAATGAAGCGCACGTTCAGGTAGTGGCTGTCGCCCTTTTCGCTCCAGGTGAAGTCGCCGCCCTGGGGGCGCGGCAACTTGGCCACCAGGTCGCGCATGCCATCGATATCCGCCAGGTTCTGCCCGACCTGCGCGCCCATCGGCCCGCCCTGGGCACTGGTCAGCACCAGCTTGCCGCTGGTGTCGACGAAGTAGATGGAGCGCTCGTAGCGTTCCTGGTAGGCATCGATCAGCTTGACCACCGCATCCACCGTCAGGCCTACGCCGGTGGCGCCGATGAAGCGACCGTCGTAGTCCAGCACCTTGTAGTTGATGAAGATGGTCAGGCGATCCTGGTTGGCCATGTCGACGTCGACATTGATCTCGTAGGGCTCCTTCATGTCACGCACGCGGTAGTACCAGACGTCGCGTGGCTCGTCCTCGCGCACCTTCTTCAGCACGCCCTTGGCCTGGTAGTAGGTCTGGGTGCGCTCGGAGATGTAGAAGCTGGTGAAGGCCCCGTAGTGTTCCTGCACCTCGCGCAGGTAGCGGGTCATCTGCCCCGGGTCCTGCTCGCCCTGCATGGCCCAGTCGCGCAGGAAGGTGTCGCGGCTCATCATCGAAGAGATGAGGATCGGCCGTACCAGGTCCTTCTGGATCTCCGAGTAGACGTTGTCCGAGGTCAGCGGCAGCTCGGTGTTGACGATGCTGTCGCGGATCGACTCCAGGGAGGCGTAGTAGCTCACCAGCGAGGTGACGAGGAAGCCGCTGGCGAGCAGCAGCACGAGCAGCACCACCAGCAGGTGCTGGCTCTTTCTGGAACGGGGGCTGGAAGGCATCGGGCGAGGGGGTCCCTGATCGAATGGCACTATGCTATCCACTCGTCGGGGCCGCGTCACGGGCGGCGTGCCCCGTCTTTCATCCTGCGGGTACGACCACCTCGCTGATCCACGGCTCCAGGCGCTTGCCGAAGTTCAGCTGCAGTTCCAGCGGCCCCTTGGACGGCAGGTAGGCGCTGTCGCGCACCTGGCTCTCCAGCGCCTCGCGCCAGCGCAGGGGCACCTGCACGGCCGGCACTGCGAGCCGCGAGACCTGGCCCACCATGCGCGTTTTGCTGCCGTCGGTACGCAGCCAGGCGTAGATCTCGCCACGCACCACGGCATAGCGCTGGCGATCGGGGTGGCGCGCGCGCAGCGCCTCGGCATCGAGGCCGACGTCCACCACGAACAGCCGGCTGGCGGTCTCGCGCTCTTCTTCCAGGGCCTGGCGGGCGTCCGCTTCGCGTTCCTGGCGTTCCTCGTCGCCGGGGTCGCGGGCCAGGGCCTCGCCGGCCTCGCGCAGCTGCTCCTCGGCGCGTCGCAGGGCCTGCTGGTGGGCGGGGCCGTCCAACTCCAGGACCAGGAAGGCTTCGCGGGTGTTCAGGTCGATTTCCTCGCCCGCCGCGTAGGGCGGGAAGCCGAGCTCGACGAGGCGGTCGGCCTCCAGCCAGTCGCCGCGGTAGCGCCCGGTCTCCTCGTCGAGGGGCAGCACGCGCCAGTCAAGGTCCAGCGCCAGGCCGCTGTTCTCGTCGTTGCCCCAGCCGAAACCGTTGTAGTCGCGGTGCACTTCCCGCTGGGTCAGGCGCAGGCTGCTTTCGGGCTCGCCCGAGCGGTTGTACCAGGCGCCGCCGAGCACCACGGCATTGGTGGCCAGCACCAGGGCCAGGGCGGCGGGCAGGGCGTAGGTGCGGTCGAAGGCGCTCATGGGCGTTCCTCCTCTTTCAGCCAGCTGCGGCGCAGGCGGCCCAGGACCAGCAGGATGAGCACGGCGATCAGGCCGAGCAGCAGGAAGAACAGGTACTTGGGCATCAGCTCCCACCACCAGTCGAAGAGCTTGGTGTAGAGGAAAATGATGAAGAAGGTCAGGGCGCCGTTGACCACTTCGGGCCAGTCGCGGCGGGTGCCCAGCCAGATGCCCAGGGCCGCGAGCACGAAGCCGGCCAGCTGGTAGCCGCCCTCGATCAGGTCGTGGCTGCCGGGCAGGTAGCTGGCGCTGCCCCAGTTGGCGAGGACCAGCAGGGTGAGGAACAGGGTGATCAGCCCCACCAGGCGGTAGGTGGCGGCGAAACCGGCGTAGCCGGCCTGGGAGACGAACTGCGGGATCAGGAACACCGCCAGCGCGGCGGGGAGGAAGTTTTCCGGGCGCTCACCCACCTGCAGCCAGTAGCAGCCGCCCCAGCTGCCGACCCGCGCGGAGATGAAGCCCATCAGGCAGATCAGCCCGGCCACCAGCAGCAGGCGCGCATCGCAGCCGTAGGCCAGCAGCAGGGCGAAGGCGCCCCAGGCCAGGAAGGCGCGGTCGGAGGGCGTGATGTTGAACACCTGCCCGAGCATCACCAGGTTGAGCACGAAGGCGACGAAGGTGAGCATCGCCGCCAGCTTGCTGAAGTAGCCGGACGGGTCGCGACGGCGCACCTGCCAGGTCAGCACCAGGCCGATCAGCGGGGCAGCGACCAGGATCACCACCTGCGCGCTCTCCGGCAGCAGGCCCCAGAACTGGTAGAAGAAGAACAGCAGGCTGGCGCCCAGGGCCAGGGCACCCAGCAGCGAGGCGATGCGCATGCTCAGGGACAGGCGGCGGGCCTGCTTGTCGGGGTCGATATCGAAGCGGCCGTGGAAGTCGGCCAGCACCCGGCGATGGTGCTCGCCCAGGCGCGCCATCTGCGCGTCGTCCAGGGGCAGCGCCTGCTCCTGGCGCAGGCGTTCCGCTTCACGCTGGAAGGCCTGGATGTCGTCAGCGCGTTGCTGCGCCTGATCGCGGTTCTGCGGCTGCATGGCGGGTCCTTTTGCGTGCGTTGCCGCCTCGCACTCTAAAACCGTCGCGGTGGATGGGCAATGCGCAGCGTGCGGGCGCGCGACATGGATCGCTTTATGGCAACGGGCACAGCCTTGTAGGAGCGGCTTCAGTCGCGAAAGACCCGCCGCCGGCACCTTGCTGCGAGCGGCCGGATGATCCATCGCGAATGAATTCGCTCCCACAATATGGAGAGGGGCGTGCCGTGTGTGGCCCCTACGCCTCTTCCATCACCACCACCCGCTGGCCGGCGCGCACCGGGGAACCGGGTTGCACGCGGACTTCGCGGACGACGCCATCGCGCGGGGCGGTGAGGGGGATTTCCATCTTCATCGACTCCAGGATCACCAGCACGTCGCCGGCCTTCACGCTGGCGCCGGCTTCCACCTGCACCTGCCAGAGGTTGCCGGCGATATGGCTTTCGATGGCGTGCTGGCCGGCGCCCAGCGGGGCGTCCTCGCCCAGCTCCGGCGCCGGGTCCTCGCTGTCGAAATGCGCCTGGCCGGAGGCGATCCAGCGTTCCCGCTCGGCGTTGAACGCCGCCTGCTGCTGGGCACGGAAGGCGGCGATGCCCTCGGCCTCGGCGGCGAGGAAGGCCTGGTAGTCCGCCAGGCGCAGCTCGCTGTGCTCGATGCGTAGCGGGAAGCGGCCCAGGGGGAAATCGCGGCGGATGCGCAGCAGCTCCTCGGCGCTCACCGGGTAGAAGCGGATCTGGTCGAAGAAGCGCAGCAGCCAGGGCTTGCCGTCGAAGGCGGCCACCTCGCGGTAGCGGTTCCACATCTGCAGGGTGCGGCCGACGAACTGGTAGCCGCCGGGGCCTTCCATGCCATACACGCACATGTAGGCGCCGCCGATGCCCACCGAGTTCTCCGCCGTCCAGGTGCGCGCCGGGTTGTACTTGGTGGTCACCAGCCGGTGGCGCGGGTCCAGCGGCGTGGCCACCGGTGCGCCGAGGTAGACGTCGCCCAGGCCCATCACCAGGTAGCGGGCGTCGAACACGGTGCGCTGCACTTCGTCGAGGTTGGGCAGGTCGTTGATGCGGCGGATGAACTCCAGGTTGCTCGGGCACCAGGGTGCGTCCTTGCGCACCGTGGTCATGTACTTCTCGATGGCCAGCTGGCAGGCCGGGTCGTCCCAGGACAGCGGCAGGTGGACGATGCGCGACGGCACGGTGAGGTCGCCAGCGGCGCAGACGCCGTCCCAGAGCCCCGCGACCACTTGCAGCAGGCGTTCCAGGGGCAGGGTCTCCGGCTGGTAGTGCACCTGCAGCGAGCGGATGCCGGGGGTGAGGTCGATGACGCCTTGCAGCGCCTCGGCCTCCAGCGCCTGCATCAGCGCGTGGCCCCGGAAGCGCAGCACCAGGTCCAGCTCCGCCGCGCCGATCTCCAACAGCAGGTGGGTGTCGCCGGAGAGGCGCGCGACCAGGCGTGTGGCGTCCTGGCCGAGGTCGAGGACGATGGGGCTCGACAGCTTGGCCGTACTTGTAGGAGCGGATTCACCCGCGATTTGGCTGCTACCCGCATCGCGAATGAATTCGCTCCCACGGAGGGTGGTGCATTCGCGGTCACCTGCCTTGGCCAGCTCCCGCGCCGTGGCGACATCCACCGGCTCGAAGCGCACCTTGTCGCCGGCCTTGAGCTGGCCGAGCTGCCAGAGGTCGGCCTCGATCACCGTCACCGGGCAGACGAAGCCGCCCAGGCTGGGGCCGTCCGGCCCGAGGATCACCGGCATGTCGCCGGTGAAGTCCACCGCGCCGATGGCGTAGGGGTTGTCGTGGATATTGGAGGGGTGCAGGCCGGCTTCGCCGCCGCTTTCGCGTACCCATTCCGGCTTCGGGCCGATCAGGCGCACGCCGGTGCGGCTGGAGTTGAAGTGCACTTCCCAGGCGGTGGCGAAGAAGGTTTCGATCGAGGCCGGGGTGAAGTATTCCGGCGCGCCGTGGGGGCCGTAGATCACGCGCAGGCGGCGCACCTCGGGCAGCGGTGGGTACAGGGCCTCGGGCAGGCTGGCGCCGGCTGCATGGTCGGCCAGGGGCGGCAGGTGCAGCACGTCGCCGGCGCGCAGGGCGCGGCCGCCATGGCCGCCGAACTGGCCAAGGGTGAAGGTGCTCTTGCTGCCCAGGTAGTCCGGCAGCTGCAGGCCGCCGCGCAGGCACAGGTAGCTGCGCGCACCGGCGCCGGCGATGGTGCCGAGGGCCAAGATAGAACCGGCTGGCACCCGCAGCGCGGTGTTCAGAGGCTGCGGCTGACCGTCGAGGGTGAGCGGGATCGACGCGCCGGTGACGGCCACCACCGCGTCGGTGTTGAAGCGCAGGCTGGGGCCGCTCATGGTGATTTCCAGCGCGGCGGCGCCTTCCGCGTTGCCCAGCAGGCGGTTGCCCAGGCGCAGGGCGCGGCTGTCCATGGGGCCGGATGGCGGCACGCCCACGGCCCAGTAGCCGAGGCGGCCGGGGTAGTCCTGCACCGTGGTTTGGGTGCCGGCGCCGAGCACCTCGACGGTGTGGGCGCGGTAGGCGAGGTGTTCCAGGCAGCGGGTCCAGGGCTGGCCGCTGGCGAAAGGCGCGTCGACCAGGATCTGCCGCAGGTAGTCGCGGTTGCTTTCCACGCCGTAGAGCAGCGTGTCGGCCAGGGCACAGTCGAGGGTGGCGCTGGCCTCGTCACGGGTCGGTGCCCAGGTGATCAGCTTGGCGATCATCGGGTCGAAGTAGGGCGGGATCTCGCAGCCGGCTTCCACCCAGGTGTCGATGCGCAGGGCGCGGCCGTCCGCCTCGGGGAAGCGCACGGCGGTGAGCAGCCCGGGGCTGGGCTGGAAGTCGCGGCCCGGGTCCTCGGCGTAGAGGCGCGCCTGGATGGCGTGGCCGCTGGGGCGTAGCTCTTTCGCCAGCTCGGCGAGCGGGGGCAGGGTGCCGGCGGCCAGTTCGACCATCCAGCGCACCAGGTCGACGCCCCAGACCTGTTCGGTGACGCCGTGCTCCACCTGCAGGCGGGTGTTCACTTCGAGGAAGTAGAAGCGCTCGGCCTCGCTGTCGTAGACGAACTCCACGGTGCCGGCGCTGCGGTAGTCGACCGCCTTGGCCAGCTGGATGGCGGCGGCGCAGAGGTCCTCGGCCATGCCGGCGGGCAGGTTGGGCGCGGGGGTTTCCTCCAGCACCTTCTGGTTGCGCCGCTGCACCGAGCAGTCGCGCACGCCGAGGGCGATCACCTCGCCCCGGCCGTCGCCGAACACCTGCACTTCCAGGTGGCGGGCGCGCTGGATGTACTTCTCGATGAACACCCCGGCGTCGCTGAAGTTGTTCTGCCCCAGGCGCTTCACCGCCTCGAAGGCTTCGCTCAACTCGCTGGCCGAACGGCATACGCGCATGCCGATGCCGCCACCGCCGGCGGTGCTTTTCAGCATCACCGGGTAGCCCACCTGCTCGCCGGCCACCAGCGCCGCGTCGAGGCTTTCCAGCAGTTCGGTGCCTTCGAGCATGGGCACGCCCTCGGCCTTGGCCAGGGCACGGGCGGTGTGCTTGAGGCCGAACACGCGCAGCTGCGCCGGCGTCGGCCCGACGAAGGCGATGCCGGCCGCCTCGCAGGCTTCGGCGAAGGCGGCGTTCTCGGAGAGGAAGCCATAGCCCGGGTGGATCGCCTGGGCGCCGCTCTCACGGGCCACGGCGAGGATCTTCTCCACCACCAGGTAGGTGCTGGCGGCCGGGCCGTCGCCCAGGCTGTGGGCCTCGTCGGCCTGCTGGACGTGCAGGCTGGCGACATCCGCCTCGGCGTACACGGCGACGCCGCGCACGTCGAGCTGGCGCAGGGTGCGGAGGATGCGGCAGGCGATGGCGCCGCGGTTGGCGATCAGCAATTTCTCGAACATGAGGTCGGCCTCATGGGTGGCGGGCCGTCCCGCCGGGATTGGGTCTGCACCACGGTCGTCCGCGGAGCATCAGTTGGAAGCTGGAAGCCAGAAGCCAGAAGCCAGAAGCCAGAAGCTAGAGCGTCGGCTCCGATTTTTTCGGCGGTGTTTGCAGGCATTGCCCTGAGCGGCTCTGGCACAGGCGGAACAGCCAGCGCCGAAAGGCTTCCCGCTTCCGGCTTCCCGCTTCCAGCTGCTCTTTCACTCCCATACCAACACCTGCGCCGGGGTCGGGTTCCAGCCGTTGCAGGGGTTGTTGAGCTGCGGGCAGTTGGAGATGAGGACGATGACGTCCATGTGCGCCAGCAGCTCGACGTACTTGCCGGGGGCGGAGATGCCGTCCTCGAAGGTGAGGCCGCCTTCCGGGGTGACCGGCACGTTCATGAAGAAGTTGATGTTGGCGCTGATGTCGCGCTTGGCCAGGCGGCCGTCGTGCAGGCTGGCGCGCAGGAAGTTGTCGCGGCAGCTGTGCATGTAGCGGGTGCCGAGGGCGTAGCGCACGGTGTTGCTTTCCTGGGCGCAGGCGCCGCCGAGGGTGTCGTGGCGGCCGCAGGTGTCGGCGACGATGCTCAGCATGGGGTTGCCGAGGTTCGAATAGAGCACGCTGCCGGGGCCGAGGTAGACGCGGTTTTGCTTGCGCAGGGTGCGTTGCACGTCATAGCGCTCGCGGGGGTTGCGCGCGCTGTAGAAGAGGGTGTCCACCGCCTGGTTGCCCTCCAGGTCGAGCAGACGCAGGGTCTGGCCGGCCTTCACGTCGGTCATGAAGGGTTCGCCGGCGGCGATCACGGCGGTGTAGATGGCGGCTTCGGGGTGTTTGTCGCTGGGAGTCGGGTTCATCGGGCGGCCCTCAGATGTACAGGCGTTCGGTGTTGTGGAAGCCACGGCCGTTTTCCGGGCGCGAGGTGCGGCAGAGCAGGGTGATGCCGTCGCTCTCGACCCTGTGCCAGGTCAGCTGCACGGGCTTGGGCGCGTAGACGGGGTCGGGGTCCATGGGGTGCTGCAGGGCGGTGAGCACCACCAGGGTGTCCATCGGCGCGTACAGCTCGACATGGTCGCCGGCTTTCGAGTGGCCGGGCTGGAAGTGGAAGCCGCCGTCGGCGTCCACGGTGACCTTGCTGAACAGGTTCAGGCACATCAGCAGGTCCTGCAGGTTCAGGTCCCACTTGCCCATTTCCACCAGCAGGTTGTCGACGCCGTTGCGGAAGAAGCCGTTGCGCAACTCCTGGTAGCGGCCCTGGCCGTACTTCTCGCGCACTTCCTCGGCGTTGAGCACGCCGCCGAAGCTGTCGTGCCAGCCGCAGCTGTCGGCGGTGATGGCGGCGAGCACGCGGCCCATGTCCGAGTACAGGCAATGGCCGGCGGTGAGCTTGGCGGTGTGTTGGCACTTGAGGCTGTCCGGCAGGTTCAGGCGCTCGCTTTTCTCGGCGGCGTTGAACAGCAGCAGGCTGACGTTGGCGCCGCCCTCGATGTCGCTGATGCGCAGCAGCTGGCCGCGCTTGAGGACGAAGGAGGTGTGGCCGCCGCCGGGGACGGTTTCTTCATAGAGGGTGGGGCGCAGGGCCAGGGATGCGGTCATGGGCAGGCTCCTTTCAATGGGCCGGGGCGGGCTGCAGGGCACGGGTGACGCGCTCCGGCAGGGCTTCGACGGCGGCGCGCGCGGCGCGGCGGTCGCTGTTCAGGGGGATGTCGTAGGTGATGCGCGCGCCATAGGCGCCGGGCGCCTGCGGGTCGTGGCGGACCTTGTCGAAGACCATCAGCCGGGTGCCGAGGCTGAAGCCTTCGGCCAGGTCGTGGGTGACCATGAACACGGTCAGCCGGGTTTCCTGCCAGAGGCCCAGCAGCAGGTCGTGCATGTCCTTGCGGATGCCCGGGTCGAGGGCGCCGAAGGGCTCGTCGAGCAGCAGCACGCGGGGCTTCATCACCAGGGCCTGGGCGATGGCCAGGCGTTGCTGCATGCCGCCGGAGAGCTGCGCGGGGTACTTGCCGAGGGCGTGGCCGAGGCCGACCTTCTCCAGCATCACGGCGGCCTGTTCGCGGGCCTCACGCTTGGCTGCGCCGAACAGGCGGCCGAACAGCGGTGCGCGGGGCAGCTCCAGGCCGAGGGCGACGTTGTCCAGCACCGAGAGGTGGGGGAACACCGAGTAGCGCTGGAACACCACGCCGCGGCTGGCATCGGGTTCGGCCACCATGGGCTGGCCGTCCAGCAGCAGTTGGCCGCGGCTGGGCGTTTCCTGGCCCAGCAGCATGCGCAGGAAGGTGGACTTGCCGCAGCCCGAGGCGCCGACCAGGGTGCAGAACTCGCCTTCGGCGACGCTCAGGCTGAGGTTCTCCAGCACCACCTGGTCGCCGTATTCCTGCCACAGGTTCTTCACTTCGATGAAGGCGCTCATGCCTTGGCTCCTTCGTACCAGGGGAAGGCCAGGCGGGTGAGCTGGCGCAGGCCCAGGTCCATCAGCCAGGCGAGCAGGGTGATCCACACCACGTACGGCAGGATCACGTCCATGGCCAGGTAGCGGCGGACCAGGAAG
Organism: Pseudomonas sp. No.21; assembly: GCF_054558415.1. Lineage (NCBI taxonomy): Bacteria > Pseudomonadati > Pseudomonadota > Gammaproteobacteria > Pseudomonadales > Pseudomonadaceae > Pseudomonas > Pseudomonas sp. No.21. The sequence continues at coordinate 205,036 of NZ_BAAJNO010000010.1, forward strand.
ATGCGGTAGCCGAGGCCGTCGGTGGAGGCGATGGCCTCGGCGGCGATGAGGAACAACCAGGCCGAGCCCAGCACCAGGCGCAGGGAGATGAGCAGGCGCGGCAGCAGCTGCGGCAGCACCACGCGCAGCACCAGGGTCCAGGTGTTGGCGCCCAGGGTCTGCGCCTTGATCAGCAGTTCGCGGGGGATTTCCCGGGCGCGCTGCTCCAGGTCGCGGGCCAGTACCGGGGTGATGCCGATGACGATCAGCATCACCTTGGACAGCTCGCCGAGGCCGAAGACGATGAACAGGATCGGCAGGATCGCCAGCGGCGGCACCATCGACAGCACTGTGAGCAGCGGCGACAGCGGCGCGCCGAACAGCGGCAGGGTGCCGGCGGCGATGCCCAGGCACAGGCCCAGCAGCGCGGCGATGGCCAGCCCCGTGGCCAGGCGCTTGAGGCTGGAGGCGCTGTCCTGCCAGAACAGGTAGTCGCCGGAGCGCTTGTCCTCGGTGAAGGCCAGGCGCTGCACCGCCTCGACCATCTGCGTGGCGCTGGGCAGCAGCTTGTCGTTGGGGTTCTGCGCCAGACGCGATGCCGAGCCGGTGAAGTAGGCGAACAGCAGCAGGGCGAAGGGCAGCAGGACCAGCATCAGCCGGCCGGCGCGGTCGGGGTGGCGGTTGATCAGGCGCATGGCGAGGTCTCGTTCGGTGGGGCGTCGTAGGTTGGGCCGAGGTACGAGGCCCAACATCGCGGTGTTGGGCTTCGCTGCGCTCTGCGCCAACCTACGGTTCGACGTGGCTCAGAGCTTCCCTTCGGCGGCCATCTGCACGTAGGTCGGGTCGAAGCGCAGCTTGACGTTGCCCTTGTCGCCGGTGACCACGCCCTTGGCGAAGCTCATGCCGACAGCCTCGGCATCCTTGGCGCCTTCACCCAGCAGGCCGTGGCTGAAGGAGAACTGCGCCACCTTGTCCATGGTCGCCGGCAGTTTCGGGCTGGTGGCGAACTCCAGGGCGTCCTTGGGGGTGTAGAAGAGGCGGGTGGTGGCGAGCTGCGAGCGGTAGCCGGCGAGATCGGTGCCGGAGGCCTTGGCCATGTGCTCCAGGGCGGCACGGCCCTCGGCGCTGTCGCTGGACATCAGCGCCATGATCTCGAACCAGGCACCGGTCAGGGCCTTGCCCAGGGCGGGGTTGTCTTTCAGCGTCTCGCTGTTGACCACCATCATGTCCATGATCTCGCCGGGGATCTTGCTGGAGTCGAAGACCTCGGTGCTGCCCGGCTTGGCCTTGATGTCGGCGAGCATCGGGTTCCAGGTGGCGACGGCCTGGACGTCGTCGGTGTCGAAGGCGGCGGCGATGTCGGCGTCGGAGGTGTTGACCACCTTCACATCCTTCTCGCTGAGGTCGGCGCGCTCCAGGGCGCGGGCCAGGAAGTAGTGGGAGACCGAGAGTTCCACCAGGTTGATCGACATGCCCTTGAGGTCGGCCAGGGTCTTGCCCTCGCCCTTGATCACCAGGCCGTCGTTGCCGTTGGAGAAGTCGCCGACGATCAGCGCGGTGGAGTCAACGCCACCGGCGGCGGGGATGGTCAGGGCATCCATGTTGGTCATGGTGCAGCCGTCGAACTGGCCGGCGGTGTACTGGTTGATCGATTCGACGTAGTCGTTGAGCTGGGTGACCTTGATGTCGATCCCGTACTTCTTCGCCCATTTGTCGACGATGCCCTGGGTGGCACCGTATTCCCATGGCATCCAGCCGGCGTAGATCGTCCAGCAGACGTTGAAACTGTCCTTCTGCGCTGCGTGGGAGGTGAGGCTGATGGCGGCGGCTAGGCCGGCAGCGAGTACGGCGAACAGACGGGGCTTGCGCATGGATGACCTCCAGTTCGGTTAGGGACAGCAGGAGCGGCGCGGCACTTCCCTGCATTCAGGGGCGCGTTCTCCCGGGCTTTTGTCCCGCCGTGTAACCTCGGAGGAGGTCGCCGGCTCTCGGACCAGCCACCCGCTTTCGCGAGCCGGAACCCTAGCCAGCCATTGCAAATTGTGGTGCCGCGTGCCCCGGCTTCCACCGGGTTGCTCTTGCACGCCTGACTCCTAGCGAAGGCCGTGCCAAAACCAGAAGGCCCAGGCGCGACGGGGCCTGCGCGGGAGCCGGGGGGAAGATGGGGTGATCTGCGGGCGCCTGGCGTGCCCGCCTCTGGGGCGAGGCGCTTCAAGCTGGTGCGCGGTAATAACTGGAAATGGATTTTGCCGACGGAGGGATGCACACCGGCAGTAGGAATCGGTGTCGAAGATTGTGGGAGAAATCCCGGGTGCCGACATTCGTTGGCACCGTCCCAGCGGTCGAAGGAGGCCGCCATGTCCTATCGAACGATGTTGATCGCTGTGCTGGGCCTGTCCCTGGGTGGTTGTGCCGTCTACGACTACGACGACGATTACCGTGGCTATCCGCGCAGCTATGGCGGTGGGGGCTATGTGGTGCAGCAGCCGACCTACTACCAGGGCACCCCGACCTACTACTACCGCACCGAGCGCATCTATCAGCCGCGCTACTACCCGGTGCGCCCGCAGCCCTACCAGCCGCCGCGCCATGACCGCCGCTACGACGGCCGCAACGACCATCGCTACGACCGCCATGACGACCGCCACGACTCGCGTCGCTGGGACAACCGCAACCAACCCCGGCAGGACTGGAACGAGCGCCGTCACGACTACACCCCGCGCCTGCAGAACTGGGGCGGCAACCGCCCGCCCCAGCAGGGCTGGAACCAGGGTGGCGGCCGCCCGAACTACGCCGTGCCGCCGGCCTACCAGGTGCGCCCGCACGAAAACCCCATCCGCCCGCACCGCAGTGACTGGTCGCTGCAGAACCGCCGCTAGTGCGGGGTCTCTGAAACGTCGGCGAGGCCGTCAGCGCAAGGCGAAAACAGGTGAGAGAGCGGAGTCTACGAGCCGTAGATGAGCGTCTTGAGCCTGTTTTCAACGCAGCGATGGCAACGCAGAGAGTTGTCAGTAGCCGGTAATGGGCTGGGCGTCTTCTTCCAGCAGGTACTCCACCATCGCCCGCGCCGCCGGCGACAGGCTGCGCCCGGCGTGGCTGACGATGCCATAGGCCGAGCGTGCGGCCTGGTTGTCCACCGGCAGCAGAACCGCCAGGCGGCCGGCGGCGACGTCTTCGGCGAGCACGTCCCAGGGCGCCATGCTGATCACCTCGCTGTCGGCCACCAGCGCCTTGAGCACCATGAAGTTGTTGCACTCGATACCCAGCGGTTGCGCCTTGTCGTTCAGCGCGCCCAGGGTCCGCGCCACCTCTGCGGGCAGCTGGGTGCCGGCCAGCGGGTAGGCCGCCAGGTCTTCGACCCTTAGCCGTGGCCGCCGCAGCAGCGGGTGGCCCGGCCGGCAGAAGAGGGTGCCGGCATGGCGCCGCAGGGGCGTGATGTGCAGCAGCGGGTCGCCCTCGAACTCGCGCACATCCGCCACGAACAGCTCGATGGCGTCCCCCAGCAACTGGTGGCGCAGGCCGTGCCAGTCCTCGATGCGCAACTGCACCTGCACGCCCGGATGGGCCCCGGCGAAGCGGCCGAGCACGCGCGGCACCAGGCGCGCGGCGGGATAGGGGCCTGCACCCAGGCGCAGCTCGCCGCTGTCGAGGTTCTCCAGTTGGGCCACGGCGCTGTGCAGGGCCCGGCGGCCGTCCAGCAGGCGCCGGGCGTGCTCCAGTACCAGGCGGCCGTGGGCGGTGAGGGTGATCTGCCGTGGCCCGCGATCCAGCAGGCTGCAGCCGAGGCTGGCCTCCAGGGCCTGGATGCTGCGGCTCAGGGCCGGCTGGCTGAGGTTGACCGCCTCGGCCGCGCGGGCGAAGTGGCCGTGTTCGGCGAGGGCGACGAAGTGGCGGAGCTGGCGTAGGTCGTTCATGCGTGTTCCGCATCGAATCCGGTAGGGGAATGCATTGGAATTATTGATCGGCGCCTGCCAGCCTGTCGCCTCCCATAACAACAACGAGCCGACACCATGCGCATCATCACCCGCTTCGGCGGCCTGCTGCTGGCCGCCACCCTGCCGTGGGCCGCCGACGCCGCGCTGCCCGACGAGACCCTGGAACCGAGCATCAACGCCGAGCTCGCCGAGCACACCCGCCACTTCGACGAGAAGGTCTACAAGATCGCCGACAACGTCTGGTCGGCGGTGGGGTGGAACCTCGCCAACAGCGTGATGATCGAGGCGCCGGAGGGGCTGATCATCGTCGATACGGGCGAGTCCGCCGAGCAGTCGCGCAAGGTGCTGGCGGAGTTCCGCAAGATCAGCGCCAAGCCGATCAGGGCCATCGTCTACACCCACTTCCACCCGGACCACATCAACGGCGTGAAGGGCTTCGTCAGCGAGGAGCAGGTCAGGAGCGGCGAGGTGCAGATCTACGCCCAGGAGACTCTGCTGGACAACGTGGTGACCCAGGGCGCGCTGGTGGGCCCGATCCTCAGCATGCGCTCGGGCTACAGCTTCGGCGTGGCCCTGCCGCCGGCCGACCAGAAGGACATGAACGCCGGCCTCGGCCCGCTGGCCCACGGCGGCGCCTCCACCTTCATCGCGCCGACCATCACCTTCAAGGAGTCCCTCGATACCACCATCGCCGGGCTGAAGGTGCAGTTCCTCCACGTGCCCAGCGAGGCGCCGGACGAGATCGTCCTCTACCTGCCAGACAACCGCGTGCTGATCAGCGCCGAGGTGACCCAGGGCCCGACCCTGCCCAACGTCCACACCCTGCGCGGCACCAAGTTCCGCGACCCGGTGGTGTGGGTGCAGAGCCTCGACAAGCTGCGCGCCTTCCAGGCCGACTACATGGTGCCGCTGCACGGCCAGCCGGTGTCCGGGCGCGACAAGGTGGAGGAGGTGCTGCGCATGACCCGCGACGCCATCGCCTACATCCATGACCAGACCGTGCGCTGGATGAACAAGGGCCTGACCCCCGACGAGCTGGTGGAGAAGGTCAAGCTGCCGCCGCACCTGGCCGGCTACACGCCCTACCTGCGCGAGTACTACGGCACCGTGAAGCACAGCGTGCGGCAGATCTACCAGGGCTACCTGGGCTGGTTCCAGGGCGACCCGGTGGACCTCGACCCGATCCCGCCGGCGGAGAAGGCCAAGCGCCTGATCGCCCTCATGGGCGGGCGCGACAAGCTGCTGCTGGCCGCCGGCGACGCCTACCTGAAGGGCGACTGGCAATGGGCGGCGGAGCTGGCCGGCTACGCCATCCGCGTCGACCACGACGACACGCTCGCCCGCGACATCAAGGCCCGCAGCTTCCGTCGCCTGGGCTACGCCAGCATGAACATCAACTGGCGCAACTGGTACCTGATGAGCGCCATGGAGCTGGAGGGCAAGCTCGACGGCGATGCCGCGCTGCAGATGTCCCAGGGCCTGCGCAACGCCTTCCTCTCGCCGGACATGCTGAAGAACCTGCCGGCGCGCATCTTCCTGCAGAACTGGGTGACCCGCATCGACCCGGAGAAGAGCACCGACGTGAACCTCACCCTGGGCTTCGTCTTCCCCGACATCGGCGAGGAGTGGGCGCTGGAAGTGCGCCGTGGCGTGGCCCAGCTGCACCGTGGCATCCCCGAGGGCACCACGCTGAAGCTGACCTTCGACAAGACCTACCTCGACACCGTGATCAGCGGCGAGAACGGCCTGCTCAAGGGCGCGCTGCTGGGCGATGTGAAGGTCGACGGCAACCTGCTGGACATCAAGACCTTCCTCGGTTGCTTCGACTTCGAGGACGCCCCCATCGCCCTGACGGTGCGCTGACCCACCCGACCCGGCGGCGCCGTGCCAGGCGCCGCCCACGAGATCGCCATGAAGACCTCTCCGTTGCTTCGTCGCGCACTGTTGGCGCTGACCCTGCTCATCGTCCTGCCCGCGCTGCTGCTGTTCAGCCAGCGCGAGCTGATCCGCACCGCCGCCCAGGGCTACCTGTACGGCTACCCGCTGGTGCTCACCGAGATCACCCGCGACAACTTCACCGCCGACATGGCGCCGATCAACCGCCTGATGCACGTGCCGCGCTTTCCCGATGCGGGCTTCCGCGAGATCGTCCGGCCCAACGTCGACACCCTCTATTCGGTGGCCTGGCTGGACCTGGAACAGGGGCCGCTGGTGTTCGAACTGCCGGCCACCGGGCGCTACAACGTCATGCAGTTCCTCGATGCCTGGACCAACGTCTTCGCTTCCCTCGGGCCGCGTACCACCGGCAATGCCGCCGGCCGCTACCTGCTGGTGGGGCCACGCTGGCAGGGCCAGGTGCCGGAGGGCTTCAGCCTGCTGCGTGCGCCCACGCGCATGGCCTGGCTGCTGGGCCGGGTGCAGACCAACGGCGTAGCGGACTACCCGACCGTCCACGCGATCCAGGCCGGCATCAGCCTCACGCCGCTGGCGCAATGGCGCCCCGGGCAGGTACAGGCCTCGCTGGCGCCGGCCGCCGCTGGGCGCAAGTCGATGCCGCCGCTGTTCCAGATGCGCGCGCTGGATGGCCGCGCCTTCTTCCAGCGCCTGGCGGCGCTGATGGCCGACAACCCGCCGGCCGCTGCCGATGCACCCATGCTCCGGCAGTTGCAGGCACTCGGTGTCGAGCCGGGCCAGCCGGTGGCGGAGTGGCCCTGGTGGCGGCACCAGGCGGTGAACCTGGGTATCTGGCTGGCCGAGCGCCGCGTGCGCGACGCCCTGGCCAACCCGACCCAGTTGCAGGACGGCTGGCGCGTGCCGCCGATGCAGGTCGGTCGCTACGGCGAGGACCATGGCCTGCGCGCTGCGGTGGCGATGGGCGGTTTCGGCGCCAACCTGGCGGAGGACGCCATCTACCCCAACGCGGTGAAGGATGGCCGGGGCGAAGCGTTGCAGGGCGGCAGGCGCTACCGCCTGCACTTCGCCGCCGACGCGCTGCCTCCGGTACGTGCCTTCTGGTCGCTGACCGTCTACGACGGCGACGGCTTCCTGGTGGCCAACCCGTTGAACCGCTTCGCCCTGGGGGATCGCGATGCGCTGGCCTTCAACCCCGACGGCTCCCTCGACATCCTGCTGCAAAGCGATGCACCCGACGGCGCATTGCAGGGCAACTGGCTGCCGATTCCCGGGCAGGGCGCGTTCAGCGTCACCGGCCGACTGTACTGGCCGAAGGCGGAGATCCTCGACGGGCGCTGGCGCATGCCGCCGATCCAGGTGCAGGGCGACTGATCGCCCGGCAGCGCCGCCTGCCCAACGAAAGTGCGGAAGGCGAGCGCGGCCGGAGTCGGCACACTGCGGGGCTCAACCCATGCAATGGAGAACCCCTATGCACGTCCTGTCGTTCGCCAAGGGCGCCCTGGCCATGTTCTGGCTGGTGGCGATCCTCAATGTCATCTACCCCTTCGGCGAGCCGCTGCATCGCCCGCTGCTGCTGGTCGCCGGGGTGATGCTGGTGGCCCACGTCGCCGAAGCCGCGCTGTTCAACCGCAAGCTCAAGGCCCGTCCCTTCCCCTGGCTGGACCGCACCCAGGTGCTGCTGTTCGGCTTCCTGCACCTGCGCGGGTTGCGTTGATCCGTCGCCCCGTGGTCCCGGGCTGAAGCCCGGGCTACCTCTGGGTGCTCCCGGTGGCACCGCTGGTGGACGAAAAGAGCGTCGTCCACCCTACACACCGGTCAGCACGGTGGTTGGGATATGGCGGTAGGGCGGGTGAAACCCGCGATGTTGTTGTGCGACGCCCTTGTCGGGTTGCACCCGACCTACACCGGCACGGTGTTGTGCATGTCGTAGGGTGGAGGTCGCTTTTTACCTCCACCAATCGGTGCACCCGGCCCTGCACGTTCTTCCGGCGATCGCCTCACCCGACCCTGCTGCGTTGGGCTTCGTACCTCAACCCAACCTACGGAGGCTCCGTGTTTTCCGATGGCACTGAAACCCCTATGGCGGTGAGCACGGCGCAGATCCGATAGGGGCACTGTGCCATTGTTTTTTCCGCTTCCAGCCCGCACCATTCGCGCCTCGTTATCGGCGGCCGCGTGGCGGCGCCATCGGCAGGAAATCGGATTTTGCTCAGCAGTGTCGGCAAATGGCGGAGTGGCGGTACGCCGGGCGTTCTGGTCCCGGTTTCGCTGTTGCTGCTCACCCTGCTGGCCGGAGCCCTGCAGGCGGATTGGGATTTCACCCTGATCAGCCGTCGCGCCGAAACCCTCTATGGTCCCCTGGGCGATGGCAAGCAGCGCATCGATGACTGGCAGCGCCTGCTGGCCAGCCAGGTGGGGGCCAGCGAGGCGGAGCAGTTGAAGGAGGTCAACCGCTTCTTCAACGCCAAGCTGCGCTTCACCGACGACCTCGCCCTGTGGAACCAGGTGGACTACTGGGCCACGCCGGTGGAGGCGTTGCGCCGGGGCGCGGGCGATTGCGAGGACTACGCCATCGCCAAGTACATCAGCCTGCGTCACCTCGGGGTGCCGGCGGAAAAGCTGCGCATCACCTACGTCAAGGCGCTGCGCCTGAACCAGGCGCACATGGTGCTGACCTATTACGAGAAGCCCGATGCGGTGCCCCTGGTGCTGGACAACCTGATTGGCAGCATCCTGCCGGCCTCCCAGCGCAGTGACCTGTTGCCGGTCTACGCCTTCAACGGCGAGGGCCTGTGGCTGAGCAACCAGGGTGGCGGCAAGAAGGTGGGCGACGCCAAGCGTCTGTCCCGCTGGCAGGACCTGTTGAAAAAGATGAAAGCCGAAGGCTTTCCCACGAGCGAATAGCGGAGTCGAGATGTCCCTGTTCAAACAGTTGTTGATCGCTATCTGCCTGTTCCTGGTCGTCGCCTTCAGCGGCAGCTTCATGGTCAGCCTGGAAAGCTCGCGCGAGCAGTACGTCAACCAGCTGCGTTCCCATGCGCAGGATGCGGCGACGGCGCTGGGCCTGTCGCTGACGCCGCACATCGACGATGCGGCGATGGTCGAGCTGATGGTCAGCTCGATCTTCGACAGCGGCTATTTCGAACGCATCCGCGTGATCGACATGGCCACCGGCAAGGTGATGGTCGAGCGTACCGGCGTGCCCGATGCGGTGGCGGCCCAGGTGCCCCAGTGGTTCGTCTCGCTGATCGGCCTGGAGTCGGCCGGTGGCGACGCCATCGTCAGCCGTGGCTGGACCCAGGCGGCCCGGGTCGAGGTGCAGAGCCACCCGATGTTCGCCATCGCCAAGCTGTGGCAGAGCGCCCTGGGCAGCCTCGGCTGGCTGCTGCTCTGCGGCCTGGTCAGCGCCGGCCTCGGTGCCGTGCTGCTGCGCCGCCAGCTGCGCCCGCTGGACTACATGGTGGAGCAGTCCCACGCCATCGCCCGCCGCGAGTTCCTCAGCCTGCCGCAGCTGCCGCGCACGCCGGAGCTGCGCCGTGTGGTGCAGGCGATGAACCAGATGGTGGAGAAGCTCAAGGCGCTGTTCCAGGAGCAGGCCGAGCGCAGCGAGCGCCTGCGCGACGAGGCCTACCAGGACAGCCTCACGGGCCTCGGCAACCGCCGCTATTTCGAGATGCAGCTGCACGCGCGCCTGAGCGCCGAGGACCAGGCCAGCAGCGGCTACCTGCTGCTGCTGCGGGTCAACGACCTGGCCGGCCTCAACCAGCGCCTGGGTGGCCAGCGCACTGACCGGTTGCTCAAGGCCGTGGCCGAGCAACTGGTGCGCAACAGCGCAGGGCAGGGCGCGGGCCAGTTGCTGGCACGCAGCCGTGGTGGCGAGTTCATCCTGCTGGCGCCGGGCCTGGTGCGCGAGGAGGCCGAGCAACTGGCCAGCCGCCTCGACGGCGCCCTGGCCAGCCTGGCCAGCACCGGCGCCACCGACACCCATCCGGTGGCACATATGGGCCTGGTGCCCTTCGCCCCGGGCGAAGCGCAGCAGGACCTGATGATGCTCGCCGACGAGGCCCTGGCCCAGGCCGAGCGCCAGGCCGATCGCGCCTGGGCGTGCATCGAGCAGACCCGCGCCGGCAGCGTCGGCGATGACCGTCACGCCTGGCACGCGCTGCTGGACAAGGCCCTGGCCCAGGGTCGCTTCCAGCTGTTCTTCCAGCCGGTGGTGGCCAGTCGCGACCCCTCGCGGGTGCTGCACTACAAGGTGCTCTCGCGCCTGCCGGACGAGCAGGGCGCGAGCATTCCCGCCGGGCGCTTCCTGCCCTGGCTGGAGCGCTTCGGCTGGTCCGCGCGCCTCGACCTGGTGATGCTGGAGCTGGTGCTGGCGCAGATGGCCGGCCACGACCAGATGCTGGCGCTGAATCTCTCCGGCGCGCTGCTGCGTGACGAGAAGGCGCTGAACCGTGCCCTCGACCTGCTGCGCCAGAACCCGCAGCTGGGCCCGCGCCTGACCCTGGAACTGGAGGAAGACCAGTTGCCCGAGCAGGCGGTGCTGGAGGACCTGACCCGGCGCCTGCGCGAGCTGGGCTTCGCCCTCAGCCTGCAGCACTTCGGTGGCCGTTTCAGCATGATCGGCAACCTGGCGCGCCTGGGCCTGGCGTACCTGAAGGTGGACGGCAGCCACATCCGCGCCATCGATGCGGAGAACGACAAGCGCCTGTTCATCGAGGCCATGCAGCGCGCCGCCCACAGCATCGACCTGCCGCTGATCGCCGAGCGCGTCGAGACCGAGGGCGAGCTGCGGGTGCTGCAGGAAATGGGCATCCAGGGCGTACAGGGCCAGCTGTTCGGCGCTCCCGCTCCCTGGCGCTGATCCCGGGCGTAGGCGGGTGCCGCGGCCCCGCCTTCCGGCCGTTGCCTTGAACCATCCCGCGTTTCACCCGGTCCCCTGAAGTACACCGGATCACGGACTTCAGGGGGCCCCATGCGTATCAACCTGCCGCGTATCGGGCTGGGCGGCGCGCCGCTCGGCAACATGTTCCACCCGGTCACCGAGGAGCAGGCCGACGCCACGCTGGTGGCGGCCTGGCAGGCCGGTTTCCGCTATTTCGACACCTCTCCCCACTACGGCGCCGGCCTTGCGGAGGAGCGCTTCGGACGGCTGCTGCGCTCCCGCCCACGCAACGAGTACCTGCTCAGCACCAAGGTGGGTCGGGTGCTGGAGCCCGCCGCCGCGCCGGAGAACGCCCGGCCCTTCGTCGACGAGCTGCCCAACCGGCGCATCCTCGATTACTCCGCCGCCGGCGCGCGGCGCTCCCTGGAGTACAGCCTGGTGCGCATGGGGGTGGAGCGCATCGACCTGGTGTTCATCCATGACGTATCCGAGGACCAGCATGGCCCGCGCTGGCGCGAGTACTTCGCCGAGGCGATGGCGGGGGCTGCGAAGGAGCTGACGGCGATGCGCGAGGAGGGCCTGATCCGGGGCTGGGGGCTGGGTGTGAACCTTGTTGAGCCCTGCCGGCTGGCGCTGGAGCAGGCCGACCCGGACCTGTTCCTGCTGGCCGGGCGCTACAGCCTGCTGGACCACCGCGAGGCGCTGGAGACGCTATTCCCCGTTTGTATCGAACGCGGCGTGGGCATCGTCGTCGGCGGGCCGTTCAATTCCGGTGTGCTGGCCGGGGGCGATCACTACGAGTACGACCGCGTTCCCGATGAGGTGAGGGGGCGTGCGCAGCGGCTGATGGCGCTGTGCGCGCGCTTCGGCATCGATTCGCGGGCGGCGGCGCTGCAGTTCTGCCTGGCCCACCCGGCGGTGCTGTCGGTGATTCCCGGCACCGCGACGCCGGCACGCCCGGCGCAGTACATGGCGCAACTGCAGGCCGAGGTGCCTCGGGCGTTCTGGCAGGCACTACGGGAGGAGGAGCTGGTTGGCGCGGACGTGCCGTTGCCGGTGTAGGACCGGCGCAGCGGCTGCGAAGGGGGATGCGGGGACCGGGTCAGATGACCCCGGACTCCTCGTCGTTGATCAGGCGGTTCAGGCCGCCCAGGGCCTCGCGGGCCTGGTTGCGGCTGAGCAGCTTGGATTGCGCGGCCTGGGGCAGGTCGGTGATGCGGATCACGCCCTTGGTCATCAGCAGGCCGATGAGGTCTTCCAGCACGCGGATCATTTCCTGGTCGCTCTGCTTGAGCTGCATCAGGCTGGCTTCGACGGTCTGGTTGGAGTACCAGGCCAGCACGCGCTGGTCGTCGGCGGGGAGCATGCCGGTGGAGCCTTCGAACTCGGCCGCTTCCACACGCACCAGTTGACCCTGGTCGTCTTGTTGCACGTAGAGCATGGGAACCCCCCTTTTTCTTGAGGACATGAGCAGACCTGCGCAATCTACACGCGCAGGCGGGCGGGGAAAATGGCAGTGGCGATCCGAGCGCCTCCCCGCCGCCGGTTCGCGGCGACGGGGAGGGGGGGCTGCGGATCAGTGGTGCTCGGTCTTCACCAGCGGATCGGAGCCGGCCACCAGGGAGCTGACGATCTGCGAGGAGGAGGACCCGTACTGGGTCAGGTCCACGCCTTCGAGCTTGATGGTCACATCGGCACTGCTGTTGACGTTGCCGGTGGTGCTCACCTGCAGGGTGCTGGTGGCGGTGTCGACCTTGAGGTAATCGAGGAGGTTGCCGGAGTGCGCGGCATCGGGCAGCAGGTCGCTGAGGTCGATGCGGTCGCCCTGGGAGGCGTTGAAGTCCTTGATCACGTCGTTGCCGACATCGCCCGCCTTCCACATGAAGACGTCCGCGCCCGCGCCACCGGTGAGGGTGTCGTTGCCGATGCCGCCGATCAGCAGGTCGTTGCCGTCACCACCGTTGAGCAGGTCGTGGCCACCGTTGCCATAGAGCACGTCGTGGCCGTTGCCGCCGTTGATGATGTCGGAGTACTTGCTGCCATTGATCAGGTCGCTGGCTTCGGTGCCGGTGGTGGTCTGGATGGTGTGGACCGCCCAGCCGGTGCTGGTTTCCACGAATTCCTGGCCGCTGGACAGGGTGGTGGCCTGGAACAGCTGGTAATCGCCGGTACCGAGGGTCTTGTACGCCGAGTCATCACTGCCGCTGGGCTTGAGCTCGATCTTCAGGGTGGCGGAGCCGCCCTGGTCCCAGTACAGCAGTTCCAGCGCCTGCAAGCCGCCGGTGAGGCTGACGTTCTTGTAGGTGTCGGTGGTGGTGGACTGGATCTTGTCGGCGTTGGCGACGTCCTGGCCGTCGATCAGCAGGCGGTACCCGTCGTCCGCGGTGATGCGGATGTCGTAGGTTCCGCCGTTGCCGACGTCGATGAAGCCGTGGGCGCGGATGATGGCGTCGCTGGTGTCACCCAGGTTCGACCCGCCGGCCTTGAGGCTGGAGACGTTGCCGGTACTGGCTGCCGTGAGGAAGTCGTACAGGTTGTTCTGGCTGTTGTTGGATGTGCCGATGGTGGTGCCGTTGCTGACGTTGCGGTTGTCACCCAGGTCGTCGCTGAACACCGGGCTGCCGTTCTTCAGGCCGTAGTCGATGGCATTGGCGATGAAGGTGGCATTGACCGAGCCATTCGCCGCGTTGGTGTTGGAACCCACCAGGCTGCTGTTGTTGCCGGAACGGCCCTCGATGTAGTTCTCGACCTGGCTCAGGGTGGTGAGGTTCGGCCGGCTGGTGCCGTTCTCGCTGTAGCCCCAGTACTCGCCGGTCAGGCCGCCACCCAGGCTGGTGGTGCCGGTGGTGTCGGCCATGGTGATGGTGTTGGTGGTGTAGCTGGTGTGCTCCACGCCGCCATCGACGATGTTCAGCGTCAGGTGCTGGGACGCCGTGCTGGCAGTGCTGCCGTTGGGTTCGGTGCTGACCGCCTTGACGTCCAGGCCGATGTCGCCGCGCACGTCACCGGAAACCTGCAGCTTGGCGGTGGCCAGCTGGGCCGCGGTGAGGGTGTACACGCCGTTGACCGCGCTGAGGGTGGTGCCGCCGACGACGATGCTCGAACCGTTGGACAGGTTGCTCAGCTGGTAGCTCAGGCTTTCGGAACCGTCGGTGTCGGTCAGTGCGCCGCCGATGTAGTTGGCCAGGGCGATGCTGGTCTTGCCGCTGACGCCGCCATCGCCGGCCACCACGCCCTGGGACGAGGTGAGGGTGATGTTGTCGATCAGCGCGCCACGACCACTGGAGTCGGTGGAGGTGCCGGCCAGCTTGATGGTCAGGGCCTCGGTATTGCCGGTGCCGACGAAGCTGAAGTGGATGTTCTCCCAGTTCAGGCTGGTCTGGCTGCTGGTGGAGGCGTATTCGCCCACCAGGGTATTGCCGAGGTAGACGGCGATCTTGGTGAAGCTGGTGTCGAAGCCCAGGCGGCCGGCGTAGTCCATGTTCAGCTCGTAGACCTTGCCGACCTCGGTGGCGACGTTGCGGGTCACGCCCAGGGTCTGCGACATGCTGCCGCCAGCGTCGTTGAGCTCCAGGGCGTCGTTGTTGCCGGTGCCCTGCAGCTTGACGTTGACCATGTTGCCGGCCTGGTTCTGCATGCTGTCGCCGTTGGCCCAGACTTCGAACACGTTGCTGCCGCCACTGCGTACATCGCCGGTGGTGACCAGGCTCCAGTTCTCGAAGGTGGCACTGGTGACGTCCTGCGAAGTGCTGTCGCTGTTCGGCGCGCTTTCCCAGGTGGTGGTGAACAGGTTGGCCGCGGCCGCCGACTTCACGGTGAGCGTCGGGACGTCGGCCACCGGCGCGATGTCGATGCTCATGGTGCTGCTGGCGCTGCTGAGGCTGCCGTCGCTGCCGCTGTACTTGAACTCGGCGTAGGTCTGCTTGTTCAGGCCGACACCGTTGCTGCCGAAGCTGTCGTGGCCGGACTCGTTGGAATCCGGCACGAAGCGCAGGCCGCCGCCATCGATCACCGACTTGGTGACGGTGGTGTTGGCGCTGACATCGGTCCAGGTGTTGCCCACCTTGACCTGCAGCTTGCCTTCGCCCGGCAGGCTCTCGACCTTGATCGACAGGCTGCTGTTGGCGTCCACGTCGCTGACCTTGAAGTCGCTCCAGGTGAAGACGTAGTGGGTGTCTTCGTTGCCGGTGACCGCAGCGCCAGCGACCACCACGGGGGCTTCGTTGACGTTGGTCACGGCGATGGAGTAGGTCGCCGACTGGGTGCTGCCGTCGGAGCTGGTGGCCAGCACGGTGATGGTGTGGCTGGTAGCCGCCTCGTAGTCGAGTTTGCTGCCATCGGCGACGGTGACGACGCCGGTGGTGGCGTTGATGGCGAAGCGGCCGCCGGCGTTGTCGGTCAGCGCGTAGGTCACGCTGGTGCCGGCATCGCCGTCCACCCCGAGGGCGGTGACGCCCACGCGGGTGCCGGTGGCGGCGTTCTCGGCCACGGTATTGGTGGCGCTGTCGGAGTCGCTGAGGGTCACGCCGTTGTCGTTCACGTTGCTCAGGTTGATGGTGAACACCTGGGAATTGGTGCTGCCATCGGAGCTGGTCACTTTTACGGTGATGTTGTGGCTGGTGGCGGCCTCGTAGTCGAGCTTGCTGCCGTCGGCCACGGTGACGACACCGGTGGTGGCGTTGATCGCGAAGCGGCCGCCGGCGTTGTCGGTCAGCTCGTACTTGGTGATGGTCGCGCCGGCGTCGCCGTCGGTGCCCAGTACGGTGAGGCCGACGGTGGAGCCGTTGGCGGCGTTCTCGGCCACGGTGTTGGCGGCGGCGTTGCTGTCGGTGATGACCACGCCGTTGTCGTTGATGTTGCTCAGGTTGATGGTGAACACCTGGGAATTGGTGCTGCCATCGGAGCTGGTCACTTTTACGGTGATGTTGTGGCTGGTGGCCGCCTCGTAGTCGAGCTTGCTGCCGTCGGCGACGGTGACGACACCGGTGGTGGCGTTGATGGCGAAGCGGCCACCGGCGTTGTCGGTCAGCTCGTACTTGGTGATGGTCGCGCCGGCGTCGCCGTCGGTGCCCAGTACGGTGAGGCCGACGGTGGAGCCGTTGGCGGCGTTCTCGGCCACCGTGTTGGCCGCGGCATTGCTGTCGGTGATGACCACGCCGTTGTCGTTGACGTTGCTCAGGTTGATGGTGAACACCTGGGAATTGGTGCTGCCATCGGAGCTGGTCACTTTTACGGTGATGTTGTGGCTGGTGGCGGCCTCGTAGTCGAGCTTGCTGCCATCGGCCACGGTGACGACACCGGTGGTGGCGTTGATGGCGAAGCGGCCACCGGCGTTGTCGGTCAGCTCGTACTTGGTGATGGTCGCGCCGGCATCGCCGTCGGTGCCCTTCACGGTCAGGCCGACGGTGGAGCCGTTGGCAGCGTTCTCGGCAACCGTGTTGGCCGCGGCATTGCTGTCGGTGATGACCACGCCGTTGTCGTTGATGTTGCTCAGGTTGATGGTGAACACCTGGGAATTGGTGCTGCCATCGGAGCTGGTCACTTTTACGGTGATGTTGTGGCTGGTGGCGGCCTCGTAGTCGAGTTTGCTGCCATCGGCCACGGTGACCACACCGGTGGTGGCGTTGATGGCGAAGCGGCCACCGGCGTTGTCGGTCAGCTCGTATTGGGTGATGGTCGCGCCGGCGTCGCCGTCGGTGCCCTTCACGGTCAGGCCGACGGTGGAACCGTTGGCGGCATTCTCGACCACGGTGTTGGCGGCGGCGTTGCTGTCGGTGATGACCACGCCGTTGTCGTTGACGTTGGTGACGTCGACGGTGACGGTCGCGGAGACCGGGGTCTTGCCGTCGGTGGCGCTGACCTGCAACTGGTGCTGGGTGGCGGTCTCGTAGTCCAGGGTCTTGCCGCTGGCCAGGGTGATCACGCCGGTGCTGGAGTTGATGGTGAACAGGCCAGCGTCGTTGCCACCGGTGATGCTGTAGAACAGCGGCTCGCCATCACGGTCCTGGTCGGTGCCGGTGAAGCGGTCGCTGAGGTCGGCGATGGTGCTGCCGGAGGCGATGTTCTCGGCGAAGCTCACGGTGCTGTTGGCCAGGCCCGGGGCACTGTCCAACGCCGCGACCTGGACGGTCATGGTGTTGGGCGTGGAGAAGGCGCCGCTCTGGTCCTGCACCGAGAAGCTGAAGCTGCTGTTGCCGTTGGCATTGGCTGCCGGGGTGTAGACCAGGGAGGCGATCTGCGCCGCGGTGATGATCATGCCGACGGTGACGGCTTCGTTGCCCAGGCTCAGGCTGCCGCTGGACGGCAGGCTGTTGATGCGGATGCCCTTGAGGCTGTCGCCGGTATCGACATCGTTGAAGGCGAAGTCGCCGCTGGTGAAGCTGCGCGGGGTGTCTTCGTTGGTGCTGACGGTGTTGTCGGCGCTGGTGGGCGCGTCATTCACGGCGTGCACGGTCACCGGCAGGGTCAGGTTGGTGCTGGCCTTGTCGCCGTTGGCCCCTTCGGTAGCGGTCGCGGTGACCTTCAGGTCGAAGGTGCCGTTGTAGTTGGCCGGCGGGGTGATGCTCAGGTTGCCCAGGTTCCAGCTGCTGATGTCGGCGGTGGTGCTGCCGCTGGTGGCGGTGAAGCTGTTCACGCCGTCGGTCAGGGTGGCGCCCTCTGGGATCTGCGAGATGCCCACGGAGAGGCTTTCCGAGCCGTCGGTGTCCTTCAGCGAGGCGGTCAGGCGAGACAGCGGGATGCTGCTGTCCTCGTCACCTTCGTTGACGTTGTAGAGCTGGTAGTAGCCCTTGCCATCGCTGCCATGCAGCTCCGACAGGTGCAGGCCGTTGCCGGCCAGGTCGCTGGGCTTGGCGTAGAGCTGCACGTTGGCGCTGGACAGGTCCTGCACCGGGCCGTTGCCGACCTTGACGTTGACGTCCAGGGTGCCCGGGCCGCTCTGGTTGTGCTGGTAGATGTCCAGGGTGTAGTAGCCGCTCTGCTGGGCGGTGTAGCTGCCGCTGAACTGGCCGCTGGAGCCGCCCCAGGTGGCGTTGGCCACGGTGGTGCCGCCCACGGAGACGAGCACGCTGTCGTCGCCCGAGCCGCTGAAGGTGTAGGTCTGGCCGGCTTCGAGGTAGATCAGGCCGGAGAGCTTGTTGGCCACGCCGGCGTTGACGCTGTCGATGTGGGCATCGGCCAGGTTGCCGCTGCTGGCGGGGGTGCCGGCGGCGTCGATGGTGCTCTTCAGGGTGGCCGGGTTGGCGCCGTTGCCGCCGCTGCCCAGGGGCAGGTTGTTCCAGCTCTGTTGCAGCAGGCCGGTGGCGGCGGGGTTGCCACTGGGTGCCTGGGCGCCGAGGTTCGGGGCATCGGCCACGGCCTGGATGCCGACCTGGACGGTGGCGGTGCTGTTGCCGCCCTTACCATCGGTGACGGTGTAGGTGATGGTGTCCGCACCGCTGTAGTTGCCGGTGGGGGTGTAGACCAGCTTGCCGTCGACGATGCTGACGCTGCCGTGCTGCGCGTTGGCGCCGGTCAGGGTCAGGCTGTCGCCGTCGGTGTCGCGGTCGTTGGCCAGCACGTCGATGGTGACGGCGGAGTCTTCCAGGGTGCTGGCGGTGTCGTTGGCCGCCGTCGGGGCATCGTTGACCGGGTTGACGGTGATGTTGACCACGGTGTCGACCACGCCGCCCTTGCCGTCGCTGACGGTGACCACGAAGCTGTCCGGCCCGTTGTAGTCGCCGTTGGGCTTGTAGGTGTACTCGCCGGTGCTCGGATTGAGCACCAGGGTGCCGTTGGCGGTGCCGGTCTTCAGGGTGTAGGTGAGGCTGTCGCCTTCCGCATCGGTGGCGGTGATGCGGCTGGTCAGGGTGCCGTCCTCGTCCACGCTGGCGGTGCTGTCGGGCGCGACGGGGGCATCGTTGACCGGCTTGACGGTGACGCTGACCACGCTGGTGGTGGTGCCGCCGTTGCCATCACTGATGGTGACGGTGAAGGCATCGCTGCCGTTGAAGTCCTTGGCGGGCTGGTAGGTGTAGGTGCCGTCGGCGTTGAGGGTTACGGTGCCGTGCTGCGGGCCGTTGCCGTTGGCGATGCTGTAGGTGAGGGTGTCGCCGTCGACGTCACGGGCGGTGACCTTGCCGTCGATCGGGGTGTCCTCGTCGGTGCTGACGCTGGACGGGGTGCTGGTCGGTGCGTCGTTGACCGGGTTGACCTTGATGGTCACCACGGAGTCGGCATAGCCGAGCTTCGGATCGTAGACCCGGATGGTGAAGGTGTCGGTGCCGTTGAAGTCTTTGTTCGGCGTGTAGGTGTACTCGCCGGTGACGGTGTTGAGCAGCAGGGAGCCGTGGTCGACGCCGGCCTGGATGGTGTAGGTCAGCTTGTCGCCGTCCACGTCGCTGGCGACGATCTTGCCGCTGACGCTCTGGTCTTCATCGGTTTCCTTGGCCTGGTCGGCGGTGACCGGGGCGTCGTTGACCGGCTTGACGGTGACGCTGACCACGCTGGTGGTGGTGCCGCCGTTGCCATCGTCGATGGTGACGGTGAAGGCGTCGCTGCCGTTGAAGTCCTTGCCCGGCTGATAGGTGTAGCTGCCGTCGGCGTTGAGGGTGACGGTGCCATGCTGCGGGCCGTTGCCGTTGGCGATGCTGTAGGTGAGGGCGTCGCCATCGGCATCGCGGGCGACGATCCGGCCGTCGATCGGGGTGTCTTCGTTGGTGCTGATGCTGGACGGGCTGCTCACCGGTGCGTCGTTGACCGGGTTGACCTTCACGCTCACCACGGAGTCGGCGTAGGCGCCTTTGGCGTCATAGACGCGGATGGTGAAGGTGTCGTTGCCGTTGTAGTCCTTGTTCGGCGTGTAGGTGTACTCGCCGGTGACGGTGTTGAGCAGCAGGGAGCCGTGGTCGACACCGCTCTGGATGATGTAGGTCAGCTTGTCGCCTTCCACGTCGGTGGCGACGATCTTGCCGCTGACGCTCTGGTCTTCGTCGGTTTCCTTGGCCTGGTCAGCGGTGACCGGTGCATCGTTGACCGGGGTCACGTTGATGCTGATGAGGCTGGTGGTGGTGCCGCCCTTGCCGTCGCTGATGGTGACGGTGAAGGCATCGGGCCCGTTGTAGTCCTTGTTCGGCCGGTAGCTGTAGCTGCCGTCGGAGAAGAGGGTGAGCGTGCCGTTCTGCGGGCCATTGCCGCTGGCGATGCGGTAGGTGAGGGTATCGCCGTCGATGTCGCGGGCATCCACCTTGCCGTTGATCGGCGTGTCCTCGGCGGTGCTCAGGTTGGCCGGGTTGGCGGTCGGCGCGTCGTTGATCGGGTTGACGGTGATTTGCACCACGGCGTCGACCACGCCGCCCTTGCCGTCGTTGACGGTGACGGTGAAGGAGTCCGGACCGTTGTAGTTGGCGTTGGGCTTGTAGGTGTACTCGCCGGTGGCGGTATCCAGGACCAGCGTACCGTTGCTGGTGCCGGACTTGAGGGTGTAGGTCAGGGTGTCGCCATCGGCGTCGGTGGCGTTCAGCTGGCTGGTGAGGCTGCTGTCTTCGTCCACGTTGACGGATGCGTCGTTCATCACCGGCAGGTCGTTCACCGGGTTCACGCCCAGGGCGACCTGGCCGCTGACGGTGACGGTGCCGTCGTTGACGCTGTAGGTGAAGCTGCCAACGGCCTGGCCGGCGCTGTAGTCGGCCGGGGCGTTGTACTTCAGGCCCTGCAGCTGGGCACTGGTGAGGGTCTGGCCGTTGATGAGGGCGGTGCCGTCTGCCAGGGTCACGCTGCCGAGGATGGGCAGGCCGGTGACGGTGATGGTGAGGCTGTCGCCATCGGCGTCGGTCGGGGCCTTGAGGCCCAGGTCGGTGCCGACGCTTTCTTCGTTGACGGTCAGGTTGGCGCTGTCGGCGACCGGCGCATCGTTCACCGGATTCACGCCCAGGGCGACCTGGCCGCTGACGGTGACGGTGCCGTCATTGACGCTGTAGGTGAAGGAGCCCACGGCCTGGCCGGCGCTGTAGTCGGCCGGCGCGTTGTACTTCAGGCCTTGCAGCTGGGCGCTGGTCAGGTTCTGGCCATTGGTCACGGCGGTGCCGTCGGCCAGGGTCACGGTGCCCACGGTGGGCAGGCCGGTGACGGTGATGGTGAGGCTGTCGCCATCGACATCGCTCGGCGCCTTGAGGCCCAGGTCGGTGCCGATGCTTTCTTCGTTGACGGTCAGGCTGGTGCTGTCGACGACCGGCGCATCGTTCACCGGAGTGACGCCCAGGGTGACCTGGCCGTTCACGGTGGCGGTGCCGTCGTTGACGCTGTAGGTGAAGGAACCCACGGCCTGGCCGGCGCTGTAGTCGGCCGGGGCGTTGTACTTCAGGCCTTGCAGCTGGGCGCTGGTCAGGCTCTGGCCGTTGGTCACGGCGGTGCCGTCGGCCAGGGTCACGCTGCCGAGGGTCGGCAGGCCGGTGACCTTGATGGTCAGCGGGTTGCCATCGACATCGGTCGGGGCCTTCAGGCCCAGGTTGGTGCCGACGCTTTCCTCCGCCACTGTGAGGGAGGTGCTGTCGGCCACCGGTGCATCGTTCACCGGCTTCACGCCCACGGTGACGGTGGCGGTATCGGTGCCGCCGTGGCCGTCGCTCACGGTGTAGGTGAAGGAGCCGGTGCCGTTGAAGTTGGGCGCAGGGGTGAACACCACCTTGCCGTTGACCAGCTCCACGGTGCCGTTCTTGGCGCCCTGGACACTGAGGATGGTCAGCGAGTCGCCGTCGACGTCGGTGTCGTTGCCCAGCAGCGTGGAGGGCTCGATGGTCAGCGGCTGGTCTTCGTTGGTGGTCAGTACGTCGTTGCCGGCCTGGGTCAGCTGGCTGCCGCCGACCACGGTGTAGGTGCCGCCTTCCGGACGCAGTTCGACCTTGAGCTGGGCCTGGCCGCCCTGGTCCCAGTAGACGATCTGGATGTTGTGGGCACCGCTTTCGGCAATGGTGAAGGTGGCCGATTCGCGTGCGGTCGGGCCCTGGTTGCCGTTGTACTCGGCGACCACCTTGCCGTCGATGACGATGCTGAAGCCGTCGTCGGCAGTCACCTTGAACTGGTAGGTGCCGGCCGCGAGGCTGATCTGGCCGGTGAGCTGGATGATGGCGTCCGAGCTGTTCGCCGGGTCGGTGTTCAGGGAGCCGGCATCGGCGCCGAGGAATTTCTGCAGCTGCTGGTCGCCGCCCAGGTTGCTGGACACGCCGTTGCCGTAGTTCAGCTCGGTGGCGGTGAAGGTGGCGCTGGGGGTGCGGCCGGCGATGAAGGCGGCGACCCCGGCGAGGTTCTCCAGGTTGCCGCCGTCGGTGCCTTCACGGTAGGCGTAGTAGTTGCCCTTGAGGCCGGCGATGACGCCGAAGTCGTCGTTGGCGTCAGGCGCGTCGTTGATCGGGTTGACGCCCAGGGTGACCTTGCCTTCGACGGTGGTGGTGCCGTCGTTGACGCTGTACTTGAAGTCGCCAACCGGGTCGCCGGCCTTGTAGTCGGCCGGGCCGTTGTACTTCAGGCCCTGCAGCTCGGCGCTGGTCAGGGTCTGGCCGTTGGTCACCGGGATGCCGTTGGCCAGGGTCACGGTGCCCACGGTGGGCAGGCCGCTGACGGTGATGGTCAGGACGTTGCTGGTGTCGACGTCGGTCGGGGCGGCGATGTTCAGCGCCGTGCCGGTGCTTTCCTCGTCGACGGTGACGCGGGTGTCGGTGACCACCGGGGCGTCGTTGCGGCCCTCGATGGTGACCGAGGCGTTGGCGCTGGTGACGCCGCCGTGGCCGTCGCTGACTTCGTAGCTGTAGGTGAGGACGACCTTCTCGCCCACGGCCAGGTAGTCGTACTTGGACGGGTCGATCTTCAGGCTGTTGCTGGCGGCGTCGAAGCTGACGCCGGACGCATCGCCGCTGCCCACCTGCTGGAGGTTGCCGACGCTGAGGACGTCGTTGGCGTCTTCGTCGGAGGCGTGCTGCAGCAGGTCGAGGCTGTAGGCGGACGCGTCTTCGTGGGTCAGGGTGGTGGCGACACCGCTCACCACCGGGGCGTCGTTGCTGCCGGTGAGGGTGATGGTGACGTCACGGGAGACCGGGGCACCGCTGCTGTCGGTGACGGTGACGCGGTAGACCAGGGTGACGGTCTCGCCGGCGCCCAGGTAGTCCAGCGCGCCGGCGGCGACGCTGTAGTTCCAGTGCACGGAACCCTGGCCGTCGCCCTGGGCGGCATCGCTGATGCTGGCGCTGAGGTTGCCCAGCACGTTGACGGTCTGGCCGTTGCCGTCCTTCGCGCTGACCAGCTCGGTGCCGATGCTGTGGGTGTTGCTCAGGTCGGCGTCGCTGAAGCCGAAGTCGCCGCTGGCGGTCAGGCTGCCGGCGTTCTCGCCGGGCACGCCGTCGGCGCGCTCGGTGATGCTGCCGCTCTGCACGGTGCTTTCCAGCACGGGGGCGTCGTTGCGGCCCTCGATGGTGAGGGTGGCGGTGGTGGGGGTGACGCCGCCGTTGTTGTCGACCACGTCGTAGCTGTAGGTGAGCACCAGTTTCTCGCCGGCGGCGAGGTAGTTGTAGGCGTTCGGGTTCACCTGCAGGCCGCTGCCGCTGAGGGTCACGCCCGAGGTGTCGCCGCTGCCGACCTGCTTGAAGTTGCTGATGCCCAGGACGTCGCTGAGGTCGACGTCGCTGGCGTTGGCCAGCAGGTCGACGCTGAAGGAGGCGGCGTCCTCGTTGCTGTCCACGGCGATGGCGCTGCTGACCACCGGCGCGTCGTTGACGCCGTCGATGGTGACGGTGGC
Organism: Pseudomonas sp. No.21; assembly: GCF_054558415.1. Taxonomy (NCBI): domain Bacteria; kingdom Pseudomonadati; phylum Pseudomonadota; class Gammaproteobacteria; order Pseudomonadales; family Pseudomonadaceae; genus Pseudomonas; species Pseudomonas sp. No.21. The sequence continues at coordinate 228,512 of NZ_BAAJNO010000010.1, forward strand.
GCTGGTGGTGACCAGGCCGCCCTTGCCGTCGCTGACCTGGTATTCGTAGGTCAGAACGACGCTCTCGCCCTTGGCCAGGTAGTTGTACCGGGACGGGTCGACCACCAGGGTGTTGCCCTGGACGGTGACGCCGCTGGCGTCGTTGCCGCTGGTTTCCCTGACGTTGACGGCGCTGAGCACGTCCGTGGCGTCGGCATCACCGGCCTTGGCCAGGAGGTCGATCACCTGGCCGGCGGCATCTTCGTTGGTGCCGTGGGTGATGGCGCCGCTCACCACCGGGGCGTCGTTGACGCCGGTGACGGTGATGGTCAGGGTGCTGCCGCTGGAGAGCTTGCCGTCGGTGGCGGTGAAGGGGATCTGGATGACCCGTTGCTCGCCCTGGCCCAGGGCCTGGTAGGCGGCGTTGCTCGGGTCGAAGGTCCAGCTGCCGTCGGCGTTCAGGCTGAAGCCGGCCGGGGCGGGGTTGTTCAGGGTGAAGGTGAGGGTGTCGCCGTCGACATCGGTGGCGGCGAGCTTGCCGCCGATGGCCGGGGCGTCCTCGACGGTGCTGTCGCTGGTGGGGGTGGCCACCGGGGCGTCGTTCACCGGGGTGATGTTGAGGGTGATGCTGTCGGTGTCGCTCAGCTTGCCGTCGCTGGTGCTGAGGGTCAGGGTGTCCTGGCCGTTGTAGTTGGCGGCCGGGACGTACTTCAGGCCCTGCAGGGCGGCGTTGATGGCCGCCTGGGAGCCGGACAGGGTGATGCTGCCGGTGCCGTTGCCGCTGTAGGTCAGGCCGTTGGCGAGGATCGGGCCGAGGCTCAGCACGCCGTGCTCGACGCTGAGGGTGGTGGTCAGCTGGTCGCCGTCCACGTCGCTCACGCTGACGCTGTTGTTGCCGAAGAGGCTGAAGACCTTGCTGCCGTCCTCGGCCAGGGTCTGGGCGCCCGGGGTGGCGTTGACCGGGGCGTCGTTGACCGGGGTGATGTCGAACTTGAGGGTGGCGGTGCTGGTGAGGCTGCCGTCGCTCAGGGTGTAGGTGACGCTCGGGACCGGGCCGTTGTAGTCCTTGGCCGGTTCGAAGGTGAAGTCACCGTTGGCCTTGATGGTCAGCTTGCCGGTGCCCAGCAGGTCGATGGTCCCGCCCGCATTGGCGCTGACGAAGGGGAGGCCGGTGATGCTGAACTTGGTGACCACCAGGGCGTCGCCGTCCACGTCCTTGTCGTTGGCCAGGACGTTGCCGGTGGCGGTCTGGTCTTCGTTCAGGGTGACGCTGTCGTTGACGCCGACCGGGCGGTCGTTGACCGGGGCGACGGTAATGGTGGCGGTGGCCTTGCTGGCGGACACGGCGCCGTTGTTGTCGACGGCGCTGTATTCGAAGGTGGTGGTGCCGTTCCAGTCCTTGGCCGGGACGAAGTACACCGGGCCGGTGACGCTGTCGCCGGCCTTCAGGGCGGTACCGCCGTTGGCACCGGCGTAGAGGGTGCCGTTGGCCGGTACGGAGCCGATGGTGTAGCCGGTGACGGTGCCGTCGACATCGCTGCCGGACAGGTTCACCTGGATGCGCGCGGCCTGGTCTTCGTTGCCCGAGGCGCTGACGGCATTGGCCACCGGCGCGTCGTTGGTGCCGGTGAGGGTGATGGTCAGGGTGCTGTCGGCGGTGGCGCCGTGCTCGTCGGTGACGGTGACCGGTACCGTGATGACCAGTTGCTCGCCACCTTTGAGGTAGTCGTAGGCGGCGTTGCTGGCGTCGAAGGTCCACTTGCCGTCGCTGCCCAGGGTGAGGCCGGCGACATTGGCGGTGGTGCTGAAGGCGAGGACGGCGCCGTCATCGACGTCGGCGGCGGCGATCTGGCCGTTGATCTGGCCGTCGCCTTCATTGGCGGCGGCGGTGGCGGCGGTGATGGTCGGCTTGTCGTTCACGCCGGTGACGGTGATGGTCAGCGTGCTGCTGCTGGAGAGCTTGCCGTCGGTGGCGGTGAAGTTGATGGTCAGGGTGGTGGACTTGCCTTCGGCCAGGTGCTGGTAGTCGGCGTGGCTCGGGTCCAGGGTCCAGGTGCCATCGGTATTGAGGGTGAAGCCGCCGGGGAGGGCGCCCTTGGAGCTGTAGGTCAGGGTGTCGCCGTCGACGTCGGTGGCGGCCAGCTTGCCGCCGATCACGGGCGCGTCTTCGCGGGTGGCCTCGCTGGTGGGGGTGGCCACCGGCGCGTCGTTCACCGGCTTGATGTTGAGGGTGACGCTGTCGCTGTCGCTCAGCTTGCCGTCGGTGGTGTTGATGGTCAGGGTGTCCTGGCCGTTGTAGTCCTTGGCCGGGACGTACTTCAGGCCCTGCAGGGCGGCGTTGATGGCCGCCTGGCTGCCCACCAGGGTGATGCTGCCGGTGCCGTTGCCGCTGAAGGACACGCCGCCGCTCAGCGGGCCGAGGGTCAGCGCGCCGTGTTCGACGGAGAGGGTGGTGGTGAGCTGGTCGCCGTCCACGTCCCGCACCGCGATGCTGTTGCCGCTCAGCAGGCTGAAGGTCTTGCTGCTGTCTTCGTTCAGGGACTGGGCGCCGGGGACGGTGTTGACCGGGGCGTCGTTGACCGGGGTGATGTCGAAGGTGAGGGTGGCGGTGCTGGTGGCGCTGCCATCGCTCAGGGTGTAGGTGATGGACGGCACCGGGCCGTTGTAGTCCTTGGCCGGGGTGAAGGTGAAGTCGCCGTTGGCCTTGATGGTCAGCTTGCCGATGACCAGGTCGGCGGTCTCGCCGGCCTTGAAGCTGACGAAGGGCAGGTTGGTCAGGCTGAACTTGGTGACGGTCAGGCTGCTGTTGTCGACGTCGGTGTCGTTGCTCAGCACGTTGCCGGTTGCGACGCTGTCTTCGGCCAGGGTGACCTTGTCGGCCACGCCCACCGGCGCATCGTTGGTGCCGTTGATGGTGACGGTGACGCTGGTCTTGGTGCCGTCGGCGGCGGAGACCTCGAAGGTCTCGGTCAGCTTGTCGCCGACGTTCAGCTCGTTGTAGGCGGAGCTGGCGGTGTAGGTCCACTTGCCATCGGTGCCGATGCTGAAGCTGCCATAGGTGCCGGCGACGTTGCTCTGGGCGACGAAGGTGGCGGGGTTGTCGACATCGCTGATGGTCAGGGTGCCATTGGCGGTGGCCGGGGCGTTGGTCTCGGTCAGCTGCACGTCGGCGCTGCTGAGGACGGCGGCGTCGTTGGTGCCGTTGATGGTCACGGTGACGCTGGTCTGGGTGCCGTCGGCGGAGACCACCTTGAAGGATTCGCTGTAGGACTGGCCGACGTTCAGCTCGTTGTAGGCCGAGTTGGCGACATAGGTCCAGTTGCCGGCGGCGTCGATGTTGAAGGTGCCGTAGGTGCCGGCGACGTTGGTCTGGGCGACGAAGGTGTTGGGGCTGTCGACATCGCTGATGGACAGGGTGCCGCCGGTGCTCAGCGCATCGTTGGTCTCGGTCAACTGCACGTCGGCGCTGCCGAGGATGGCCGGGTCGTTCACCCCGGTGACGGTCACGGTCAGGGTGTTGGTGGCCTGGGCGCCGTGCTCGTCGGTGACGATGTAGGCGATGGTGAGGGTGGTGGTCTGGCCTTCGGCCAAAGACTGGTAGGCGGCGTCGCCGGCGTTGAAGGTCCAGCTGCCATCGGTGTTCAGGGTGAAGCCGGCCGGGGCCTTGCCGTCGATGGCATAGGACAGGGTCGCGCCCTTGTCGGCGTCGGTGGCCACCAGGTTGCCGGTGATGCTCTGGTCTTCGGTGACCGCCGCGCTGGTGGCGGTGGCGATCGGGGTGTCGTTGGTGCCGGTGAAGTTGATGGTGATGACGCGGGTGTCGCTGGCGCCGGAGGGGTCCTTCACGGTCACGGTGAAGTTTTCGCTCGCGGTCTCGCCCAGGGCCAGGCCATTCACCTTGGCGGCGTCGACCACGTAGGTGTAGCTGCCGTCGGCGTTGACGGTCAGTTCGCCGTAGGCGCCCTTGGCGCTGCCGCTCCAGGTCAGGTTGGTGTCGTCGACGTCGGTGGCGGCCAGTTGGCCCTTGATGTCGGCGAAGGTGTCGGCGGCGGCGCTGTCGTCGACGCTGGCCTCATAGGTGCCGGTGGCGACGGGGGCGTCGTTGACCGGGTTGATGCCGACGTTGACGGTCAGCGGGGTGGAGGCGCCGCGGCTGTCGCTCACGGTCACTTCGAAGCTGTCGCTGCCGTTGTAGTCCTGGCTCGGGGTGTAGGTCCAGGTGCCGTCGGGGTTCAGTGCCAGGGTGCCATTGGCCGGGCCGCGGGTGACGGAGAAGGTCACAAGATCGCCATTGGCGTCACGGCTGGTGAAGGTGCCGCTGAGCGGGATGTCTTCGTCGGTGACCAGGTTGAAGGTGGTGATCGGCGCGCCGGAGCCGTCGGTGAACTCGGGGGCGACGTTCTGCAGCGGGTCCTGGGTGTCGCCGTCGGCGGCGCCCTGGAAGGCCAGGCCCTGGGTCTCGAAGCCGACGTTGGGGTCGACGCGCTCGCCGGTGGCATCGAGCAGGACGAAGCTGTGGCTGCCGCCCGCAGCACCACCACCTGCCGCGCCGCCAGCGGCGGGGGCACCGGCCGCGGTGGCTTCGAAGGCCTGGGTCGGGTCGACGCCGGCGGCGATGGCCTTCTGCAGTTCCTCGGCGCTGGGCGCCTGGCTGGCCGGCTTCTCGTCGGTGCCCTGGGGCGCGATGTCGGCGCCGCTCCACTGAGTGTCGCGACCCAGGTCGACCAGCTTGCCGTCAGGCAGTTCGAGGGTGACCATGCCCGCCGCGCCGGTGACCAGCTGCTCGCCCTGGAAGATACGATCACCCTCTATGAGCTGGCGTTGCACACCCTCCGGGGAGACTGCAACAACTTGGCCGACAACGCTCTTGACGATTGCAACGACACTGCTCATTGGGGTGACTCTCCTGGTTTGGCTCTAGCTTCGGCGTGCTGCTTCGGTGCTCTACGAAGAGCCGTTTCGATGCAGGCATTCCCTTGTTAAAGGTGGTATTTTTTTGTCGTCAATTATTTGGCTTATCGCGTTTTGCTATTAAGTTTATGCCAATGTATTGACCAATTGGCATCCATCCTAAACAATCGTTTTCGTAATGTCACTTTGATATTCGATGGCCGTCCGGATTTTTTCAATGAGACTTGGATCACGGTTTTCTGCTCCGTCCGAGCGAGGTTGATGCCAATTTCATGACGGTGATTTCGGCCTCCCAAATACTGTCTTCAACACTCTGATAAGGATGCCAATCCATGCGTCTGCGTTTTGCTTGTGTCGTGCCCTTCGCCCTTGCTGCAAGTCTCCCTGTTCATGCCCAGACGCTTTCCGAAGCCATGCAGCGCGCATTGGATGTCCACCCCGAAGTCCAGGCCGGCATCAACAGCCGCATGTCCGCCGACTACCAGCTGAAAGCCGCCAAGGGCGGCTACCTGCCGAAAGTCGACCTGCTCGCCGGCTACGGCCGTGAAGGCTCCGACAACACCACCACCCGTGGCCAGGGCGACCACTGGAAGACCATGACCCGTGGCGAATCGTCGCTGCGCCTGCAACAGATGGTCTTCGACGGCTTCGCCACCTCCAATGAGGTCGCCCGCCAGCAAGCCACAGTCAATTCCCGTGCCTACTCGCTGCTCGGTACGTCGGAAAGAACCGCGCTGGACGTCGCGCAGGTCTACATCGATGTGCTGCAGCGCGAGGAGATGGTCCGTCTCGCCGAAGCCAACCTGAAGAGCCACCAGCGCATCTATGACCAGATCAGCCTGCGCAGCAGCCGTGGCGTCGGTCGCCTGGCCGACCAGGACCAGGCCGAAGCGCGGCTGGCCCAGGCCCGCAACAACCTGATCACCGAGCAGACCAACCTGGCCGATGCCCGCACCAACTTCTACAGCGTAGTCGGCATCGATCCGGTGGACCTGAGCGAACCGGCCGGCCTCGCCGGCCAGTTGCCCGCCGACATCGCCGAAGCCCGCCAGACCCTGCTGGCCAACAGCCCGATCCTGCGTTCCGCCGAGTCCGACGTGGCGGCTGCCGAGAAGCAGTACGACGCGGCCAAGTCCTTCTTCTATCCGCGCTTCGATGCCGAGCTGTCCCGTGGCGCCGACAACGACCTGGACGGCCAGGACGGCCACGTCAACGAATGGCAGGCCATGCTGCGCATGCGCTACAACCTGTTCGCCGGCGGCAGCAACAAGGCTGACCTGGAATCCAAGGCCTACCAGATCAACCAGGCCCTGGACATCCGCAACAACGCCCTGCGCGTGCTTAACGAAGACCTCGGGCTGTCCATGAACGCCCTGGCCAACGCCCGTGAACAAATCCCGATCGCCCAGCAATACGTCGACTACAGTACCCGTGTGCGCGAGTCCTACCAGAAGCAGTTCAGCATCGGTGAACGCACCCTGCTGGACCTGCTGGACAGCGAGAACGAACTGTTCACCGCCTCCCGCCGTCTGGTGGAAATTCGCCACCTCGAACTGTTTACTCAGTACCGGATCAAGGCGACCATTGGCGAGCTGCTGAAGAGCCAGGGCGTCGTCGCGCCGATGGCCTCCGTCGTCCAGTCCGAACTCAAGCCCGAGGCGACCCTGCCGGGCCTGAACTGAGACTTCACCCGTCCCTGAAGAGAAAGAGTGTCCAAGCGTGGATCCAGAAGTCAGCCGAGCCCCCTTCAACAACGATCCACGCGGTCAGCTAGATGATCCACTCCTGGACAGCCTGCTTTCCCTCTGCCTGCAACACCAGCGGCCGGCCAGCCGGGCCATGCTCACCGCCGGCCTGCCGCTGCCCGGCCAACGCCTGACCCCCGAGCTGCTGCCCCGTGCGGCGGCCCGGGCGGGCCTGCAGGGGCGCCTGCTGCAACGCAAGCTGGAGCAGATCCCGGCGATCGCGCTGCCGGCGCTGCTGCTGCTCAAGGAAGGGCGCTGCGCCCTGTTGCTGGCCTGGGAGGAGAACGGCGACGCGCGCCTGCTGCTCAGCGAAAGCGATGGCGGCGAAGTGCGGGTCAAGCGCGAGCTGCTGGCCCAGGACTATGCCGGCCAGTCCTTCTTCGCCCAGCCGCAGCACAAGTTCGACATCAACCACGGCAGCCTGATACCCCGGGCGCGCCACTGGTTCCGCGACACCCTCAAGCGTTCGCGCTGGCTCTATATAGATGCCGTGGCCGCCAGCCTGCTGATCAACCTGATCGGCCTCGGTGCGCCGTTGTTCGTGATGAACGTCTACGACCGCGTGGTGCCCAACCAGGCCGCCGCCACCCTCTGGGTGCTGGCCATCGGCATCTCCGGCGCCTACCTGTTCGACCTGCTGCTCAAGACCATGCGCGGGCTGTGTCTCGATCTCGCCGGCAAGAAGACCGACATGATCATCTCGGCCACCCTGTTCGAGCGCATCGTTGGCATGGCCATGAAGCACCGCCCCGCGCGGGTCGGCAGCTTTGCCCAGAACATCCACGAGTTCCAGTCGCTGCGGGACTTCCTCGCCTCGCTGACCATGACCAGCGTGATCGACCTGCCGTTCACCCTGCTGATCCTCCTGGTGATCGGCATCCTCGGCGGCCACCTGGTGTGGATCCCCGTGGTCGCCTTCGCCCTCGCGCTGACCATCGGCTGGCTGCTGCAGAAGCCCCTGGTGGAGACCATGGACCGCACCATGGCGCTCTCCGCCGAGCGCCAGTCCAGCCTGATCGAGACCCTGGCCGGCCTCGACGCGGTCAAGGTCAACAACGCCGAGAGCGAGCGCCAGTACCTCTGGGAGCAGACCATCGGCACCCTCGGCCGCCTCGAACTGCGGGTGAAGATGCTGTCCAGCCTGTCGCTCAACATCACCCTGCTGATCCAGCAGCTGGCCGGCGTGGTGATGATCGTCGCCGGCGTCTACCTGATCATCGCCGGCGACCTCAGCATGGGCGGGCTCATCGCCTGCTACATGCTCAACGGCCGCGCCCTCGGCCCGATGACCCAGCTTTCCGGGTTGATCACGCGCTACCAGCAGGCGCGCCTGACCATGCTCTCGGTCAACCACATGATGGAACTGCCGCAGGAGCGCCACGAGGACGAGCGCCCGCTGACGCGCCAGACCCTGCAGGGCGCCATCGAGATGCGCCAGCTCGAATTCACCTACCCCAACCAGCAGGCCCCGGCGCTCAGCAACATCAACCTGATCGTCCGCCCCGGCGAGAAGATCGGCATCGTCGGCCGCAGCGGCTCGGGCAAGAGCTCCCTGGCCAAGCTCATCGTCGGCCTCTACCAGCCCGACTCCGGCAGCCTGCTGATCGACGGCGTCGACGTGCGCCAGCTCGACGTCAGCGACCTGCGCCACAACATCGGCTACGTGCCCCAGGACATCCAGCTGCTGGCCGGCACCCTGCGCGACAACCTGGTGTCCGGCGCCCGCTACGTCGAGGACGAACTGGTGCTGCAGGCGGCCGAGCTGTCCGGCGTCCACGAATTCGTGCGCCTGCACCCGCAGGGCTACGAGCTGCAGGTCGGCGAGCGCGGGCAGAACCTGTCCGGCGGCCAGCGGCAGAACGTCGCCCTGGCCCGTGCGCTGCTGCTCGACCCGCCCATCCTGTTGCTGGACGAGCCCACCAGCTCCATGGACAACACCGGCGAGGAACGCCTCAAGCAGCGCCTCAACGCGGTGATCGCCAACAAGACCGTGCTGCTGGTCACCCACCGTGCCTCCATGCTGTCGCTGGTGGACCGCCTGCTGATCGTCGACAAGGGACAGATCATCGCCGACGGCCCGAAGGACGCCGTGATGGAAGCGCTGAAGAAGGGGCAGATCAGTGTCGCGTAAGTCTCCGCTCCACTCGCTGCTGGATTATTTCAAGGGGCGCGAAGACCTGTCCGGCCAGCCCCTGCCGGAAGTCAGCAAGGCGCTGGTCGAAGACGCGCCCCGCGTGGTGCGCCTGACCATCTGGACGCTGATCGGCTTCACCCTGTTCCTCGGCTTCTGGGCCCACTTCGCCGAGATCGACGAAGTCACCCGGGGCGAGGGCAAGGCCATTCCCTCGTCCAAGCTGCAGAAGATCTCCAACCTCGAAGGCGGCATCGTCTCCGAGATGTTCGTCCACGAAGGCCAGGTGGTCGAAGTGGGTGACCCGCTGTTGCGCCTGGACGCCACGCGCTTCCAGTCCAACGTCGGCGAGACCGATGCCGACCGCGTCGCCATGGCCCTGCGCGTCGAGCGCCTGAGCGCCGAAGTGGAAGGCCGCGAGCTGGCCATCGACGACACCCTGCGCGCCAGGGCCCCCGGCCAGGCGCAGAGCGAGGAAGCGTTGTTCCGCAGCCGCCAGCAACAGCTGCGCGACGAGGTCGCCGGCCTCGAGGAACAGCTGGTGCAGAAGCAGCAGGAACTGCGCGAGTTCGCCTCCAAGCAGGGCCAGTACCGCAACAGCCTGGAGCTGTTGCGCCAGGAGATCGCCATCTCCGAACCCCTGGTGGCCGACGGCGCGATCTCCAAGGTCGAGGTGCTGCGCCTGCGGCGCGCCGAGGTGGAGAACCGTGGCCAGCTCGAAGCCACCAACCTGGCCATTCCCCGCGCCGAATCGGCGATCAAGGAAGTGGAGCAGAAGATCGCCGAGACCCGCTCGCGCTTCCGCAGCGAGGCGCTCACCCAGCTCAACGAGGCACGCACCGACCTGAGCAAGGCCGAGGCCACCGGCAAGGCACTGGAGGACCGGGTCAACCGCACCCTGGTCACCTCCCCGGTGCGCGGCATCGTCAAGCAGCTGCTGGTCAACACCATCGGCGGGGTGATCCAGCCGGGCAGCGACCTGGTGGAAATCGTGCCGCTGGACGACACCCTGCTGGTGGAGGCGCGCATCCGGCCCCAGGACATCGCCTTCCTCCATCCAGGGCAGAAGGCCATGGTGAAGTTCACCGCCTACGACTACACCATCTATGGCGGCCTGCAGGCCGACCTGGAGCAGATCGGCGCGGACACCATCACCGACGAGGACGGCAACAGCTTCTACCTGATCAAGCTGCGCACCCGCAAAAGCCACCTGGGCAGCGACGAGAAACCATTGCTGATCATCCCCGGCATGGTCGCCTCCGTGGACATCATGACCGGCAAGAAGAGCATCCTCAGCTACCTGCTCAAGCCCATCATCCGCGCCCGCGCCGAGGCCCTGCGCGAGCGTTGACGGCCCCACGCCGTGCCGGTTCCGGCACGGCGTTTATCGCTTCGTCACATCGCCTTCACGCGCCAGTGGACAGCCCGCCGGCCATCTCGTAGCGTTCGCTCCATCGCCGCAACCGCGCAAGGAGCATCACCATGGACGCATTCATGCAGGCCGCCATCGACGAAGCCCGCCAGGGCCTGGCCGAGGGCGGCATCCCCATCGGCTCGGTCATCGTCCACAAGGGGCGGATCATCGGTCGCGGCCACAACCGCCGGGTCCAGGAAGGCAGCGCCATCCGCCACGGCGAGATGGACGCCTTCGAGAACGCCGGCCGCCAACCCGCCAGCGTCTACCGCGAGTCGGTGCTCTACACCACGCTGTCGCCGTGCTCCATGTGCAGCGGCGCGATCCTCCTCTACGGCATCCCGCGCATCATCGTCGGCGAGAACCGCACCTTCCTCGGCGAGGAAGAACTGCTGCGCTCCCGCGGCGTCGAGGTCGAGGTGCTGCAGGACGCCACCTGCATCGCCCTGATGGAAGACTTCATCGAGGCCCGCCCCGAACTCTGGAACGAAGACATCGGCGAATAGCCCCGCCCGGTACAAGGACGTACGCATGCCACCCACCCCCCTCCCGGCCAGCCACCGGTGCCGGCCATGATCGCTTCGCGATGCTCCGTCCTCGTTGCGTTGCGCACGGCCTGCTACCTGATGTTCGGCGTGCTGGCCGCGCTGCCGCTGGCGCTGCTCGCCCTGCTGTTGCCCTGGGACAGTCATCTTCTCTCGGCGTTTCTGCTGCTGGGCGCCTGGGCGGGCACGGCCGGCCTGGTGCGAGCGCTGGTGATCGAACCGGCCCGGGCCTCGTTGCCGGGCAACCTGATCACATGCGTGCTGCTGCTGATCGGCATACGCACCCTGCTGGTCGGGCTGCTCTTCGATCCGGGCCGGGAAAGCCTGCGCCAGGGTGGCCTGGACCCGGACTTCGACCTGCGCATGCTGGGCCTGCTGGCGATGGTCTACGGGCCGATCCTGGTCGCCTTGCATTACCTGGCGCGTGTGGCCTGGACCTTCTACCGCGACGCCGATTGCCAGGGCCTGCGCCTGCTCGCCGGCCTGGCGTTGGTCATATTGCTGGTCCCGCAGCTGGTCAAGCTCGCCTGGCCCATGCTGCTTCCGGTGTTCATGCAGATCACCTAGTCCTCCCTTCTTTTCCCGCCCAAGGATCGACCATGAAACCCGCATCGCTCGCCCTGGCTCTCGCCATGCTGCTGCTCGCCACCCGCGCTGGCGCGGCCGACTACAGGCTCGACGACCTCTACGGCCCCTGGTGCCTCAAGGGCCTGGCCCCGACCCGGGACGGCGAGCGCGAACCGGACAGCTCCACCTACGACTTCACCCGCGCAGGCACCCTCGACTACAGCATGGGTGGCTTCACCCAAAGCGGCGCCTACCGCGTCGAAGGCGACACCATCAGCACCGAAGGCATGGGCGACTACAAAATCGTCTCCATGGGCAAGCAGGAGATGGTGCTGCACTACATGGGCTACTTCTTCTTCCAGCGCGGGGCGTGCGAGTAGGGGATGGACGAGATCTTTGGCGGGGTGTTGCGGGTTATCGGCTGGCTTCTCCGTGCAGTGCTCGAGGTGCTGGTGGAGGGGGTGCTGTTCTGGATTGGTTGGCCCTTCGTGAAAGCCTTCACCCTCGGCCGCTACCCACGGGGGCGCTTCCTGGATGACATGCCCGAATCCGCCTGGGTCTCTGCCGTCGGGCTGCTGGTCTGCGTACTCGTCGTGCTGCTGGCAATCTGGCTGTTGTAGGTCGGGTGCAACCCGACACCCCGGCACACGCGGGTTTCACCCGCCCTACGATGCGGTGCCTGGGACGTTCTTTTCATCCACCAATCGGTGTTGCCGGGAGGCACGCAAGGTGGACCGGTGAGGCGTGGTCCACCCTACACATGTGCCCAATCCCGGGCCACGGCGCCAACCGGTGCGTAGGGTGGATGGCGCTCTTTTCATCCACCAATGGCGGCTCGTCCGGGTGATGAGGCTGGGCCTCGCTGCGCTCCACCCATTTCGCGAATGAATTCGCTCCTACGGTCGGGGAGGGTGCCTGGACGCACGCGGGTTTCACCCGCCCTACGGCTAACCCGACGAACGACCCCGTGCAAACCCGGCGATCCTCCTGTCCAGATGCCCTGCAATCCATTCGACCCCGGGAGGTCGTCATGCACCTGGAAGGCTCCTGCCATTGCCAAGCCGTGTCCTTCAGCCTGGACAGCACCCACCCCTATCCCTACCAGCGCTGCTACTGCTCCATCTGCCGCAAGACCCAGGGCGGCGGTGGCTATGCCATCAACCTCTCCGGGGATGCGCAGAGCCTCAAGGTCACCGGGCGCAAGCACATCGGCGTCTACCACGCGCGGCTCAAGGAGGAGGGCGACAAGCGGGCCTACGCCAGCACTGCCGAGCGGCATTTCTGCTCGCTGTGCGGCAGCGGGCTGTGGCTGTTCAGCCCGGAATGGCCGGAGCTGATCCATCCCTTCGCCTCGGCCATCGACACGCCCCTGCCGGTGCCTCAGGAGCACACCCACCTGATGCTCGGCTCGAAGGCCGACTGGGTGCAGGTCGAGGCCGGCGCCAAGGACCGGTGCTTCGACCGTTACCCCGAGGAATCCATCGCCCAGTGGCACCAGCGCCTGGGCCTGGAGCGCTGATCAGGCCGTGCGCGGCTCGGCGTTCACCTGGGACAGCGGCGCCGCCACGCTTTCCAGCGGCTGGCGTTCCGCCGCCACGCCCCAGAAGGCCTGCACCAGGCCGGCGCCGATCATCAGCGCGGCGCCTATCAGGTAGCCGATGAACACGTTGCTGCGCTCCGCGCTCTCGATCAGCTGGCCGAACAGCAGCGGGCCGATGATGCCGCCCAGGCCCGTGCCGAAGGCGTAGAACACGGCGATGGCCAGGGCGCGGATCTCCAGCGGGAAGGTCTCCGCCACCGTCAGGTAGGCGGAGCTTGCCGCCGCCGAGGCGAAGAAGAAGATCACCATCCAGGCGAGGGTCTGCTGGGTGGCGTCGAGCATCTCCTGCTGGAACAGGTAGCCGCTGAGCGTCAGCAGCACGCCGGAAATGATGTAGGTGCCGCTGATCATCACCCGCCGCCCCACGTGGTCGAACAGCCGGCCGAGCAGCAGCGGACCGCAGAAGTTGCCGAGGGCGAAGGGCAGGATGTACCAGCCCACGTTCTCGCCGGGCACGTCGTAGAAGTCGGTCAGCACCAGGGCATAGGTGAAGAAGATGGCATTGTAGAAGAACGCCTGGCTGGTGAGCAGGCTCAGGCCGACGATGGCGCGGCGCCGGTGCACGTTGAACAGGGTGTGGAACACCTCGCTCAGCGGCGTGTGGTCGCGGCCGCGCAGGCGCATCTTCGGCAGGTGGTCGACGCTGGAGAGCTCATGGCCCTCGCGGCGGAAGCGCGCCTCGATGTCGTCGATGATCGCCAGGGCCTCCTTGGGCCGGTTGTGGATCATCAGCCAGCGCGGGCTTTCCGGCAGCCACAGGCGCATCAGCAGGATCACCAGGCCCAGCGCAGCGCCGATGCCGAAGCACAGGCGCCAGCCCATGTCGCCACCGAGGATGTCCGGGTCCAGCAGGATCACCGAACCCACCGCGCCCAGGGCCGCGCCGACCCAGAAGGTGCCGTTGATGCCCAGGTCCACCCAGCCACGGAAGCGCGCCGGGGTGAACTCCTGGATGGTCGAGTTGATGGCCGAATACTCGCCGCCGATGCCGGCGCCGGTGAGGAAGCGGAACAGCATGAAGCTCCACATGTTCCAGGCGAAGGCGGTGGCGGCGGTGGCGCTGATGTACACGGCCAGGGTGAGGAAGAACATCTTGCGCCGGCCGATGCGGTCGGTGAGCCAGCCGAAGAACAGTGCACCCAGCACAGCCCCGGCGATGTACATGCCGCCGGCCAGGCCCACCTCGGCGTTGGTCAGGTGCAGCACGGGGCTGTCCTTCAGCGCGCCGGCCACCGAGCCCGCCAGGGTCACCTCCAGCCCGTCCAGCAGCCAGGTGATGCCCAGGGCCATCACCAGCAGCGTATGGAAGCGGCCCCAGGGCAGGCGGTCCAGGCGCGCCGGCAGGTCGGTCTCGTAGCAGTGCGGGTCGTCGCCCGTGGTCGCGCGTTCCCGGGCGGCATCGGCGGACAGGGTGGTCGAGTTCATCGCAGGCTCCCTTGATCTTGTTGTTGCAGGCCGTGGGCCTGGCCATTGATCAAGAGAGCGCGGTGTCTGGCGGGGAGTTCAGGTTGTTTGCCGACCGGCGCAGGGCGCGCCGGTGGCGGGGCGGGCGGTCACAGGCTGCTGAGGACCTTGGCTTTCGCGCTCTCGTACTCGGCGGCGGAAAGCGTGCCCGCGTCGAACTGCTTCTTCGCCTCGGCCATGCCCTTGGCCAGCTTCTCGGCGCTGGCGGACGCGGTCGCCGGGTTCATCAGCTTGGCCATGCCGGCCAGGGCGCCGAAATCCCCCTTGCCCTGGAAGGAGAAGGAGTCGCCTTCATCCACGGTGCTTTCGACGGTGGTGCTGCTGGTGGTGCGCGGTGAGCCGACGGTGGTGCGGCTGACCGTGCCAGGCGTCGCACCGGAGAAGGCGGCGGAAAAGAGCGCGTCGAAGGCCGGGGTTCCCGGCATGGGGATGTTGGGCATGGGGGCGCCCGCCGTTCCGGCGGTTCCGGCAACACCGGCGGTACCCGGCATGCTGGCAAAGCCGAACCCCGAGCGCTCTTCCATGCCGCGGACGCGGTTCTTCTCGCGCCACTCCTGTTCCTGCCGCTGGCAGTACACGTACAGGGCGCGGGCGCTCACCGGCTCCAGGCCGTCGATGCGCACCAGGGTGCCGTTGTACAGGCGCAGGCTCAGCACGGCGCCGAACAGGCCCGGCAGCAGGTTCTCGTCGATGGCGGCGTCCTGCAGGTCCTGCCAGCGGATGTCGTGCATGCGGTAGCCGCCGAACACGCGGCGGATGAACACGATCAGGCGCATGTTGGTGGCGACCACGATCTCCCGCCGGTGCTTCAGCGCCTTCAGGCGCAGCTGGTGCGAACTCTGGATGACGGTCTCGTCGGTGAGCAGCAGGGACTTGAGGGTGGTGAGGGCGGCCTCGATCCGGTCCATGGACATTTCCTGGGAAGTGGAGTGGCGGCAGATTGCCAGCTGGCGCCATGTCGGGCAAGCGCGCTGCGACGCACTTCACACGGCCGTGTTGACAGCGCGCGTGCTGCGGGTTTTCAATGCGCGCCTTTCCGATCCACCCCTCCATCCAAGTGGTGAAGCCAATGCCCCGCGCCAGCCAACACGCCTGACACCGACGACGGTTCACCGAGCCCTGTTGCTGGCCGCCCCTGGGTGGCTTCCACTGATTCCCCGCTGAAACGCGTCGTCGGTTTTCCCTTTTTCACAGGAGAAGACCATGACGGATCATTCCTGCGCCCCTGCGCAAAATCTCGAGCTGTTCAAATACCCGCGGACCCCGCACCTCGAATCCTCACGCCTGCAGGTCGGTGACAGCGACGCCGACCAGTTGGCCTACCGCGAGCTCGCCGGCTGCCACCTGGTGGTGGAAGAGAAGCTCGACGGTGCCAACGCCGCCATCAGCTTCTCGGCCGGCGGCGAGCTGCTGCTGCAGTCCCGTGGGCACTACCTGATCGGTGGTGGCCGCGAGCGCCAGTTCAGCCAGTTCAAGCAGTGGGCCCGGGCCCACGAGCACGTGCTGCTGGAGCGGCTGGAGGACCGCTACGTGCTGTTCGGCGAGGTGTGCAGCAAGCTGCATTCGGTGTTCTACGACCGCCTGCCGCACCTGTTCCTCGAGTTCGACATCTGGGACCGCCAGCAACGGGCCTTCCTTTCCACCCGGGCGCGGCGCGCGCTGCTGGCCGGCAGCCCGGTGCTGTCCGTGCCGGTGCTCCACGAAGGCGCACCGCCGCCCCGGCTGGCGGACCTGCTCAAGCTGGTGCGGCCGTCCCTGGCGCGCTCCGCCGGCTGGCGCGAGGCCTTTGAACACACCGTGCGGCGCGAGGGGCTGGACCTGGCCCGCGCCTGGGCCAACGGCGACAGCTCCGAGCTGATGGAAGGGCTGTACCTGAAGATCGAAAGCCCCGAACACACCCTTGGCCGGGTCAAGTGGGTACGCCCGGACTTCGTCCAGGCCATCCTCGACTCCGGCATCCACCATTCACAGCAGCCGTTCATCCCCAACCTGCTGGCACCGGGCGTCGATCTCTACGCCCCCGAGCCGGTGGTGACCTGGGCCGACCTGGCCGCTGCACAAGGACGACACCCATGAACATGGAACACCTGCGGGCCCTGGTGCCCGCCCCCGGCGGCGCAGCGGACTTCGCCGCCTGCCTGGCGCTGATCCCGGCGCTGGGCGAGCTGGCCAGCACCCCGCAAGACCCGGTCTACCACGCCGAAGGCGATGTCTGGACCCACACGCAAATGGTGGTCGAGGCGCTGCTGGGGCAGGGCGCCTACGCCACGGCGGACGACGACGAACGCTTCGTGCTGTTCCTCGCCGCCTTGCTGCACGACATCGCCAAGCCGGCGACCACGGTGATCGACGAGGTCACCGGCAAGATCGGCCAGCCCGGCCATTCCCGGCGTGGCGCCATCGACGTGCGCATCCTGCTGTGGCGCGCCGGCGTGCCCTTCGCCCTGCGCGAGCGCATCTGCCGGATCATCGCCGTGCACCAGCTGCCGTTCTTCGCCCTGGCGGGAGACAAGAGCGGGCGCTCGGCGGAGTTCATCCTGCACAAGCTGTCCTGGGAGCTGCCGGTGTGGATGCTCTGCGCCGTGGCGCGGGCCGACATGCAGGGCCGTCACTTCCACGGCAAGCAGGCGCTGCTCGACGATATCGAACTGGTCGAGCAACTGGCCGAGGAGGAGGGCTGCCTGCGCGGGCCCAGGGCCTTCGTCGACGACTACACGCGGGTGCGCTACTTCCGTGGCGCGCGGGTGCTGCCGGACTACCCCCTGCACCGCGAGGTCGAGGGCTCCGAGGTGATCGTCCTGTCCGGGCTGCCGGCCAGCGGCAAGAACTCCTGGCAGGCGAAACACAAGCCGGACCTGCCGGTGATCTCCTACGACGATGCGCGCGAGGCCCTGGGCCTGCGTCACGGGCAGAACGAGGGCGCCGCCGCGCACTTCGCCATCGACCAGGCCAAGGCCCTGCTGCGCGAGCGCCGGCCCTTCGTGTGGAACGCCACGCACCTGTCGGCGCAGATGCGCAAGAAGACCCTCGACCTGCTCTACGCCTACGACGCACGCGTGCAGCTGGTGTACCTGGAGGCCAGCGAAGCGGAGATCCGCCGGCGCAATACCCGGCGCGACAGCAGCCTGCGCAACCAGGACATCGCGCGGATGCTGTTCAAGTGGGAGGTGCCGCTGCCCACCGAGGCCGAGGAGGTGCTCTACCCCGGCTGAGGTGGCGCCGCGTTAGGGGGTGTCGAGGGCGCGGGCCAGGTGGCCGAGGATCATGTTCCAGCCGTCGCGGGTGGCAGAGGCGTAGTGGGCCCAGGCTGGGCGCATCGCGTGTTCCAGCAGCAGTTCGCAGCCGTCGGCCAGCGGGGTGAAGGCGAGGCTGATGCGGTCGCGTGAAGGGTCGTTGCGGTCGATGCCGAAGGTGAACACCAGGCGCGTCGGCCGCTCGATCTCCAGGTACTCGCCCAGGTGCTCGGCATCCTCCTCGCCGCGTCGCTCGATGATGCAGTAGCTGCCCGCCACCCGGGCGTCGATGTCCACCACGCGCATCTCGCCATCCGCCGTGGCGAACAGGAAGCGCGAGGCGATCGCCGGGTCGAGCCAGGCGTCGAACACCTGCTCGGCGCTCTGGCGGAAGCGCCGCGTGACGCTGATGGTGGTGGGGGCCGCTTCGGTCATCGGGTGGCTCCTGGGCCTGGGGTTGCCGTGTTGGACCGCGTTATGCGCCGATCTTCTTCCTCACCATGCGCAGGAGCTTCTCGCCGACGTGCTCGATGCCCTTGTTCTGCGAGACGATCTGCGCGCCCTCCATCAGGTAGGTCAGCTCCTCGGCGACCTCCTGCGCATCGGCCAGGCCGGCCTCTTCGCAGAGCGTGGCGAGACGGCGGAACTGCGCCTGCTTGTGCGCCTCGATCAGCACACGCGCAGGGTGCTGGTCGTCGGGTATCTCGGCGATCACGTTGGTGAGCGAGCAACCCCGGTAGGAGGAGGTCGACAGATCGTCGGCGATGAACTGGGCGAAGCCTAGCAGCTGCGCCCGGGCGTCGCCGGGGTGGGCCTGCGCCAGGTGCTCGAAGATTTCCCGGTACTGCTCGATGTGCAGGCGGATCCACTCCAGCACCAGGGCATCCTTGGATTCGAAGTGACGGTACAGGGTCATCTTGGTGGACTCGGCCTTGGCGGCGATGGCGTCCACCGTGACGCGGGTTATCCCTTCGTTGAAAAACAGCTCCTGCGCGGCATCGATGATGCGTTCGCGAGGGGGCAGGCGCATGACGCGTTCGGGTCGCATGGCGTTCTCCGCTTGACGACGATACCGATGAGTATCATGGTATACCCATCAGTATCGTTCGATACTGAATGGTATCGATCATACCTGCTTTATCGGGCAGGTGAACCTGGAGAATTGCATGAAAGCCGCTGAATACGCTGCCCTGGATGCCCTCGGCCTGGCCGCCCTGATCGCCTCGCGCGAAGTGACGCCGGAGGCGGTGCGCGCCGTCGCGCTGAAGGCCTTCGAGGCGCTGAACCCCTCGCTCAACGCCCTGGTCGAGCACTGGGACGACGAGCCGCTGCCACCTACCGGGCCGCTGCGTGGCGTGCCCTTCCTGATCAAGGACGTGGGCGTGGCCATGGCCGGGCGCCGCAACGAGCTGGGCAGCCGCCTGGCCCAAGGCCTGGTCGCCCCGGGTGATTCGCAGCTGATGCGGCGCTTCCGTGAGGCCGGGCTGCTGACCCTGGGCCGCACCACCGTGCCGGAGCTGGCCGCCAGCACCGCCACCGAATCCCTCGCCACCGGCCCCACGCGCAACCCCTGGAACCCGCGATACGGCGCCGGCGGCTCCAGCGGCGGAGCGGCCGCGGCGGTGGCGGCCGGCCTGGTGCCGGTGGCCCACGCCACCGACGGCGGCGGCTCGATCCGCGTGCCGGCGGCGGTGACCGGCCTGTTCGGCCTCAAGCCCAGCCGTGGCCGGGTCTCCATGGGGCCGGGCCTCGACGAGGTGTGGAGCGGGCTGGCCATGCAGGGCGTGCTCAGCCGTACCGTGCGTGACAGCGCGGCGTTGCTGGACGCCATCCAGGGCCACGCACCGGGCGACCCGTACCGCATCGCCGCGCCCGAGCGCAGCTTCCTCGCGGAGGTCGCGCGCGAACCGGGACGACTGCGCATCGGCCTGCTGGTGCACCCGCTGAACGGCGCGCGCAGCGCGGCGTCCATGGTCTCGGCGGTGGAAGGCGTCGCCCGCCAGCTTCAGGAGATGGGCCATGCGGTGGAAGCGGTGCAGCCGGATATCGGCCTGGACTGGGACACCTTCGTCGAGCTCAACGCGCGTTTCTGGGCCGCCAACACCGCTGACTGGATCGACGCCCTGGCGGCGCAGACCGGCCGGCCCATCGACGGCAGCACCCTGGAGCCGGCGAGCCTCGCCCTGTACGAGCTGGGGCGCGGCCTCAGCGCCATCGACCTGCTGGGCGCCATGCACTGGCGCAACACCGTGGCGCGCCACATGGGGGGCTTCTTCACCCGCTACGACCTGCTGCTGAGCCCGACCCTGGCCGAGCAGCCACCGCTCATCGGCGAGTACAACCGTGGGCAGGAGAACCTCGACGGCCGTGGCTGGATGCACCGGGTCTTCCAGCAGTCGCCCTTCACCGCCCTGGCCAATGTCAGCGGCGGCCCGTCGATGTCCATGCCCCTGGCACATGACGCCGCCAGCGGCCTGCCTATCGGCATCCAGCTCAGCGCCGATTGGGGGCAGGAGGGGATGCTGCTGCGCCTGGCCGGGCAACTGGAGCGGGCCCTGCCCTGGAGTGCCCGAACGCCGGAGCTCTGGACCGGCACGCTGGACTGAGCGCCCGCTTCAGGCGGAAGGCCCCACCAGCAGGCGCACGCGGGCGCGGCCTTCGGGGCTGACTTCCAGCCCCAGGCTGTTCACCTCGGCACCCGCTTGCTCCAGCGCCTGCAGCCAGGCGAGCAGGTCGTCGAGGGCGCCCTCCAGGCCCAGGTCGATCCGCCCGCCGCCTTCGTGATCCATGCGCTCGATGGCCAGCCGCGACTCGCCGCTGGTACGCGTCAGCAGGCCGGGCAGGGCGTCGCTGGCCAGCGTCGGCCGGGGCGTGGCCTGTGGCAGCGTGGCCAGTCCCACCTGCTGGCCCAGCGCCCGCTGGTAGTCCTCCTCGGCCAGGCGCAGCGCTTCGCGCTGGGGCTGCAGCAGCGCGCTCCAGAGCAGCACCGGGCCGA
Source organism: Pseudomonas sp. No.21 (assembly GCF_054558415.1). NCBI lineage: Bacteria > Pseudomonadati > Pseudomonadota > Gammaproteobacteria > Pseudomonadales > Pseudomonadaceae > Pseudomonas > Pseudomonas sp. No.21. Next base: position 249,096 of record NZ_BAAJNO010000010.1, read on the forward strand.
GGAACAGGGCGAGCAGGAGCAGCGCGCGGCGCTCGCGGGCGGGCAGCTGGCGCCAGCGTGATTGCAGGGCGAGGAAGGGTTTCATGGCGGGGCTCCTGTCATGGCGGGCCGGTTTCATCGGGTGATCCGCAGGCGGGTGCTGACGCCTTCGCCGCTGCGCGTGCTGGAATCGGCCTGGACGTTCAGTCCCTGGGCGAGCAGCCCTTCGCGCAGGCGTTCGATATCGGCGAAGGAGCCGGCCTCCACCCGCAGCGTCCAGCCTTCATCGGCCTGGTAGTCGAGCTGGCGCACCTGGGCCAGGCTGCCGCCGCCGGCGCTCCAGGTGGCAGCCAGTGCGTGCAGCTCCTGCCCCACGCCGGTGGTGGGGCGGCCGGAACCGGCCTGGCGGGCCTGCAACTGGCGGCCGAGATCAACCAGCGGCTCGCCGGGGAAACGCTGCTGCCATTCGGCCTGGTTGGCCTGGTTGAGCTGCGCGGTGTCGCGTTCCAGCCAGTGGCGGTGCAGGCGGTCCTGGAGCCCTTGCGCGACGCAGGCGACCACCAGCAGCCCCGCTGCCAGCGCCCAGCTGGGACGCTGGCCGCCCCGCTTGGCGAACTCGCCCTGGCGCAGGTCGATGGCCCGGCGCGAACCGTCCGCCAGCAGCGGCCAGGGCGCCTGCTCCAGGCGCCGCAGGCCGTCGGGCAGCAGCGCGGCGAGTTCCCGCAGCCGGGCCTCCTGCAGCGCACCGAACAGGGCGGGGTCGCCGCCGAGCAGCCAGCGACCGGCGCAGGGCAGGGCGCAGGGCTCGTCCGGCGGCAGGCAGTCGGCGTCGACATGGATGCGTGCCGGCACCAGCCCGGCCTCGGCCAGGCGGGCCAGCAGCTCGCGCAGCCATTGCCGGTCGACGGCTATCACCCGGCACTGGCGGTCGACCAGGGCGCCGCGTGCCAGGTGCAGGGCGTCGAGATCCTCCAGCAGGACCTCTTCCAGCGCGGAGTCGAGCGCCTGCCGCAGCCAGCGGCCACTGCGTGCCGGCACCTGCACCCGATGCAGGCTGGCCGCCTCGGCCGGCAGCAGCAGGGTCAGGCGCCGGCCGGCGAGACCCGCAGCGGCCTGGTGCAGGTCGCCCTGTTCGGGCTCGCCGTTCTCCAGCCACCAGGTGGCCGTGTCGGGGTCAGCGGGGGAAGCGAGGTGGAGCCAGGCGTGCACGGGTTCGATCCTTCAAAGTTGGGTGGGGGCCAGCAGCTGCCGGCGCAGCACGGCGAGGGTGCCGTCCGCCTCCAGGCGCAGGTCACTGGCCAGGTACAGGCGTCGTTCGCCCAGTTCGGCGGCGAGGTGCACGCGGAAGTGGCGGCTGTCCACGCCCAGGCCACGGCTGTTCAACTCGCGGCCCTGCAGCAGCGGCAGCTCGACGAAGGCCTGCACGCTCGCGTAGCCCTGGGCGGGCCGGCCCTGCACCAGGGTGCGGGCGATGCCCGGGTCGAGGCCTTCGAGGGCGGCCAGTTGCTCGGCGCTGGCGGTGTTGAGGTTGAGGACGCTGCCGCCCAGGGTGGCGACGAAGGGGTGCAGGCGTTGCAGGTCGGCGCCGCCCAGGGGCTCCAGGCGCAGCAGTTCGCTGCTGTCGGCCAGGGGCTGGGGCTTGCCGTCGTGGCCCGGGCGCGAGGGCAGCCGCGCCGGGTCGTGGGGCGGCAGGTCGAGCAGGTTCAGCAGGCGCTGGTAGCGGGCGCGGGCCGGGCCGTTGTTGTTGCGCAGGGTGTCGAGGTCGAAGCGCCCGGCGAGGTCTTCCACGCGGATGCGCACGAGCCCGCCGTCGAGTTCGAGCGCCTGGTCGCGGGCCCAGCCCTGGCCCAGGTGCACGCGCAGCGGCTCCTCGCGCTTGCCGAGCTCGTCGTGCAGGTGCTGGCGTGCCAGGGCCTCGCCGCTCAGGGCCAGTTGCCAGAGCTGCTGCTGATGCAGCTGGTTGGCGCTGCTGGCCAGGCTCAGGCGTTGGCGGGCGAGCATGTCGCTGATGATCAGGGTCACCAGGGCGGTGATCAGCAGCACGCTGATCAGCGCCACGCCCTGTTGCCGGGCGTGCTCACTCATGCCGTTGCCCCGGGCTGCCGGGCAGCGGGATGACCCTTCGGATGTCCGGGAAGCCGGGGGCGTCCAGCTCGATCTCCAGCGCACGCGGCAGGGCCAGGGCCCCGTCGGCGGCAGGCCAGGCGTCCCGCGCCTGGCCACTGGCGTCGATGTAGCGCAGGCGGGTCAGGGTGACGCCGTCCAGCAGGCGCTGGCTGCGCACGGTGCTGCCGTCCAGATCCTGGTATTCGCGCAGCCAGCGACCCTGGTCCCAGCGGTGGGCGGCTTGCAGCACCTCGCTGCGGCGCTCCTGCAACGGGTTGGCCCAGCCGCCGCGCACCAGGCGCAGCTCCTGGCCATGGCCGATCAGCGCCTGGCGCCGGCTGGGGTCGTCGGCGAGCGGGTGCGGCATGGCCTGCCACAGGTCGCGTTGCAGCACATCCAGCGCCCGTTGCAGCTGGCGCAGTTCACGCTCGTGCTGCTGGATGCGCCGCTCGCTGTGCAGCACGCGTTCCAGCAACTGGTAGCTGGCCAGGCCGAGCAGGCTGAACAGGGCCATGGCGATGAGCACTTCGAGCAGGGTGAAGCCGCGCTGCGTCATGGCGTCGCCTCGATCAGGCCGCTGAGGCGGGCGCGGACCCTGGGCGGCGTACCCGGCTCGGCCACTTCCAGGGTGACCCGGCGCAGCCCGGCGCGGGTGGCCTGGCCGACCTCGCTGAACAGCAGCCACTGGCGCCCGGCGAAGGCGATGCGTTCCTGGCGCAGGCCGGGTTCGGGCGCGCGCATGCCGGCGCGCAGTTCGTTGAGGCGGTTGTCCGCCAGCCACTGGGCCAGGCTGCGCTCGGTGAGCCCGGCGCTGTTGCCGGCGATATGCCCGGCGGCGCTGTATAGGGCGACGGACAGGGTGGCGAAGATGGCCAGGGCCACCATCACCTCCAGCAGGGTGAAGCCGTCAGTGCGCCTCAATGCGCACCTCCTCCAGGCCGTCGCTGGCCAGCGTCAGCTGCGGCTTGCCGCGCAGTTCCAGGTGCAGGGTGAAGGGGGAGATCTCGTCGCTGGAGAGCACCAGCAACTGCGGGCCGCCGGCCGTGGCCACCGGGGCGTGCTCGTCACGCTGCAGCTGCAGGCGCAGTGACGGCGCCAGTCGCTGCGGGCGGTAGCCGGGCGCGGGCCGCCAGCGGCCGTCGGCCTCCAGGCGTTGCACGCTGTAGCCATCGGCCTCGATGCGCAGGCCGAACTGGCTCTGGCCGAGCACCGCGTCCTCGCGCAGCAGGGCGATCAGCGCACCCAGCCGCTCGGCTTCGCGCCGCGCCTCCTGGCCGCCGTTGTCGCCCTGGGCCAGGCCGGCGAGCCCCGCCACCAGCCCCACCAGGAGGATGACCACGAGGATCTCCAGCAGGGTGAAGCCCCGCGCGCGGTTCATGGGTGGGCTCCATCGCGAATGAATTCGCTCCCACAGGGCCGCGAGGGAGTCACCCCTATTCGTAGGATGGGTAGAGCGGAGCGAAACCCATGCGGCCGAGGTGATGGGTTTCCCGGCCCCATACGAAGCGGCGAATGCCCGGTGCGATGTGCTGGCGATGGCGTTGCCTTGGCTCCCTCGGTGCGGCAGCCCGCTTCGTAGGATGGGTAGAGCGGAGCGAAACCCATGCTGCCGAGGTGATGGGTTTCGCGGGGCTCTACCCATCCTACGGGAAGCGTTTTCACATGCTGCGGCATCTCAGCGATCCCAGTTGCCGATGTCGGCGTTGAGGCCCTCGCCGCCGGCACGGCCGTCGGCGCCGAAGGAGAACAGGTCGTAGGCGCCGCGGCTGCCGGGGACGATGAACTGATAGGGGTTGCCCCAGGGGTCGACGGGCAGGCGCTTGAGGTAGCCGTCGGGGTTCCAGTTGCGCGCGGGCGGGCTGCCGGCGGGCCGGGTGACCAGGGCGTCGAGCCCTTGCTGGGTGCTGGGGTAGCCGTGGTTGTCGAGCTTGTAGATGTCCAGTGCCATGGCGATGGCGTTGATGTCGGCGCGGGCGGCGGTGACCTTGGCCTGGTCCGGGCGGCTCATGATCTGCGGCACCACGAGGGCGGCGAGCACGCCGAGGATGACGACCACGACCATGATCTCGATGAGGGTGAAGCCCTGTTCTCTGCGTCGGTTGTGCATGGGGGGTCCTGCCGTTCAGGCGATGAGTTGGTTGAGGCTGAGGATGGGCATGAGGATCGCCAGCACGATCACCAGGACGCTGGCGCCCATGAACACCAGCATCGCCGGCTCGAACAGGCCGACGAGCATGGCGATGCGGTTGGCGAGCTGGGTCTCCTGCTGGCGCGCGGCGCGGTCGAGCATGGCGTCCAGCTCGCCGGAGCGTTCGCCGCTGGCGATCATGTAGAGCATCATCGGCGGGAACAGCGCGCTGCGTTCCAGGGCCCGGGTCAGGGCGCCACCTTCGCGCACGGCGCGGGCGACGTCTTTCAGACCGGTCCGAATCTGCCCGTTGGCCACCACCTCCGCGGCGATCTCAAGGGCATCCACCAGTGGCACCCCGCTGCGCCCGAGGATCGCCAGGGTGCTGGTGAAGCGCGTGCAGTCGCTGGCCCGCAGCAGGCGGCCGAACAGCGGCAGGCGCAGTTGCAGGCGGTGCCAGGTGAGCCGCGCGCCCGGCAGGCGCAGGGCCAGGCGCAGGCCGAAGGCGAGGGCGGCGATGACGATCAGGCCCGCCAGGCCATGGCGCTGCAGGGCCTCGCTGGTGGCGATCAGGCCACGGGTCAGGACGGGCAGTTCCTGGCCGCTGTCGATGAACACCTTGACCACGTCCGGCACCACGAAGCCGAGCAGGAAGCCGACGATGCCGAAGGCCGCCAGCAGCAGGATGCTCGGGTAGAGCAGCGCCAGTTGCACCTGCTGGCGCGCGGCCTGGCGCGACTCGGTGTAGTCGGCCAGCTGCAGCAGCACCTGGCCCAGGTGCCCGGCACGCTCGCCGGCGGCGACGGTGGCGCGGTACAGCGGCGGGAAGGCGCGGGGGAAGTCGGCCATGGCGCGGGCCAGCCCGTGGCCCTCCAGCACCCGCGCGCGGATGGCCAGGACCATGGCCTGCTGGCTGCGTTTCTCCGATTGCGCGGCGACGGCGGCCAGTACCTCTTCCAGGGGCAGGGCGGCTTGCACCAGGGTCGCCAACTGGCGGGTGAGCAGGGCCAGGGCGGCAGCGTTGAGGCCTCGGCCGGACGTCCGCGCCCCCGTCTCGCGGCCGCCCTTGGCGGCGCGCAGGCGCAGGGGCACCAGCTGGCGGTCGCGCAGCAGCTGGCGGGCCTGGCGTTCGCTGTCGGCTTCCTGCACGCCGCGCTGGCGGGCGCCGCGGGCGTCCATGGCGAGGTATTCGTAGGCGGCCATGCTCAGTCCTCCCGGGTCACGCGCAGCAGCTCGTCGAGGCTGGTGACACCGGCCAGCACCTTGTCGCGGCCGTCCATGAACAGGCTCGGGCCATGGCGGCGGGCGTGGCGGGTCAGCTCGGCTTCGCCGGCACCCTGGTGGATCAGCTGGCGCAGCGCCTCGTCCAGCAGCACCAGTTCGTAGAGCCCCTGGCGGCCGCGATAGCCGCTGTGCTGGCAGGCGGGGCAGCCCACCGCATGCCACAGCGGGGGCGGCGTGGCCGGGTCCAGCCCCAGGTGGGTGCAGGCGGCGGCGTCGGCCGGGTGCTGCGCCTTGCAGTGCGGGCAGAGTGCGCGCACCAGGCGCTGGGCCAGCACGCCGACCAGCGAGGTGCACAGCAGGAAGGGTTCGACGCCCATGTCCACCAGGCGCGTGACCGCGCCCACGGCGCTGTTGGTGTGCAGGGTGGAGAGCACCAGGTGGCCGGTGAGGGAGGCCTGCACGGCGATCTCGGCGGTCTCGCGGTCGCGGATCTCGCCGACCATCACCACGTCCGGGTCCTGGCGCAGGATGGCGCGCAGGCCACGGGCGAAGGTCATGTCGACCTTGGTGTTGACCTGGGTCTGGCCGATGCCGGGCAGGTGGTATTCCACCGGGTCCTCGATGGTCAGGACGTTGCGGCTGGCGCTGTCGAGGCTGGCGAGCCCGGCGTAGAGCGTGGTGGTCTTGCCCGAGCCGGTGGGGCCGGTGACCAGGAGGATGCCGTGGGGCCGGGCCAGGGCGCCTTCCAGGCGGGCGCGGGTGCCGTCGTCCATGCCCAGGCGGGCGAGGTCGAGGCGCCCGGCCTGCTTGTCCAGCAGGCGCATCACCACGCGCTCGCCGTGGGCGGAGGGCAGGGTGGAGACGCGCACGTCGACCTCGTGGCCGGCGATGCGCAGGGCGATGCGGCCGTCCTGGGGGATGCGCTTCTCGGCGATGTCCAGGCGCGCCATGACCTTGATCCGCGACACCAGCAGGCCCGCCAGTTCGCGACGCGGCCGGAGGATCTCGCGCAGCAGGCCGTCCACCCGCATGCGCACCGAGAGGTGCCGCTCGAAGGTCTCCAGGTGCACGTCCGAGGCGCGGGCCTTCACCGCTTCGCCGAGGATGGCGTTGATCAGGCGGATGATCGGTGCGTCGTCCTCCTGCTCCATCAGGTCGGTGGTCTGCGGCAGCTGCTCGGCGAGGCTGGCCAGGTCGTCGTGCCCGGCCATCTGCTCGTCGAGGCCCTCGGCCACCTGCTGGGCATCGCCCTGGCCATCCTGGTAGCAGAGCGCCAGGCGCTCGGCGAAGGCCTCGGCGTCCAGCACCTGGCAATGGCTGGGCTCGCCGTGCTGGCGGCGCACCTCGGTGACGATCGCCAGCGCCGTGTCGACGCGGCACAGCAGTTGCCCGGCATCCAGCAGCACGCCGTGGCGACGGGCATAGGCGAAGGGCAGGCGCGCGCTGCTCATCGGTCGGTGCCCCGGCGCAGGTCGAGTGCGGGTTCGGCGTCGATCTCGAACAGTTGGCGCGGCTCGCTTGGCAGCAGCAGCCGGTTGGCGGCCGGATCGTTGGCGCGCAGCCGGCGCAGGCCGTCGTAGCGGCGCTGGCCCAGGTCTTCGGCGGAGGCGCTGTTGCGCAGCAGGGTGGGGCGCAGGAAGACCATCAGGTTGGTCTTCTCCACCACTTCCTTGGAGGAGCGGAACAGCGCACCCAGCAGCGGGATGTCGCCCAGCAGCGGCACCTTGCTGACCTGGACCCTGGCGTTGTCCTTGATCAGGCCGCCGATGACGATGATCTGCCCGTCGTCGGCGAGGATGGTGCTCTTCACCGAGCGCTTGTTGGTGATCACGTCGCTGGTGGCGATGCCCGCCGGCGCGGCGGCCAGCTCGGAGCTCTCCTGCTCCACCTTCAGGCGCAGGGTGTCGCCCTCGTTGATGTGCGGGGTGACCTTGAGGGTGATGCCGATGTCGCGGCGTTCCACCGTGGTGAAGGGGTTGGAGGCGCCTGCGCTGTCGGTGGTGTAGGAGCCGGTCTGGAAGGGCACGTTCTGGCCGACGAGGATCTCCGCCGCCTCGTTGTCCAGGGTCAGCAGGCTGGGGGTGGAGAGCAGGTTGTTGTTGGAGTCGCTCGAGAGCGCGCTGATCAGGGCACCGAAGTCGCGGCTGCCGATGCCGATCAGGGTGCCATCGGGCAGGGCCGGGCGCTTGCCGCCCTCGGCCCCGGCGATCACCGAGCCGATGGCCAGGCCGCTGCCGCCGAACTGCACGGCGCCGGCGATGTCGCCGCCACGCCCGGCCCATTGCACGCCCAGGGCCTGGTTGATGTCGCCGCTGACTTCGACGATCGCCGCTTCCACCAGCACCTGGGCGCGTGGACGGTCGAGCTGGGCGATGATGCCGTCGAGCATGGCCAGCTGGGCGGGCTCGGCCATCAGTACCAGGGCGTTCTGGCTTTCGTCGGCGCTGATGAGGATGGAGCCGGCCTGGCCTTCCTTGCCGCCACGCCCGACTTCGAGGCGCTTGCCGATGCCGCTGAGCAGCTCGGCCATGAGCTTGGCGTCGCTGTGGTGCAGGCGCAGCACGCGGGTGCCGTCGCTGGCGTCGCCCGGTACGTCCAGGGTCCGCGCCAGGCGTGCCATCTGGGCGCGGGCGGGCTCGGGGCCGATGAGGATCAGGCGGTTGCTGCGGGCATCCGCCACGGCCTTGGCCGAGGGCGCGCCGGAGCCGGCCTGGGCGACGCTTTCGCTGAGGGTGGCGGCCAGGTCGCTGGCCCAGGCGTGGCGCAGGGACAGGGTGCTGAAGGCGCGCTGGCCGGAGGCGTCCAGCTCGGCGACCACCTGGCGGATGCGCTCGACGTTGCTGGCGCTGTCGGTCACCACCAGGGCATTGGCGGTGGTGGAGGGCGCGACATAGGCGTCGGTGGCCACCAGCGGGCGGACCACCGCGGCCACTTCGGCGGCGCTGGCGTTGCGCAGCGGCAGCACCTGGGTCACCACCGCCTCGCCGGCGCTGCCGTCGTGTTCGCTGGCGCGGGTCTTGGCGTCGGCGACCGGGACGATGAGCACGCGGTCGCCCTGCTCCAGTGCGGCGAAGCCCTGGCTGCGCAGGACGCTGAGGAACAGGGCGTAGATGCCGGCCTGGTCCAGGGCGGCAGCCGATTGCACGGTGACCTTCCCGCTCATGCGCGGGTCCAGGACCATGGTCTTGCCGGTGATCGCACCGACTTCGCTGACCAGGTCGCGCAGGTCGGCGTCCTTCATGTTGAGGGTCCACTGGCGCTGCTCGTCCTTGGCGGCGTATGCGGCGAGGGGGCAGAGCAGGGTGCCGAGCATCAGCAGGGCGCGGGTGGTGCGGGTGAGGTTCATGGCGTCGTCTCGGGCGAGGGCGCTGGCGCGGCCAGGGGCACCAGCAGGGTTTCGGCGGGGCGGGCGAAGCCCAGGCGCTGTTCGCGGCCATTGCGCAGGATGAGCACGTGGTCGGCCTCGACGCTGCGCAGCAGGGCGCCGCCGGGCAGGCGCTCGCCGGGGCGGTGGAAGGCGCTGCCGCCGGGGGAGGCGATCAGCGCGCGGGAATCGTCGGGGTGCTCGGCACGCAGGCTGGCGAGCAGGGTCAGGAGCATGCCGGGGTCTTCTTGCTCATGGGCGTCCGGCCGCGGCGGCATGGCGCCGAACATCAGGGCGATGGCGGTGGCATCCAGGCTCGGCGCCTGCATGGCGGTCGGCAGTGGCGGCCGGGTCGGCTGCGTGTCGGCCTGGGCACGCAGGGCCTGGTGGTAGTCGCCGCTGCCCAGGCCCAGCCAGGCCAGCCAGGCGCACAGCAGCAGCGCGGCCAGGCCGTGCAGGGCCCGGGGCGACAGCGCGCGCGGCAGGGTGGGGATGAGCGTCATGGCGGCGGTTCCGTCGGGGACGGGAACGGCCCGGCGGCTCCTGGCCGTCGGGCGTTCCGGTTCATCGGGGTGGGGGCTCGGGCGATGGCCCGGCCCCCGGTCGGGTTACTTGCGGTCCCAGGCCATGTTCCAGTGGGAACCCTTGCCCGGTTCGAACTGGTTCGAGCTCGGGGTCCACTGCTTGCAGTAGCCGCTGGCGGGGAAGGGCTTGCACTGGTAGACGTTGCCGTCCTTGGCCAGCACGGTGGTGCCGGCCTTGTAGCCGGCCAGGCCGTCCGGGAAGACGAAGTCGTACTTGGCGTTGCCCGGGTTTTCGCCTTCGCCCGGGTTCTCGCCACCGTTACCCGGTTCGGCGATCAGGCTGAAGCTGTGGGTCTGCTGCAGCAGCTCGCCCTTCTTCGGCGTGGCCACGACCACCAGGTCGTGCTTGCCGGCTTCGGCCTTCAGCAGCGGGATGTGGAAGTGCGGGGTGTTGCCCGGTGCGGCTTCCTGGTGGGCGACGGTCTCACCCTTGGCATTGAGCACCGTGGCCTTGACCTGGTACTCGCCACCCTGGGCGATGGCGTTGAAGTGCAGGTCGGCCTTGCCATCCTTGATCTGATAGCTGTCCTGCAGGCCGGTCAGGCCCAGGGAGCCCGGTACGCTCGGCTGGTCTTTCTGCACTTCGACGCGCACGACCTTGCTGTCGGCCTTCACGTGGATGCCGTTACGGCCGTAGTTGGGCACGACGTCGCCGGTGGTGTTCAGCTCGCCCAGCTTGTAGCCGAGGTCGGCGGCGTTGACCTTCTGCGCCAGCAGGAAGGGCCAGTTGTTGGCCTGGGCCTGGTTGGCGTTCTCGATCTTCAGCGAAATGCTGTTGAGCTGGCCGGTCTTGGCGAAGGCGCGCAGGGTCACGGTGTCGCCGACGCTGAGGGGCTCGGGCTGCACGGCGCCGATCTGGTTCCATTCCGGTGCCGGCGGGGTGGTGCCGCCGTTGCCGGCGCCATCGTTGTCGATGTTGACGTCGACCGCCTGGTAGAAGGTGGCGTCGGTGTCGCCGATGCGCCAGGTGGCGAGGATCACGTGGTAGCCGCTGCGGTCAGCGGGGATGTTCAGGCGGTGGGTGCTGGAGCCCTGGGAGACCGGCTTGGCATGACCGCTGGTGGCGAAGTCCTCGTGCAGCAGCGGGGCGGCTTCGAAGGAGGCGCGGGTCAGCGGCTGGTTGGGGTTCCAGTCCTTCTTGGTGATGTAGAACTGCCAGTAGGCGGTGGCGTGGCCGGCGGTGTACTTCCAGCGGAAGTCCTGCAGGCCGGGCTTGATGGTGGTCTTGTGCCAGCGGGTGGCGGTCTGCTCGTTCAGCGGGCTGTAGGAGTTGTGGCCGCCGGCGGCGATGGTGCCATCGGCCGGGCCGCATTCACGGAAGGTGCCGCCGCACCATTTGCCGCCGAAGTGGTTCTGCGCGTCGGGGCGGTATTCCACGCTTTGCGGTTCCCACTGGATGGAGCCGCAGTTGGCGTTGAGGTTGCCGCCGCCCATGCTGCACATCAGCGAGCGGGATTTCGGGCTCTCGATGTAGCCATGGGAGAAGGCTTGCTGGGATGCCAGGGTGGCGAGGCCGACCGCGAGGGCCAGGGGCAGCTTGCGCAGGGTGCGCTTGGAAATGCTCATCGAAGTACCTTTCTGAGAGGGGTTCAAAATGGGCGCTCCGATATCGCTGCTTGTTGCAGGCAGGCCCGCCGCGACAGGTTGGCAGCGATATCTGGAGCGGATTCAGGATGCCTCCGGGGAGGTTCCTGTCCCATCGGACGAGTCCGAGAATGGCCTTGTGAATAGGCGGGGGGTTGGGCGCGGCCAGGCGACGTCGATTTCGACGTCCGGGGCGGCGCCACGGCGATCGGGCTGCTTGAATCAAAGGTCGTCGAGGGCTGTCAGAGCCAAGGGTCCAGTCGCCGGGAGGACATATGGACGTAACCCCTCTCCCCACCAATGAAACCGAACGCCAGAACAGGGTCCGCGCGCTGCGGCCGCTGGAAAATCGACAGGACGAGGTCTTCGAGAAGCTGGTGCAGATGGCCACCGAATATTTCGAGGTGCCCATCGCGCTGGTCTCGATCATCGATGACAACCGCCAGTGGTTCTGCGCCAGGGTGGGCCTGGCCGTGAGCGAGACGCCCCGGCGTGACGCCTTCTGCGCCCAGGCGGTGATGTCGGAGCAGTTGTTCCAGGTCACCGATGCGCGCCTGGACGAGCGCTTTTGCGACAACCCGCTGGTCACCGGCGAGCCCGGCATCCGCTTTTACGCCAGCGTGCCGCTGCTCACCGAGGAGCGCCTGGCCCTGGGCAGCTTCTGCATCATCGACAGCGAGCCGCGCCCGCCGCTGTCGACGCGCGATGCCGCCATGCTGGAGTCCCTCGCGGAACTGGCGATGCTGCGCCTGCGCAACATCCGCGAGGCCACCTTCATCGACCCGCCCACCGGCCTGTACAACCGCCTGCGCCTGGAGGAGGACGTGGAAGGGGCGCTGTGCGCGGGCCAGCGCATCACCGTGGTCGCGGCCGACATGATCGCGCCGGCCTTCCTCAACGACATCGTCAAGGTGCTCGGCTACCCCTTCTCGGCGGCGTTGATGCTGCTGATCAAGACCCGTCTGCAGCAGGCGCTGCCGGAGGGGCACCTGCTCTACAAGATCAGCCCCACGCGCTTTGGCTTCATCGTCCACGGCGCCCGGCGCGAGGCCGTGGAGAGGCTCTCCCACCGCCTCGCCGACGTCTTCTCGGCGCCCATCGAGTGCGAGGGCATCCCGCTGCAGATCCGCTTCGGCGCCGGCATCCTCGATCTCGATCCGCAGATGGACAATCGCGACTGGCTGCGCCTGCTGGTGAGCTCGGCCGACAACGCCCGCGAAAGCGGGGTGCGCTGGCGCCACTACGAAGCGGGCCTGGACCATGCCCAGCAGCGCGCCTTCCTGCTGCTGTCGTCGCTGTCCAGGGCGGTGCACGCCGAGGACCAGCTGCGTCTGGAGTACCAGCCCCGTGTCGACCTGCTCAGTGGCCGCCTGGTCGGGGTCGAGGGGCTGCTGCGCTGGCGCCACCCGCAACTGGGGGGCATCAGCCCGGCGGAATTCATCCCCCTGGCCGAGCGCACCGCGCTGATCCGCCCGCTGAGCCTGTGGGTGGCCGAGCGGGCCATCGTGCAGGCCAGCCAATGGCAGCGGCAGGGCCGGGGCTGGAAGGTGTCGATCAACGTCTCGGCCAGCGACATGGACGATGCCGATTTCGTCGACCGCATCATCGCCCTGGTGCGCAGCTATCGGATCGACCCGGCGGGCCTGGAGCTGGAGTTCACCGAGAGCGTGCTGATGAAGAACCCCGAGGAGGTGCGGCGCAACCTGCTGCGCCTGCGCGCGGAGGGCATGGAGCTCGCCATCGACGACTTCGGCACCGGCTACAGCAACTGGTCCTACCTGCGCGACCTGCCGGCCAGCGCGGTGAAGCTGGACCAGTCCTTCATGCGCAACGTGCAGACCGAGCTGCGCGACCAGCGGGTGGTGGGCGCGGTGATCCAGCTCGCGCGGCAGTTGGGCTACCGCGTGGTGGCCGAGGGCGTGGAGACCGAGGAGCTGTACCGCCTGATGCAGTGGTGGGGCTGCGACGAGGTGCAGGGCTACTACGTGGCCCGACCGATGTCACCGGAGCAGCTGGAGGCGTGGCACCGCTCGCGCAGCTGACCCGGGCCGGCGAAGGCCCGGGCAGGCTGGAGCGGAGCGTTCAGGACAGGGCGGGCTGGCCTTCGGTGGCCGGGCCGGCCTGGGCGAGGATGAAGGCCTGGGGCACCAGCGGGTGCAGCGCGGCATCGGTCTCGTGGCGCACGGCTTCGGCCTCGTCCAGCAGGTGACGCCAGGTTTCCGCATCCAGCCCGGCGAAGTCGCGCAGGGCGTTGATGTAGCCCTGGGCCACGCCGAAACGGTAGGCGAGGGTGCGTCCATCAGCGGCGTTGCGCATGTGCTGCAGCCGTTCGCGGGCTTGGGACAGGGCCAGTTGAGGGGAAATATTCATCGAAGTTCGACTCCTTCGTAACGATATGGCGCTTCGATCGCCACCTGGCGCATCGATACGATGTTGATCTCATATCTATATGAAGGGTTCAGGTCAGTTTCGCGGTTTTTGCAGCGAACAGGGCGGATGGGGGCGGTTTCATCCGCGAAAGGCATCGCGAATGAATTCGCTCCCACCGGGCCCGGTGCCTATCGGGCTACGGTGCTGTCCTGGGCAACGGAAATCGCCCCTCTCCCGCAGGAGAGGGGCGGTGCGTCACGCCTGCGGCTGTGCCTTGCGACGGGCGCGGCGGGACAGCATGTTGAGCGCTTCGATGGCGGCGGAGAAGGCCATGGCGGCGTAGATGTAGCCCTTGGGCACATGGGCACCGAAGCCTTCGGCGATCAGCGTCATGCCGATCATGATCAAGAAGCCCAGGGCCAGCATCACCACGGTGGGGTTGTCGTTGATGAAGCGCGCCAGCGGGTCGGCGGCCAGCAGCATCACGGTGACGGCGGCGATCACGGCGATGACCATGATCGGCACGTGCTCGGTCATGCCCACGGCGGTGATGATGCTGTCGATGGAGAACACCAGGTCCAGCAGCAGGATCTGCACGATCGCCGAGCTGAAGCCGATGGCGGCGACCTGCTTGCCAACGAACAGGTCGCCTTCGGGGGCCGGGTCCACCGAGTGGCGGATCTCCGTGGTGGCCTTCCACAAGAGGAACAGGCCGCCGGCGATGAGGATCATGTCCTTCCACGAGAACGCATGGTCGAACACCTCGAACACCGGATGCACCAGCTGGACGATCCAGGCCACCGTGCCGAGCAGGCCCAGGCGCAGGACCAGCGCCATGCCGATGCCCAGGCGGCGGGCCTTGGCGCGCTGGTGCTCGGGCAGCTTGTTGGTGAGGATCGAGATGAAGATCAGGTTGTCGATGCCGAGCACCACTTCCATGACGACCAGGGTGGCCAGGGCGATCCAGGCGGTGGGACTCGACACGAGTTGCAGGAGGTAATCCACGTCGTTTATCCGAAGATTCAGGGAGGCGCCATTCTGGAGATTCGACCGACCGGCGGCGATGTGGGAATAGCAACAAGTCTTTTCAGCTTGGCTGCGAACACGCCCGCAGCGGCTGCTTCCGACGGGCGGTAGGCCGGGGCATCCGCTTGCGCGCCCGCGCCACCGGCAATTGTTCGCAGACAGCCTCCCGGTGCCTGTTCATACTGCACATCTCCACTTCCCCGGACGACTCCGACCGCTGCATGAAGACCGTTGCCATCCTCCTTTTTCCCGACCTGCTGATGCTCGATGTCGCAGGCCCCATGGACGTCTTTTCCATCGCCAACCGCTACCTGCCGCCGGAGCAGGCCTATCGCATCGTCACCCTCGCCTGTGGGGCGCGCAGCGTGCGGGCTTCCAACGGCCTGGCGATGCAGGCCGACCACCTGATCGAGGCGGTCGAGCCGGATTTCGACCTGCTGCTGGTGCCTGGCGGCCCCGGCGCCTACAACGACAGCCATGGCGCACTGGTGCCCTGGCTCAACCGCGCGGCGCAGGCCTCGCGGCGCTACGGCTCGATCTGCACCGGCGCCTTCATCCTCGCCGAGGCCGGTCTGCTCGACGGCCGCCGGGTCACCACCCATTGGCATTACATCGAGCGCCTGGCGCGGCGCTGTCCGGGTGCTGTGATCGAGACGGACCACATCTATATCCGCGACGGCAAGCTGCTCACCTCCGGTGGCGTCACCGCCGGCATCGATTTGGCCCTGGGCGTGGTCGCCGAGGACCATGGGCGTAAGCTGGCGCTGGACGTGGCCAAGGTGCTGCTGGTGGTGATGCAGCGCCAGGGTGGGCAGGCGCAGTTCAGCCCGCTGGCGGCCGGCGTGGTGGGCGACGACTCGCCGATCGCGCGGGTGCAGAGCCATGTGCTGGAGCACCTGGAGGAGCCCTTCAGCATCGAGCGCATGGCCGCCCTGGCGGCGATGAGCCCCCGGCACTTCTCCCGCGTGTTCGCCCGCGAGGTGAAGATGACGCCCATGGAGTTTCTCCAGGGCGCGCGCCTGGACCGCGCCCGCAGCCTGCTGGAAACCTGCGACCTGCCCCTGAAGACCGTGGCCTACCGCAGCGGTTTCGGCAGCGTGCGGCACATGCGCGTGCTGTTCGCCGAGAAGCTCGGGCTCAGCCCCGCACAGTACCGCCGGCAGTTCAGCTAGCAGGCTCGTGTCCGTCCTGGGCACCGCCTTGGCCGTCTCGTTCCCCCCGCCGTGATTGTTCCTTCACACCAGGCTGGGATGATGGGAAGCATTCTCGTAAGGAGGGTGCACGGGCCCGGATCGGGGCCCTGCAGGCAGTTCGCAGGGCGAGTCCATTGGGTCGTCGGCACGACAGCGACATGAACAACCCCACCATCTTCCCGGATGACCCCGTCCTGTGCTTCGGCACGTTCCGGTTCCACGTCCAGCGTCGCCTGTTGCTCGAGGGCGAACGCCCGCTGCACCTGGGCAGCCGTGCCCTGGACATCCTCCAGCTGCTGCTGGAGAACGCCGGTCACCTGGTCGGCAAGGACTGCATCATCGCCCGCGTCTGGCCCACCACAGTGGTCGAGGAGAGCAACCTGCGGGTGCATATCGCCGCCTTGCGTCGGGCCCTGGGCGACGGGCGTGACGGACGCCGCTTCATCGCCAACGTGCCGCAGCGCGGCTACAGCTTCGTCGCCCCGGTGAGCTGCGAAGGCAGGGTGCCGGCTGCGGCCCCGGGGGCATGGCCGGCGCACAACCTGCCGGTTCGGCTGACCCGCATCGAGGGCCGCGATGCGCTGGTGGGGGCCCTGGTGCGCGAGGTGCCGCAGCGGCGCTTCTTCACCCTGGCCGGCCCCGGCGGCGTGGGCAAGACCACTGTCGCGCTGCGCGTCGCCGAGCTGTTGCTGGAGCACTACGCGGACGGGGCGCACCTCATCGACCTGGCCGATTGCAGGGCGGACGGCGTGGCCCGCCACGTGGCCGCGACGCTCGGCCTCCAGGGCCCGGGGGCGGACCCTGTCGCCGATATCGGCCGGCAACTGTGCGGCCGTCATGCACTGCTGGTGCTGGACAATTGCGAGCACCTGCCCGACGCCGCGGCACTGCTGGCCGAGGGGCTGCTGCGCCGCGCGCCGCGCCTGTCGATCCTGGCCACCAGCCGCGAGCCGCTGCTGGCCGAAGGCGAGTTCGTCCAGCGCCTGGCGGGCCTGCCGGTGCCGCCCGCGCCGGGCGAATGCTCCGTGGAGCAAGCCCTGGGCTGCGCTGCCATCCGCCTGTTCGTCAGCCGTGCCCGCGCCCGCCAGGATGGCTTCCGCCTGCGCCCGGGTGACGTGCCGCTGGTGAGCGAGATCTGCCGCCGCCTCGACGGCCTGCCGCTGGCCATCGAACTGGCCGCGGCCCAGGTGGACAGCCTGGGCCTCGACGGCCTGCAACGGCTGCTCGATGGCCCGTTCCAGCAGCTCTCCCACGCGCGGCGCACGGCGGTGCCCCGGCACCAGAGCCTGAGGGCCAGCCTGGATTGGAGCTATGACCTGCTGACTGCGCTGGAGCGCGTCGTGCTGCAGCGCCTGGCGCTGTTCAGGCAGGCCTTCACCTTCGACGGCGCCGCGCGGGTCATCGCCTGCGAGCGCATCAGCGAAACGCGGCTGTACGAGACCATCAGCCATCTGGTGGCGAAATCCCTGCTGCTGGCGGAGCCGGAGGAGGAGCAGGTGCGCTACCGCCTGCTGGAAACCACCCGGGCCTATGCCCTGGACAAGCTGCGCGATGGCGGCGAGCGGCTGGAGCTGCACCACCCGCGCACCCCTGAATGGCGCCAGGCGCTGCCGCTGCCCAGCCTCTGGCGCGGCGCGCCGATGCAAGGCGTGCCCCATTGAACCGGTAGGTTGGGCTGAGGTACGAAGCCCAACGCAACAGCGCCGAACCCCGCACCCCTGGGCCTCGCTGCGCACGGCGCCAACCTGCGGCGCCGTGCCCAACCCGGATCACGGTGCCCATCGGCGTGGGTGGATGACGCTCCCTTCATCCACCAGGCGCTGCCGCCAGGGGCACCCTGTCAGGGCAGCTTGGCGACTGCAGTCACCCCTGCATAGGTCGCGGGCCAGCCTGTAGTTCGCGTGCAACCCAGCGCTTGTGGCGATGGGTTTTGCTGCGCTCTACGCCATCCTGCGGTGCCGATCCAACCCCCCGGTGCTGACCCAGGGGTCGGGTGGATGGCGCATCCGGCCACTGGCAGCCCGGTGCCCGCAGCGGCGCCAACCTGTGGCATCAATCGCCGATCAGCCGCCAGTTCATCGGGTTGACGCCCTCGGCGCGGGTGAACAGGCGGGAGAAGTGGGCCTGGTCGTAGAAACCACATTCGAGGCTGATACGGGTGAGGCTGAGGTCGGAGTTGCGGATCAGTTCCTTGGCGCGGGCCAGGCGTTGCCGGCGCAGCCAGTCCTGGGGCGTCATGCCGGTGGTGCATTTGAAGGCGCGGGCGAAGTGGCTGCGCGAGAGGGCGCAGGCTTCGGCCAGGCGGGCGACCGGGATGCCCTCGGCGAGGTGGGTGAGGATCATCTGCTTGGCCAGGCGCTCGCGCCAGGGGGCGAGGCCGCCGCAGGCACCGGGCTCGGCCTGGTCGTATCCGCAGGTGCTGTCGTGGTGAAGACTGGCCATGGCGATCATCCCGGTTCGCGTTCGATTCCGTGGCCGGATGGCCACGGGCGGTCAGCGGATTGTTCGGGAGGGCGGGGCAGGGGGCGAGTTAAACGTTGTTAATTCGCCTCAGAGCCCGTCTTCGCTCATGAAGCGCACGATCTGCGTGCGCAGCCAGCGCTCGGCGGAGTCGTTGTCCTGGGCGCCGCGCCAGGCCATGGTCAGCTTGGCGGGGACGATCTCGAAGGGCGGCGGCTCGGCACGCAGGCCGCCGCCGGCCACCAGTTCGCTGGCGGCGTAGTCGGGCACGGTGGCGATCACCTCGGAGTTGGCCAGCAGGGCACGCAGGCCGTTGAACTGCGGCACGGCGAGCACCACGCGCCGGGAGCGGCCGATGCGCGCCAGGTCCTGGTCGATGTTGCCGCACAGGTCGCCCGAGAAGGAGATCAGCGCGTGAGGGCGGCTGCAGTAGTCGTCCAGGGTCAGCGGCTCGGGGCGCTTGTCGGCGCGCAGCACCAGGGTCTGGATGCGCCGCAGGGTGCGGCACTTGGCGTTGGCCGGCAGCTCCGTGGTGTAGCTGACGCCGACGGAGATCTCGCCCGAGGCGAGCAGGCTCGGCATCAGCAGGAAGTTGGCGCGGCGCACCACCAGCACGATGTTCGGCGCCACCTCGCGCAGGTGGTTGAGCAGCGGGGGCAGCAGGCCGCACTCGACGTCGTCGGAGAGGCCGATGCGGAACACCATGTTGCTGGTGGCCGGATCGAATTCATGGGCATGGCTCAGGGCGTTGGACATGGCGTCCAGCGCGGGGCGCAGTTGCTGGAGGATTTCCACCGCGCGGGTGGTGGGCTCCATGGCGCGGCCGCTGCGCACGAACAGCGGGTCGTTGAAATAGTCGCGCAGGCGCGACAGGGCGGCGCTGATCGCCGGCTGGCCGAGGAACAGTTTCTCGGCGGTGCGGGTCAGGTTGCGCTCGTGCATCAGCGTCTCGAAGACGATCAGCATGTTCAGGTCCACGCGGCGCATTTCACTGCGGTTCATGCTCGGTTTCCTTCATCGATGCGTCGGGGTGAAGCGGGGTGGTTCGCCAGCCTGGCAGATCGCCGCGCAGGCGGCTTGTACGCATGCGCGGTAATGGAACGCCTGCGCGATGGGCCCGCGCAGGCGCCGTGGGTCACACGCGAAAGCGCCTGACCAGGCCGTTGAGGTCCACGGCCAGGCGCGAGAGTTCCTGGCTCGCGGCGCTGGTCTGGTGGGCGCCGGCGGCGGTCTGCTGGGCCAGGTCGCGGATGTTGACCAGGTTGCGGTCCACTTCCCGCGCCACCTGTGCCTGCTCCTCGGAGGCGCTGGCGATCACCAGGTTGCGTTCGCTGATGTGGCTGATGGCCTCGGTGATGGTGTCCAGCGCCTGGCCGGCGGCGCGGGCCATCTCCAGGGTGGCGCGGGCGCGCTGGCTGCTGTGCTGCATGGCATCGACCGCCTGGTTGGTGCCCTGCTGGATGCCGCCGATCATCTGCTCGATTTCCTGGGTCGACTGCTGGGTGCGGTGGGCGAGGGCACGCACCTCGTCGGCCACCACGGCGAAACCGCGCCCGGCGTCGCCGGCGCGGGCGGCCTCGATGGCGGCGTTGAGCGCCAGCAGGTTGGTCTGCTCGGCGATGGCGCGGATCACGTCGAGCACCTTGCTGATGCCTTGCACCTTGCCGGCCAGTTCCTCGACCTGGCCGGAGGTCTGGCCGACATCGCGGGCCAGGTCGCTGATGGACTCGACGGTGCGGTTGACCTGCTCCTGGCCGCCGCGCGCGGTGCGGTCGGAGTCGCGCGAGGCTTCGGAGGTGGCGACGGCGTTGCGGGCGACCTCGTCGACGGCGGTGGTCATCTCGTTGACGGCGGTGGCGGCCTGCTCGATCTCCTGGTTCTGCTGGTGCAGGCCGCGGCTGGAGTCCTCGGTCACCGCATTGAGTTCCTCGGCGGCGGAGGCCAGTTGGTCGGAGGAACGGGCGATGTGCTCGATGGTGGTCTTGAGGCTCTGCTGCATGGTGCGCAGGGAACCGAGCAGCCGTGCCGGCTCGTCGTCGCCGTGGACCTCGATGCGTTCGGTGAGGTTGCCGGTGGCGACGCTCTCGGCGGCCTTCATGGCCTCGTCCAGCGGCGTGACGATGCTGCGGGTGAGCACCAGGGCGAGGATGCCGGTGAGCAGCGCCGCGAGGATCATCACCGCGCTGACCACCAGCACCGCGCCGTCGTACTGGTCGACGGCGTGCTGCTCTGCTTCGGCGGCGTTGCGCTGGTTGATCTTCATCAGGGTTTCCAGCTGCACGCCCAGCTCGTCGGAGAGCTTCTTGTATTCGCCGCCCAGCAGCGCGCGCAGTTCGTCGAGCCGGTCGGCATCGGAAAGCTGCATCAGCTTGTCGTTGACCCGGTAATACTCCGCCAGCACCCCTTTGAAACGGGCGTACTGGGCCGCTTCCTCGCCCTCGTCCACCAGCTTCTCGTACACCTCCTGGGCCTGGTGCAGTTGGCCGGTGAGTTCCGCCTCGCGCTGGTGGGTGGCACGCAGCAGCTCGGGCTCGCGGTCCACCAGGATGCGGAAGGAAACGATGCGCAGGCGCAGCATCTTCTCGTTGATCGTGCCCAGTGCCGCGTAGCTGGGCATGCTGTCTTCGCCGAGCATCACGGTGGAGGCGCGGATGCCTTTCATCTGGTGCAGGGCGAAGAGCCCGAGCAGGATCACCAGCAGGGTGACGAGGGAAAAGCTGAGGATGGCGCGCGGCGCGATCTTCATGCGGCGTAGAAGCATGGGGACGACTCCCGGTTGGTTATGGACCGTTCTTATGCAGCCAGGTAAGCAACCACGCCATTCGTGGGGCCGAGCGCAGCGACAGAATGATTATCGGCGGGGCGTGGGAAAAGCTGAAGGGGGCGCGGGGAGCCATGCGGGTGGAATCCGCTTGGGTGTGAGGGTCAGACGGCGGGCTCGGCCCTGTGCGGGTGGACGCGGTCGCGGCCGGCGGCCTTGGCACTGTAGAGGGCTTCGTCGGCGGCGCGCAGCAGGTGGCTGTCCGGGGTGCCGTCGTTGGGGGCGGGTTGGTAGGCGTGGAAGCCGGCACTGAGCGTCACCAGGCCCAGCTCGCTGCCTTCGTGGCGGATGCCGAGCTCGCGCACGGCGAGGCACACCTGTTCGGCGATGGCGCGGGTGTCGGCCTCGTTGCTGTTGGGCAGCAGCAAGGTCATCTCCTCACCGCCGTAGCGGGCCGCCAGGTCGCCGGGGCGGCGGGCGAAGGCTGCCACCACCTGGGCCACGGCCTTGATGCACTGGTCGCCGGCGGGGTGGCCGTAGCGGTCGTTGTAGCGCTTGAAATGGTCGATATCGAACATGACGATGCCCAGCGGCGTGCCCTGGCGGCGCGCACGGCTCGCCTCGATGGGCAGCACGGCATCGAGGCGGCGGCGGTTGGCCAGCCCGGTGAGGCCATCGACCATCGCCAGTTGCTCCAGGGCATCGTGGGCCAGGCGCAGCTCCTCTTCGGCCAGGGCGCCGGATTCGATGCGGCGGATCAGGGCCTGGGCGAACAGCACCAGGCCGACGATCATCGCCACCACCACCATGGCCGAGCGCGCGACCTGGTCGAGCCAGGGCGCGGTGATGGAGCGGGTGGAGATGCCGGTCTCCACCACCAGCGGGTAGTCGGCCAGTTGGCGGTAGCTGAACAGGCGCTCCACGCCATCGACCTGGCCATGGAAGATCGCCGTGCCGGCCGGTGCCTTGCGCAGCAGCTCGCTGAACACCGCGCCCTTGGCCAGGCTGGCGCCAATGGCTTCGGACAGGAACGGGCGCCGTACCAGCAGCGTGCCGTCCTGCAGGGCGAGGATGATGATGCCGGCGTCGCCGACATCGAAGCTCTCGTAGAACCGCACGAAGTAGCTCACCCGCAGGGTCGCCAGGGCGACGCCGCCGAAGCTGCCGTCGGGGTTGTCGATGCGTCGCGAGACGGGGATCACCAGGTCGCCGGTCGAGCGGCTGTAGATGGCCTTGCCGATGTACAGGTCGTTGTCGGCCTGTTCGCGGTGGTGGATGAAGTATTCGCGGTCGGCGTTGTTGGCGCCGGCGGGGACGCTGTCCTTGTCGGTCACCAGCCAGTTGCCGTCCTTGTCGTAGATGAACAGGCCGTGCAGCTGGGGCAGGAAGCGCTGCTGGCGCTTCATCAGGCTGCGCATGCGATCCACCTGCAGCTTGTCGATGCCATCCCACTCGACTCGCTCGATCAGCCCGACCAGCAGCGCGTCGGCCTGGCGCACGGCATCGCGGGCATGCTGGGCGGCGGCGCTGGTGACGTTGGTGGCGTTGACCTCGGCGCGACGGTATTCCTGCTCGTGGGCCTTCCAGACCTGCCAGATCTCCATGGCGATGATCGCCAGGATCACCAGCGCCGTGAAGCCGAACGCCAGGCGCCGCGCCTGGACATGGCCCGGGTTGCTGTCTGAGGGGGGTGGCCTGTTCATGCTTGTCGGGCTCGACGATGACACGGGAACGTCATGGTTGTGACCATGGGCGCGAGAAAACCTCCGCAGAGTCGGGACACAGGCAGCCTAGCAGCGCTGCGGTTAGAATGCCGCGCCCCGGAACCAGGACCCGCACCGCCATGACCCCCGACGCCATCGAGACCCTTCGCCTCCAGCTGACCGCCGCCCTGGGCGATCTGCCCGCCGAGACGCGCCGCCTGTTCCATGGGCGAGGCCGCCGCTGGCCGGGGCTGGAGCACCTGGTGGTGGACTGGCTGGAGGGGGTGGTCCAGGTGGCGCTGTTCCGCGAGCCGGAAGCCGGGGCACTGGACAGCCTCAAGGCGATGCTCGCCGGACTGGTTTCCAGCCAAGCCTGGCGCGCAGCACCGGTGCGCAGCCTGCTGTTGCAGTTGCGCTACCTGCCGGGCAGCGACACCGAGCTGCTCTGGGGCGAGGCGGTGGAGCAGTGGACCATGCACGAGGACGGGCTGGCCTACCGCCTGGACCTGATGCGCAACCAGAACATCGGCCTGTTCCTCGACATGCGCTACGGGCGCCGCTGGGTCCGCGAGCAGGCCGCCGGCAAGCGCGTGCTGAATCTCTTCGCCTACACCTGTGGCTTTTCCGTGGCGGCCATCGCCGGCGGTGCCGAGGCAGTGGTCAACCTGGACATGGCCCGCGCCGCCCTGAGCCGTGGCCGCGACAACCACCGCCTGAACGGCCACGACATGGCCCGGGTCATGTTCCTCGGCCACGAGCTGTTCAAGTCCTGGGGCAAGGTCAGGAAGTGCGGGCCGTACGACCTGGTGATCATCGACCCGCCGTCGTTCCAGAAGGGCAGCTTCGAACTGGACCGCGACTACCGCAAGATCCTCCGCCGCCTGCCGGAGCTGCTGGCCGAGGGCGGCCAGGTGCTGGCCTGCGTCAACGACCCGTCCACGGGGGCCGACTTCATCGTCCGCACCATGGCCGAGGAGGCGCCCGCTCTGAGCTTCCGCGAGCGCCTGGCCAATCCGCCGGAATTCGAGGACGTGGACCCGCAAGGCGGGCTCAAGGCCCTGGTGTTCACCCAGGGCGTGTAAGGCGTAGCCCGGGCTTCAGCCCGGGAAGGCAGGGAAGGCCGGGAATGCGGGATGCAGGGGCCGTCCCTGCACCCCTGCCTGGCTCCGTTGGCGGCTCAGTGGCCGCTTTCCACCACCCGGTAGCAGGGCACGTAGGCCGCGCCGCCGGGAAGCTTCATGCGGTGCTGTTCGACGAAGGCCTGGAGCAGGCGGTCCAGCGGCTGCATCACTTGCGCATCGCCGTGGATCTCGTAGGGGCCGTGCTCCTCGATCAGGCGGATGCCCTTGTCCTTGACGTTGCCGGCGACGATGCCGGAAAACGCGCGGCGCAGGTTGGCGGCCAGTTCGTGGGGCGGCAGCGAGCGGCTGAGCTGCAGGGCGGCCATGTTCTCGTGGGTCGGGTCGAAGGGGCGCTGGAAGCCTTCGTCGATCTTCAGCAGCCAGTTGAAGTGGAAGGCGTCGTTGCGCTCGCGGCGGAAACGCTTCACTTCCTTCAGCCCCTGGGCCATCTGCCGCGCCACTTCGGCCGGGTCGTTGATGATGATCTGGTAGCGCTTCTGCGCATCCTCGCCCAGGGTGGCGCCGACGAAGGCGTGCAGCTGCTGCAGGTAGGGCTCGGCGCTGCGCGGGCCGGTGAGGATGACGGGGAAGGGCAGCTCGCGGTTGTCCGGGTGCATGAGGATGCCCAGCAGGTAGAGGAACTCCTCCGCCGTGCCCACGCCGCCGGGGAAGATGATGATGCCGTGGCCGACGCGGACGAAGGCCTCGAGGCGCTTCTCGATGTCCGGCAGTATCACCAGTTCGTTGACGATGGGGTTGGGCGCTTCGGCGGCGATGATCCCCGGCTCGGTCAGGCCCAGGTAGCGGCCGCCGACGATGCGCTGCTTGGCGTGGCTGATGGTGGCGCCCTTCATCGGGCCCTTCATCACGCCCGGGCCGCAGCCGGTGCAGACGTCGAGGCTGCGCAGGCCCAGTTCGTGGCCGACGCGCTTGGTGTACTTGTATTCCTCGGTGCTGATGGAGTGGCCGCCCCAGCACACGACGATCTTCGGCTCCACGCCCGGGCGCAGGGTGCGGGCGTTGCGCAGCAGGTGGAAGACGTAGTCGGTGATGCCCTGGGAGCTCTCCAGGTCGATGCGCAGGCTGTCCAGTTCGCTGGCGGCGTAGACGATGTCGCGCAGGGCGCTGAAGAGCATCTCGCGGGTGCTGGCGATCATCTCGCCGTCGACGAAGGCGTCGGCCGGGGCGTTGAGCAGTTCCAGGCGCACGCCGCGGTCCTGCTGGTGGATGCGCACCTCGAAGTCCTTGTAGGCATCGAGGATGGTCTTGGCGTTGTCGATCTGCGCGCCGGTGTTGAGGATGGCCAGGGCGCACTGGCGGAACAGCGTGTAGATGCTGCCGGAACCGGCTTCGCTCAGTTGCTGCACTTCGCGCTGGGAGAGGGTTTCCAGGCTGCCTTTGGGGCTGACTTCGGCGTTGACTACGTGTCTCGGGGGCATTCTCTATTCCATGAAAAGCGATGTCGGGCGGGCCGCTCGGCCCCCCGCATCGGGGTGATGAGCGCCGGGCGCTGGATGTGTCGTGGCTCCGGCGGTCGTGTGACGCGCCGGGGGTGTGCTTCAGGCACTGTCGATCGGCGCGCCGCAATCAGGTGGGTTCACGTAGATAGCGGGAACCCTTGGGCTCTGACAAGCATTTTGTGCGATCTGCTCCGCGAGCAATGGGCAGGGTCTGCACCCGGCTTACGCGGGGGCACGTACCTGTAGGGGCGAGTTCATTCGCGAAAGATGACGTGCCGGGCCTCGCGGTTGAAACCGCTCCCACCACTCGCCGGCCCACTGCTGCGACCCACCGGTCATTCGCCTTGGTGCCATGGCCGCTGGAGGCGTAGAATCGCCGCTTCCAGGCCGTACCCCCTCCCATTCCAAGAACAAACCCTGCCGCAGCCGTCCGCCCCGTGCCTTTCCCCGGGTGGCCCCTGGCATGCGCGGTGGAGGCGCATCGACCCTGTCCCGACTCCAGCCACAGCCCCGGAACAGCCCTTGAGCCCTGAACGCCCCACCCTCGACCCGACACCCGAACCCCGCGCCGGCAGCTGGCTGAGCGTGATCGCCCTGGCCCTGGCCGCCTTCATCTTCAACACCACCGAATTCGTTCCGGTGGGGCTGCTCAGCGACATCGGCCGCAGCTTCGAGATGCCCACCGCCCAGGTCGGCCTGATGCTGACGCTCTACGCCTGGGTGGTGACCCTGGCCTCGCTGCCGCTGATGCTGCTCACCCGCAACATCGAGCGGCGCAAGCTGCTGGTGTTCGTCTTCGTGCTGTTCATCGCCAGCCACCTGCTGTCCAGCGTGGCCTGGAGCTTCGGCGTGCTGATGCTCAGCCGCATCGGCATCGCCTTCGCCCATGCGGTGTTCTGGTCGATCACCGCCTCGCTGGCGGTGCGCGTGGCGCCGCCGGGCAAGCAGGCCAAGGCGCTGGGGCTGCTGGCGACCGGCACCATCATGGCGATGGTCCTGGGCATCCCCCTCGGCCGCGTGGTGGGCGAGGCCCTGGGCTGGCGCACCACCTTCCTGGCCATCGCCGGCCTGGCGGTGCTGACGGCGCTGTGCCTGGCGCGCACCCTGCCGCTGCTGCCGAGCCAGAACTCCGGCTCCCTGCGCAGCCTGCCGATGCTGCTCAAGCGACCGCCCCTGGTGGCGCTCTACGTGCTCACCGTGCTGGTGATCACCGCGCAGTTCACCGCCTACAGCTACATCGAGCCCTTCTCCCGCGACGTGGCGGGCATGAGCGGGCAGATGACCACCGTGCTGCTGTTGCTCTCCGGCGGGGCGGGTGTCTTCGGCTCGATCCTCTTCAGCCGCTACAGCGACCGCTTCCCCAGGGGCTTGCTGCTGGTGGCGGTGAGCATCCTGGCGGCGAGCCTGGTGCTGCTCCTGCCGCTGGCCCAGCACCACGGCTGGTTGCTGGGCATGAGCCTGCTCTGGGGCATGGCGATCATGTGCTTCGGCCTGGCCCAGCAATCCAGCGTGCTGCGCCTGGCGTCCGACGCCACGGACGTGGCCATGGCGCTGTTCTCCGGCCTGTACAACGTCGGCATCGGCGGCGGCGCGCTGCTGGGCAGCCTGGTCAGCCAGCACATCGCCTTGCGCCAGGTGGGCAATGCCGGGGCGGTGCTCGCCGTGACGGGCCTGGTGCTGGCGGCGTTCGCCTGCTGGAAGTTCGCCGAGGCCCTGCGTGGTGGGCGCCAGGGCGGATAGGGAAGGGCGTCACGGCGCGTCGCCGGGACCCCTGCTAGGGTTGTGCCTTCGTCCAGTCACCGAGAAGGATTTCCCATGGCGCTCCGCTCCCCGCTGCTGCTGATCGGCTCCCTGCTGCTGCCCCTTGCCGTGCAGGCGGCCACCCTCGACGCGGACCAGTCGCGCTACCGGGGCGCGGTGTCCTGCATCGACCGGTTGTTCTACGACGGCGGCTATGACGTTGGCGATGCCCAGCGCGAAGCGCTGATCACCGAGTTCCTCGCCCACTACCAACTGCCCGTCTATGACGAGGCCCGCTACGCCGCCGGCGAAGGCGCGGACATCGACCGCGAGGCCTACATGGCGGGCTACCAGCTGTGCGAGGAGGATGTGGACTACGTCGACAAGCTCGGTGCCAAGCACGGCAAGCACCTGCCCAGCGAGTAAGGCGAGCTACCTGCGTTGCCCCCACGCCTCACATCGCTGCGCGCGCTGCAGCTCTCGCAGGATGGCGTAGAGCGAAGCGAAACCCATGCTGTGGGGGCTAAGGCATAACGAAAGACGCTATGCCTGCGTTAGCTGTCGTGGTTTTAGATAAGGCGCCCAGGCACGGTTTTTCTGGGCTCCGCAGGATTCCTACCACCTCTGCTTCGTCCAACGCATCACGACGTGGTGCGCACGGACTTTCGTAGGATGGCGTAGAGCGAAGCGAAACCCATGCTGTTGGCCCAGGCATGGCGGGACGCGTCGTCAATCGGCCGGCTTGGCCTCATCCAGCGTCTTCCTGATGCTCGCGCCGAGCTGGAGGGCGTTGCTGCAGGCGGGATCTTCCTCGCCGTGCTTGCAGGACTTCTTCAGCACCTCCAGGGCCTTGGGCAGGTCCTTCTTCACGCCGATGCCGCGAGCCAGGTACATGCCGAGCATGGTGCAGGCCCAGGGGTCGTCCTGGTCGCAGGCTTTGGTGAAGCTGCGGGCGGCGCAGGCTTGCACGCGCTCGTTCTGCATGTCGGCGCGGTACAGCCCGGCGGCGTGGTTGGTGCAGCCGGAGGCGGCGCCCAGCTTGCAGGCGCGCTGGTACAGGGGTTCGAAGCCGGCGGGGTCGCCGCCGAGTTGCTGCAGGGTCACCGCCGTGTGCAGGCAGGAGTAGGCGTCCCCGGCGGTGCAGAGGGCGAGGCAGCCATCCAGCTGGTCGGCGGTATTGCAGTCATGGGCGTTGATTTCCAGCGCCCGGTGCCCGGGCATCAGGTCGGCCGGGCAGTGCTCGGCCTCCTGGGTCCAT
Source organism: Pseudomonas sp. No.21 (assembly GCF_054558415.1). Lineage (NCBI taxonomy): Bacteria > Pseudomonadati > Pseudomonadota > Gammaproteobacteria > Pseudomonadales > Pseudomonadaceae > Pseudomonas > Pseudomonas sp. No.21. The sequence continues at coordinate 277,157 of NZ_BAAJNO010000010.1, forward strand.
TGCGCGTTGGCGCGGACCTGGGCGTCGATGCGCTCGACGATCTGCGTGTCCTCCTCCGCTACGGCGGTTTGCAGCTGCGAGAGTGAAACGGCGGCGAGAAGCATCAGCTTCCTGATGAACATGGGAATTCCCTTGCGCGAAAGAGGGGTGTTGCAGGCCCCGCAGCGGGGCGTCAGGGGCCGGTAATGAGCTCGACGCGTTCGCTTTCCAGGTCCAGCAGCACCAGGCCTTCCTGCCCGTCGGGGAGGGTGCCGAGGCAGTCGCCCTGGCGGTTCCAGGCCGCGGACTGGCCGGTGGTGAGGAAGCCTTCCACCGGGCCGATGCTGTTGCTCATCAGCAGCGGCATGGCATGGCGGCGGGCCATGGCGGGGTAGTGCTGGTGCCCGGCGGCGATGCCGTTGGCCGATTTGGCGACGCTGACCAGATAGAAGTCGGCGCCCGCCGCGACGGCCTCGTCCGCGTGCTCGGGGAGCATGGATTCGTAGCAGATGGCCGGCGCCAGGCGGTGCTCGCCGAGGCTGATCAGCGCCTGGCCTTCGCCCGGGCTGAACCAGGGCAGCTCGTCGGCGTGCAGGCGCTGCTTGCAGTAGAGGCCGCGTGGCTGGTGGGCCTGGAAGATGACCATGCCGATGCGCGGCAGCGGCGCGCCGGCTATCGGCAGGCCGGCGCAGATGGTGATGCCGTGCGCGTCGGCGAGATGCTGCAGGGCGTCGAGGCGCGGGTCGTCGGGTGTGGTGGCCAGGCCCTGGGCCAGGGACGGCGCGTAGTGGGTCAGCGAGAGTTCGGGAAACAGGATCAAGGTGGCGCCCTGTTCCACCGCCCGCTGGATGAACGCGCAGTGCTTGCCGACATTCCCTTCGATGTCGCCCGCGATCGACGACAGTTGCGCGGCACATAGCTTCACGTGGAGTGCTCCTGCAGATGAGGGCGCCATGCTAAATCGCCGTGACAGCCCCACGCCAGAGCCTTTTCGAGGGGTGGCCCATGCACCTGTACCCTGTGCACGTCATTCAGCCCCTGATTGATCCATGGCGGCATCTGGACGCGCTCCGGGGGCCTTTCTAGACTGGCTTTCCGCTGGCCGCCCCCCCCCACGAGGAACCGCCCCATGAGCACCTATCAGGAACTGCGGATCAACCGCACGCAGCTGGATGATTGCCAGTCCCACCGCCGCGAACTGGCCGTCGAGCTGGATGAGGGGCAGGTGCTGCTGGGCGTCGAGCGCTTCGCCTTCACCGCCAACAACATCAGCTATGCGGCGCTGGGCGATGCCATGGGCTACTGGCGCTTCTTCCCCACGGTGGAGGGCCAGGGGCTGGTCCCGGTCTGGGGCTTCGCCGTGGTGCTGCGATCGCGCTGCGAAGGCATCGCCGAGGGCGAGCGCTTCTACGGCTACTACCCCATGGCCAGCCATGTGGTGATGGAGCCGGGGCGCGTCGATGCCCAGGGGTTCACCGATGCCGTCGCCCATCGCCAGGGCCTGCCGGCCATCTACAACCACTACCTGAACTGCGCCACCGACCCGCTTTACAGCGACGACAGCGAGGCCCCGCAGATGCTCCTGCGGCCGCTGTTCACCACGGCCTTCCTGCTCGACGAATTCGTCGCCGGCAACCAGGCCTTCGGCGCGAAGCAGGTGATCATCACCAGCGCCTCGTCCAAGACCGCCATCAGCCTGGCCTACCTGCTCAGCCGGCACCGTGCCGAGCGGGGCCAGGACTACGAGGTGATCGGCCTGTCCTCGACGGCCAATCGCGCCTTCGCCGCCGGGCTGGGTTGCTATGACCGGGTGCTGGAATACGGCGAGGTGGAATTCCTGGCCGGCGACGTGCCGTCGATGGTCATCGACCTGGCGGGCAACAGCCAGCTGCTCGCTCGCCTGCACGCTCACCTGCAGGCGGGGCTGCGCTACAGCTGCCAGGTCGGTGCCTCCCACTGGGACCAGCGCCAGGCGCTGCCGAACGGCCTGGCCGGGCCGAAACCGGTGTTCTTCTTCGCCCCCAACGAGGGCAAGCGCCTGCACCAGCTGTGGGGTGCGGCGGCCTTCGCCCGCACGCTCGCCGAACGCTGGCAGGCCTTCAACGGCTTCGCCCGCTCGTGGCTGATCTTCGAGTACGGCCACGGCGCCCCGGTGGTGCGCGAGCGTTACCTGGCGGCGTTGCGGGGCCAGCTGGAGCCGCAGGTGGGGGTGGTGCTGTCCTTGCTGGAGTGAGGGGTGGGGAGCGGGGGACGGAGTGATTCTCGTCCCAGTAGACGGCGGTCCTGCGCCTCCCTAGACTGGCCAACTGCCATGACCGCCGTCCCGGCGTCAGCCCAGGCTCAGTGCCCCATGACACTTCCCGCGACCCCGACAGTCCCGACCCGGCCCCTGCGCGGGCGCATCCCCGCCGTGCTCGAGCCGGCCTACAAGGCCTATGTGCTCACGCACTACCGGGGCTTTTTGCTGGCGATCAACTTCATCGCGATGATCGCCTACGACGCCTACGTGCTGGCCGATGCGCTGCTGATCCCGGACATGGCCATGGAGTCGCTGGTCACCCGGGGCCTGCTGAGCCTGGTGGGGCTGCTGAACATCTTCCTGGTGTTCCGCTACAGCCGCAGCGTGCTGCTGATGGACATGCTCATGCCGCTGCACGACATCGTGTCCACCATCGCCTGGTTCGAGTTGCTCAAGCGCAGTGATTCGCCCGACGTCGCGACCTTCCTCTATGCCTCGGTGGTGTTCATCGTGCTGGGCAACCTGGGAGTGCGCTATTCGTTCAGGGGCATCCTGGCCTGCTCGCTGGCGATCTCCGGGGTGATCCTCTACAACGTCGCGCTGATCCACCCGGGGGACACCAAGGCGCTGCTGATCTTCACCCTGGTCTACCTGCCGGTGGCGATCTTCAGCCTGTTCATCAGCTGGACCACCATCCGTGGCGTGCGCCAGGCCTTTCTCGCCGACGAGGAGGCGCGCCGCCAACGCGCCGAGCTGGCCACGCTCAATGGCCGCCTGCACGAGCTGGCGAGCACCGATGCGCTCACCGGTGTGGGCAACCGCCGCGCCTTCGATCGCGTGCTGGAGGAGTACTGGCAGCAGATGAGCCTGCACGGCCGGCCCTTCGCGCTGCTGCTGGCGGACATCGACTACTTCAAGCCCTACAACGACCACTACGGCCACCTGGCCGGCGACCGCTGCCTGCGCGAGGTCGTGGACAGCCTGGTGCACACCCTGCGCGACGGGCAGGCGAAGGTCTTCCGCTACGGCGGCGAGGAGTTCGTCGTGCTGCTGCAGGTCGGCAGCCAGGCCGAGCTGGAGCACATCACCGAGCGCCTGCGGGTGCAGGTGGCGGGGCTGGACATGGAGCACCTCAACCGCCCCGATGGCCTGCGCCACCACACCATCAGCCTGGGGGCCTCGCTCTCCAGCGGCGCGGGCCTGGCCAGGGCGCAGGACCTGCTGGCGCGCTGCGACCAGCTGCTCTACCGGGCCAAGCAGGAAGGCCGCAACCGTGCCTGCCTGGCGGCGATGACGCTCTGCTGAGCCGGTGAGGGAATGCCCGGGTGAGGTATCGCTGCGTTGGGCCTCGCTGCGCTCGGCGCCAACCTGCGGGTACCGGGGCACGCTCCCGTAGGAGCGAGCTCTGCTCGCGAAGCGCTTGCTGGAATCTGTGGGAGCGAATTCATTCGCGATGGAGTATCCGGCCGCTCGCAGCCTTGTGCCGGCGGCGGGGCTTTCGCGGCTGAAGCCGCTCCTACGGGGAATGCGTGAGCGAGGGCGCGCGCGCCGGGTTGCCCGGCGCGCGTGCTGGCGATCAGAGGATGCTGATCGGGTACTCGACGAAGGCGCGGACTTCGTTCAGGTCCGGGCCCACGTTGTTGTCGGCGCGGTAGATGGAGTTGCGCAGCTTGAACGACAGGTCCTTGGCCGGGCCGTCCTGCACCACGTACTTGAACTGGTTGAACAGCTCGCGCTCGGTGCCGTCGCTCTCGCCGCCGGCCTCGATGTTGCTGCCGCGCACGTAGGCGACCTTGTAGCTCAGGCCGGGAACGCCGTAGGTGGCGAAGTCCAGCTCGTAGCTCGCCTGCCAGGAACGCTCGTTCTTCAGGTTGAAGTCGGAGTAGTAGGAGTTGGCCACGTAGATGGTGCTGCCGCCGTCGCCGTAGTCGTACGCATAGCCGGCATCACCGGTGTTGCGCTGGTGGGCGATGATGAACGCGTGGGCGCCGACGCTGTACTTGGCGGCCAGGCTCCACAGGGTGTTCTTGTCGTTTTCGCCGTCACCGCCGAAGTCCAGCGCGGCATCGGAGTTGTCGTCGTAGTCGGTGCGGTAGATGTTGAAGTCGAGGTTCAGGGCCTGTTCCGCGTTGAACGGAATCGTGTAGTTCACGTTGCCGTAGTACTTCTTGAAGGTGTCTTCGACATCGGAGTGGTACAGGGCCACGGACAGCGCGTCGTTGACCACGTAGCTGCCGCCGATCACGTCGATGCTCTTCAGGCGATTGGGGTCGCGCGCCGGGTCGCCCATCGGGCTGTCGGCGGTGAAGCGGCCGACGTTCAGTTCCAGGCCTTCGATTTCCTTGCTGGTCACCAGGGTGCCGGTGAAGGCCTGCGGCAGCAGGCGGCTGTCGTCATAGGCGAGCACGGGCAGGGAGGGGAACTGGTTGCCGTACTTGAGCACGGTGTTGGAGAAGCGCAGCTTCACCGCGCCGCCGGCCTCGGAGAGGTCATCCACCGGGTGGCCGTCGCTGTCGGTGTCGAAGAAGGCGCTGTAGTTGCGACCCCGGCCGCTGTCGAGCTTGATGCCCAGCAGGCCGTAGGCGTCCACGCCGAAGCCGACGGTGCCCTGGGTGAAGCCGGACTCGAAGGTGCCGATGAAGCCCTGGCCCCAGACCTTGGCGTCGTTGGTCTTGTCCTTGTAGTCACGGTTGAAATAGGCGTTGCGCAGCAGGACCTTCAGGCTGGCGTCCTCGACGAAGCCCTTGGCGTCGGATTGCTCGCTGGCGTGGGCCTGGGCGATACCCAGGGAAAGCAGCGTGCAGGCGGCGGCTATATAGTTTCGGTTATGCATGGATGCTCCCAGATATTGGTTTTTTTGATGGCTTGGAGTCGGCAGGAAGAGACCGCTTATTCAATTGCCGATCGACCGGGAAACTGTAGATTCCCAACCGTGACAGTGCGAACTAATTGTTGCTTATAAGGTCCGCGGAATAAGTGGCGGGTAACAGTTAACACGCGCGCGCAAGTAATCCGTAACTGATGAGGCTGATGATTAATATCAATGAAATTAATAGTTTGCGATTGGGCGTGGCGCGTATTCTGGCGGCGATGAATACCTCAGGGCGTGGCTCCAGTTGGTTGTCGGAGTGGCGCCTTGCTCCAGTTCATCATCCTTTGGTTTATTGGCCGCTTCTCTTGAAGCGGCTTTTTTTTTGGCCGCGATTTATAGGCGCGAGAAGAGGATTGCTGCACTCGCCAAGTTGCACTGTTGGAGTATCGGGCAATGGGTTAATTATCGGTTCGAGCGAAACGCGTGCAATGCATCCGACATATATAAGTCTGGGCAGTTGATTGCTCATTCACTTCAGCCCTATGCGTCATGGCGCCGCACAAGCTAACCGGACGGGCAGGTTTTTCGCCGCCTGGCGGGCAGGGTGGGTCGACTCCCCGGAGAGCCGGTCCGGCGCTCCACAAACCTCGTACAAGAGCCCGGCAGAGGCCTCGCCGGGCTGATGCCCCATCATCGATACGGCGAATGGCCAGGAGGCCCCTTGCAGTATCGGGCAAGGCGCCGATCGCTCTGGAATGCACCTTTCGAGGCGTTCGACGATTGGCAGGAATGGGCAAGCACGGCGGAGAAGTCGGCTACCGGACAGGCCCCGGCGACGCTTAATCTTCGCTCCTGGCCTGATTCCGGGTCCCATCGCATTGATCGCAACCTCCGCTGATCTACCCTTTCCAGCCTGACCGGATGGAGACACCCATGGATTACCGCAACCTGGGGCGCAGCGCCCTCAAAGTCTCGCCCCTGTGCCTGGGCACCATGATGTTCGGCGGCGAGACCGACGAAGCCACCTCCCGGCGCATCATCGACAAGGCCTTCGAGCAGGGCGTCAACTTCATCGACACGGCGGACGTCTACAACACCGGCCGCTCCGAGGAGATCGTCGGACGCGCCATCGCCGCGCGACGCGACGACTGGGTGCTGGCCACCAAGTTCGGCTTCCCGTTCGGCGAGCGCCCCAACCAGCAGGGCCTGTCGCGCAAGTGGATCTTCCAGTCGGTGGAGGCCAGCCTCAGGCGCATGGGCACCGACTGCATCGACCTGCTCTATATCCACCGTGCCTTCGCCGGCGAGCCGCTGGACGAAGCCGTGCGCGCCATCGGTGAGCTGATCGCCCAGGGCAAGGTGCGCTACTACGGCGTTTCCAACTTCCGTGGCTGGCGCATCGCCGAGGTGGCGCGCCTGGCCGATGCCCTCGGCGTCGACCGGCCCATGGCCAGCCAGCCGCTGTACAACATCGTCGACCGCACCGCCGAGGTGGAGCAGCTGCCCGCCGCCGGCCACTACGGCCTGGGCGTGGTCTCCTACAGCCCGCTGGCCCGTGGCGTGCTCACCGGCAAGTACCCGGTGGACGCACCGCCGCCCGCCGACACCCGTGCCGGCCGCGGCGACAAGCGCATCCAGCAGACCGAATGGCGCCCCGAGTCGCTGCACATCGCCCGCACCCTGGCCGAACACGCCGCCAGCCGGGGCACCACCCCGGTCGCCTTCGCCCTGGCCTGGGTGCTGCACAACCGCCTGCTCGCCTCGACCATCGCCGGCCCGCGCACCGAAGCGCAGTGGGACGCCTACCTGGGCGCCCTCGACCTGCAGCTCGGCCCGGACGACGAGCGCCTGGTGGACAGCCTGGTGGCCACCGGGCACGCCTCGACCCCCGGCTATTCCGATCCCGCCTATCCCATCGAAGGCCGACGCGTCGGCTGATCCCCAACCCCTGGAGTACTGCTCATGTTCACAATCGGTTATGCCGCGCAGACCGCCGCTGCACCGCTCGCACCCTTCAAGTTCGAGCGCCGCGAACTGCGCCCCAACGACGTGGCGATGGAAATCCTCTACTGCGGCGTCTGCCACTCCGACCTGCACCAGGCGCGCAACGACTGGGGCTTCAGCCTGTACCCCATCGTGCCCGGCCACGAGATCATCGGCCGGGTGATCGAGGTCGGCCCGGCGGTGACGCGCTACAAGGTCGGCGACAACGTGGCAGTGGGCTGCATGGTGGATTCCTGCATGCAGTGCGACCAGTGCCGCAAGGGCGAGGAGCAGCTGTGCCGCGAGCGCAACACCCAGACCTACAACAGCCGTGACCGCATCACCCGGGAACTCACCTTCGGCGGCTACTCCAAGCACTTGGTGGTGCGCGAGGAGTTCGTCCTGCGCGTGCCGGAAGGCCTCGACCTGGCCAAGGCGGCGCCGCTGCTGTGCGCCGGCATCACCAGCTACTCGCCGCTGCGCACCTGGAACGTCGGCCCCGGCAGCCGCGTGGGCGTGATCGGCCTCGGCGGCCTCGGCCACATGGCGGTCAAGCTCGCCGTCGGCCTGGGTGCCGAAGTCACCGTGCTCAGCCGCAGCGCCGACAAGGCCGACGACGCCAAGGCCCTGGGCGCCGACCGCCTGCTGGTGTCCACCGACAAGAAGGCCATGAGCGCCGCGCAGTCCAGCTTCGACCTGATCATCGACACCGTGCCCTCGCGCCACGACGTCTCGCCCTACATGGCACTGCTGGATATCGACGGCACCCTGGTGATAGTCGGGCAGATCGGCCCCATCGACGAACAGCTGACCATCCCCTTCGTCCTCGGTCGCCGCCGCCTCGCCGGCTCGCCCATCGGCGGCATCGCCGAGACCCAGGAGATGCTCGACTTCTGCGCCCGCAAGAACATCCTCCCGGACTGCGAAATGATCCGCATGGACCAGATCAACGAAGCCTTCGAGCGCATGGAGAAATCCGATGTGCGCTACCGCTTCGTGATCGACATGGCCTCGCTGTCCGAGGCGGGTTGATCGACGCAGGCGCCTGAGCCGCAAGGCCCAGGCACAGAAAAATGCCCGGCCATCGCACAAGCGGTGGCCGGGCATTTTCATGGGTGCAGTGGCTCCGCTGGTGGATGAAAAAGGCGTCATCCACCCTGCGCAAGGCCAACCCATGCAGCGCGGTCCCATCTGCGGCACCTGTAGGGTGGATGGCGCTCTTCCCATCCACCGAGCGGTCTCGATGCCTGCACCTTGGTCCCGGGAAGAAACCAGCCCTCAGTGCTGCACACCCGCCCGCTTGAGCAACTGCTTGCAACGCTCGGACAGGTGCACCACGCGCAGGTGCTTGCCGGCCTTGGCGTAGCGCTCGCGCAGGGTCATCAGCGCGGCGATGGCCGAGTAGTCGACGAAGCTCAGGTGGCGGCAGTCCAGGGTCACCTGGGCCGGGTCGCCCGCCGGGTCGAACCGATTGAGGAAGGGCGTGGTGGAGGCGAAGAACAGCGTGCCGTGGACCTGGTAGCGCTTGCTGCCGTCGGCCTCCAGGTGACTGTCGGCGTACAGCTCGCGGGCATGCTGCCAGGCGAAGTTGATGGCGGCGACGACGATGCCCAGCATCACCGCCATGGCCAGGTCGGTGAGCACGGTGATCACGGTCACCGCGATGATCACCAGCATGTCGTTGACCGGCACCTTGTGCAGCACCCGCAGCGAGGCCCAGGCGAAGGTCTGCTGCGATACCACGAACATCACGCCCACCAGCGCGGCCAGCGGGATGCGCTCGATCAGCGGCGAGAGGAACAGCACGAAGAGCAGGATCATGCCGCCGGCCACCACCCCGGAAAGCCGGCCACGGCCGCCGGAGCCGAGGTTGATCGCCGTCTGGCCGATCATCGCGCAGCCGCCCATGCCGCCGAACAGGCCCGAGGCCATGTTGGCCGCGCCCAGGGCCACGCATTCGCGGTCCGGGTAGCCCCGGCTCTCGGTGATCTCGTCGGTGAGGTTGAGGGTCAATAGGGTTTCCAGCAGGCCGACCATCGCCATCAGCAGCGCATAGGGCGCGATGATGCGCAGCGTTTCCAGGTTCCACGGCACCTCGGGCAGCGAGAACGTCGGCAGGCCGCCGGCGATGTGCGCCATGTCGCCGAGGGTACGCGTCGACAGGCCCGTGAAGTGGGCCAGCAGGCCGATGCCGAGGATCGCCGCCAGGGCCGGCGGTAGGGCGCGGGTCAGGCGCGGCAGCAGGTAGACGATGGCCATGGTCAGCGCCACCAGGCCGAGCATGGTCGCCAGCGGCCTGCCCGACAGCCAGGCCTCGCCCGTCTTGAAATGCTCCAGCTGGGCCAGCGCGATGACGATCGCCAGGCCGTTGACGAAGCCCAGCATCACCGGGTGCGGCACCATGCGCACCAGCTTGCCCAGGCGCAGCAACCCGAAGGCCATCATGATCACTCCGCCCAGCAGCACCGTGGCCAGCAGGTACTGCACGCCGTGCTGCACCACCAGCGCGACGATCACCACGGCCATGGAGCCGGCGGCCCCGGACACCATGCCCGGCCGGCCGCCGAACAGCGCCGTCAGGGTGCAGATGATGATCGCGCCATACAGGCCCATCAGCGGGTTGAGGTGCGCCACCAGGGCGAAGGCGATGCACTCGGGCACCAGGGCGAACGAAGTCGTCAGGCCGGCCAGGACGTCGGCGCGGATACGGGCAGGTTTCATGGGCTACCGGGGGAGGTGGGACAGAAGCAGGGCGGCGGATTCTACGGAAACTCCCGCGCCCGGACCAGTTGCCCGGTCGGTTGGCCCAGCCCGGCCCTCCACCCGCTGCCCATCTCGTGGGAGCGAATTCATTCGCGATGGAATACCCGGCCGCTCGCAGCTGGGTGCCGGCGGCGAGTCTTTCGCGGCTGAAGCCGCTCCCACAGGGAGAGGCCGTCGCGAGACCGGACAAGGTTGTGTTGGGCCTCGCTGCGCTCGGCGCCAACCTACGGCACCTTGCCCAATCCGGTCACTGTACCAACCGGTGTGTAGGGTGGATGACGCTCTTTTCATCCACCAGCGGTGCCATATGGAGTCCCGGAGTTGGGGCAGCCCTGCGGACTGCTTGGCGACTGAAGTCGCTCCTACACGTCGCCCCGACAGGTGGGGGCTGCCGTTGGGGGAGGGCCTCACGCCTCCACGGGGCGCGCGGTGGGCGCCTGGGCGAACAGCGACTGGCCGAGGCGGCGCGCCGCCTGCAGGTAGTCGGTCGGGTCGCGGCTTTCCGACTCCAGCAGCAGCGCCGAGCTGGCCACCCGGGCCCCGCAGTAATCGAAGATGCCGTGGTCGATCTGCGCCTTCATCGCCTCCCGGTAGCCGTGGCGCTCGTAGGTGCCGGCATCGGCGCCGGCGATTCCCACCAGGTGCACGTCCAGGTGCTGCAGCTTCTTCTCGAAGCGCTGGTCGAGGACGAAGTCGAAGGCCCAGCCGTTGCTGAACACGCGGTCGACCCAGCCCTTGAGCAAACCGGGCATCGACCACCAGTACACCGGATAGACCAGCACCAGGGCGTCGGCACCGTCGATGCGCGCCTGCTCGGCGAGCACGTCCGCCGGCGGCGTCGCCTGGTGGCGGTGCACGGCGTGGTCGGCGGGGTTGAAGCGGGGGTCGAAACCTTCGCGGAACAGGTCGGCGATCGCGCTGCCGTTACCCGGCGCGGATTCGGCCACGCCCCGGGCGACCTCGGCGGCGATGGCGTGGGTCAGCGATTCGGGGTCGTGGTGGGCGACGACGATGAGGGCGTGCATCTTGGAACCTCCTGCGGCTCGATTGCGGGGTGGCTGAAAGCGCTTATATACTTTCAGTAAGTTACGATTGGTAAGTTACTTTTGGTAGGTTTCCCATGTCAAGCGATGAGAAGCAACAGGATTCCACCGCACAGCCGCGCCGCCGGCTGTCTCGCGAGGAGCGTCAGAAGCAGCTCTTGGAAGTGGCCTGGCGCCTGGTGCGGGAGGAGGGCAGCGATGCGCTGACCCTCGGCCGCCTGGCCGAACTGGCGGGCGTCACCAAGCCCGTGGTCTACGACCACTTCGGCACCCGGCAGGGGCTGCTGGCGGTGCTCTACCAGGATTTCGACGCGCGCCAGACCGCGGTCATGGACGCCGCGCTGGACAGCGCCGAGCCGACGCTCGAGGGCATCGCCCGGGTCATCGCCTCGTCCTATGTCGCCTGTGTCCTGCAGCAGGGGCGCGAGATACCCGGCGTCGCCGCCGCCCTGGCCGGCTCGCCGGAGCTGGAGCGGATCAAGCGCGAGTACGAGGTGATCTTCCTCGACAAGTGCCGCGCCGTGCTGACGCCCTACATCGGCCAGGGCACCATCGGCGCCGCCGGGTTGCGCGCGATGCTCGGCGCGGCCGAGGCGCTGTCCCATGCCGCTGCCGCCGAGGAGATCACCCCGGAGCAGGCGGAGGACGAACTCTTCGCCACCCTCATCGGCCTGGTGCAGCGCAGCACGCGTTGACCGCGCCGGGGTCAGCGCCGGCGGCCGGCCAGGGCGATCGTCAGGGCGAAGAGGATCAACCCCAGGGCGACGAGGAAGGTGCCGCGCATGCCGGCGGCGATGGCCTCGGGCGCGGCGCGGCCGATGTCGTCGGTCGCCGTGGCGAAGGCGAACACCGCGCCCAGGGCTGCGGCACCGGTGACCAGCCCCAGGTTGCGCGACAGGTTGAGCAGGCCGGAGACCAGGCCGCGCCGCTGCGCCTGTACCTCGGCCATCACCCGGGTGTTGTTGGCCGCCTGGAACAGTGCGTAGCACGCGGTCAGCCCGGCCAGCGGCAGGATATAGCCCGGCACGCCCAGGTCCGTCGGCAGCAGCGGCAGGGCCAGGGTGGCCAGCGCCATGCCCAGCAGGCCGATGCGCACCATGGGCGCGGTGCCCAGGCGGTCCACCAGGTGCCCGGCGGGTACGCCCATCAGCGCCGACACCAGCGGCCCGCAGGCCATCGCCAGCCCCACCTGGGCCGGCGCCAGGTGCAGCGCGCCGGCGAGGTAGAAGGGCCCGACCACCAGCGTCGCCATCAGCACCGCGCTCACCAGTGCCCCCATGGCCAGCCCGGAGCGCAGCACGGGGTCGCGGAACATCGCCAGGTGCAGCAGCGGCGCGTCGGTGCGCCTCTCGACGCGGATGAACAGCGCCAGGCCCAGGCACGCCGCCAGCAGCAAGGCAGCATTGAGCGTGCCGAAGTGGCCGTGGCCCAGTGTCAGCCCCAGGGCATAGGCGGCCAGGGTCAGGGCCAGTAGCAGGGTGCCGGGAAGGTCGAAGCCAGTGGCGCCCGCGGCACCGGCGCGCCCGGCGGGCAGATGGCGCCAGGCGAGGACGAGGGCCAGCAGGCCCAGCGGCAGGCCGATCAGGAACAGGGCCCGCCAACCGAACCCGGCGAGCAGCAGCCCACCGAGCGAAGGGCCCAGCGCGGTGCCGATCGCCGAGAGGGTGCCGAGCAGGCCCATGGCGCTGCCGCTCCTCTGGCGCGGCACGGTCTCGCCGATCAGCGCCATCGCCAGGGTCATCATCGTCGCCGCCCCCAGCCCCTGTAGGACGCGGGCGGCGATCAGCCAGCCGAGCGAAGGTGCCAGGCCGCATAGCACTGATGCGCCCGTGAACAGCAGCAGGCCCGCCAGCAGCAGGCGCCGACGGCCCAGCAGGTCGCCCAGGCGACCCGCGCCGACGCTCAGCGTGGTGATGGCCAGCAGGTAGGCGAGCACCACCCACTGCACGTCCTGGAAAGGCGCGCCGAAGGCCTCGGCCAGGCTCGGCAGGCCGACGTTGGCGATGCTGGTGCCCAGGGAGGCGAGCAGGGTGGCCAGGGCGAGGCTGGCCAGGCCCCATCCAGAGGCGGCGGTCGGTTGGGAGGGGGCGGAGGTGGCGGTGGTGGGTTGCATGGCGCTCTTCCGGTGGAGGGTCGCCAGCAGTCTGGTCGCCTCGCTGGAGTGGCGGAAGACGCAGCATTTGCACTTTATTCATGCAGCGGACGCCCTGTCACGGCGACGGCGTGCTAGTTTTTCCGCCCATGACCCATCCCGATTTCAACCTGCTGATCACCCTGGACGTGCTGCTCGCCGAAGGCAGCGTCGCGCGCGCCGCCAAGCGCCTGCACCTCAGCCCCTCGGCCATGAGCCGGGCCCTGGCGCGGCTGCGCGAAACCCTCGGCGATCCCTTGCTGGTCCGCGCCGGCCGTGGCCTGGTGCCCACGCCCAGGGCGCTGGAGTTGCGCGAGCAGGTCAGCCAGCTGGTGCTCGGCGTCGAGAGCGTGCTGCGCCCGGTGGAGCACCTCGACCTGCAACGCCTGGTGCGCACCTTCACCCTGCGGGTCGGCGACGGTTTCGTGGAGAATTTCGGCCCGGCGCTGATCGGGCGCATCGGCGACGAGGCACCGGGTGTGCGCCTGCGCTTCGTGACCAAGACGGACAAGGACAGCGCCCCCCTGCGCGACGGCAGTGTCGACCTCGATACCGGCGTGGTGGGCGCGGATGCCGGCCCCGAGATCCGCACCCGCGCGTTGTTCCAGGACCGCTTCGTCGGTGTGGTGCGCGAGGGCCATGCGCTGACCCGTGGCGCCATCACCGCCGAGCGCTATGCCGGCGGGCGCCATGTGCTGGTGTCCCGACGCGGCAAGGACCGCGGCCCGGTGGACGAGGCGCTGAAGGCCGCGGGCCTCGCGCGGGACATCGTCACCCTGGTGGGCGGCTTCTCGGCGGCCCTGGCGCTGGCCCGCGCATCCGATCTCATCGCCACCGTGCCGGAGCGCCACAGCGGCAGCCTGCGGGCCGGCTTGTTCAGCTTCCCGTTGCCGCTGGACGTCGCGCCGATCCAGGTCTCGATGCTCTGGCACCCGAGGATGGACGCCGACCCGGCGCATCGCTGGCTGCGGGCCTGTGTCAGGGCAGTGTGCGCGGCGTGAGCAGGGCTCAGCGCAGGGGGTAGACCTGGCGGCTGCCGTCGGCGTTGTGCACCGTCAGCACCGGCGCGCATTCGGCGTGCCGCTGCGACGGCGCGTTCGCCGTGCGGCGGGCCTTGGCGGAATGCTTGCGCAATTTCTGCAGCGCGGCGCAGGCCATCACCTCGCAGTAGGCGCGGGCCAGGGGGCCGCTTCCGGGTCTTGAGAGCCGCCGGCCGCTGAACTGGCGGGCGCTGTCCTCAAGGCCCTGCAGGGCCACGGCGCAGAGCAGGCGCTCGACGTGGCCGGGGATGCGCCGCCGGTGCACCGGGTTGACCCCGAGCAGGTCCAGCAGGCGCTGCTTGCCCAGGTCGTCCAGCACCTGCGCCTCACTGGCGACCAGCAGGCTGCCGGTCGAGCGCAACAGGGCCTGGTAGGTGGCCAGCTGCTCATGCTGCGCGGCTTCGAGTTCCTTGAGGAGGGTGCGGGTGAAGGGCAGGTGCTGGCGCATCTTGCGGCGCCGGCTCCAGAGTTCGCGTTGCCGTTGCTCGTGCTGCTGCGTGGCCTTCCTCAGCGCCATGCGCATCGCCGCCAGCCGGTTCGCCCAGCTGCGCGAGGGGTCGTTGGCGATCGCCAGGAGTTGCCCAAGATATCCAGCTACCACGCTTCGGTTCTCCGTCCGTGCACATCCATCCCCGAGTCGGGCGCCGTCTGCCGGCCCGCTCCAGGCGCAAGACACCACGATCCACGCTCCTGGCTCAAGTCATTTATTGGCACCGCGTCAATTGTGGCGGGCGGCCAGGCAGCGGTCGCTCAGGCGCGCGGGCCGATATGGCGGCGCAAGGCGGCCTGGGCGATCAGTGCCTCGGCTTTCCCTGAGCCCTCCTTGAGCGCCGAGGCCGCGATGCCACGGGCGGAGGCGAGCAAGTGCTCGCGCTCCATTCCCGCTTCCTCTGCGGCGGCCAGCGTGGCCTCCAGGGCGATCCACAGGGCGTCCTGCAGGGCTGTCGTGCGCATTGGGTTCATGTCTCGTTCCTCAGGGCCTGGCCACGATAGTGAGCGTCCGCCCATCCTTGAAGGTGATCACGCCCTCCAGGCTGCGGCCATTGGGCAGGCTGATGCGCAGTTCCTCGGCATCGCCCAGGTCCAGGTCGCAGGTGACGCTGAAGGTGCCAGGGCTGGTTTCGTCGAGTACCACCGTCGCGCTGCGCAGGGTCGGTGTACCCGTTGAGCCGGCCTGGCCGGAGGCGTAGACGAATGTGGCCGGGCCTTCGTAGTGCGTGTGCATGGATGAGGTCCTCCAGGGGGATGCTGGAGTGACTGCCGCCGATCCGGCTGAGTTCAGGTAGCAGGATGATCGGTGCGGCGCGGCAGCGCCGGCCAGCCGATTGCCGGAACAACAAGCGGGCGTGGCGGCTCCACCGAAGACACCACCCGGCAACCCCGTGGAGCCAACCATGAACGACCTGCCCCGCAACACCGACGACCGCTGCGTCGAATCCAGCCCCAGCCCCGACCGTGAGCCGCCCACCCGCGAGCGCGAAGGCATACCCGCCGAGCTGCACCCGGACTGGCAGGCACCGCGCGACCCTTCCAGCGAAGACCGGCCAGCCACCACCGACGCCCCGGACAGCCCGCCACGCTGAGCGGGCACGCGTGACCGACCCGTGACCACCACGAAGAAAGGAGGGCAGCCATGGCCAGCCACATCGTGCATTTCACCGCGCCGATCAACTCCACCACCAGCGGCCAGCTCATCGAGCGCTGCACCCAGGCCGTGCAGCAGGGCGCCGACGAGCTGGTGATCAAGATCGCCACCATGGGCGGTGAATGCAGCTACGGATTTTCCCTGTACAACTTCCTCATCTCGCTGCCCATCCCCGTGCGCACCCACAACCTGGGCACGGTGGAGTCCATGGGCAACATCATCTTCCTCGCCGGCGAGCGACGCAGTGCGTGCCAGCACAGCAAGTTCCTCTTCCACCCCTTCCACTGGAACCTCAACGGCTCGGTGGACCACGCGCGGATGTCGGAATACGCCATGAGCCTGGACTACGACCTGCACCTCTATGCGCGCATCGTCGCCGAGCGCACGCCCATGGCGGCCGAGCCGCTGGACATCCTCGACTACCTCAGGGCCGCGCCGCGCATCCTCGATGCCGAAGCCGCGCTGGCCACCGGGATGATCCACGAGATCGACTGCCTGGGCATGGCGGCGGACGCGGTGAGCTCGTCGATCCATTCCTGAGTCGCGTCGTGCCCGGGCCCGTCGGGTTGCACCCGGTCCACGGCCGGCTGCACCGCATTGTGCAGGGGCGACCTCGGTCGCCAGGCAGCCCGCCCAGCCCCCGAAAAGAGCTTGAACCGCTTCGCCGCACGCGCGTCAGTCATTAGGAGAGGCGCCGGCACGGACCGGCCTCCGCAACCGATGAGGACACGACCATGAATGCAATCGAACTGCTCAAGCAGGATCACGTCACCGTTAAAGCCCTTCTCGAACGCCTCGGCAGCACCACCGAGCGCGGGGTCAAGACCCGCACCGAGCTGCTGCAGAAGATCGAGATCGAGTTGCTGGTCCACACCACCATCGAAGAGCAGATCTTCTACCCCGCCTACAAGGCCGCCGGGGGCAAGGACGAAGCCGTGATGTCGGCCGAGGCCAAGGAGGAACACCGCACCGTGGACTCCCTGGTGCTGCCGGACCTCAAGCAGACCTCGCCGTCCTCCGTGGAATTCGCCGGCCGCGCCAAGGTGCTCAAGGAGCTGCTGGAGCACCACATCGAGGAAGAGGAGAAGGAGATGTTTCCCCAGGCCGCCAAGCTGCTGGGCAAGCAGAAGCTCGCCGAACTGGGCGCGGAGATGGAGGCCCTGAAGAAGTCCATGAAGCAGGACCTGCAAGGCAAGGCCGCCTGACCCGGGGCCGGGCCCGGACCTGCTCCGGGCCCGGCTGAATGCCCGTGCGAGCGCAGTGGCCACGCCTCACCCCTTCCTGCGCCGTTCATCCCGAAAGCCTGAACACCCAGCCCGTTCCTCTTTCGGACCTATGAATGCCCACACGCTTCGGAGGTCCACCATGCGCGCACTCACCTATCACGGCAGCCATGACGTTCGCGTCGACAACGTCCCCGACCCCATCATCCAGGAGCCGGACGACATCATCCTGCGGGTCACCGCCACCGCCATCTGCGGATCGGATCTGCACCTCTATCGCGGCAAGATCCCCCAGGTGAAACACGGCGACGTGTTCGGCCACGAATTCATGGGCGTGGTGGAGGAGGTGGGCCCGGCGGTCACCGCTGTGAGCCGGGGCGACCGGGTGATCGTGCCCTTCGTCATCGCCTGCGGCAGCTGCTTCTTCTGCGAGATGAACCTGCACGCCGCCTGCGAGACCACCAACCCCGGGCGCGGCGCCATCCTCAACAAGAAGCAGATTCCTTCCGGGGCTGCGCTGTTCGGCTACAGCCACCTCTACGGTGGCCTCCCGGGCGGCCAGGCGGAATTGGTGCGGGTGCCCAAGGCCAACACCGGCCCCTTCCGCATCCCCGATGCCCTGGACGACGAACAGGTGCTGTTCCTCACCGACATCCTCCCCACCGGCTACCAGGCGGTGATCAATGCGAGCGTGGGGCGGGGCAGCCGCGTGGCCATCTACGGCGCCGGGCCGGTGGGGCTGATGGCCGCCGCCTGCGCGCGCATGCTCGGCGCCGAGCAGATCTTCATGGTCGACCAGCACGCCTATCGGCTGGCCTACGCACAGCGCACCTACGGGGTCATCCCGATCAACTTCGACGAAATCGACGACCCGGCCGAGGCCATCATCGAACAGACGCCCGGGCACCGCGGCGTGGACGCCGCCATCGACGCCGTGGGCTTCGAAGCCAAGGGCAGCACCACCGAAACCCTACTCACCGCCCTCAAGCTCGAAGCCAGCAGCGGCGTCGCCCTGCGCCAGTGCATCGCCGCCGTACGGCGCGGCGGCACCGTCAGCGTGCCGGGCGTGTATGCCGGCTTCATCCATGGCTTCCTCTTCGGCGACGCCTTCGACAAGGGGCTGACCTTCAAGATGGGGCAGACCCACGTCCACCCGCTGCTTCCCGACCTGCTCGAACACATCCAGAAGGGCGACCTGAATCCCGAGATCATCATCAGCCACCGTCTCAACCTGGCGGATGCAGCCGAGGGCTACCGCCTGTTCGACAAGGCCGAGGACGACTGCCGCAAGGTGATCCTGCGCCCGTGATCCCGAGCCCATCGGTGCTTTCCCGTGGGAGCGGCTGCAGCCGCGAAAGACTGGTCTGCGGCGCCAGGCTGCTTGCCTCCGTCAGCGGTGCTGGATGGGGCTCCGATGGTGGATGGGTGAAGGGTCATCCACCCTACGCATGTGCCCTGGAGAGAGATTCGCAGGGCGGGTGAAACCCGCGTGGCGGGGTGCCGTGGTGTCGGGTTTGACCCGACCTGCAGGCTCGAGACGGCCTATCGCCTGCATGACTGCGGAGTGGCTTTTCGTAGGGGGGACAACGCTCTCTTTGTCCACCAGCGGAGCCCCGGTTGGAGCAGAGGGGGTGGAGGCCACCACCGGCATCCCCCCCTACCGCTGCATCAGGGCTTCTTGTGCGTGGCGGCGAGGTCGCGCGCCATCTGCAGGTGGTGCTCCAGCTTGGGCAGGGTCTTGCTGGCGAAGGCGGCGATCTCCTTGTCATCGGAGGCGGCGGCTTCCTTGAACAGCTCGATGGTCTTCTCGTGGGCCACCACCTGGTTGTTGGCATAGGCCTCGTCGAAGTCCTCGCCGTCGCGCAGCTTCAGGATCAGGGCCTTGGCCTTGTTCATCAGCTCGGCCTCGGTCGCCACTTCCAGTTTCTTCTCGCGGGCGATGACCGCCAGTTCGCGGTTCGCCGCGCTGTGGTCGTCGATCATCTGCTGGGCGAAGGTCTTGACGCCGGGCGTGGTGGATTTCTCCAGCGCCAGCTTGCCGCTTTCGATCTCGGCGATGCCGCCCGCGCTGGCTTCGTCGACGAAGTCATCGGCATCGACCGTGTCGGCGGCGAGGAGCGGGGTGCTGAGGGTGGCGCAGAGCAGGGCGGGAAGAGCGAGGCGGTTGAGTCTCATGGCGATCTCCAGGGGTTGAGGGTTACAGGGCTGTAGAAGCGGCGACCCGGCGGAAAGTTGCACTTTCTGGATGAGCGCCACGCGGCCTGCCACCGGACCGATTTCCTGAACCTCTCCAGGGTCTTCGCCCTTCCAAAGCATGACGACACCCGCAAGCAGGAGACCCGCATGGCGATACGCAACCCACGCACGGCGCACCCGGCCCGCAGCCGGCCGCTGCCGCCTCAGGGCAACCCGCCGCTGGCCAAGACCCTGAGCTTCGCCGTGCTGCACTTCACCATCGCCTTCACCGTGGCCTACCTCTTGACCGGCAGCGTGCTGACCGGTGGTCTCATCGCCCTCATCGAGCCGGCATGCAACACCGTGGCCTTCTATTTCCACGAGCGGGTCTGGCAACGCTTCGGCGTGCGCGCGACGCCTCATAAGGGCCACGGCCACGGCAACCTTTCCAGAGACCTGCGGCGCGCCTCGCGCTGACGCCGCGCAACCATCAGGAGACCCACCCCATGCACCTTCAGACCCATAACGTCCACGGCGTCGAACGCGCCCTCTCGGTCGCCGCCGGCGTCATTTCCATCGCCTCGGGCGTCTACCGGGGCGGCGCCCCGGGCGTGATCAAGGCGCTCGGCGGCGCCGCCTTGCTGTTGCGCGGCGTCAGCGGCCATTGCAGCGTCAAGGGCCTGGTGATCGACCCCGAGACCGAGCTCGAATACCTGCGCCAGCGCGTGGCGGCCCTGCGTGCGGCGTTGCCACGCATCGAGGATCACCCGCTGCGCAGCCAGCGCGAGCTGGAGGCCAAGGTGGACAACGCCGTGGAAGAGACCTTCCCCGCGAGCGACCCGATCTCGCCCTGAGTCAGCCCGCGTCGCCGGTCCTGCCGAACAGCGCAGGGCCGGCCTCGCGCATGAATATCTCCACGGTCTTCGGGCCGATTCCCTCGAACGCCAGCAACCGCTGCTCGAACTCGGCCTGGTCGGCACTGCGCTCGAACAGGGCGCCGACCCGGCCGCCGTATTCGTCCTCGAGCCTGTCGCACAGCTTGCGCAGGCGCTCGGCCGTGGAGCGGTCGTAACGCACGTAGCGCGCCTGGCCGAGCATGCGCACCAGCTCAGCATGGCTGCTGCCCCCGAGCGTGCGCGGCGTATCGCGCCCCCTGGCTTGGACTATCACCCGGTAGGCGCGCTCGGCGACGGATTGCTGGATGGGCTTGCCGAACAGGAAAGCGGCGATCAGCCATTTGAACAGCGCGCCTTCCTCGCCCCGGGCGAGCCCCTGGTCCAGGCCGAGCTGGCGGGCGGTGATGGGTTGGGCGGCCAGGGCACACCTCGCTGGAGCCGGTCGGTGGACGTGCCGGAGGCGCGGCGGCCCCTCCGGCACTGGGGCGCTATGACGCGGGTTCTTCCGGCGGCTGCCGCTCGGTGCCGGGCTTCTGGCGGAAGTAGGGTTTGGGGCGCGAGAAGGTCAGGGGTTGCAGGCCCGGGCGGTCGTCCCGGACCAGGCTGATGTCGCGGATCTCCAGCCCGCAGGCGGTGAGCCAGGCCACGGCGGACAGGTTGCCGAGCGGCCTCGGCGGTGCGTCGCCATAGGCGTGTTCCACCACGCAGCGCGCGGCCGTCTTGTGGTTGGGCAGGTGGTTCGAACGAACGGTGACGGACCTCTCCTGACCTTCAGCATCGCGATAGCTGATGAGCCAATCCATATCTCCTCCTGAATGCAGATATCCAACGTGCAGAAACCCATGGAAGGGGGCGGACTGCGCTATAGAGCGGACGATCAGGAGAATGTTGCAGAAAAAATTCGGCTGTCCCGACGATCAGGATCTGGGCTCCGCCGCCTTGGCGAAATCGTGCTCGATGCTGGCGGTGATGCGCTGGATGATCTGAGCGTATTCCTCGCTCTCGACCAACTCGCACAGCTGCATGGCCGCCGCCATGCCGATGGCCACGGAGTATGAAATCTGGCGAGCGGGAAAGGGGCCACCGCGCTGGGATTCGAGGGTGGCCTGGATCGCGTCGTTGAGGCGGGCCTTCATCTCGTCCTTGGTCATGTCGCTCTCCGCTGGCTGGGGAAATCCAAGCATAGACGGCACCGGCCCGGCGGTCGGGCAGCCGGATGGGGGGCACCGCGCAAGATGGCGAGGACGCCTGGCCGGGGTGGGCGAAACCAGCAGCACCAACAGCACTCGCCATCAGCTGGACTCAAGCCCCCGTAGCACGCGGCGCAGACATGGCCCCTTCAGCCGCGAGGGGGCATCCCAGCCCTCGCCGCCTCCCGCCGGCAGCGGGCGTTTCGCGGCTGAAGCCGCTCCTGCGAGGCGCACGCCAGCGACCCTGCGCCGGCGTGGATCAGCCTGGCCGACTGACGGGCGGGAAGCCGGTGCGCTCAGGTGGCTTCCTCGCCAGGCCGCTGGCCGGCCTGGATGCGCCGGTAGATCTCCTCGCGATGCACCGGCACCTCGCGCGGGGCGGAGATCGCCAGCTTCACCGAGAAGCCGCGGATCTCGGTGACGGTGATCACCACATCGCCGCCGATGTGGAATTTCTGCTCCTGCTCGCACGTGATGATGCGCATCTGGCCATCCTCTCGGGGGCTCGGCGGGCCGGTGAAGGGCTGGCGCTCGTTCATCCCCGGGCACCCGGGCCGAAGGCCGGCGCCGCCCGTTCGGGGAGCGCGGTGGGCGAGCCCGCGTGTTCCCCGGAGGCGGGCAGCGGGCGGTGGGTGACGGCGCAGGGCCGTCGCTCCGGCGTCGGCTGCGCGTATCCGTGGGCGGGTTGGGTCGGCAAGGGCATCGGCATCGTCTGGGCTCCATGGTCGGGCAGGGGGCGTCCTGGGGGCGCCGGCTTCAGGTGGCCTTGGTCTTCACTCGGGGTCGCCCGAGCCGTCGTCGCCCTGGATGTCCGGGTCGTCCGGCTGCACCTCGGGCTCGTCCTCGGGCAGCCGCTCCACGGCGGAACCCGGGTCTTCGTTGCCGGGGTCGTTGATCGGGTCGTCGTCATCGTCGTGCATGGTGGGCTCTCCGGGCAGGGTTCAGTCGTGGGCGGGGCGCGTCGCCTCCAGCACCACGGCGGCGATGCGGTCGGCGCGGGCGTAGGCCGGGTTGTCCAGTTCCTCGCCGAACACGTCCGGGTCCATTTCCCGGTAGCGCCAGGTCCAGGCGTGGCCATCGAGCAGCGGCTGGAAGGCCTCACGGAAGGGGTCGGCGCCGCCGAACATCGCCACGCCGGTGTAGAGCAGCAGGGAGCCGCCGGGGGCGAGGCGTTGCAAGGCGGCCTCGATGATCGCCAGGGACAGGCCGGCGCCGTGTTCGCCGCCGCCATGGCGGTAGGCGCGGCCGGCCGGGTCGAGCATGTAGGGCGGGTTGGCGATGATCAGGTCGAGCGGCCCTTCCACCTGCTGCAGCAGGTCGCTGTGGCGCGGGGTCAGGTTGGCCGCGCCGGCGAGCCGTGCATTGACGGCGGTGAAGGCCAGCGCGCGGTCGTTGATGTCCAGGGCCAGCACCTGGGCCTGCGGCCTGGCGAGGGCCGCGAGCACGGCGCCCGGGCCGGCGCCGCAGCCGATGTCGGCGATGCGCCGCAGCGCTCGTGCGTCGCGGGCCAGGTGCTGGTGCAGGGCCTGGGCGAAGCGGTAGGTGTCGGGGCCGAAGAACACCGCGTCGGCGTCCACGGTGGGGTAGCGCGAGTGCACGAAGAGCTGGCCGTCGAGGCTGGACCAGCGGATGCGGCTCGACCAGAGCTCGCCGTGTGCGTCCACGGCGTCGGCCTCGCGCAGCAGGGCGAACACCTCCTCGCCGACCAGCGCCTGGCGGAAGGGGCGGCTCCAGCCGAAGACGTCCTCCAGGGTGCGTGCCTCGGCGTTGCCCGGCCGCGCGTTGACCCGCTGGTGGGAGAGCGGGGTGAGGGTGGTGAAGCGGTAGCCGCGACCGGCCAGCAGGCGGCCCAGGCGCAGCAGCGGGTGGTCGGCCGCGACGTCGAGGTGATCCAGGGGGGCATGCACGGCGTGCTCCTCAGCGGGTCAGGGTGGAGAACAGGCGGGTGGCCAGCAGCCCGGCCGGGGTCCAGTGGCTGGCCGGGCCCAGCAGCTCGATCAGCCGCGCTTCGTGGCGGGTGTCGTCGAGCTGTTGCAGCTCGTCCAGCAGATGGCGCTGCTCCGAGTTCTCCAGGGGTTGCAGCGAGGGCCGTTGGTGCTCCTGGCTGGGCATGTGCGGCTGCCGGTGGCGGCTGCGGAACACGCCGTTGCGCGACAGCGGCGCGCTGCCGGGGCGCTCCCAGCTGCCGGCGATCCAGTCGTGCAGCAACTGCTGCTCGTAGGCGGAGAACACGCCGAACATCGCGGCACGCTCGCCCTGCACCAGTTGCCAGAAGCGGCTTTCGGCCGGGTCCTGGTGGCGGCGTATCCAGCCACGTCGTTGCAGCGCGGCGAGGAAGCCGGCGATGCCTTCGTCGGCGGCCAGCCACTGGTTCACCGTGCGCCCTTCGATGCGGCAATAGTCGGAGTGCACCTGCCCGGCGACCCCGCGCTTGCGTTCGAACATCTCCAGCAGCTCGCGCTCGAGGTCGAAGTCGGCGATCACCGCGCGGGAGCCCTTGCCCAGCTCGTTGAGGCGATAACCGAGGGTGACGCGGCGGTAGAAGTCCTGCGCATCGGCCACCTGCGGGCGGTTGTCCAGCACCGCCTGCACGGCCTTGTGCGCATGGCCCGTGGCGCTGTTGTCGATGGTGACGTGGAGCTGGAAGTAGTAGGGATCGATGTCCAGCTCGTCGAGTTCGAAGGCGCTGATCAACAGGTGCAGCGGCAGCTGTTCGTAGCCGAGGTTGTAGCCGATCACCTCCGGCAGGAACTCTTCCGCCAGCGCCCCGAGCGCCAGCTGGGTGGTGCCCTGCAGGTAGTGCTCGTCGTCCAGCCCGGCGAGGTCGTCGCAGCCCTGGCTGGCCAGCAGGCGGCGGTACAGCAGCACGTGGTTCTGCGCGGCGACGCCATCGCCCAGCTCTTCGAGGAAGGTACGCACCAGGGGCGTGAAACGGGTGTCGCGCCAGTGGCGCAGGGTGCCGTGGAGCCAGGCGCCGTCCACCAGCTTGGTGGGGGCGACGCCGCGAAGGAAATACAGCGCGTGGGAGCGGTCGCCGAAGTAGCGGCGGCCCGCGCCATGGCGGCGCTCCTCCAGGTAGGTGGCGTACTGGTGGGTGACCTCGGCCGCGTTGCGGCGTGACCAGGCCGAGAGCTCGTCGGGCGAGGCCGGCAGGTCGCAGGGCAGGGCAGCCGCCTGGCGCAGTTGCTCCTGCAGGAAGGCACGGGCCTCGTCCAGGCTCTGCGCCGGCCGCTGTAGCAGTTCCTGATACAGGAGCTGGGTGGGGCCGAGCGGGGCCATCGGCAGGGGCACATCGGCCAGCGTGGTGTCGACGGGGCTGAGGACGGACATCGGCAGTATCTCCAGTACGGGCATGACTTCGCGAAGCGGGCGCTTGTGCACCTCTTGGTTGTGAGGGGCGTGCGGCGGAAAAGATTCCGACTTAATTCGCCCGGCGAAACGACTGGAACCGGGCGGGCGCTGCGGGCGTCCTCAAGGAGTGCATAGCTGACGGAGAAAGCTCGATGACCAGCGGTCCGCCCAGTGGTTTCGGGATAGAAGAGGAGTATTTCGTCGTCGACCTGGAGACGCGCGAGCTGGCCCGGGGCCCGCTGCAGCGCTATGTCGAGGCCTGCCGGCAGGCGCTCGGCGCGCAACTGGCCACGGAAATGTTCACCACCCAGATCGAGATCGCCACGCCGGTGCTGCACGGCCTGGAGGAGGCGCGCGGCTGCCTGGCCCGGGCCCGCGCCACCCTCGACGAGCTGGGCCGCCCCCATGGGCTGGGCATCCTCGCGGTCGGCACCCATCCGCTGGGCGGCTGGCGCCAGCAACAGGGCAGCGCCTCGCCCCGCTACCAGGAGCTGTTCGAGGACTATCAACTGGTGGCCAGGCGCAGCCTGCTGTCGGGGCTGCACGTGCACGTGGGCATCGCCCAGGGGCTGGACCGCATCCGTGTGATGAACCGCGTGACGCCCTGGCTGCCGTTGCTGCTGGTGCTCGGCGCCTCCTCGCCGTTCTGGGAGGGGCGTCCCTCCGGGCTGCTCAGCTACCGCCAGGCGGCCTGCGGGGAATGGCCGCGCATGGGCATTCCCGAGCACTTCGAGGACGAGGCCGCCTACGCCGCCTACCGGCGGATGCTGCTGGAGGCCGGGCTGGTTCGCGACGAGGCCGACGTCTGGTGGGCGCTGCGGCCCTCGGCACGCTACCCGACCCTGGAACTGCGCATCGCCGATGCCTGCCCGAGGCTCGATGACGTGCTGTGCATCGCCGGCCTGTTCCGCGCCATGGTGGCCTTCGCCTGCAGCGGCGAGGAACCGGCCTGGGTGCGCGACCCGCTCACCCGGCTGATCACCCGCGAGAACCATTGGCAGGCCATGCGCCATGGCCGTCACGGCCGCTTCCTCGATCCACTCACCCGTGCCGCGACCGGCTTGCGCGAATGGCTGGAACGGGTGCTCGGGCTCATCGGCCCCGAGGCGCAGGCGGCCGGTGATGGCGCGGCGCTGGAGCGGGCACGCTGGCTGGCGGAGGCGGGCAGTGGGGCGGAGTTCCAGCTCGGCTTCCAGGCGCGACGATGCGCCGAGGGGCGGGGCGAGCGGGAGGCGCTGGTGGAGTTGGTGGATGAGTTGCTGCAGCAGACGAGGGCGGGGTGAATGCGGCCCGGGCTCCGCCTGAGCGGAGCCTGGGCCCGTACTAGGGATTACGAGCTACGACCGCCGCCGTGGCTCTTCTGGCCGCCCTTGCGACCCGCCTCGGAAGCGCGCTCGCGATCGTTGGCGAAATTGCCGCCGCTGTTCTGCCCGCCCTTGCGGCCGGCTTCGGAGGCTTTTTCACGGTCGTTGCTGAAGTTGCCAGGGTTCTTGTTGCTCATGGTTCTACTCCTCAGGTGGCAGGCCGGGGTTGGCCTTACCTGAGTTCTGAGCGGGGCCGGCGGAAATTGTTCGACTGGCTTCGCGCTTCGCCAACCCACTGATCGACAAGCGGTTTTTCTGATGGCTGGGCGATGGCGCGGTGATGTTCGGGGGATGTCGCGGGCGCCCGGGACGGGTCGATTTCCTGAACCTGCAGGCGGATGGGCCTTCCAACCGGGTAGGTGGATGGCACGGCGTTGCCTCCGACCGCTCACCGATCCACGACGGAGGTCCCTCTCATGGCAGAACCCTTTTCCTACTTCTGGATCGCCATGGCGGCGATCCTGATCCTGCTGGACCTGTGGGCCATCATCAGCGTCTTCCGCAGCGACAAGAGCGTGGGCACCAAGGCCCTGTGGGCGCTGGGCATCTCGATCTTCCCCATACTCGGCCTGGTCTACTGGGGCATCGCCGGGCCTCGCGGCGTGGTCAGCGGACCCTCGTCGCCGGAGCACAGCAAGTAGCCGGAATTCCACCCGGTCGGCACGAGCCGAGCCGGGTGCGTCACCTTCACCTCCTTATCCACCCCGGGCACTCCACTTGGCCCGCGGTGGATTTTTTTTGGTGGCGTCCGTGCTGGCGATCAGCGCATCCGCATCCAGCTCGGCTCGTCGCTCAACGCGGGGTCATCGTGGGCGGCGAGGAACACCGGCAGGTCACGCCGGGCGATCCACAAGTCGCCCTGCCACTTGAGCACGTTCACCTGCTGGTTGGTCCAGGTCATGCGGGCGCGTAGCGGGGTGGCATCCGGGTCGCGGTGGCGGTCGTACAGGGTCGGCAACACCTCCTCGCTGAGCCAACGGCTGATGCTGCGGTGCTCGGGGTGGTTGAAGCGATACAGCAGGCGGTAGGCGCCGGCTTCACTGATGGCCGGCACCTCCTCGCTGTGACCCTCTCCAACATCTGAAACCGAAGGGGGCAGACCGCGCAGGGTTGACGAACCGGGATACTGGAAACCGGCAGACCTGAAGGTCTCCCCGCGCGGCCTGCCATAAAGCAGGCCGCTTCGAACCGCACGCGCGAGGATGCCTGCAAAAGGTCCGCTGTTGAACCCGTGCACCCTCCGATGCTCACCGTCGGGAAGCAGTCCCGGCCTGATATCGCCTTCCCATCAGAATTACCGTTTATCCATCAATGGCTTAGCGAAGCGGAAATCAGTGCGAACTGTTCGCGGCAGGCTCCATCAGAACTCATGAAGGCCAATTCCGGCCGTTCACAGAAGGAGACATTCCATGACTTCCAACAAGAACCCCGGCAACTTCGCCAATGACCGCGAGAAGGCATCCGAAGCGGGCCGCAAGGGTGGCCAGAGCAATGCGGGCACTCCCGCGAGTGATCGGCAGAAGGCTTCCGATAGCGGCCGCAAGGGTAGCCAGCAAGGCCGTAGCTGACATCGCAGAGGGGGCCCGCTGCGGCGGGTCCTCGCGCCCCTCAACGGCCGCCGGCTTGGCCCGGCGGCCTGCTCAACCCTGTTTCCCGACCAGTTGCGCCACGCGCTCGGCCAGTTCAGCGCGGCGGAAGGGCTTGGCCAGTACCTCGATGCCCTGCGTCTGCGCCGGGGTGAGGTTCGAGTAGCCGGTGATGACCAGCACCGGCAGTGCAGGGGCACGCTGGCGCAGGTCGTCCACCAGCTGTGCGCCGGTGCGGCCCGGCATCAGGTGGTCGGTGACCAGGATGTCCGGCTCCAGGCCGTCGTCCAGGAGGCGCAGCGCGGCGCTGGCCGAGTCGGCCTCGGTGACCCGGTAGCCCAGGTCGCGCAACTGCAGGGCGGTGGTATGACGGACCATTTCCTCATCGTCCACCAGCAGCACATGGGTCGGCCGGGGCGCCTGGGGTTCGTCCACGGGTGCGGCCTGCTCGCCGTCCGCCCGGGCGTGGCCGAGCGGCAGCCAGAGGGTCACCCGCGTGCCGTCGCCCGGCGTCGAGTCGATGCCGATGCCGCCACCCGACTGTGCCGCCAGGCCCTGGACCATGGACAGGCCGAGGCCCGTGCCCTTGCCCACGCCCTTGGTGGAGAAGAAGGGTTCCAGGCAGCGCCCGAGCACCTCCGCGCTCATGCCGCTGCCGTTGTCCTCCACGCTCAGGCTCACGTACTGCCCGGCGGGCACGCCGCTCACCTGGCCCTCGGCCAGGTCGTCCCGCGTGGCGCTGATCACCAGCCGGCCACGGCCGTCCATGGCGTCGCGGGCGTTGACGGCGAGGTTGAGGATGGCGAGTTCGAGCTGGTGCGGGTCGACCGTCACCGCCGGCAGCCGCTCGGGGATGTCCAGCGCCACGTCGATCATCGGCCCCAGCGAGCGCTCCAGCAGGTCGCGCATGTCCTCGACCAGCGTGCGCAAGACCACCGCCTGGGGCTTGAGGGTCTGCCGCCGGGCGAAGGTCAGCAGCCGCCCGACCAGGATGCGCGCGCGGTCCGCGGCCTGCAGCGCGCCGTCGATGAGGCTGCGGCTGCGGTCGTCGTCCAGGCGGCGGCGGATCAGTTCCAGGGAGGCCATGATCGGCGTCAGCAGGTTGTTGAAGTCGTGGGCGATGCCGCCGGTGAGCTGGCCGATGGTTTCCATCTTGCGGGCTTCGTGCAGCTGCGCCAGTGCCGCTTCTCGCTGGGCGACCATGGCGGCGACACGCGCCTCCAGGCCCTCGTTCAGTTCCCGCAACTGGGTTTCGGCGTGCACGCGCGAGCTGATGTCCATGCACACGCAGAGCATGCCGCTGATGCGGCCCTGCTCGTCCACCAGCGGGGTGATCTGGCTGTGCACCCAGGCGGGCCGGCCGTCGGGGCGTCGGTAGCGCTCGGTCAGCTCCACCGGCGAGCCGGCCTCCAGGGCGCGTTGGTGCAGGCTCGACGAGGGGCCGTTGGGGTGGGTGATGTCCTGCTGGCGCAAGCCGAGCAAGGCCTCGCGTGGCCGGCCGACGATCTGGCAGTAGCGGTCGTTGACGCGGGTGAAATTCCAGTTGCGGTCGTACACGGCGATGCCCGCGCTGGCCTGGTCGAACATCGCCGACAGCTGTGCGGAACTGGCATGCAGGGCGCGTTCGGCACGCAGGTGGTTGATCAGCACCCAGGCCAGCTTGGCGGCTTCCTCGACCAGCCGTCGCTCGGGCTCGGAGAAGGCGTGGGGGCGGTCGTGGTGGATCGCCAGCACGGCTTCCAGCTGGCCGTGGCGCATCACCGGCACATGCAGCGTGGCGGCCAGGCCCAGCTCCAGGGCCAGCGCCGTTTCGCCGGAGGCGAGGCCGGTTTCCTGGCGGATGTCCTCACGCGCGACGCTGCCGCCCGCCTGCAGGGCGGCCAGCAGCGAGGCGCCGAAATTGCGGTAGCGGTGGTGGCCGGCAGCGGAGCGCGCGCCGTTCAGGTATTCCTGGCGCACGCTGAAGGTCTGGCCGTCGCTGTTGTCCTCACCGAACAGCACCCGGGTCGCGCCCAGTTCCTCGCCGAGCCGGCGCACCGTGGTGGCCGCGATCTGCTCCGGATCGCTGATGGAGGGCAGCGTCTGGCCGAGTTCGAGGAGAAAGGCCTGGCGCCGCTCGAAGCGCACGCGCTCGGTGGTCTCGCTGACGATGCACAGCACGCCGCCTACCGAGCCGTCGGCCTCGCGCACCGCCGAATAGGACACGTCGAAATACACCGTCTCGCCCAGGCCGTGGCGTTCGATGTAGAAGGGGCGGTCCTTGGCGGCGAAGGTCTCGCCGGTCTCCAGGACGCCGCGCAGCAGGGGGCCGAGGTCGTCCCACAGCTCGCTCCAGTTTTCCCGGGCCGGTCGCCCCAGGGCCCGCGGGTGCTTGGCGCCGATGCTCGGTGCGTAGGCGTCGTTGTACAGCGCCACGAATTCGGGGCCCCAGAACAGCACGATCTGCGCCTGGGCTGGCAGCACCATGGCCATCAGCGTCTTCAGGGCGGCCGACCAGTCCTGCGGCGGGCCGAGGAAGGCCGGGTCGAAGTCGCCGCGCAGCAACCGGGCGCCGATCTCGCCGCCGTTGTGGAGGAAGCCGAGGGGGGCGGGGCGCGTGTCGAGGTCGGTGTCGTGAAGCGATGCCATGGTTTCGGTCATGTTCTGCGCTGGGGCGGGTAAACAGCTAAGAGCGGCAAAGCGGTCCGGGCGTTCCGTTGGGATCGCGGCCCGCTGCGTATCGGTAGAAGAAAGCAGCCGCTTCGGCCGGCGGCAAGGCGCGGGGCGGGATACCTCGACTGGTCTACTCTTTTTCTTTCCAGCCAGAGGACGAGACCGATGGAAGACATTCGCCACACCGCCGTGAACGATGCCCTGTGGGTGGCCCTCGAGGCCGTGCTGGCCGCCGCCCTGGACGCGGGGCTGGACCGCGAGCAACTGCTCCGCGCGGCCAAGCGCGAGGCCGCCACCGGGCTGAGCGCCAATGCCGTGCAGGCACCGGAGTTCATCGAGCTGGCGGTGCTGCGCCGGCACATCGGCCCGAAGATCTGAGCGGAGCCCGGCTCAGTGGCGGGTGAGCCGGGTGTCGCACTTGCGCTGCTGCTTGATGCGGTACATCTCGCGGTCCGCACGGCGGATGGCCTCCTCGGCATCGATGCCGTCCGGCAACAAGGCCACCACGCCGGCGCTGGCACCGGCGTAGTCGAGCCGCCCCTGCTCGCCACCCATGTCGTACTGGCCGAGGGTCGCCCTGGCCAGGCGCTGCTGCAGGTGCTCGGCGGCGCGGAGCATCTCGCTCGCCAGGTCCAGCTGCTCGGAGCGCGGGCCCAGGGCGACGACGATGAACTCGTCACCCCCGGTGCGGCCCAGCATGTCGCTGGTGCGCAGGCTGCCCTGGAGGTTCCTGGCCACCTGGGCGAGGAACAGGTCCCCCGCCTGGTGGCCGTGGGTGTCATTGATCGCCTTGAAGCCGTCGAGATCGACCACGCCCACCAGCAGATAGCGCTCCTCGCGTCGGGCCAGGGCCAGCAGGCGCGGGACCTCGGCGAGGATGGCCCGGCGGTTCCACAGCCCGGTCAGCGCGTCGGTCAGGGCCAGCCTGGCGAGCTCCGCGTTGCTGTTCTGCAACTGCTCGACGAGCATTTCCCGCTCCAGGGAAATGCTCAGCAGCCCGGACAGCAGCATCAGCGTGGGCTGTACCTCCGGGGCGTGCTCGATCTGGCTGGAGCTGGCGGCGCAGATGGTCCCCAGCAGACGACCGTCGCGCGCTCGCAACGGCGCGCTGGCATAGGTGCGGATGCCCAGCGCCCTAGCGGCGTCCGAATCCCCCCAGCACTCGGACACGTCGTTCGAGTAGAGGCGGTTCTCGGCCAGCGCACGCTTGCAGAGGGTGTCGTCCCAGGGCACTGAAAGCCCTTCGGGGATTTCCATCTCCCCCGCATTGCGGGCGAATTCAACCCGCTGGGTGCCGGCGTCGAGGTCGATGGTGGTGAGGTAGGTCGATTCCATGCCGGTGACGCGGCTGAGCAGGGTCAGCAACGGACGGGTCAATTGCTCGACCGTCTTGGCCTCTGGAACGGTTTCAGAAAGAAGGGACAGTAGATTTTCCATGCTGAACTTCACTGGCGCATGACGGCGAGAATTGTTGCTCAACCTCCTTCCCGGTGAGTAGCTCCGTGATATCGCGGTCTTCGATTATGCAGATTAGTCGACTTTTTCCGCGGCTTCGCTTGGCCGCGACCAACGACCAAACGCGGCCTCGCGGGGGGCTTCGTACCTCAACCCAACC
Organism: Pseudomonas sp. No.21; assembly: GCF_054558415.1. Taxonomy (NCBI): domain Bacteria; kingdom Pseudomonadati; phylum Pseudomonadota; class Gammaproteobacteria; order Pseudomonadales; family Pseudomonadaceae; genus Pseudomonas; species Pseudomonas sp. No.21. The sequence continues at coordinate 308,844 of NZ_BAAJNO010000010.1, forward strand.
TACGGGTCACTCCGGTTCCTGCCGATGCCTCGGCCACCGGCGCGCCTCTTATATCCATATGCGAATCGGTTATTTATTTTTCGGCTTAATGGTTATTTAGGCTATATGCGCCTCAACGAGGCGGTGCCGCTGAGAGCGCCGTCCCTGACGCATTCCTTCCGTTGCCTGCCGAGATCTCCATGACCGCTTCGATAGCCGCCCGCCCTGATGCCTTGGCCAGTGCCCTGGTCAGTGCCCGGGCGCTGGGCAAGTCGTTCGGCGCCAGCCCCGTGCTCCAGGGCATCGATCTCGACCTGTTTCCCGGGGAAGTGGTGGCGCTGCTGGGGGCCAACGGGGCCGGCAAGTCGACCCTGGTCAAGGTGCTCGCCGGCAGCCATGGCCACGACGCCGGCGAATTGCGCGTGCAGGGCAGGGCGGTGCGCTTCGCCTCCCCCCAGGCGGCGCGCCGTGCCGGCATCGTCGCCGTGCACCAGCACGTGGACGACGCGGTGGTGCCGGGTCTGAGCGTGGCGGAGAACCTGGTGCTGGATGAACTCTGCCAGCCTGGCAATGGCGTCTGGGCCGGGCGTGGGCGGTTGCGTGAGCGCGCCGCGCAGATCGCCGCCGGGCTCGATCTGCACCTGCCGCTGGAGGCGCCCATCGAATCGCTGGGCACCGCCGAGCGGCAACTGGTGGTGCTGGCCCGCGCCCTGGCGCTGGCGCCGCGCCTGCTGATCCTCGACGAGCCCACGGCGTCGCTGTCCGCCAGCGAGGCCGAACGCCTGTTCGCATTGATCGACCGCCTGCGCCAACGCGGCGTGGCCATCCTCTACATCTCCCATCGCCTGTCGGACCTGCAGCGCATCGCCGACCGCGCCATCGTCCTGCGGGACGGGCGCCTGGCCGGCGAGTTCGCCGCGCCGCTGGACCTCGCCGCCGCCGTGGTGGCGATGCTCGGTTCGGCCCTGGCGGCGGTCACGCTGGAGCGCCACGCCCCCGGCCGCGAGGTGCTGGCGGTGCGGGGTTGCCGGCTCGATGCGCGCAGTGCGCCCTTCGACCTCAGCCTGCACGAAGGCGAGGTGGTGGCGCTCACCGGCCTGCTCGGCGCCGGCAAGAGCGAGATCGCCGAACTGCTGTTCGGCCTGCGCCGCGCCGCTGCCGGGCACATCACCCTCGACGGCCAGCACTGGGCGCCGGCCACGCCACGCCAGGCCATCGCCGGGGGCGTGTTCATGGCCACCGAGGACCGCACGCGCGGTTCCCTGGTGCCGGGCTTCTCCCTGGCGCGCACCCTGACCTTGCCGTTTCTCGCGCGCTTCAGCCGCGCCGGTTTCATCGACCGCCGCGCCGAGCGCGACGCGGTGCAGGCCCAGGTGCAGGCGCTGGGCATCAAATGCGCGGGCATCGAGGTGCCCATGGACACGCTCTCCGGCGGCAACCAGCAGAAGGTGGTGCTGGCCCGCTGGCTGCTCGGCGAGGGCCGTGTGCTGATCCTCGACGAGCCTTTCCAGGGCGTGGACATCCGCGCCCGCCGCGAGATCGGCGCGCGCATCCGCGCCAGCGCCGCCGGCCGCGCCACCCTGGTGATCTGCACCGACCCCGACGAGGCGCTGGAGATCGCCGACCGCATCCTGGTGGTGCGCGATGGCGCCGTGGTCGGTGGCCACGCCAATGACGGCCTGCAACGCGCCGACCTGGTGGCGCAGCTGGCCGGCGTCCCTGCGCACCCCCTTCCCGACTACCCGCATCGCCAAGGAGCCGCGCGTGCCTGAATCCTCTTCGCCTACCTCCTTCACCCCGCCCCTGGGGGCGACGCTGCTGCGCCTGGCCATCCACTACGGCCTGTTGCTGCTGCTGGGGCTGATCCTGGTGCTGTTCGCCGTGCTGGAGCCGGCGTTCCTGCGGGTGGGCAACCTGTTCATCATCCTGCAGTCGGTGTCCATCGTCGCGCTGCTGGCCCTGGGCGTGACCCTGACCATGGCGGTGGGCGGGCTGGACCTGTCCATCGGCGCGGTGGCCGCCATGAGCCTGATGTGCGCCAGCTACGTGATGGTGGTGCTTGGCTGGGGGCCGCTGCCGGCGGTGGCCATCAGCCTGGCCTGCGGCGCGCTGGTGGGGCTGCTCAACGGCTTTCTCATCGTGCGCCTGGGCGTGCCGGACATCCTCGCCACCCTCGGCAGCATGTTCCTGGTCATCGGCCTGCAACTGATCCCCACCGGCGGCCGCTCCATCGCCGTCGGCATGACCCTGCCCAACGGCGACGAGGCCGCAGGCAGCTTCAGCGCCGCCTTCCTCGCCCTCGGCCGCGCACGCCTGTGGGACACGGTGCCGGTGCCAGTGGTCGTGATGCTGGTGGTGGCGCTGCTGGTGTGGGCCTTCCTCGAACGCACGCGCTTCGGCCGGGTGTTCTACGCCATCGGCGGCAACGAGCGGGCGGCGCGCCTGGCCGGTGCCCCGGTGGAGCGCTACAAGCTGCTGGCCTACGTGCTGTCCGCCTCGCTGGCCTCGCTCGGCGGGCTGCTGCTGGCGGCGCGCCTGGGGCGCGGCGACGTCAGCTCCGGCAACGGCCTGGTGCTCGACGCCCTGGGCGCCGCGCTGATCGGCTTCGCCGTGCTCGGTGCACGCAAGCCCAACGCCTTCGGCACCCTGGTCGGCGCCTTGCTGGTGGCGACCCTGCTCAACGGCCTGACCATGCTCAACGCGCCTTACTACGCCCAGGACTTCGTCAAGGGCGCGGTGCTGGTGCTGGCGCTGATGTTCACCTTCGGCCTCGCCCAACGCGCGCGCTGAACCCTCTTCAGAAAAAGGAACCCGACATGCCTGCATTGATCAACCGCGCCCTGCGTCGCCTCGCAGCCGGCGCCCTGGCCCTGTCCCTCGCCGGCGGCGCCAGCGCCGCCGGAATCGACGGCGCTCCGGCCCCCTTCGACAAGGGCGGCGTACGCATCGCCCTGGTCGGCTACCTGTTCTCCGGCGACTTCCCCGAGGCCTACCTGCGCGGCGTGGAGAAGCAGTCCAGGGCCCTGGGCGTCGACCTGCGCCTGTTCGATGCCCGCCAGCAGGCAGCGACCCAGCGCGAGCAGCTGGAGCAGGCCATCGACCTGGGCGTGGACGGCATCATCGTCCAGCTCGGCCTGGCGGAAACCCTCAAGGACACCGTCGACAAGGCCGTGGCCAAGGGCATCAAGGTGGTGGCCTTCGACGTCGAGCTGGGTAACCCCGGCGTGACCCAGATCGAGCAGGACCACCACGCCCTGGCGCAACTGGCCCTGGACCAGGCGCTGAAGGACAACGGCAACGCCTTCCAGGCCGGCTACGTGTTCATCGGCGGCTTCACCCCCATGGAGCGTCGCGACGAGATCTGGCGCCAGGTCAAGGCGGCCAACCCGGGCATCGTCGAGAAGGCCCGCTTCGGCACCCTCAACCCGCCCATCGCCAACTCGGTGGCGGACCAGGCCAGCGCCGTGCTGCGCGCCAACCCCGGCCTGCAGGTGATCTTCGCGCCCTTCGACGAGTTCGCCAAAGGCGCCAAGATCGCCGTCGACGAAGCCGGCCTGGGCGAGCAGGTGAAGATCTACAGCGCCGATATCTCCACCGCCGACATCCAGATCATGAAGGAGCCGGGCAGCGCCTGGGCCGCCACCGCCGCGGTGAACCCGGAAGTGGCCGGCGCCATCAGCGTGCGCACCCTGGCCCAGCGCATCGCCGGGGAAGAGACCGGTCCCCGCGTGCAGGTGCCCGCCACCCTGATCACCCGCCAGCAGCTGCTGGACCTGGACGTGAAGAACGTGCGCGACCTGGCGCAGAAGCTGCCGGCCTTCGGCGAGTCGGCCAGCGTCGCCCGCTCGCCGTGGATTCCCCTGGCCGACTGAGGCGACCGACATGCACGACAAGGCATCGCGGTTGCGCAAGGCGAGGGCGGTGAAGAACGACCCGGCCCACGGCACGCGCCTGCCGCCGGGGCAGGTGCTCACCGAGCGCTTCCCCATCCTTCACGAGGGCGAGGTGCCCCGGTACGTTTTGGCCGACTGGTCGCTGCGCCTGCACGGCGCGCTGTCCAGGCCCCTGGAGCTGCGCTTCGACGACCTGTTGCAGCTGCCGCAGCGCGAGGTGCGCTGCGACATCCACTGCGTCACCCGCTGGTCGAAGTTCGACACCCGCTGGCGCGGCGTGCACCTGGGCGACCTGCTGCAGGCCCACGGCATCGAGCCCCGGGGCGCCTTCGTCATGGCCCACGCCGACACGGACTACCAGACCAACCTCGCCCTGGCCGACCTGCTGCATCCCGACAGCCTGCTGGCGCTGGCCTACGACGACCAGCCGCTGACGCCCCAGCACGGCTGGCCGCTGCGCCTGCTGGTGGCCGGGCGCTATTTCTGGAAGAGCGCCAAGTGGCTGCGCGCCCTGGAGTTCACCACCGAGGAGGCGTCGGGCTTCTGGGAGCGCAACGGCTTCCACCTGCACGCCGACCCCTTCCTCGAACAGCGCTTCTCCGGCGAGGCGCTGGACATCCCCGAGGACGAATGGCAACGCAAGGCGTACGACTGAGCAGGGAAGGGCGGTGAGCCTCCGGCACCTGTAGGGTGGAGGTCGCTTTTTACCTCCACCCGCGGAGTTGGGTTCGGCACCCAGCAGGCACCGTGCATGACCGTAGGATGGGTAGAGCGCAGCGAAACCCATCACCGCAATGCCATATCCGCACCAACGCATGGTCCCGCTCGAAACTCATGTGGTGCGTAGGGTGGAGGTCGCTTTTTACCTCCACCAGCGGAGTTGGGATCGGCACCCGGCAGCATGGGTTTCGCGTAGCTCTACCCATCCTACGATTGAGAGTGCCTCCTGCCTCATCAGCGCAATACCGTATTCCGCATTTATTAAAAGACCTTTATCGGAATTGATTTAGTTGCTTTTTTTACAACTAACTTCACTTCAGAAACTGTCATTTCATTGTTGCTCCAGCAACACCTGTTGCTGCTGTAGCAGCAACTTTCTCGATTTCGCTTATAAGCCGGCTGTGCGATATAACCTAAGTGTTATTCGTTATTTTGCCCGTCCGTCGGGCTCGTCTAGGATCGGGCTCCAGGACACCCCATCAGGCATGGATGCCGCCCAAGAACGAGATACCAGGCCACCTCGCAAAGAGGCAGGACCCGGTCGGCACTGCCCCCGTTGCACGACGAATCAGAACGTGCCGCCGCTGTTAAGCGGGCGCTTCCGTTCAACTTCGCGATGGCAACTTGAAGACCATTTAAAACAGCATCCATCTGTCGGGACGGCAACTTCCAGTGGTTGGCCAACTGCCCGTCAAAAGTGCGACCAAGGAGTAATTCGCATGCATCGCCGTTCCTTCCCCTTGTTGGGCGCCGCCGTGCTCACGGCATTGGCGCAAGCCCCCGCACACGCCCAGGAAGCCACCAGCAGCGCCGACGATTCGACCCGCCTCGGCACCGTGCTGGTCACCGGCACCCGCGCCAAGAACCGCACCGTGCTCGATTCGCCCGTACCGGTGGACGTGCTCACCGCCGAGGACCTGAAGTCCACCGGCGCGGTCAACGGCGAACTGGGCCAGGCCCTGCAGACGCTGCTGCCGTCCTTCAGCCTGCCGCGCCAGTCCAACTCCGGCGGCGCCGACCACGTGCGTGCCGCCCAGCTGCGCGGCATGAGCCCGGACCAGGTGCTGGTGCTGGTCAACGGCAAGCGCCGCCACACCTCGGCGCTGGTCAATGATTCCTCGAAGATCGGCCGTGGCACCGCCCCGGTGGACTTCAACTCCATCCCCATCAGCGCGGTGAAGCGCATCGAAGTGCTGCGTGATGGCGCCGGCGCCCAGTACGGTTCCGATGCCATCGCCGGGGTGATCAACATCATCCTCGACGACGCCCCCGAAGGCGGCGAGGTCTCCACCACCTACGGCGCGTACCACACCCACCAGAGCGCCATCCACGAGACCACCACCGACGGCCAGAACAGCGCCACCACGGCCAAGATCGGCGCGCGCCTGGGCGAGGACGGCGGCTTCATCCGTGGCGGCGCCGAATACAAGGACCGCAACCCCACCAACCGTGCCGGCTTCGACGGCTTCGCCGACACCCCCGGCCAGCGCAACTACGTGATGGGCGACGGCGACGCCCGCGACATCAACACCTGGTTCAACGGCAAGCTGCCCCTGGGCGACATCGAGGCCTACACCTTCGGCACCTACAACCACCGCACCACCACCGGTGCCGAGTTCTACCGCTACCCCAGCGAGCAGCCGGCGTTCTACCCCAACGGCTTCCTGCCGCAGTCCCTCGGCACCAACCAGGACCTGTCCCTCACCGGCGGCTTCAAGGGCCTGATAGGCGAGGACTGGGACTACGATGCCAGCCTCACCCATGGCCGCAACCTGTTCGAATCCGCCACCAAGCGCACCCTCAACGCCTCCCTCGGGGCTTCCTCGCCGACCCGCTTCGACACCGGCGAGTACGAGCTGCGCCAGACCGTAGGCAACCTCGACTTCACCCGCGAGCTGAGCCTGCTGGGCACGTCCTTCGCCCTGGCCCTGGGCGGCGAGTACCGCTACGAGAACTACCTGACCCGCGCCGGCGACGAGGCCTCCTACGTGGGCACCGGCGCCGACGGTGCCAGCGGCCTGCGCCCCAGCGAGGAGGTGGACCTGGACCGCAACGTGTTCGGCACCTACGCCGAGCTCTCGGGCGACCTCACCGACCGCCTGTTCGTCGATGCCGCCACCCGCTGGGAGCGCTACGACGATGCCGGCAGCAAGCTCACCGGCAAGCTCAGCGGCCGCTACCGCCTGACCGACGCCGTGGCCCTGCGTGGCGCCGTGTCCAACAACTTCCGCGCGCCGTCCCTGGCCCAGGTGGGCTTCCAGCACACCACCAGCAACTTCGGCACCGGCGGCACCCTCACCGACATCCGCGTGCTCTCGGTCAACGACCCCATCGCCCGCGCCCTGGGTGCCGAGAGCCTGGACCCGGAAACCTCGAAGAACTTCAGCATCGGCCTCACCGCCCAGCTGAGCGAGCGCTTCGACCTGTCGTTCGACGTGTTCCGCATCGACGTGAAGGACCGCATCACCCTGTCCCAGCGCATCGGCAGCGACGCCCTGGAGCAGTACGTGCTGGACAACTTCGGCGTGGCCGGGGTGCATGACGTCAACTTCTTCACCAACGCCGCCGACACCCGCACCGATGGCGCCGAGCTGGTGCTCAACTACCACCAGCCCTTCGCCGACGGCCAGCTGGGCGTGACCACCGCCTACACCTACAACCACACCAAGGTCACCGCCACCAAGGGCACGCCGTCGCAGCTCGCCGCCCTGGGCATCGGCAACGACGCGCTGGTGGGCGTGGAGGAGCGCAACACCCTCACCGACGCCGCACCGCGTGATCGCTTCGTCCTCTCCACCACCTGGAGCAACGCCAACTGGAGCCTGCTGGGCCGCCTCACCCGCCAGGGCGAGACCACCCGCGTGTTCGACTTCGGCACCTCGCAGCCGGAGCAGACCTACGACGCCGTGTGGCAGCTCGATGCCGAGGTGCAATACACGTTCACCCCGCAGTTCAGCGTCGCCCTGGGCGGCAACAACCTCACTGACCAGTACCCGGAGCGCTCCAGCTCGGAGATCAACTACGGCGGCAACCTGCCGTACGACGTGCTCTCGCCGGTCGGCTCCAACGGCGCGTACTACTACGCCCGCGCCACCTACGGCTTCTGACCGAGCCGGCCGCCCTCCCGGGCGGCCAGGCCCCTGCCGGAGGCGGGCATGAGCGACACCCCAAGCGCCGGGCCACGGCGTCACCTCGGCCTGCTGCAGGCGCTGCTGGTGACCCTGGGCATGGTGATCACCACCGATATCCTCAAGACCGCGCCCACCGTGGCGCTCAACGTCGGCGCCGAGCACTTCTACCTGGTGTGGGTGCTCGGCGGCCTGCTGTCCATGGTCGGCGCGCTGTGCTTCGCCGAAATGGCCACGGCCTTTCCCCACCCCGGCGGCGACTACCACTTCCTCCACCGCGCCTACGGCGAGCGGGTGGGCTTCCTCTTCGCCTGGTCGCGCTTCGCCGTGCTGCACACCGGCTGGATCGCGCTCTCGGCCTTTCTCTTCGCCGACTACTTCACCGCCGTGCTGCCACTCGGGCGCCACGGCGCGGGGCTGTTCGCCGGGGCGCTGATCGTCGCCCTGGTGCTGGTCAACCTGCTCGGCGTGCGGGTCGGCTTCCTCACCCAGACGCTGCTGGTGAGCCTGCTCACCCTGGGCTTCCTGACCATCGTCTCCGGCGGCGCCTGGCTGGCCTGGCAGGGCGTCGCGGTGCCGCCGCCGAGCAACCCGCTGCCGCCGGAAAGCGGCGGGGTGGCGGGCTTCTCGGCGGCGATGATCTTCGTCTTCCTCGCCTTCGGTGGCTGGAGCGACGCGGCCACGCTGTCGGCGGAAATCCGTGACGGCCGGCGCGGCCTCTTCATCGCCATGCTCGGCGCGCTGCTGCTCCTGCTGGGCATCTACCTGGCGCTGAACTGGGCCTTCATCCAGGGCCTGGGGTTCGATGGCCTGGCGGCCAGCGGCGCACCGGCGGTGGAGCTGCTGGGCCGCGCCTTCGGCGCACCGGGTGTCGGCGTGATCCTGCTGGTGGTGGGCGTTTCCGCCGTGGCCAGCATCAACTCCACGCTGATGGTCGGCGCCCGCACCACCTACGCCGCCGCCCGCGATGTGCCCTCGCTGCACCGCCTCGGCCACTGGGACGACAGCCACGGCGTGCCGCGCCGTGCACTGCTCGCCGAAGGCGGCGTGGCGCTGCTGCTGGTGGCCTTCGGCAGCTTCGCCGAGAGCGGCTTCAACGCCATGGTGGAGTACATGACCCCGGTCTACTGGCTGTTCATGGCCCTCAGCAGCCTGGCGCTGATCATCCTCCGCCGTCGCCACCCCGAGGTGCCGAGGCCGGTGCGGGTGCCGCTCTATCCGCTGCTGCCGCTGCTGTTCTTCGCCCTGTGCCTGTACATGCTCTGGTCGAGCCTGGCCTATGTCGGCTACGGCGCCTTCGTCGGCGTCGCCGTGCTCGCCCTGGGCGCGCTGTTGCAGGGGCTGCTGGTTTGGCGCGGTGGTTCGGTGGCTGGCGAAGGCGAGGTGCTCTCATGACTGTTTGTAAACTTCTACGCGGGCCGCTGGTGGTCGCCCTGGTGGCGTCCCTGGCCGGTGCCGCACTGCTGCTGGAAAGCCGCAGCCCACTGGCCGGCGATGGCCACCCACGGGAGCACGCCATGCTGCGCACCGAGCTCTACTTCGGCGCCATCGAACCCGCGCTGTGGGAGCGCTTCCTCGCCGAGGAGGTGACGCCGCGCTTCCCCGACGGCCTCAGCTGGTACGACGTCAACGGCCAGTGGCGAGGGCCCAGCGGCAAGCCGGAGAAGCTGCCCTCGCGCATCCTCCTGCTGATCCACGCCGACAACGCCGCCAACCGCGAGGCCCTGGCCGAGATCGGCGCAGTGTTCCTAGCCCGGCACGGCATGGCGGTGCTCAAGGTCTCCAGCCCCGTCACCGCCAGCGACCCCGACTGGACCGACGACCGCGTGAAGAACCGCCAGCTGGCGCCCTGAAATCAGCGCACGGTGCGGGGCCAGAC